>NZ_JBOCUO010000002.1:0-1028737 GCF_052542005.1 Terrihabitans aquatilis | reverse complement strand
ACCCCCGCATGGACATATCCAGCGGGGGTTTTTGCTTTGTAAAACCCCCATATGAGCAGAACACCCGGGAGGGAAGCTGGCCGACCTAGGCCGATATTTACTTCAGCTCTTGAGTTTTATGTCGCCCGCTCCATTATAGCATACTTCCCATCTCGCCCACATGAACAGTACATCGCTCAGGCGGTTTAGGTAGGTGGTTTCCGGTGGTGTGCCGATGTTTGTGCCGATGCAGGAGCGTTCTGCGCGTCGGCAGATGGCTCGGGCGAGGTGAAGGCGGGCGCTGTTTTCAGTTTGGCCCGGCACCACGAAATCGGTAAGCGGTGGCAGTTGGGCGTCGAAACGGTCGATCTCAGCCTCAAGAGCGCTGATAGCCTGCTCCGGGATGCCGGGGATGTCGCGTTTGCCTTCTGCGCTGAGACGCGCGCTGATGACGTAGAGATTGCGCTGAATCTCGATGATCTGATCCGCCAGAAAGGGATTGACCGCGCGTGCAAGACCCAGCGCGGCCGACAATTCGTCGAGATCGCCGACTGCGGCCACACAGGCGTCGTCCTTGCGGGCGCGACGACCGGAGAACAGCGAGGTTTCTCCCCTGTCTCCCTTCTTGGTGTAAATCTTCATGGCTCGCTTCTCTCCAGCCGGTGGAGCGGCAGAACATAGGAGATACCGCCCTCCTCCGCGCATTTCGCGGTGATGGAATAGGCTTCCGCCAGATTGGGTCCGGTCAACACATCGGCCGGCGTCCCGTCCGCGATCTTGCGCCCTTCCGCCATCACGATCAGACGGTCGCAGAAGCGCGCCGCAAGCGTAAGGTCGTGCAGGACCACGAGAATCCCCGCGCCCGATCGTGCCTGCGCCTGAAGCACCTCCATGATTGCGAGTTGGTGGTAGGGGTCGAGCGCGGCATTGGGCTCGTCGGCCACCATGATGGGCGCCTCCACCGCCAGCGCGCGGGCAATGAGGATGCGGGCCCGCTCACCGCCGGACAATCGGTCCATGGTGCGGTTCTGCAGCTCCGTGACGCCCGCGAGCGACAATGCCCGGTCGATGGCGACGTCGTTCTCGGCCGGGGTGCTGTTGCGATGCGGGAGACGGCCGAGAGCGGCCACCTGACGGGCACGAAGTGGCCAGTGGACCGGGCCAGCCTGGGCGAGGAAAGCGACGTCGCAGGCGCGCTCACGCAGCGGGATGGCGTCCAAAGCCACGCCATCGTAGCTCACCGTACCGGACTGGGGCTCGATCAAGCCGGCCAACGCACGCACAAGACTTGTTTTTCCGGCCCCGTTCGGCCCGATGAGGCCGACAAATTCACCGCCCCCCAGAGTCAGGCTCACTCGGTCTACGACCGCCCTGCCCTTGATGCAGACGGTCAGATCGCTTGCATCGATCCGCATCACAGCA
Source organism: Terrihabitans aquatilis (assembly GCF_052542005.1). Classification (NCBI taxonomy): domain Bacteria; kingdom Pseudomonadati; phylum Pseudomonadota; class Alphaproteobacteria; order Hyphomicrobiales; genus Terrihabitans; species Terrihabitans aquatilis. Next base: position 1,027,336 of record NZ_JBOCUO010000002.1, on the reverse strand, counting down.
CGTCCCGGCGCAGGCGCCAGACCAAAGCGAACAGGAAAGGCGCGCCAAGGAGGGCCGTGACCACGCCGAGCTTCATTTCCGGCTGTGTGGGGATGAGACGCACTCCAATGTCGGCGCAGAGCAGCAGGATCGCACCACCCAAGCCGCTGACGATAAGGATCTTTCCGGCGCTGTTTCCCACGAGGGGACGGACCAGATGGGGCATGATGAGGCCGACGAAGCCGATGGCGCCGGACACCGCCACCGCGCTGCCCACGCACAGGCCCACGCCTGCAATGACCCGCAGCCGCAGCACATCGAGATCGAAACCGAGCGAACGCGCACTGTCCTCTCCAAGCGTCAGAGCGTCGAGCGACGGTCCGCAGCGGGCCAGCAGGAACCAGCCGAACGCCATCAACGGCAGCGCCAGATAGACGTGGTCGAGCCCGCGATCCGCGAGGGAGCCCATCAGCCAGAACACGATTTCCGTGATTGCATAAGGGTTTGGCGCGAAATTGAGGGCCAGCGAGGTGAGCGCCGCAGCGAGGCTGGAGAGCGCCACGCCGGCGAGGATGAGGGAGGTGGTGCCGGCCCCCCTGCCCGCCAGGATGTACATGGCCGTGGTCGCCAGCATGGCTCCGGCAATGCCGCCGAGCGGCAAGGCCAGCGAAAATGCCGCCGCCATTCCCGAATAAAAGGTGATGACCGCGCCCAGAGCGGCCGTGGCGGACACACCGATGATGCCGGGGTCTGCCAATGGGTTGCGCAGCCAGCCCTGCATGGCCGCGCCCGAAATTCCGAGGCTGAAACCGACGAGCGCGCCCAGGATGGCGCGGGGCAGGCGCAGCTCGAAAAACACGATGCTTTCGAGCGTTTCCTGACCGGCGAGACGTGTGCCGATGGCTGCGCCGATGTTGAGCGGGTATGTGCCGATGAGTGCCGATGCCGCAATCAGCAAAAACATCAAAATAATAAGCAAAAACAATATCTTGCGTGGCATCAGCGCACCGGGTGCAGGAGCGTGCGTGCGCTGATGCGCACGGCCGCCGTCCTCAGGACCTCGACGGCATCCGCAAGATGAGGACCGGCGCAGGACCACAGACGCGACGGCAGGGCGATCGTTTCGACCCGGCCGCGCAGCGCGCGCAGCACCGAATGGCTCAGGATCTCGTTGGCCAGTGCCGGGCCTCGGTCGGCCTCGTCGACGATCAGGGCATCGGGCCCCGACATGATTGCCGTTTCGAGCGGGATGCCGGTCTCGCCGCCTTTGGCAAGGGATGGCGAGAGGCTTTCGAAGCCGGCCCGCTCGACGATATCGTCCAGGATCGAGCCCGGGCCGGCGGCGACACCGTAGGCGCCGAGCACCAAAGCGCGTGGGCGTGGCCCGAGCGCCGGGAAGGTCTGGCGCGACAGGCGCTCCTCCATCGCAGAGACGATCTCCCTGCCCTGCCCGGTTTCCCCCAATTCAGCCGCAAGATCGAGGATCTGGTCGCTTGCCTCGGACAGGGTGCTTGGAACGCCCAGTTCCACCACCGGGATTCCGGCGCGCCGCAGGATATTGACGCTGGTGCGCGTGGTGTAGATGCCGGCGAGAACGAGATCCGGCTTGAAGCGGAGCACCTCCTCGGCGCTGCCGCTGTTGGCCGGGATGCCGCGCGCCTGGTCCGCCATGGCCGAGCTCAGCGGATCGGCGGCGAGCCAGGTCAGAGAAGCGATGCGCTCCCGCGGCACGAGCTGCAGGAGCAATTGATCGGCACAGAGGTTCAGGGAGACGATGCGCTGAGGAGCGGCCGTCGCCGCGGTGGACACCACCGAAAGCACGACAGCCAAGACCCAGCGAACCATCATCTGCCCTGTTCTGCAGCCACCCGAACCGGGCCGACGATCAGAAGTTTACGCGCATTCCCGCGATCGCGACACGACCCGGCGAACCATAGGTGTAGGTCTCTTCATACTCTTCGTCGAACAGGTTTTCGACCCGCGCATAGATTTCCTTGTTGTCATCAATGCGATAGCTGCCGCGTGCGTTAACGGCAACATATGAATCCAGGGTTGTGCGGTAGCTGCCATAGGTGGGAGCCGGCAGGAAGGCGAGGTCTTCCCGATCACCGACATAAACCAGCCCGACGCCGACATTGGCGCGACCGTCCAGGAAGGCGAGATCGGCGTTGAAGCTGGCGGAATGCTCCGGCCGGCGCAGCAATTGGTTGCCGTCCGGATCTTCGCCGTCGAGCCAGGTGTAGGCCGCGCGCAGGCTGAGATTGGGCAGGGGCCGCACGGTGAGGCCGAGCTCGATGCCGCGTGTCTGCGCCCGACCGTCGCCGTTCACGTATTGGGATTCGAAGGTCGGAGTGTAGGCGGTGGTGATGAAGTCCTCGATCTCCTGATCGAAATAGGTGGCTTCGATGAGGACGCGATTGTCGAAGAGGGATTGGTCGACACCGACGTCCCAGCCGCGCGAACGCTCCGGCAGAAGGTCGGGGTTGGGCAGAACGGGGTAGACGCCGGGCGAGCCGTAAAGCTCATACAGCGACGGGTCCTTGATGCCCGTGCCCCACGAGGCGCGGAACTTGGTGCCGGTCTGCTGCACCACATAGGCGCCGGTCAGGCGATAGGTCGTGTTGTCGTCGAAATCCTCGTTGAGATCGTGCCGGATGCTGCCGGTGAGGAACAGCTGGTCCCAGAAGCCCACCGAATATTGCCCGACGAGGCCCGTCTGGTCGCGCGTGCGGTCAAGATCGATGAAATCGCTGCGGACGCTCGCCTCGTTGATCTCGTGATCGACCGCCAGCGTCACGCTCTGTGCGATCTGGGGCAGGCTGTCGGTGCGGATGTCGAAGGTGCTCTGATAATCGAACTTGGTCTTGGTGCCCTCATACGAACCCGTGAGCGCGCCGTTCGAGAAATAATCGTACTCGTCGTGATTGCCGCTGACGCGGAAGAGCTGCTGCCAGCGACCGTCATACAGGTCGAGCTTGGCCTGCGCCCGGCCTAGGAAGGTCTTGCCCTCGGTCTCGGCGTCGCCGTCAATGGCCGCGACGGCTCCGAAATCATCGCTGTCGGAAGAATAGCCGGAGGCGCGGCCGACGAAATCGAAGCGCAGATTGTCGCGCGCCTGGAAGCCGAATTTGGCGAAGGCGGTGCCGTTCTCGTAGCCGTCCTTCTCGCTGTTGCCGCGCCATTCGGCGGCGCTGGAGAAACCATCGGTGCGCAGGCCGCTGGCACTGAGGAAATAATCGAAACGGTCCTTGGCGCCGCCGACGGAGGCACCCCCCGCGACGGTGCCCCTGCTGCCGGCCTCGACGAAGGCCGAGCCGCGGGCCGGCCCCTCGCCCCGCCGCGTGATGATGTTGACCACGCCGGCGACCGCGTCCGACCCGTAGAGCGCGCTCTGCGGACCGCGCAGGACCTCGATGCGCTCGACATCGAGCGCCAGAAGATTGGCGAAATCGAAGGAGCTGTCGAGATTGGCCGGCGAATTGACCTCCACGCCATCGATGAGAACGAGCGTGTGGTTGGATTCCGCGCCGCGAACGCGCAGCTGGGTGAGATTGCCCAGCGCGCCCGTGGTGTTGACGCTGACGCCCGGCACCGAACGCAAGGCGTCCGAGACCACGCGGACCTGACGCTGCTCCAGCTCCTCGCGCGTGATGATGGTGACGGCGCTGCCGACCTCCTTCGCCGGCGTGGGCGTGCGGTTGGCGGTGACGACGATTTCCTCGAGCTCGATGGGGGCCGCCGCGACATCTGCCGGCGCGGTCTGCGCCGCGGCGGCGATCGTCATCAGGCCGAGAGCGGCGGAGGATAGAAGAAGGGTACGCGACATGAGGACCTCTGGCGAAACGCCAAAATGGTGCATCACCGCGAGGGACGCCCGGGCCCGCCGCCCCCCAAGGCGGACCGGCACCCAAGACGACCGCCGGAACACCCCGTCCGACGCTCTCGCGCATGACCATGCTGACGGCAGGTCTCCTGGCTCGCGGGTGTCTTCCCGTGCCGCCTTCCCGAACACAGGTTCAGTGGCCATTGGCACGGGACCGCCGCTCACAGTTGCGGGGGCAGCCGCGGGATGGGCCCGAAAGCCGCACCGCGTTCCCTTTTCATCCTCCGAAGAGGAACCGTCGGCCATGGTCATCCGCCAGATTGGCGCGCATTGCAAAGCAAGAGCGCAATCATCATCTCGAAAAAGCGCCCTCAACCGCCTGCTTTGTGACGCTTTCTGGCGATTGTTGCCTTTTTGCGATAGAGGAAGCGGCGGGGCGATGCCCTTGATTGCCCTATCCCCCGTGCCGAGGTTTCCCGATGTCCACACGCGAAGAACGCCGCGCGGCGCTCGACGAACTTGCCCGGACCCGCGTCATCATTCTCGACGGCGCGATGGGCACCGTGATCCAGAACTACAAGCTGCAGGAGCCGGACTTTCGGGGCGCGCGCTTCGCCGACCATGCGGTGGACCTGCAGGGCAACAACGACCTGCTGACGCTGACGCGCCCGGACGTGATCAAGGGCATCCACCGGCAATATCTGGAGGCCGGGGCGGACATCCTCGAGACCAACACGTTCAACTCCACCACGATCTCGCAGGCGGAATACAAGCTCGAACACGTCGCCGCCGAGCTGAACCGCGAGGGCGCGCGGCTGGCGCGCGAGGCCGCCGACGAGATGGAGGCGGAGACCGGCTCGCCGCGCTTCGTGGCCGGCGCGCTGGGACCGACGAGCCGCACGGCCTCGATCTCGCCGGACGTCAACAATCCGGGCTTCCGCAATGTGACGTTCGACGAGCTGCGCGAGGCCTACAAGGAGGCGACACGGGCGCTGATCGATGGCGGCGCGGACCTCATCCTGGTGGAGACGATCTTCGACACGCTGAACGCCAAGGCCGCCTTGTTCGGCGTGCAGGAGGTGTTCGACGAGATGGGCGTGGAGCTGCCGATCATGATCTCGGGCACCATTACCGATTTGTCCGGCCGCACTCTGTCGGGCCAGACCACGGAGGCGTTCTGGAACTCGATCCGGCATGTGAAGCCGTTCAGCGTGGGGCTGAACTGCGCGTTCGGCGCCGAGCAGATGCGGCCCTATGTGGCGGAGCTGTCGCGGGTGGCGGACACGCTCGTCTCGTCCTATCCGAACGCCGGGCTGCCCAACGAATTCGGCGAATATGACGAGACGCCCGAGACCACCGGCGGGCATCTGTGCGAATGGGGCAAGGCGGGGCTCGTCAACATCGTCGGCGGCTGCTGCGGCACGACGCCGGGGCACATTCGCGCCATCGCCGAACGCGTGAAGGGCCTGCCACCCCGCGACGTGCCCCAGGTGGAGCGCAAGCTGCGCCTGTCCGGACTGGAACCCTTCGAGGCCCGCGCGTGAACGACATCTCCACCGCCAGTTTCATCAATATCGGCGAACGCACGAACGTCACCGGCTCGGCGCGCTTCAAGAAGCTGATCCTGAACGGCGATTACGACGCCGCGCTTGCCGTCGCCCGCCAGCAGGTGGAGAGCGGCGCGCAGGTCATCGACATCAACATGGACGAGGGCATGCTGGACAGCGAGGCTGCCATGGTGCGCTTCCTGAACCTCGTGGCCTCCGAGCCGGACATCAGCCGCATTCCGGTGATGATCGATTCATCGAAATGGTCGGTCATCGAGGCCGGGCTGAAATGCGTTCAGGGCAAGTCGATCGTCAATTCGATCAGCCTGAAGGAGGGCGAGGAGCCGTTCCTGCGGCAGGCGCGGCTGATCCGCCGCTATGGCGCGGCCGTGGTGGTGATGGCGTTCGACGAGGTGGGCCAGGCCGACACCGCCGAGCGCAAGTTCGAGATCTGCGCGCGCTCCTACAAGCTGCTGACGGAGGTCGTGGATTTCCCGCCCGAGGACATCATCTTCGACCCCAACATCTTCGCGGTGGCGACCGGCATCGAGGAGCATAACAATTACGCGGTAGAGTTCTTCGAGGGCACGCGCCGCATTCGCCAGGAATTGCCGTATGCCCACGTGTCGGGCGGCGTGTCGAACGTGTCGTTCTCGTTCCGGGGCAATGAGCCGCTGCGCGCGGCGATCCATTCCTGCTTCCTGTTCCATGCCATCCGAGCCGGCATGGATATGGGCATCGTCAATGCCGGAGCGCTGACGCCCTATGAGGACATTCCGGCCGAGCTGCGCGAGCGCGTCGAGGACGTGCTGCTGAACCGGCGCGCCGACGCCACCGACCGCCTGCTGGAAGTGGCCGGCGACTTCAAGGCCGGTGCGGCGGCCGAAGTGGACATGAGCTGGCGCGAGCAGCCGGTGCGCGAGCGCCTGGTCCACGCGCTGGTCAACGGTATCACCGAATTCATCGACGCCGACACCGAGGAAGCGCGCCAGATGTCGCCCCGCCCGCTCGACGTGATCGAGGGGCCGCTGATGGACGGCATGAACGTGGTGGGCGATCTGTTCGGCTCGGGCAAGATGTTCCTGCCGCAGGTGGTGAAGAGCGCCCGCGTGATGAAGAAATCGGTGGGCTATCTGCTGCCCTTCATCGAGGAGGAGAAGCTCGTTTCCGGCAACACGCAGCAATCGGCCGGCAAGATATTGATGGCGACCGTGAAGGGCGACGTCCACGACATCGGCAAGAACATCGTCGGCGTCGTGCTGCAGTGCAACAATTACGAGGTGGTCGATCTCGGCGTGATGGTGCCGGCGGCCAAGATCCTCGATGCCGCCGAGACCGAGAAAGTGGACGTGATCGGCCTGTCCGGCCTCATCACGCCCAGCCTCGACGAGATGGCCTATGTGGCGGCCGAGATGCAGAGGAAGGGCATGAAGATGCCGCTCCTCATCGGCGGCGCGACGACGAGCCGGATCCACACCGCCGTGAAGATCGAGCCGAATTACGGCAAGGGCGTCGTCTATGTGCCCGACGCCAGCCGCGCGGTGGGCGTGGTGGGGCAGCTGCTCGGCGAAAAGACGGGCGTCGAGTACATCAAGGGCGTGCAGGACGAATATCGCGGCATCCGCGAAAAGCACGGCCGCGGCAAGAAGACCGGGCCGCGCCAGACCATCGCAGGCGCGCGGGCCAACAAGGCCCGTATCGACTGGGCGAATTACCAGCCGCCGCGCCCGAACGTGCTCGGCGTGCGCGCGCTCAATGGCTACGACCTCGGCGAGATCGCGGGCTTCATCGACTGGGGGCCGTTCTTCTCGACCTGGGAACTGGCCGGCGGCTTTCCGCAGATCCTCGAGGATTCGGTGGTGGGCGAGGCCGCGCGTGCGGTCTATGCCGACGCGCAGGCCATGCTGAAGCGCATCATCCTCGAACGCCGGCTGAAGGCGCGCGGCGTGTTCGGCTTCTGGCCCGCGAACAGCGTGGGCGACGACGACATCGAAATCTATGCCGACGAGGACCGCAGCGAGGTGATCGCGACGATCCACACGCTGCGCCAGCAGATGCTGCGCGACAATGACCGCGCCAATTTCGCGCTGGCCGATTTCATCGCGCCGAAGGACAGCGGCAAGATCGATTACATCGGCGCGTTCGCGGTGAACACGGGCGTCGGGCTGGACGACATCGTCGCGAAGTATGTGGCCGACAAGGACGACTACAATTCGATCATGGTGAAGGCGCTGGCCGACCGGCTGGCCGAGGCCTTCGCCGAACGCCTGCACCAGCGCGTGCGTCAGGAATTCTGGGGCTATGCGGCGGATGAAAGCCTCGCCAACGAAGACCTCATTGCCGAGAAATATCAGGGCATCCGCCCGGCCCCCGGCTATCCCGCCTGCCCCGACCACACTGAGAAGACCACCCTGTTCCGCCTGCTCAACGCCGAGCGCCATGCCGGGCTGGAGCTGACCGAGAGCATGGCGATGTATCCCGGCGCGGCGGTGTGCGGCATGTATTTCGGCCATCCCGAAGCCGCCTATTTCGGCGTCGGCCGTATCGAGCAGGATCAGGTCGAGGATTATGCCGCCCGCAAGGGCGCGAGCGTGGAAGAGATGGAGCGCTGGCTGGCGCCCAGCCTCAACTACGAACGGAGCCTCGCGGCGGCGTCCTGACCTCGGATTTCACCGAGCTCGGGCGAACAGATTCCTCCGGGCTTGATTGATCGAACCGCCACTCCTCGCCGGCGATTATCGGGCAGAGTGGATGCCCGGTTCGGGCGGCGTAACGATATATTTGGTGAAATATATCGGATCTCGACGGTTCGCACTGGAGAGAGCGGTTGCGGCCCGGTATGTTCCGACGAAACAAGCGGAGCGATCCTTGTCCGACGCCTTGCGTACCAGCGTGACCGATAACGTGTCCGAACAGCTCCGCGTGCTTGCGGAGGAAGTGCGGCGTCACCGCAAGATGAAGGCCCTTTCGCTGGAGGGGCTGAGCGCCCTGTCGGGCGTGAGCCGCTCCATGATCTCGAAAGTGGAACGCGGCGAGACCGTGCCCTCGACCGGCACCCTGTCGCGGCTGGCCGAGGCGCTGGGCACCACCTTCTCGCAATTGATGGCACACCCGGAAGAGCAGGAGATCATCGTGATCCCCGCTGCGCGGCAGCCCATCCTCTCGGACGCCGAATCCGGCTATACGCGGCGCTGCCTGTCGCCCGTGCTGCCGGCGCGCGGGATCGACTGGGTGCTGAACACTCTTCCGGTGGGGAGCACGACCGGGGAGTTCGTCGCGCACCGTCGTGGTGTCGAGGAATACATCTACGTGCTGAAGGGCCGGCTGGAAGTGAGCGTCGGCGAACGCCGCATCATTCTGAGCGAACGGGATTCGCTTTATTTCCAGGCCGACGCGATCCACGCCTTCACCAATCTGGGCGCCGGGGTGTGTGAGTACTTTTTGATCATCGACAGCAGCAAATTGCGGTAAGTTCACGCTTCTCACGCAGTGGAATTTCCTCCACTATCGGCTCTATCACTATGGAGCCCATGCATGAGCGCGCGTTCGATTATCGCCACGGAAGCTGCCCCCAAGGCCGCCGGTCCCTATTCCCAGGCCATCACCGGCAACGGCCTCGTTTTCGTTTCCGGACAGCTTCCCATGGATCTCGCCGGCGCGGTGCCGGACGGGATCGAGGCACAGACCCGCCAATCCCTGGCCAATGTGCTGGCGGTGCTTGAAGCCGCGGGCAGCGGGCCGGAGCAGGTCGTGAAAACGACCGTGTTCCTCAAGGACATGAACGACTTCGCCACGATGAACGGCCTCTATGCGGAGGTGTTCGGGACCTCGCTTCCCGCGCGCTCCACCATCGAAGTGGCGCGCCTGCCGCGCGACGTGCTGGTCGAGATCGAGTGCATCGCGCTCGCGCCCGGAGCCTGAGCCGATGACCGCCTGGAGCGGAGGCACACTCCTCCACATTCACATCGCCGAAGCCGCTTCCCACGAGATGGAAGAGCTGAGCGAGGCCAAGCTGGTGGCCGGACGCGGCATCGAGGGCGACCGATATTTTCTCGGCACCGGCACCTATTCGCCGAAGCCGGACATCCGCGAGGTGACGCTGATCGAGGTGGAGGCCCTGGAGGCGCTGGCCAAGAACGACCCGCCGCTGCAGGCGGGGCCCATCGTTCTGGAGCCCATCGACCATCGCCGCAACCTGACCACGCGGGGCGTGCCGCTCAACCATCTGGTGGGCAAGCGCTTCCGGGTGGGCGAGACCGTTCTGCGCGGCGGACGGCTGAACTTCCCCTGCAAATATCTGGAAGAGCTGCTGGGTTCGCCGGTCTACCTGCCGCTCTACAACCGCTCGGGCCTGAACTGCACGATCGAGACCGGCGGCACGATCCGGCCGGGCGACGCGATCGAACCGCTCGACGAATAGGCCCCGCCATGAGCGCCCGCGTGATCATGAAACTGGTGGTGACGGAGCGCATCGCCGAGGCTGAGGACGTCATGGTGCTGGTGCTGCGCCATGCCTCGCGCCCCGCTTTGCCCGCCTGGCGCGCGGGGGCGCATATCGACGTGCACCTGCCCGACGGCAAGGTGCGGCAATATTCGCTGTGCGGCGATCCGGCCGATCTCTCGACCTGGCGCATCGCCGTCAAGCGAGAGGCCGGTGGGCGCGGCGGTTCCGGCTGGCTGTACGACAATCTGGCGGCGGGAGATGCGATCAAGGCCTCGGCGCCGCGCTCGCATTTCGCGCTCGACGAAGGCGCCAGCCGCCACATCTTCATCGCCGGCGGGATCGGGGTGACGCCCCTTGTGCCGATGGCGCGCGAGGCGGCGGCGAAGGGAGGGGAATTCCACGTCCATTATTGCGCGCGCGGCGCGGATAAGGCGGCGCTGCTGGGCGATCTGCGCGCGATCTGCGGCGACCGGCTCACCACCTATTTCTCCGGCGACCGACGCTTCGACGCCGACGCCGTGCTGGCCGCGGAGGGCAACGCGCCGGGCACCCATGTCTATGCCTGCGGCCCGGCGCGGCTGACGGATGCGGTGCGCGCGGCCGGCACAGCCCTAGGCTGGCCGGAGGAGCGCCTGCATTTCGAGGTGTTCAAGCCCGTGCTGGACGAGAATTTCAAGCCGGAGCCGTTCGACATCCTCATCCGCTCGACCGGGGAGGTTTTGCGCGTTCCTGCCGAACGTTCCGCGCTGGACGTGTTGAAGGAGCGAGGCTTTTCGCTTCTGTCCTCGTGCGAGCTGGGCGTCTGCGGATCGTGCATCTGCGGCTACAGCGAGGGCAATGTCATCCATCGCGACAGCGTGCTGGGGCTGCACGACCGGCAATCGCGCATGGCGCCGTGCGTGTCACGCGCCCGGGGATCTGTGACACTCGACCTCTGAACCGCCATCTGGCACGACGCTTGCTTCCTCTTTGATGGAAATTATTCCACTAAAGGGGATTTGGGATGTCGGATGCGACGGTTTTTGGGGGCGACCCACCTATCACCACCTCGAGCGAAGGGGCACTGACTTCGTCCGAGCGACAGAAGATCGTCTGGTCGAGCGTCATCGGCACGACCGTCGAATGGTATGACTTCCTGATCTACGGGACGGCGGCCGCTCTGGTCTTCAACAAGCTGTTCTTCCCGAACATCGACCCGGCCGTGGGCCTGATCGCGTCGTTCGGCTCCTACGCCGTCGGTTTCCTGGCCCGGCCGCTGGGCGGGATCATCTTCGGGCATTTCGGCGACAAGCTCGGCCGCAAGGCCATGCTGTCCCTGACGATCATCATCATGGGGCTGGGCACGTTCCTGATCGGCTGCCTGCCCACCTATCAGCAGGTGGGCATCCTGGCGCCGATCCTGCTGGTGACGCTGCGCCTCGTGCAGGGCATCGGCATCGGCGGCGAATGGGGCGGCGCGGTGCTGATGGTGGTGGAGAGCGTGCCCGACCACAGGCGCGGCTTCTTCGGCAGCCTCGTGCAGCTGGGCTATCCACTCGGCGTCATCAGCTCGATCGGGGTGTTCGCGCTGGTTTCACTGCTGCCGGAGGAGGCGTTTCTGAGCTGGGGCTGGCGCGTGCCGTTCCTCGCCAGCGCGCTGCTGGTGGTGTTCGGCCTGTTCATCCGCCTGAGGCTGCACGAGACGCCGGCCTTCCAGCGGGTGAAGAAGGAAAACGTGGTGGCGCGTATGCCGCTGATGGAGATCCTGACCGAGCATCCGCGCGTGTTCCTGACCGCCGTGGGGCTGAAGGTGTCGGAAATCGCCTATGTGAGCATCGTGACCGTGTGGTCGATCTCGTATGTGACGGGGCAGCTGGGCCTGCCGCGCAGCGTGATCCTCAACGGCATCCTGATCGCGGCGTTCATCGAGCTGTTCACGCTGCCGCTGTTCGGCCTGCTGTCGGACCGTTATGGCCGCAAGGCGCTGTTCGTCGTGGCGTGCGTGTTCTCGATCGGCTTCGCGTTCCCGATGTTCTGGCTGTTCGAGACGCGCGACCCGACCGTGATCGCCATCACGGTGGCGGTGGCGCTGAGCCTTGGCCAGGGCATCATGTTCGGCACCGGCGCGGCGTGGATGTCGGAGCTGTTCGATGCCCGGCTGCGCTACACGGGCGCGTCGATGGGCTTCCAGGTGGGCGCGGCGCTGAGCGGCGGCTTCACGCCCATCATCGCGGCGGCTCTGATGGCCTGGAGCGGGGCGACGTGGCCGATCTCGGTGTATCTGATCGTGCTGGCCTGCGTGACGCTGGGCGCCACGATGATCGCGCCCGAGACCGCGCGCAAGAAGATCGACTGACGGTGACGGCCGCCGCGCGGGGGGACCGCGCGGCGGCCGATTGCTAATATTCCCGTTCGATGCCGACGCCGCCCGAGGCGCTGCCGTCGGCGCCCGCGCCAGCCTGGATCTTGATGTTGCGCGTGACGTCGAAATTGAGGGTGACGCCCGTGTCTTCCGGCGTGGAGCCGGCCTTCACGCCTATGCTGGTGCGATCGTTGATGTAGCGCGAGGCGCCCACCGCGACGCCGCCTTCGGCGCCCGTGGTGATGTCGAGGCTGTCGACACCGAGGCCCTTGCGCATGCTCTCGAACACGCCCGGCCCGCCGCCCGCACCGGAGAATTGCGCCACCGCCTGGGCGAGCTGCAGGGCCTGACCGGCCGAGAGACCGCCCGCCGCCTTGCCGAACAGGAGGCGCGACAAGACCTCGTCCTGCGGCAGGTCCGGGTTGGAGGTAAAGACGAAATCGGGCGCCGAGGCGTTGCCGGTGACCCCGACCTGGGCCGTGACGTCGCCCGCCGTGGTTTCGGCGAGGAAATCGAGCTCGGGCATCAGATCGCCCGCGAAGGTGAGGCGGCCGCGATTGAGATCGATACGCTGGCCGATGATGTCAAACCGGCCGCGCCGGAGTTCGAACGCGCCCATGGCGACCGGGCTGGCGCTGGTGCCGGTGAGGCGCAGATCGCCGCCGAGCTCGGCATTGAGGCCGCGCCCGCGCACGAAGATGCGGTTGGGCGCCTCGAGCACGATGTCGAGCGTGGCGAGGAAGGGGGCCTGCCCCTTGCCCCGGTTGGCGCGCATCTGGCGGGCGATGCGCTGCTTGGCGACACCGCGCGCACCGACATGCTTGGTCTCGGGCAGCGGCTGGAGCGTGGCCGGCAGGCGATCGGGCACCGCGACGTCCATGGAGACGAGACCGATGCGACCGGAGATGCGCGGCGTGCGCGCCACCGGGCCGGTGATCGTGAGATCGAGATCGGCCACCGCCGTGACGATGTCGCTGGCGACGAGCTGGGCGCGTTGGCCACCGATGCGGATGTTGGCCGGGAAGCCGGCGGCGGGATCGACCTCGATGCGGCCGCTGCCGGACATTGTGCCGCCATTCGGCGTGACGGCGGAGAGGCGCTCGACCGTGATGACATCGCCGCGCGCAATGAGGCGGGCGGTGATGGCGTTGAGCTGCACGCCCTGCGCCTGATCGGTGAAGGTGCCGCCGTCAAGGCCCAGCGTGCCGTTGATCTGCGGCTGAGCGGCCGTGCCGGTGACGCGGACGTCGACCGCCGCCGTGCCGGTGACGCGCTGGCCGCTGGCGCCAAGGAAGGTGTTGGCGACGGCCGCATCGAGGCGGCCATTGGCGCGGACATCGAGATTTCCGGCCGCGGAGAGCGGGGCCGAACCGGCAACCTTCATGGAGCCGGCGCGGCCGGCATTGACCGTGCCGTCGATCGTGGCGCGTCCGCCGTCGAGCCGACCGCGCGCGTCGACCGCGAGCGGCGGCAGGCCGTATTCGCGCGTCTGCGGCGCGGTGATGCCGGCAAGGTTGATGGCATAGGTGCCGGACGGCGCCGACGCCGAGCCGGTGATACGGGCCTGGCCGCTGGCCGTGCCGGCGATGCCGAGGCCGGGCGTGACGATCTCGGCGGCCGACAGCGGCACGGCGCGGACATCGACCGAGAGATCGAGCGTGGAGCCGGCGCGGCCGGAAGCCGCGATGCGACCGCTTTCCACGGCGATGACGAGATCGGACAGGGTGACGCCGCCATCGGTGAAGGCGATGCGGGCGGGGCCGGCAAGCGCGATCTGCCGCCCCCCACGGCGGGCGCTGAAGCTGGCGAGATCGAGCCGGTTCGGCGTGCCGGGCACGAGGCGGCCCTTGCCGGCGAGATCGAAGCCGCGCGCGCGGGCGGTGAGATCGAGATCGCTGCCGGACGGCGTGCCGTTGGCGACGAGACGGACGTTTTCGAGGCTCTGACCGCCGGCGGCGATTTCGGAGGCTTCGATGACACCGTCCATCACCGGGCGACCATAGAGATCGCTGGCGCGGGCGTCGGCGGTGAAGTTGCGGACCGCGTTACCGGCGTAGACGAGACGCTCGCCACGCGCCTTGACGTTGGCGTTCTGACGGCCTTCGGGGGCGTCGAGCACGATGTCGGCGTCGAGCTTTCCGCCGAGGCGGGCGAGGACGAGCGGCGAGATGTCGTCGAGGTCCTGCGCGCGCACAGTGAGGTTGCCGGCGGCGCGGTTGGCGGCGTCGAGGCGGACCGCGCCCTTTGCCGTGACGGTGCCGATGGCGACGTCGAGCGCGGGGACGTTCCAGCCACCTTCCGGCAGACGGGCGAGATTAACGGTACCCCGCGCGGGCTTGCCGCCGATATCGCCAGCCAGCGAGACATTGGTGTTGGCCGTGCCCTTGAGGTCGCTGGCGAGCACGTTGAGCGCGAGGTTGCGGATGGGACGACCCATGGCGCTGCCGTCGGCCAAAGTGGCGTCGGTCGTGACGCCCGGAGCGCGCAGCGAACCGGTGAGGCGCGCGTCGAGCTTTGCGCGGCCCGACAGGCGGGCATCGGCCCGGCGGATGTCCGGCAGATCGACGACCAACGCGACATCGGCATTGGTCTGGGTGGCGCGGCCGTTGGCGACGGCTTTCAGATGCGCGCCGTCCAGACGGAGATTGTCGAGCGCGAAGCCGCCGCGCACCTGGCTGACGGTGCCGGTGAGCGCCACATCACGGCCGAACAGGCCATCGACGATGGGCGTGCCGGTGGCGAGATCGCTGAGGCGGCCATCGAGCGCGGCGTCGATGGTGCGACGCGGATCGCCGGTGAGGCGGGCCGTGAGATTGGCGGCGCCATCGACCGGGCGGCCGGCAATGCCGGAAAACGCGGCGAGATCGTCGATGCGGGCGCGGGCATTGGCGTCGATGAGATTGGTGCCGAAGCGTCCGTCGAGGCTGGCGGAGGCGGTGGGGATGTCCAGCCGTCCCTCTTCCAGATTGAGGACGCGCTGCTCGTCGAGGGTGCCCTTCGCCACGAGGTCGATGCGGTCGCCCAGGGCGCGCGCAAGGTCGCGATCCGTGGGCCTGAGGCCGCGCGCCTTCACGTCTGCGTCGAGGGTGAAGTTTTTCGTGCCTTCGACCGGCTCCATGCGGACGAGCGCCGTGAGCGTGTCGAGGCGCCCTTCGGGCAGCACGACCTCGCCGGCGTCGAGCGTGCCGTTGAGGCGCGGCGAGGCCATGGGTCCGGTGAGGCGGGCGTCGAGGGCCAGATGGCCGATCTCGGCCTGGCCGGCACGGGTGCGGCCGCCCTCGGAGGGCAGCGCGCGGGCGACGAGGTTCAGGTCGAGGTTGCGGTTGGCGGTGATGAAGCCACTGACGCCGAGGCGCGCCACCTCGGAGGTGATGGCGAATTCCTCGATGGCGTAGCCGCCGTCATCGCCGAACACGACGCTGCCGGTGAGCGCCGTGGTGTTGCGAACTACCGGCGCGAGCGGGGCCGGCATGAGGCCGGCGATGCGCGATTTGAGATCGAGATTGAGGCGGCGGATCTGATCGTTGCGGACGAGATTGGCCTGGCCCTGCGCGCCGATGTCCGGCCCGGCGTCGAAATTGAGGTTGGAGGACCAGCCGTCGAGTGGGCCGCTGCCGGCGATCTTGAGGCTGACCGGCGGCAGGCCCGGAATGTCGGCGGCGTGGGCGATGAGGCCGCGCTCCGGCTCGTCGAGATCGACGCGCAGATCGAGCTGCTGGGTGTTGGGCACGAAGCCGAGCTCGACCACGAAGGCACCCGGCGCGTCCTGACGGCGGGCATCGATGTTGAGCTTCAGCCCCTCCTTCGGATCGCCAAGCTCGGCATGGCCGCTGGCGTCGAGCACGCCCGAGATCCCGAGCACCGGCTCGCCCAGACGCAGATCGTCGAGCGTGAACTTCTCGATCAGCACCTTGACCGGCAGTTCGGGCAGGATCGGGCCTGCCTCCTCCGGAGCGGGCTCCTCCTCCGAGGGCAGCGGCTTGCGCAGCACGTTGAGGCCGGTGATCGTGAGGTCGTTGACCTGGAGACGGCGGCGCAGCAGCGCGAGACGGCTCCACGACAGGCTGGCCTTCTCGACGATAAGCCATTCGCCATCCGCATCCGAGATGCGGACGTCGTGAATGGTGGAATCGGACGACAGCGCGCCCTCGATGCGGCCGATATGGACCTTCGACGTGGGCGTGGACAGCACCTTGGAGAGCAGGCTGCCCAGCGCGCTCTGGTCGTCTTCCTGGGTGTAGGCCGGGACGCCGACGACGAGCGCGGCACCCGCGCCTGCGAGGCCGGTGGCGAGGACGAGGCCCGCGAGGAGCTTGCGCATGTGCGGCATCAGAAGGCCTGCCCCAATCCGATGTAGAGCGCGTAATCCGGATCGCCCTCGCCGGGATTGACCGGCACGGCGACGTCGACGCGGATAGGGCCGATGCCCGTGTAATAGCGCAGGCCGAGGCCGGCCGCGAAGCGAACCTCCTCGTCGAAATCCGGCAGGGTGTCGGCGAAGGCGGTGCCGGCATCGACGAAGGGCACGACTCCGATCGTGTCGGTGATGCGGATACGTGCCTCAACCGAGCCTTCGAGCAGGCTGCGGCCGCCGACCGGCTCGCCCTCGAATTTGGGGCCGAGGCTGCGGTAATCATAGCCGCGCACCGAGCCGCCGCCGCCCGCGAAGAAGCGGCGATTGGCCGGGATGTCCTCGATCTCGGCACCTGCCAGCGCGCCGAAGCCGATGCGGGCGGCGAGCACGTAACGCGCCTCCTCGTCGAACGCGTAATAGGTGGAGGCCTTGATCTGGCCGACCGTCATCGACACCGAATTGTCGAGCGCGTCGAAATAGGAGCCGAGCGAAGCGTTGGCGCGGATGCCGCGCGTGGGCTCCAACAGATTGTCGGTGGAATCGTAGGTCATGCCGGCGCGCACGCCGAACAAGGTGTAATCGAGCGGATCGTCGGTGATGTCGGTGAGGACGTCCTCGCTCTCGCCGATCTCGAATTCCGGCCCGATCTGCAGGGAGAACGTGTCGGTGAAACGGTGGCGGATCGCGGCCTGCACGTTGCCGACGCTGGCGAGATAGCCCTCGGTGGCCTCGCGGCTGATGCTGGCGTCGAGCAGGAGATCGTTGCGGCTGCCGCCGAGCGCGGGCTTGACGAAGCTGGCCGCCAGACGGCCGCCGAGGTCTTCCCACTGGAAATCGCCGAAATCGGGCAGATTGCTGCTGCCGCGCTGGGCGGCGAACAGGCTGGCGTCGAGCCGCAGGCGCTCGGCCCCGCCGAACAGATTGCGGTGGACCCAATAGGTGCTGATGGCCGGGCCGTCGGTCGTCGAATATTCGGCGCTGGCGCCGATCAGGCGCGGCTTGCGCTCGGTGACCTCGACCGAGACCGGGAGGTTTCCGTTGGCGTCGAGCGCGGTGCCCTCGCGGATGCGGACCGAGGAGATGGCCTCCACCCGGCCGATGGATTTGCGGATGTTGCGCAATTCCTGTGGCGAATAGAGCGTGCCGGTGTCGGTGTAGATATAGGACTGCACGATTCGGGGATCGACGTCCTTGGTGCCGCTGACGGTGATGTCGCCGATGCCGGCGGTGGGGCCGGCCGACATCAGGAGCGTGACGTCCATGACCGCACGCTCGTGGAAGACCACGGGCTCGCGCCGCACCGTCTTGGCGAAGGGTTTTCCGGCGTCGCGGAAATGATCGATGATGCGGGCTTCGGCGGCCAGGATGTCGGCCGCGCTGGCGGTGGCGTCGGGTTCCAGCTTGACCACGCGCTGCGGCAGGGCCTCGACCGGGAACGGCGCGCCTGTGGCGGCGTCGAGCACGCGCACGCTGCGGAAGGTGAAGCGCGGGCCAGGATTGGCGACGATCCTGACCGGAACGCGAGCGCGGGCGCGATGGGCCTCGGCGAAGGCGGCGGCGGCCGAATCGAGGCCGTTGGCCTTCACGGCGTGCTCGCCGACGAAGATCGTAATCTCGGCGTTGTAATAGCCGGCGCCCCATTGGGCGTCGATCATGCGGTCGATGTCGGACCGCGCGCGCAGGGCCAAGGATGCGCCGTCCGGCGGTGGATCGGCGCGCAGGCGGTAGAGGTTCGACGCGTCCTTCAGAGCCTGCTGGAGGTCCTTTGCGTCGCCCGTTTCGAAGGTGATGTCGTAGGGGATGGATTCGGCATTGGGCTCGACCGGCTTCTCGCCGAACAGGCCGAAAAGAGCATGAGCCGGAGCCGGCGCGACCACGGCGCCCAGAACGGCGAGCCCGAGGCCCGCACATACGTTTACGCGATACAGAAAGCTACGCATGGTCCCCCGGCTGGCGCCCTGCCAGTCTGAAGACTCTCCCGCCCGCGAGCACAAGAGCCGCTTCTTTTTCCCCCGAAAGCGATTAACACTTTCACCCTTACCGTAAACCAAGGCGGCGTGCGGATGAAGCTCTTTCCGCCATGCGGGCGCCGCGATATGGGCAAGGTACCGCCACACCGTGACCTGTTTGACGCGGTTGCGGCATGAGCCCGAGGAGGATGCCATGATCCATCACGTCTCGCTGGGGACCAACGACATCGCCCGGGCACGCGCCTTCTACGACCCCCTGATGGCCCTGCTGGGCCTGCGTCTGATCGAGGCGGACGAGCGGGCGGCCGATTACGGGGCAAGCGAGATCATCTTCAGCCTGGAAATTCCGGTGAACGGCCAGCCCGCGACGGCCGGTAACGGCGTGCATGTCGCGTTCGCGGCAGGAGACCGCGCAAGCGTGGACGCCTTCCACGCGCAGGGACTGGCGCTCGGCGGGCGCGACGCCGGGGCGCCCGGCCTGCGGCCGAACTACGACCCGAATTATTACGGCGCGTTCCTGTTCGACCCGGACGGCAACAAGATCGAGGCCGTGACCTATTCGGGCAAATAGGTCACGGGCCCGTGGTTTGACGGGCCGCGGGCGATGGCCGACAATGGGACGTGCTCATCGCAGCGGCTCCCGAGGATCGGGGCTCCAGATCGTGGACGTCACGCCTTGCGCATCTTGCGCTGGCGGGGGCATTGCTGTGCTCGGCCTCGGCCGCGGCTTTCGCCGAGGGCGCGCTGACGCCGTGGACCGGGGGCACGAAACCGGCTTTCACACTCGACAGTCTGGACGGCCCGAAGCTGTCGCTTGAGGATCTGCGCGGGCAGATCGTGCTCGTGCATTTCTTTGCCACCTGGTGCGAGCCGTGCGTGGAAGAAATGGCCTCGCTGGAACGCCTGAACGTGCGGCTCAAAGACGAGCCGTTCCGCATCGTCGCAATCGATGTCGGGGAGGTGGATGCGCGGGTGCGCACCTTCTTCCGCGACCATCCCGTGAGCTTTCCCGTGGTGCTGGACCGCGACCGCGCCGTGCTGAAGGCGTGGGAGGTGGGCGGCCTTCCGACGAGCTATCTGCTGGGACGCGACCTCCTGCCGGCGCACTGGTCCGAAGGGCCGCTGGACTGGGATTCTCCCGAGGTCGAGGCCGTTCTCAGGCCCCTGTTCGGCACCGCCATCACGAACAACCAAAACCAACAAGAAAGAGAGACACATCCATGATCACGCGCCGCCATGTCCTCCTCACCGGCACCGCCTTCGCGGCGGCCGGCCTGCTGCCGCGCCTTGCCTGGGCGGCGGACGAGACCACATTCGCGCCGAAGCCGGGCGCCTGGCGCACCTTCGAGGTGACGACACGGATCGACCTGCCCAAATCCGACGGAAAGGTGCAAGCGTGGGTTCCCCTGCCCTCGGTGCATGAGGATGCCTGGATCCGCCCCGACGCGAACGATTGGGACAGCAATGGCGCGACGGCGAAGGCGGAGCGCATCGAGAAATACGGCGCCGATCTGCTGCACGTGGTGTTCAAGGAGGGCGAGGAGAAGCCGTTCGTAGAGGTGAAGAGCCGCTTCAGCCTGCAGGACCGCGCCATCGACCTCGCCAAGCGCCACGAGGCCAAGCCGCTGACCGATGCCGAGCGTGGGCTCTATCTGGAGGCGACGGAGCTGATGCCGACCGACGGCATCGTCAAGGAGACCTCCGACCGGATCGTGGCCGGCAAGGAGGGCGACGAGGCCAAGGCGCGCGCCATCTACGAATGGGTGGTGGACAACACGTTCCGCAATGCGGCGACGCGCGGCTGCGGCACGGGCGACGTGGCCTCGATGCTGCGCAGCGGCAATCTGGGCGGCAAATGCGCCGACCTCAACGCGCTCTACGTGTCTTTGGTGCGCGCGGCGGGCGTGCCGGCCCGCGACGTCTACGGCGTGCGGGTGGCGCCATCGAAGTTCGGCTACAAGAGCCTCGGCGCGAACAACGAAGTCATCACCAAGGCGCAGCATTGCCGCGCGGAGGTCTATCTGGAGGGCCATGGCTGGGTGCCCACCGACCCCGCGGATGTCCGCAAGGTCGTGCTGGAGGAACCGCCCGGCAAGCTCGAGCTGAACGACCCCAAGGTCATTGCGGCGCGTGGCACCCTGTTCGGCGCGTGGGAAGGAAACTGGCTGGGCTACAACGTGGCGCGCGACGTGACCCTGCCCGGCTCCACCCACAAGGTGGCGTTCCTGATGTACCCGCAGGCCGAAGTGGCGGGCGCCCTGCTCGACTGCCTCGACCCGGACAATTTCCGCTATGCGATCAAGTCTGTGGAAATCACGGCCTGAGGACAGGGCGGCGGCTGGGCGGACCGGCCGCCGCCACTATCTTTCCGATGAGCATGAGCGCGATCTATCTCGATTATAACGGCACGACGCCCGTGGCACCCGAAGTGCTGGAGGCAATGCTGCCGTTCCTCACCACCGAATTCGGCAACCCCTCCTCCGGACACGCGCGCGGGCGGACCGCCCATGCCGTGATCGAACGGGCGCGCGAACAGGTGGCCGGGCTGATCGGAGCCGAGCCGGACGAGATCGTGTTCACCGGCAGCGGCACGGAGGCCAGCAATCTGGCGATCCGGGGCATCGTGCGCGGCCGCGCGCGCCGCACGGTCGTGACAAGCGACATCGAGCACCCGGCGACGCAGGCCTGCTGCCGCGCGCTGGAGAGCGAAGGCCATTACGTGCGGCGGGTGCGGGCGCGGCGCGACGGCATCGTGTCGGCCGAGGACATGTCCTATGTGATCGGCCGCGAGGCGGCGCTCGTGACCATCATCCACGCCCAGAACGAGATCGGCACCCTGCAGCCGCTGGCCGAGATGGCGCCGCTGGCGCGAAAGGCCGGCGCGCTGCTGCACGCCGACGCCGCGCAATCGATCGGCAAGGTGGCGGTGAATGTGCGGGCGCTCGGCGTCGACCTGCTGTCGATCGCCGGTCACAAGCTTTATGCGCCGAAGGGCGTGGGCGCGCTCTATGTGCGGCGGGGTGTCGAATTGCGGCCGGTCCTGGTGGGTGCCGGACAGGAACGCGGATTGCGGCCGGGCACGGAGAACGTGGCGTTCATCGCCGGGCTCGGCGCGGCGTGCGCGCTGGCCGGACGGCGGCTGGAGGAGGATGCGGCGGCCCTGAAGACGCACTCGGCGCGCCTGCTGGCGCTGCTGAGGGAAAAGGTGCCCGGCATCGCGCTGGTGGGCGATCCCGAGCGGCGGCTGCCGAACACGCTGAACGTGCTGTTTCCCGATGTCTCGGGGCGACGGCTCCTGCAGGACTGCCCGGAGATCGAGGCGTCGAACGGATCAGCCTGCCATGCCGGCAGCGAGGCGCCATCTGCGGTGTTGTCCGCAATTGGCATCACAGCCGAAAAGGCGCTTGGTGCTGTCCGGCTTTCGCTCGGGCGGGGGACAAGCGAGGATGACGTGGAACGGGCGGCTGCGGCGCTGGCGGGGGCGTGGCGGCGGCTGAGAGAGGGGCAGCCCGGAGAGGCTGCCGTGGAGGTCTGACCCGAGATGAACGATGCAGTGATCCAGGCCGTGAAATCCGACGCGGCCCCGCGCCTGACGAGCCTTGCCCATGGCGGCGGCTGCGGGTGCAAGCTGGCGCCCGCCGTGCTGCAGCAATTGCTGGCCGACCAGCCCGCCGCCGGAGCCTATCGGCAGCTTCTGGTGGGCACCGAGACCGGCGACGACGCCGCCGTCTGGCAGATCGACGACGAGACCTGCGTGGTGGCGACCACCGATTTCTTCATGCCGATGGTGGACGATGCCCGCGATTTCGGCCGCATCGCCGCCGCCAACGCCATTTCCGACATCTATGCCATGGGCGGGAAGCCGATCTTCGCGCTGGCGGTGCTGGGCATGCCGCTCGACAAGCTGCCGATCGAGACCACGCGCGAGATATTGAAGGGCGGCGCGGAAATCTGCCGCGAGGCCGGTATCCCGGTGGCGGGCGGGCACTCGATCGATGCGCCCGAGCCGATCTATGGATTGGCGGTGATCGGCCTCGTCCATCCGAAGAATCTACGCCGGAACAATGGCGCGAAGCCGGGCGATGCCCTGATCCTGACCAAGGCGCTGGGTGTCGGCATCTATTCGGCGGCGTTCAAGAAGGACGAACTGACGAAGGCCGCCTATGACGAGATGATGGCCTCGGTGACGCGGCTGAACCGGATCGGCGCGGACCTTGCGGGCGACAAGGATGTCCATGCCGTGACCGACGTGACGGGGTTCGGCATTCTGGGCCATGGGCTGGAGATGGCGCGCGGCTCGAAAGCCGTGCTGAACATCAGCCTGGCCGATCTGCCGTTCCTCTCGCAGGCCAAGAAGCTGGCGCAGGCGGGCCGCGTGACGGGCGCTTCCGGCCGCAATTGGGCGAGCTATGGCGAGGGCGTGCAATTGCCCGCAGGGCTGGACGACTGGCAGCGCGCGCTGCTGACCGACCCGCAGACCTCGGGCGGGCTCCTGATCGCCTGCAAGGCGAGCCGGGCCTATGAGCTGACGAAGACGATCCGGGCGGCGGGCTATGCCTCGGCGCGCGAGATCGGCACCGTGTCGGCCGGAGAGCCGAAAGTCGTCGTCAGGGCCTGATCAGGAGGCTTCGGTCTCGTCGATCCGCATCTGGCGGCCCCAGACGTCGAAGAAGCCGCCTTCGTTGAGGACGAGACGATCGTCCTCGATGCGGCTTTCGAGCAGGCGCAGGCGCACGCGGGCCATCGGGTCCGGCACGGGCTGGCCGTTCTCACGCTCCGGGAAGAAAGCCGCGCCGTCCCAGCCGATTCCGGCGCTGCGGAACATCAGCGAGACATCGCCCCAATCCATGTCGTCGCCGATGACATGCACGAAGGTGGAGCGCAGGGGCTCGACCTTCGGCTCGGCGATGCGCACCAGCACGATGAGCGCGGTGAACGGGCCCTTGCGGAAGGTTTTCCGCAGCCAGAGGTCGAAATCGGTTCTCAATCCCGCTTTCCTAGAAGTCGACAAGCGGCGTCTCCGGCATGTAGCGGTCGAACAGAGCGTAGAAATCGACGCCGGTGTCGTCGCGGTACCAATCCTCGAAGGCGCGCAGCCGGGCGATGGCGGCATCGAGATCGGGCGGCGCGGCCTCTCCTTCCCCCTCGGCGGGCTGGACCACCACCAATGCCTGGAAGAACGGGGTCAGCGCGTCCAGCACCTCGGCCTTGCGCGGGCTTTCGCTGTCCCAATCCAGCTCGCGGCGGACCGCGCCACGGGCGGCGGCAAAAGCGGTCTGCGGATCCTCCTGCGAGGTGACGGCGCGGGCCACGGCGCGCACCAGATTGAGCCGGCGGAAGGCGGTAACACGCTCGGCCGCCAGCGCCTGGATGTGGCGGGCGGCCTCATTGCGATAGGCCTGCTCGGCCCCGCGCGCCTGTTCGGCCGCGCTCTCGAAACCGGCGATGAGATCCTCGGCGCGGAAGGCGGCGGTCATGCGTTTCTCCGGTCGGACGAGGCGGCGTGGGATGGCGGAGGAGAATGGGAGTCGAACCCACCAGAGACCGTCTGACGGCCCCTCCCGGATTTGAAGTCCGGACGCCCCACCGGGGACGCTTCTCCTCCATCGTCGGCATCTTCGGAGGACGCGAACAGGTCGATCCGCTGCCGGTTGATGCGCCTGAGATCGCCGCGCCGGATGGTGACGCCGTGACGATCGAAGAATTCCAGTATCTGAATCGCGACCTTGCGGCCATTGTCCAGACGGTCGCGGAAGGCGGCGGCGTTGAAGCCGGCCGGGTGATCGGCGGCGAGACCGGCCGCGATGGCGACCATTTCGGCGATGACGGGACGCAGGAAGAAATGATCGAGCGCGACTTCATGGACATCGCCACGGCGGCCGACGAGACGGAACATGCGGCGCACCGCGTCCTCCTCAAGGCCGAGTTCGGTGCCGATGTCGCGCACGCGGGGCGGGCGGAAGCGTTCCTCCCCGCCGATCATGACCCGGACGAGGGCCCATAAGCGCTCGTCCTCGGGCGTGAGGCAGACCTCGTGGTCGGGATGGCGGATCCACGAGCCCTGCACGACGAGGTGCCGCTCGGCGGCGAGGCGGGCGAGCACGGCGCGGAAGACCGGCGCGGACAGGCGCGGATCGATGGCGAGGCGCAGGCGCTCGAGCCCCATGCCCGGCTGGTCCGGATGTTCGTCGTGATAGGCCCGGAGCGCCTGCGTGATGGTCGCGACGAGCGCGGCCCACAGATCCGGCAGGACAACGATGCGGCTTTTCGCGGCGGGGATGAGCGTGAGGCCGAGCTCGGCAATCAGCGCCTCGGCACGGGCGGCGCTGAGCGCGCGGTCGCGCACGAAGGCGTCGAAATCGGCGTGATGGGGCTCGGCCGCGAGGAGCGCACGCAGAGCATCGGCCGCATCCGGACGAGCGAGCGCATCGAGCTGCGCCAGACGCGCGGGGGTGCGGCGATGGCGATGGGGGGCGCGCAGATCGAGAAAGCGGCCGCCGCCAATGGTGCGCGAGGCCGAGACGTCCCGCAGGACGAAGCGATCGAGCGCCGTGGCGGCGATGGGCGCGTCGAGGACGAGCTGGACCGGGCCGGTTTCGCCGGGCGACAAAGCGTTTTCGCCGAGGGGAACGAGACGCGCGCCGACTTCCGCAGAGGCATGGTGCAGGCGGACGGGCATCCAGGTGCCGATCGGCTTTTTCTCGGAGGCGAGCAGGGTCAGCTCGGCATCGATGCGGGCAGCAGGCGCATGCAGCGCCGGATCGACGACCATGTCGCCGCGATGGATCGCGTCCTTGCTGATGGCCGGCCCGGCAAGGTTGAGGGCGCAGCGATCGCCCGCCTGCCCGCGCTCGGCCGGGCGGTTCTGGGCGTGGATCGAGCGCACGCGCGCCGGAAGGCCGGACGGCGAGATGGTGACCGTGTCGCCGAGCGCCACCGCGCCGGACAGCACCGTGCCGGTGACGACGGTGCCCGCGCCCGAAAGGGTGAAGGAGCGGTCCACCGCAAGGCGGAAACGGCTGTCGGCATGGCGGCGGGCCGTGTGCCGGGCTTCCGCCGCGAGGAGAGCCGCGAGTTCGTCCATGCCCTGCCCCGTCGCGGTGGAGACAGGCAGGACGGGGGCGTCCGCGAACGGAGTGGGCGCGAGGAGCGCCATGATCTCGGCTTCGACTTCGGCCAGGCGCGCTTCGTCCGCAAGATCGGATTTCGTGATCGCCACGAGGACGCGCTCGATGCCGAGCAGGCGGGCGATGTCGAAATGCTCCCGCGTCTGCGGCATAACCCCGTCATCGGCGGCGACGACGAGAAGCAGGAGATCGACGCCTGACGCGCCCGCCAGCATGGTGTGGACGAAGCGCTCGTGGCCCGGAACGTCGATGAAGCCGATGATCGAGCCATCGGGCTGCGGCCAATAGGCGAAGCCGAGCTCGATCGTGATGCCGCGCGCCTTCTCCTCCTTGAGGCGATCGGTGTCGACGCCGGTCAGCCGCCGGACCAGGGAGGTCTTGCCGTGGTCGATATGGCCGGCGGTGCCGACGATCATCCCGCCGCCTCCTCGGCGCGGGCGATCTCGTCGGCCGTCAGGGCCGCACGCGCGGGCTTGAGGAAACGCAGCGCCAGATCGCTGCCGCCGCGCTCGGCGCGGATGAGCCAGGCCAGCGCCATGATGCCGTCGCGCGGGACGCCCTGCCCCAGCATGTGCGCCGCGCCGAGCATGGCCTGCGCGTCGGCATCGCCAGCCTCGGCGCCGCGCCGCCACCACAGGGCCGCACGGTCGGCATCGCGCTCGGTGCCCAGCGCCTCGTGGTGGATCATGCCGAGCCGCGTCATGGACGACGCGATACCGGCCTCGGCGGCGGCCTGTGCCCAGCGGGCGGCCTCGTCGTAGAGCGCGGGATCGGCCGCTTCGAGCAGCATCCAGGACAACATGTCCTGTGCCGGCGCGTCGCCTTGCTCGGCGGCGGCGCGGTACCAGCGCAGGGCCTCGGCATCGCTGCCCTCAGCCTCGCTCTTGAAATGAAGCGCGGCAAGATTGCGCTGGCCGACCGGATCTCCGGCCTCGGCCGAAAGGGTGAGCCAGCGGAGCGCGAGATCGGCATCGCGCGCAACGCCCATGCCCTCGGCGAAGCAGGCGCCGATATTGTTCTGCGCGCGCGGCAGACCGCCATGGGCGAGCGGGCCCCACAGAGCGAGCGCGGATTCGTAATCCCCGCGATCGGCTGCGGTGCGGGCGATCTCCATCGCCTCGTCCGGCGGGGGGCCGGCCGGCTTCGACCGGAGGATGCGGTCAAGCCAGGCCATGAACATCCACGGCCGGCAGTTTGGGCAGCAAGGCCGCGAAGCCCGCTTCGTCTTCCAGGCAGCGCAGGTCGAAGACGAGCGCGCCTTCGGCGATGCGGCCGATGACCGGCACCGGCAGCGTGCGGAAGGCGGCGGCGAGATGCTCGACCGCCGCGCCGGACGCCTTCCCCACCGGGCGGATGGAGAGGCCCGCGCTGGGAAGGGTTTCGAGGGGCAGCGCGCCGGAGCCGATCTGGCTGGCGCAGGAAATGATCTCGACGGACCAGGCCTCGCCCAGCGCCTCCCGCAAGGGCGGCTGCAGGCGACCGGCCAGGGCCTGAAGTTCCGAGGCGGGGCGGGTGAAGAGCCGCAGGGTGGGCAACCGCTCGGCCAGACGATCGGGATCGCGGTAGAGCTTCAGCGTGGCTTCGAGCGCGGCGAGCCGCAGCTTGTCGAGGCGCAGCGCGCGCTTCAGCGGGTTTTTGGCAAGGCGCTGAACGAGATCGCGACGGCCGGCCACGATGCCGGCCTGCGGGCCGCCGAGCAATTTGTCACCCGAGAAGGTGACGAGGTCCGCACCGGCCTTCAAGGCGTCCTGCACCGTCTTTTCACGGCGCAGGCCCCAGCGCGACAGATCGATGAGGGTGCCCGAGCCGAGATCGTCCACGAACGGAAGCTCGTGCTTTCGGGCCAAAGCCGCGATCTCGTGCGGCGCGACCTCGGCGGTGAAGCCCTGCACCACGTAGTTCGAGGTGTGGACCTTCATCAGGAGACCGGTGTCGGGCCCGATGGCCTCGGCGTAATCCTTGAGGTGGGTGCGGTTGGTGGTGCCGATTTCGCGCAGCGTCGCACCCGCGCGGGCCATGATGTCCGGCATGCGGAAGGCGCCGCCGATCTCGATCAGCTCGCCGCGCGAGACCAATGCCTCGCGATCCTTGGCGAGCGTGTTGAGGACGAGAAGGACGGCCGAGGCGTTGTTGTTGACGAGGACGGCGTCCTCCGCCCCGGTCAGTTCCTGGATGAGGCCACGCACATGGGCGTCGCGTTCGCCGCGCTTGCCGGTCTCGACGTCGTATTCGAGGTTGGTGGGCTGGCGCATGGCCGTGACCACCGCCTCGATGGCGGCCTCGGGCAGGAGCGCGCGGCCGAGATTGGTGTGCAGCACCGTGCCGGTGAGGTTGACGACCGGGCGCTGGGAAGGTGCGTCCGCGCGCTCCAGCACGGCGAGCGCATGCTCGGCAATGACGCCGGCCGCCGGCACCTCCGTGAGGCCGGCGCTGCGGGCGCGACCGAGCACGACGCGAATGGCGTCGGTGGTGGCGGCACGGCCGTGCCGGGCGATGGCGAGACCGGCGGTCGTGCTTTGCAGCACGTCATGGACGGCGGGAAGACGGATGGGTGCCGGAGCGGTCATGGCGCGGGGCTCCGTTCAATAACCGAGCAGGAACGGATTGACCGCGGCGCGCCGCCAGCCGGCCTCGACCACCAGAATGTCGAGCCCGAGGCTCGCCACGTCGTCGGCCACGGGATCGAGCGTGTTGTCCTTGTTCTGGTAGAGCACCTTCGTGTAGGTGCGGCACTCGTCGCAGGTTTCGGCCTTGATGGTGTCGGCAACGCCGTCGATGACCTGATAGGCGATGCCCGAAGTGGAGCCGCAGGTGACGCATTTGACGCGCACATGGTTCCAGCGGCTGGCGCAGAGCGAGCACTGAACGTAGCGGTTGTTCTCGGCGTTGGGCCAGCCCACGACGGCGCTGGTGACGGGCGGGCCACCGCAGCAGGGGCAGACGCCATCGGCCACGGGCTGCGGCCAATCCTCCGGCACCCGCGCTGAGCGGAGCGCGGCCACGATCTGCAGCGCGGCGGCGACGAAGACGTGCTCCGCCACCTCCTCCGCCGGAATGGCGTCGCTGAGCACGGCGGCCAGCATGGAGCGGCGCGCGGCCTCGTCCAGGGTTTCGAGCCGGGCGAGCGCGGCGGCGGCGATCTCCGGCATGGCAATGTTGCGGGCGCGGGCGATGAGGCGATCGAGGGCGTCGAGCGCCAGCGGCTCGGCGGCGAGATCCTCGCGCGGGACGACCGGCATGTTGTTGACGCCGCGCATGCGGATCTCGCGCTCGGTGGGCATTGCGGGCGATGGCAGCGCGCGGGCAATGGCGTCCTGCGCGCCGGACAGATCGGCGAGGAAGATCAGGAACGCCGACAGCTTGTGGTCGGGCGCAAGGGTGCGGAAGCGCGCGGCACGGTTGGCGAACAAGCTCGCCGGCTCCGGCATGCGGAGGAAAGGCGGCTTGTCGCGCTCGGGGATGCCGACCTCTTCGAACGTGGCGGCATCGTTGTCATCGGTCATGGCAGCACTCACGAACCCAACGGGTCACGTTGATAGGGTGGCGCGACGCCACCGAGGGGGTCACGTTCTACATGGGGCGGCTCGGGCGCCGCCCCAAGAGATCATTCGGCGGGGTGGTTGATGACGCCGCCTGTGCGGTCGTGGTGGCCGCCCGGGACTTCCTTCACGCCCTTGTCGGCTTCCTCGCGGAGCCAGCGGCGATGATGGCGGAAAGCCCAGCCGCCCGACACCTTGCCCTGCGTCATCGCATCGATCGTGCCGCGCACATAGAACGCGGCGTAGATGTGGACGACGACGATGAGGATCATCGCGATAGCCGCCAGCGCATGGACGATATGGCCGATGCGCTGCTGCTCGATGGTGAAGGCCGCGCCGAAATATTCGTACCAGATGACGATGCCCGACACGAACAGGATGAGGATGAACAAGGTCATCGACCAGAAGATGAGCTTCTGGCCGGCATTGTACTTGCCGACCTCGGGCACCTTCTCCTCATCACCGGCGATAACCTCGCCGATGTGACGCATCCAATTGTTGTCGGCGCGGGTCCACAGATTGTGGTGCACCATCTGCACGAACAGCACCGCGAAGCTGATGAGCAGCACGACACCGATCCACGGATGCAGCATCCTGGTCATCGACCCACCGCCGAACAAAGCGGTGAGGCCGAAGAAGGCCGGGTGGAACAGGGCCGTGCCGCTGACGACGAGCGCCAGAAGGGTAATGGCGGTCACCCAATGGTTGACGCGCACATGCCCCTTGTAGCGATCGACCGTGGTGCGGCCTTCCTCACGACGTACGGCCATCGGCACGCTCCTTCACCAGTTCGTCGGCATGCTCCTCGTCGGCGCGCGATACCGCATTGCGGCGCGCGACCGTGGCGTGGACGAAGGCGAAACACGCCGCCGCCGCAACCGCGCCCATGCCGGCATACTTCGTGATGCCCTTCCACAGCTCGACCACCGGAGAGATCTTCGGATTGAGTGGAAGATTGGCGTAGAGCTGCGGCCGGTCGTTGTGGTGCAGCACGTACATGACATGCGTGCCGCCAACGCCCGGCGGGTCATAGATGCCCGCATTGGCGAAGCCGCGCGACTTCAGGTCGGTGATGCGGCCCTCGGCATAGTCCAGCATGTCCTTCTTGGTGCCGAACACGATGGCGCCGGTGGGGCATGCCTTGGCGCAGGCCGGAGCCTGACCGACCGAGACGCGGTCCGAACACAGGGTGCATTTGTACGCCTTGTGGTCGGTCTGGCTGATGCGGGGAATGTTGAAGGGACAGCCCTTCACGCAATAGCCGCAGCCGATGCAGTTCTCCGACACGAAATCGACGATGCCGTTGTTGTACTGCACGATGGCGCCCGGCGCCGGACATGCCTTGAGGCAGCCGGGATCGGAGCAATGCATGCAGCCATCCTTGCGGATCAGCCATTCGAGATTGCCGCTGTCGGGGTTCTCCCATTCGGTGAAGCGCATCAGCGTCCACGTATTGGGGGTGAGGTCGTGCGGGTTGTCGTAGACGCCCGTATTGACCCCAACCTCCTCGCGCAGATTGTTCCACTCGAGGCACGCCGACTGGCACGCCTTGCAGCCGATGCACTTCGAGACATCGATGAGCTTCGCCACCTCGAAATCGTGGCGCACCTCCGGCGGCCGGAACGTGGTGGCCGAGATGCGGGCGAAGTCCTGGCTCTGTAATCCTGCCATTGTCGCCTCCTCAGCTCACTTCCGGCCCGTTGCTGGGCTCGACATTCACCAGGAACGCCTTGAATTCCGGCGTGTCGGTGTTTGCATCGCCCACGGCAGACGTCAGGCTGTTGGGGCCGAAGCCCTTCTTTGCCGCGCCCGTGAAGCCCCAATGCAGGGGTATGCCCACGATGTGGACCATCTTGCCGTCGCAGATCATCGGCTTGATGCGCTTCGTCACCATCGCCTTGGCGAAGACCTCGCCACGGTTGGACGACACCTTCACCCAGCCGCCGGGCTGGATGCTCTTCTCCGCCGCCAGCTCATGGCTGATCTCGACGAAGAATTCGGGCTGAAGCACCGCATTGACCCAGACGTGCTTGGTCCAGAAGTGGAAGTGCTCGGTGAGACGATACGACGTCGCGGCATAGGGGAACCTGGCGGGATCGCCGAGCGCCTCCATGTCGGCCTTGAAGATGCGCGCGGCAGGATTGCCGCGGATCTGCGGGGCGATGACGTTCTTGATCGGGCTCTCGAACGGCTCGTAATGGACCGGGAACGGCCCCTCCTTCAGCATGCCGCGCGAGAACAGGCGCGCCGTTCCCTCCGCGTTCATGATGAACGGACCGACGTCGCGGGGCTTCGCGGTGAGCGCGATGTCCGGCACGTCGAAGCCCGACCAGCGTTCGCCGTCCCATTCGATCAGCTTGCGCTTGGGATCCCAGGCGCGGCCGTCCATGTCCGCCGAGGCACGGTTGTAGAGAATGCGGCGGTTGGCCGGCCATGCGAACGCCCAGTTGAGGTAGGTGCCCGTATTGCCGGGATCGCTCGTCTCGCGACGAGCCATCATGTTGCCCTTCTCGGTGTAGCAGCCGGAATAGATCCAGCAGCCGGCCGCCGTGGTGCCGTCGTCGCGGAGCTGCCCGAAATTGTCGACCTGCTTGCCCTTTTCGAGCAGCTTCTTGGTCGGGTCGAGCGGGTCCATTACGTCGGCGAGGACGTAGCCGTTCATCTCCTTGGCGAGTTCGTCCGGCATCGGATCGTCCGGGATACGGTACGGCCAATGCAGGTTGGTGAGCGGATCGGAGAACGCGCCGCCCTCCTCCTCGTACATCCGGCGCAGGCGCAGGTGCAGCTGCGCCATGATCCAGACGTCGCTCTTGGCTTCGCCCGGAGGCTCCTGGCCCGGCCAATGCCATTGCAGCCAGCGGCCGGAATTGACCAGCGCGCCCTCATCCTCCGCGAAGCAGGACGTGGGCAGCTCGAACACCTCGGTCTGGACCTCCTCGGGGGCCACGTCGTTGTGGACGCCCTCGTCCTTCCAGAAGCGCGCGGTCTCAGTCTGGAGCGGATCCATGACCACGAGATATTTCAGCTTGGACAGGCCCGCCGTGACCTTCCCGCGATTGGGGATGGACAGGAGCGGGTTGAAGCCCTGGCAGAAATAGCCGTTCATCTGACCCTGGTTCATCATCTCGATGGCACGCAGGATGTCGTAGGCCGGCACGTCGAGCTTCGGCAGCCAGTCGTAGGCGAAGTTGTTCTCCGGCGTCGCCGCCTTGCCCCACATCGCCTTCAGGAAGCTCACCATGAACTTCTTGTAGTTCT
Source organism: Terrihabitans aquatilis (assembly GCF_052542005.1). Lineage (NCBI taxonomy): Bacteria > Pseudomonadati > Pseudomonadota > Alphaproteobacteria > Hyphomicrobiales > Terrihabitans > Terrihabitans aquatilis. The sequence continues at coordinate 994,954 of NZ_JBOCUO010000002.1, read as the reverse complement.
GCCAATAGCTCATCTGGTTCGGGCGCATCGGCTTGAACGCCCGCTTGTCGATGTAGCCCTGGAAATCGGGCTCCTTCTCCGTCGGCAGCGTGAGATAGCCGGGGATGAGGTTGGACATCAGGCCGATGTCGGTGAGGCCTTGGATGTTGGAATGACCGCGCAAGGCGTTCATGCCACCACCGCGCACGCCGATATTGCCCAGCAGGAGCTGGAGCATGGCCATGGTGCGGATGTTCTGCGAGCCCTTCGAGTGCTGCGTCCAGCCAAGCGCGTACATCGACGTCATGACCTTGTCGCGCGCCGAGGTCTCCGCGATCATCTCGCAGATCTTGAGGAACTTGTCCTTCGGCGTGCCGCAGATGCGCTCGACCAGTTCGGGCGTGTACTGCGCCACATGGCCTTTCAGCAGCTGATAGACCGAACGCGGATGCTGCAGCGTGTCGTCGACGACGACATAGCCGTCCGGCCCGATCTCATATTCCCAGGTCGAGCGGTCGTAATCGCGCTTGGCCTCGTCGTAGCCGGTGAACAGGCCGTCCTGATAGCCGAACCCTTCCTTCACGAGATACGGGGCGTTGGTGAAACCGCTCACGTACTCATGCTGGATCTTGTCGTTCTCCAGGCAATATTTGATCACGCCCAGCAGGAAGGCGATGTCGGTGCCCTGCCGGATCGGCGAATAGAAATCCGCGACCGACGCCGAGCGCGTGAAGCGCGGGTCGACCACGATGAGCTTGGCGCCACGCTGCGCCTTGGCCTCCGTCACCCATTTGAAGCCGCACGGATGCGCCTCAGCGGCGTTGCCGCCCATGATGATGACGAGATCGGTGTTCTTGATGTCCGTCCAGGGGTTGGTCATCGCACCGCGACCGAATGTTGGGGCCAGACTGGCCACCGTCGGTCCGTGTCAGACGCGTGCCTGGTTGTCGAACACCAGCATGCCCGCGCTCCGCACCACCTTGTAGGTGAGGAACGCGGTTTCGTTCGTTGTGGCCGACGCGGCGAGGAAGCCCGTGGTCAGCCAGCGGTTGACGGTGGTGCCGTCCTTGTTGGTCGCGATGAAGTTCTTGTCGCGATCGTCCTTCATCAGGCGGGCGATGCGATCCAGCGCCTCATCCCAGGAGACGCGCTTGAACTCGCGCTCGCCGGGGCCGCGCCGCATCGGGTATTTCGTGCGGGTCTCGGAATGCACGAAGTCGAGCAGCGCCGCACCCTTCGGGCACAGGGTGCCGCGATTGGTCGGATGATCCGGATCACCCTCGATGTGGATGATGGCGGAATGGGCGTTCTTCGACTTGTCGCCCATGCCGTACATGATGACACCGCAAGCGACCGAGCAATACGGGCAGGTATTGCGGGTTTCGGTGGTGCGGGACAGCTTGAACGGGCGAACAGCCTGAGCATGCGCCTCCTCGGCGCCACCGAAGCCGAGTGCCGCAATGGCCGTCCCCGCTGCACCTGTGCCCGCGCCGCGCAGGAACTGCCGGCGTGAGACCTCTTGTAACATCCTCGTCCTCCTGATCGGACAGCACCGACCTTCAAACTATTACAATCTAATTTCGCCACGATGACGTCAAGTTCACGAAAGGGCTGATCCGGATTTTGTGAAGAAGCCGAAAGGGGTGAGGCGCAGGTGAACCTTGGCATCCTGTATACCAGAAAAAGCGGCGCTGTTTCTGACGCATCCGGCTATTGATTTTCTTGGTGTCTTCTTTGTTCCCGCTCAAATTGAGGTACTTGAATGGCACCCGCGGACAGAACAGCGAAGTCTTCACACAAAAATACATTTAATGAGCGCAGTCTCCGGCAGGCCCCGGAACCGTCTTCCGAGGCGCAACGTTGTGCCCGAGAGTCCTCCGTGCGAGGCGACGCAGGAGATGACGTGATGCTCAAGCAGATTTTGCTGTCCGGAATAGCCGCAACCGCGTTCGCCTCGGTGGCGATCGCCCAGGCGCCGACCAGTTCGGGCACCGGCGCCACCCCGTCGGCGGGCGTGACCGCGCCGGCCGCAAGCCAGACCGATTTCGCCGATCTCGACGGCAAGGACATCATCGGCGACGGCGATGCCAGCATCGGCACGCTGGATGATGTGTTGCTCGACCGGCAGGGCCGCATCACGGGCCTGATCGTAGCACAGGGCGGCGTTCTGGGCATCGGCGCGACCCGCCGGGAGATCCCCTCCACCGGCCTGCCGCCTGTGCAGGACGGCAAGGTGCGGCTGGCCGGCCAGACGAAGGACAGCGTGGCCGCGCTGCCGGAGTTCAAGAGCCCCGAGCCGGACGCTGCCGAAAAGACGGCGATGAACGGACCTGCGCCGCAATCGGGCGCCAACCAGCAGGCGCCGCAGGCCGCCGACAGCCACGTACCGGCGGCGCCGAACGTCACGCCCGATCCGAATGCGCCGACCGCGCCCCTGCCGGATTCCTCGGCCGTGCAGAACGACCGCGCCTCCGGAACGAGCCCGCTGAACGCGGAGGAAAGCGCCGCGGGCTCCGGCAGCAGCGGCATGGCCCCGCAACAGGGCACCGGCACGGGCGCAACGCAGAATGTGGGCGACCACGCCAACGAACAGGGCGCACAGCCGAACGAGGGCAATTCAGCCGGCGACGAGCCGGGCTTGCGGGAGCAATATGGCCGCGACCAGCAGCCCACGAACCAGCCCCGGAACGAGGATTCCGCCGCCCGCGCAACCGCTGGCTCCCAAGGCGGCGACGGGGTGCCGGCCGGCTCGCTGCTGGCCAGCCGCGACGAAAGCCTGGGCGGGCGGGAAACCGGGCCTGCCTCCTCGCTGCGCCCCGACGACGGCACGCGCTATCTGGCGGGGCCGCTGATCGGCACCACGGTCAAGGGCGTCGATGACGGCATCAAGATCGACGCCATCGTGTTCGACGCCGACGGCATCGCGAATGTGCGACTGACGCCCGGACGCGCGGGGGCGAACCAGGACAGCCTCCTCTCGTTCGACCAGCTGAACATCGCCGGCACGCCCGACAAGCCGGAGGTGGCACTGAATGCCTCGACCACTGGCCGGCCGCTGACGCCGGGCGTGGCCGCGCCGGACGAGATCAGCCGCTAAGCCATTTTCCCAGTTGAGAAAGCACGGTTTCAAGGGGCGCATCCGCGCCCCTTTTCCTGTGCGCGCGTCGGAAACATGCCCGGGGCAGGAACCATTACAGGCCCGCCACACGTTGACTCTCCGCAGCAAAGGAGAGCCTGAAATGGCCGATCAACGCCTCGCGAAGTTCACCATCGACCCTGCCGGGGAGGAATTCCGCGTCCGCATCGAAAGCGAGAGCGGACGGGAGATGGAGTTCATCGCCACTTACGATCAGCTCGACATTCTGGCCGATCAGATCGACGAAGTGCTGGATGCCGAAGAGGATGTGCTCGAAGTCGAGGGCGCGTTCCAGAAGTGATGTTCGACCTCTCATCGCGGGAGCCGAGCACGGCGCATGGATGAACCCCGTCGATCCGACGGACGTTGATCCAAAACCAGCCGATCTGCCGGGGTGGACGCCGCAAGGCGCACGGGAACCCGGCCCCCTTCCTGAGGAGAAACGATATGGCGAATGCCAGCCACAAGCATATGGGCGCAGGCGCGCAGGGCAAACGTGACGGCTCGGGCGCGAACACCGAACTCGACAAGGATGTGGTGCCCGAGAACATGATCCTGTCGAACCGCGACAAGGCCCAGCATTCGGGCGAGCGCGGGTTGGACGGAAAATGGGTGCAGACCGAACAAGGTCAGGATCACCCCGAGGACCGCAACGAGGATTGAGCCTAATCCTCCGAGGCCTTTGGGCTTCCGGGCAGACGTTTTTCGATCAGCGACCCGCCGGTGAGGATCAGGAGGCCGAAGGCGATCCCAACCAGCGCGAACTGGCCGGCGCCCGACGCGATGCCGACCGCGGCGGCGACCCATATGTTCGCCGCCGAAGTGAGATTCTTCACATCGCCCTTGGCCACGAAGATCGCGCCTGCCCCGATGAAGCCGATGCCTGCGCCAGCCCCTGAACGACGCGCAGAGGGTCGATATCGGCGTTGCCGTCGTTTTGGCGCAGGACCTCGTAGAGAAGCATCGCAGAAATGGTAATGGCCGCCGAACTGAGGCTGACCATTCCATGCGTGCGCGTGCCGGCCGCGAAGCGCGAACCTCACGATCGAGCCCAAGCAGCACGCCGGCCAGAGCGGCCGTGCCGAGGCGCAGGAACATGTCGACTCGGCTCATGACGTCATCTTTTCACCAGGCCGAGGGGCGTTTCGATCAACAGGGTGAGGGGGAGGCCCGTGACGGGGGCAAAGGCTTCGCACAAATCAAAGCATTGTCCCGACTTCGAGGAGAACCTGCGCCAAAGGGCGAAATCGTGCAATCATCCTGATGTGTAGCTTTTCACCTATGCGCTCTAATCGAAGACAGCCTTTAGGTCCAAAATGTCACAACACAGGTTTGATCCTGAAAAGATACGCCTCCAATTCCTCAGCGATCCGGATTATGATTATCTGGTTGCAGAGGTTTTTTATGATGAAAAGTATCTGTTCATGCTTCACCGCCTGGAATCCGGCAGGATCATGATAAATATGACCTCACAAGTCGTAGATCCTTACGAAGGCGATTTTTATCTGGAGGATTATCAAGCCCTCGTAGAAGTTGTCGCTCGGAAATACAGGGATTGGTTCTTGTAATATTTTACTCTGCCGGGAGCCATCAAGCATCCGGCTTTTTGGCCTTGAGGGTTGCCGAAGCATGATCCTTTACGGTTTCACCCATAGTGTGAGTGGTGTTTCCTTCCGTTTCCGGAGCAGGCAGCGTGCCTTTTTCAGCGACCGATAGCCGACCGGCCCTACCCGCGCTCATCAGCGCGGGTTTCGTCGTTGCGGCCGGGATGCTGATCCTGCCGTTCCAGGAGATGGGACCGTTGTCGGTGCAGATGGCGCTGCACATCGCGGTGATGAACGTGATCGCGCCGCTTGCCGCACCGTTCGTGATGCGGGCGTTTCCCGACGCGCTGCACCGGCCCGGAATGCTGGCGCTGGCCGGCATCGCACAGATGGCGCTGCTGTGGGGCTGGCATTTGCCGGCGGTGCAGCACGCCTCGGCCGCGTCGCCCGCGCTGCACGTCGGCCTGTTCGCGCTGCTGGGCATGACGGCGCTCGTGTTCTGGGGCCTGCTGCTGAGCCTGCATGCGCGGGCGCGCTGGCGCGGCGTCGGGGCGCTGCTCATCACCGGGAAGCTCGCGTGCCTGCTGGGCGGGCTGATGGTGTTTGCGCCGCACGATGTCTACGCGCTGCCGGCGATCAATTTCCTGCTTTGCACGACCGGCCCGTCGACGGCGGCCGACCAGCACCTCGCGGGGTTGCTGATGCTCGTGGCCTGCCCGCTGAGCTATGTGCTGGCCGGCGTGGTGGTGGCGGGGCAGATGCTGGGCGACCTCGAACGGCGCGATGGGTTGAGAGGGCCCTTTGCGGCGCATTAGCCAGCTTCTGCTGGTGCTGTGGGACGTGCAGGTGCTTCAGGCGCGGACGGACCACCCGCGCACAGGCGGACCGCTCATGGACGCGCTCGCCATCGGGCTGGGCGTCGCGAGCCTCGTGGCGGTGGCGTGGAGCGGGCTCGTCTCGACGATGATCCCGGCCTGCATGCTGCCGGTCTAGCGCCCTCCCGCCGGGACAAACCTTCGTGTTGAAAGGAACCCCGGTCCCGCGCGGGATGTTTCGCCTGAGAAGATTTCCATCAAGATCGGTGAAGTGATGCCCCTGTCCGTCCGTCGCGCCGCGCTCCTCAGCGCTCTCTTCCTGCCGCTTGCCGCTTGCGGGGAGCAGGCGCAGGTGCCTGTGGAACAGGGTTATGGCGCGAACCCGACCCTGCCGGAGCCGCGCTCGTCATGGATCCCCACGATCCACATCGCCGACGCCAAGGGCTGGCCTGAGGACGGCAAGCCCGTGGCCGCGCAGGGCTTCGCCGTGGAGGCGTTCGCGCGCGGGCTCGACCATCCGCGCACGGTCTACACGCTGCCGAACGGCGACGTGCTGGTGACCGAAACCGACGCACCGCCCAAGCCCGAGGCGAACAAGGGCATACGCGGCTGGATCCAGTCCTTCATGATGAAGAACGCCGGCTCCGGAACGAAGCCGAGCGCCAACCGCATCGCACTGCTGCGCGATGCCGACGGCGACGGCACGCCCGAGACACGCACCGTGTTTTTGGAAAACCTGAACTCGCCCTTCGGCATGGTTCTGGTGGGCGACCAATTCTACGTGGCGAACACCGATGCCGTGGTGCGCTTCCCCTATCAGGAGGGCACGACCGAGATCCGCGAGGCGGGCACCAAGCTGGCGGATCTACCGGGCGGGCCGATCAACCACCATTGGACGAAGGACCTGACCGCCTCGCCGGACGGCACGAAGCTCTATGCGACCTCAGGCTCCAACAGCAATGTGGGCGAGCGCGGGATGGAGGCGGAAACGAACCGCGCCGCCGTGCTGGAGATCGACGTGGCGAGCGGCGAATCCCGATTGTTCGCGTCGGGCCTGCGCAATCCGAACGGCATCACTTTCCACCCGCAGACGGGCGACATCTGGGTGGCCGTCAACGAGCGCGACGAGATCGGCAGCGACCTCGTGCCCGATTACATGACGCGTGTGAAGGACGGCGGCTTCTATGGCTGGCCCTATTCCTGGTTCGGCCAGAACGTGGACGAGCGCGTGCAGCCGCCGAACCCGGATCTGGTGGCAAAGGCCATCGTGCCCGATTACGCACTGGGCGCGCACACCGCCTCGCTGGGCCTGGCGTTCTACACCGGCAGCCTGTTCCCCGCCGAATACGCCAACGGCGCGTTCGTCGGCCAGCACGGCTCGTGGAACCGCAAGCCGCGCAGCGGCTACAAAGTGATCTTCGTGCCGTTCGAGAACGGCCTGCCCAGCGGCCAGCCGCGCGATATCCTGACCGGGTTCGTGGACGAGAAGAACGACGAGGCGTTCGGCCGCCCGGTTGGTGTGGACATCGACCGGAGCGGCGCTCTGCTGGTGGCCGACGATGTCGGCGGCATCGTATGGCGAGTGACGCCCTCGGCCCAGTAAGCCGGACTGGAACGGGCCGCCTCAGGGACGGGCGGCCGCTTCGTCCTCCGGCAGGTCGCGGCCCGAACGGCCACGGCCGAGGATCTGGGTGAGCACGATGGCCGCGATCGTGGCCGTGCCGATGCCGGCCACCGGGAAGCCGCCGAACGAGACCGTGAAATCGCCCGCGCCGAAGACCAGCGCGACGCCCACGGGAATGAGGTTGCGCGGATCGGAGAAATCCACACGGTTTTCCACCCACAGCCGCACCATGGCGGCGGCGATGAGGCCGAAGACCAGAACCGCGAGGCCGCCGAGCACCGGCGGCGGAATGGTGCGCAGCAGGGCGCCGAACTTGGGCGAGAAGCCGAGCGCGATGGCGACCACCGCCGCGACTACGAAGATAAGCGTGGAATAGACCCGGGTGACGGCCATGACGCCCATGTTCTCGGCATAGGTGGTAACACCTGTGCCGCCGCCCGCGCCCGAAACCATGGTGGCGATGCCATCGCCGATGAAGCCGCGCGCCAGATAGGGGTCGAGATTGCGGCCCGTCATGGCGCCGATGGCCTTGATGTGCCCGAGGTTCTCCGCGACCAGCACGAAGGCGACCGGCGCGATGAGAAGCATGGCGCCCGCCTCGAAACTGGGCGCCTGGAACGCCGGCACGCCGACCCACGGGGCTGCCGCGAGCTCGGTGAAATTCACCGCCGGGAGAATGCCGCCGCCATTGGCCAGCGCGAGGTAGAGCGCGTAAGCGGCGGCGATGCCGAGCAGGATGGACAGGCGGCGCAACTTCACCGGCGCGTAGACGGCGATGAGCGCGGTGGCGAGCAGCGTGAACATGCTGACCATGGTGTGCGCGGGCGTGCCCTGCACGCCTTTGACCGCGATGGGCGCGAGATTGAGCCCGATGGCCGCCCCGATGGCGCCGGTGACGGCCGGCGGCATCAGCCGCTCGATCCAGCCGGTGCCGGCCGCCATGGCGATGAGGCCGATGACGAGGTAGAGCGCGCCGGCCGCGATGATGCCGCCGAGCGCCGCGCCCGTATTGAGGTTCGGGCCCGTGCCCGCATAGCCGCTGACGGCGATGACCACCGCGATGAAGGAAAAGGACGAGCCGAGATAGCTGGGCAGGCGCCCGCCCACCGCGACGAAGAAGATGAGCGTGCCGATGCCCGAGAACAGGATGGCGAGGTTGGGATCGAAGCCCATCAGCAGCGGGCCGAGAATGGTGGACCCAGACATGGCGACGAGATGCTGGATGCCCATCATCCCCGTCTGATCCCAGGGGAGACGTTCGTCCGGCGCGACCACCACGCCGCGCGCGAGCGGCCATTTCGGAAAATACGACATTGCGTGCCCCAACCCAGCCCGGCGGAAACCAGCCATTGATGGTTCTATCGCTGGCGCGGGCAGATGGAAGCCGCAAGCGCCGCGCGGATTTATCCCCCATTTGCTGTGGCTTCACGACCACAGCGCCGATCGTCATGCGCTTGTCTAGAAGGGATCTAAATTACTGTTATTGCATGTGAAAATGGTTTTTCCTAGAACCTGAGGCAGCGGGCGCTCCATTCGGGGGCCCGATGTTCGGACGTTCATGACCGGAATGACGGCGCATATCGCGGATCTTTTCTCGACGGAGCACCTCAGGCTGCTGCGGCTGATCGCGCGTGTCGTCCGCTGCCGCACCGCCGCCGAGGATCTGGTGCAGGACGTGTTCGTGAACCTGCTGGGCGGCCCCGCCCGCCGGATCGACAATCCCCGGCATTATCTGGCGCGGGCCGCCACCAATCTCGCCATCGACCATTTGCGGCGCGAACGGGTGCGCACGGCCCGTATGGCCGAGGGCCTGACCGGAGACGAACCGGATGCGGCGCCGCTACCCGACGCCGTGCTGCAGGGACGCCAGGAACTGGCCCTGCTGCGGACGGCCGTGGACCGGCTGCCGCCGCGCTGCCGCGCGGTGTTCCTGCTGTCGCGCGAGCACGGACTGACCATGCGCGAGATCGCGGCGAAGCTCGACCTCTCCGAGAAGACGGTGGAGAAGCACATCGGCCGGGCGCTAGTCGAGCTTCGGCGGGAGCTTGCCGCCGCCGGCCGCACCTTCTAGGCCTCTCGACATGGCCAGCGAGCGCGCATCCCCGTCCATTCCGGAGCCCCTGTTCAGGGAGGCGGCGCTGTGGCTGGCCAGGCTGGACGACCCGACGCTGGACGACCGCACGCGCGCGGCGTTTCACGATTGGCTAGCGCGCGACGACCGCCACCTCGCAGCCTACGACCAGGCCGAACGGGTCTGGACCGGCGCATCCGCAAACACGCCGTCCGGACCACGCGACGACGCCGCCATCGAGGCGCTGGTGCGCGGCGCCAAGCGCGGACGCGGCCGCAAGCGCGCCGCGCGCACACTGGCGGCCGGGCTGTGCGCCCTGATGCTGGCCGGCGGGGGCGAATGGGTGCGGCGCGGCGGTCTCGACGATCTGCGTTCTGATTATGTCACGGCGCCGGGTGCCCGGCGCATCGTCGAGCTGGCCGATGGCTCCGTCATCCGCCTCAACACCGACAGCGCCCTGGCCGTGGAGCTCGAGCCGCGCCAGCGCCGCGTGCGCCTGTTCCGGGGCGAGGCTTTCTTCGAGGTGGCCCATGACCCGGCACGCCCGTTCGTCGTCGTGACCGACCATGGCGAAACCCGGGTGACGGGCACGGCCTTCAACCTGCGTGAAACCGGCGACGAGACCCGGGTGAGCCTGGTGGAAGGGCGCGTGCGCCTGTCTCCCCTGGAGAGCCCCGGCAATTCGGTGGCGCTGGCGGCCGGGCAGGAAGCGGAGGTGCGCCCCGACCGCGTGGGGATGCCACGCGCGTTCGACGCCGAGAGCGCCACGGCCTGGCAGCGCGGCCAGATCGTGTTCTTCCAGACAAGGCTGGCCGACGTGGTGGAGGAACTCAACCGCTACCAGAGGGGCCGCATAATGGTGCTGGGCGAGCGCCTGCGCGCGCAGCCGGTGACGGGCGTGTTCGACAGCCGCGATCCCGATCAGGCGATCGCCAACATCGAGGCAACGCTCGGCGTCTCCGCTCTGAGGCTCGGCGGGGCGCTGACGATTTTGCGCTGACCGAAATTTTTTCACTTGGGGACTGGGGGACACCCCCGACCCGTTTCGTCCTACCCAACGAGATCCCGCAGAAGGCCCGCAAGAGGCCTTGCGGGCGGTGTTGAGTGGGTTGGGGATCATGACGATACTTCGCGGGAAAGGCGGCGTGAGCCGCATGCGCACGGCCGTGCTGGCCGGCGTGGCGTTGATTGCGGTGCAGGCGGCAGCGCCGGAGGCACGGGCGCAGGGAGCCGGCACGGCGGTGACGCTCGACATTCCCGCCAAACCCCTGCCCCGCGCCCTGGCCGACCTTTCGGCCCGCACCGGCCTGCAGGTGCTCTACAGCGGCAACACCGCCCAGGGCCTGACGTCGCGCCCGCTGCGCGGCACCTATTCGGCGCGCCAGGCGGTTGCGATCCTGCTGCAGGGCACCGGCATCGCCTATCGGTTCGTAGGCCCCAATTCGGTGAGCCTCGGCGGCCCCGCCGTCGATAACGGACCTGCGACGACCGGCGCGGTCGACGACGGCATGATCCAGCTGGAGACCATCGAGGTCGGCGGCGGCGGCGGTGCGCCCTCGAGCGGCGGCATTCCGGATTCGGCGGACGCGCCCTACGAGATGGCCGGCTCCAAGAGCTACATCACGATGGAGCAGGTGCAGCAGAATTCCGGGCAATCCTCGGGCGATATCTTCAAGTCGACGCCCGGCGTCATCGCCGCCGGCAACCGCAACGGTTCGGCCCTCGACGTCAACATCCGCGGCATGCAGGGGCAGAACCGCGTCAAGGTGGCGATCGACGGCACCCAGCAGACCTCGACGACGTGGCGCGGCTATATCGGCGTGGACGAGCGCGTCTACGTCGACCCCGACATGATCGGCGGCGTGGGTATCTCCAAGGGCCCGACGGGTGGCGCGGAGGGCGCGGGATCGACCGGCGGCGTGGTGGCGATCCGGACGCTGAACGCGAACGACATCGTCAAGGACGGCAACGAATACGGCGTGCGGCTGCGCGCCAGCACGAACGACAATGCCGTGTCGACGGCCAATCCGCTGACCTTCGATCCGCGCACGGACGGCAGCGATTTCGACTTCACGAACGGCTCGATCAGCGCAGCCGCAGCGACCGTGAAGGAGAATTACGACTTCGTATTCGCCGCCGCCAAGCGCACGAACGGCAATTACTTCGCCGGCAAGCACGGCGACAGCACGTATGCCTTCGGGTATCGCCCGGATTATCCGCTGTCCTTCACCGGCCCCGGAGAAGAGGTGTTCAACAGCTCGGAGGACACCCTGTCCTTTCTGGCAAAGGGCACGCTGCGCTGGGCGGACGATCACAGCCTGCAACTGGGCTACGTGCACTACGAGAGCGAGTTCGGCGAATCCATGGGCTCGATGTTCTTCCAGCAGGCCGACGGCTGGCGTCAGGTGAAGCTGGCGAACATCATCACCGACACCTACACCGCCCGCTATCGCTGGAACCCCGGGGACGATCTGTTCGACCTGCGCGCCAACATCTGGGCCAGCGACGTGCGGGGAACGACCCGTTCGGTGACCGGCGGCCCCCGGCTCGATTATCCCGGCTACGAACTGGCGGACAACCCGCGCTATTCCGAGACCTGGACCTATGGCGGCGACGTCACCAATACGAGCCGGATCGCGACCGGCTTCGGGGATTTCAGCGTCGATTACGGCGCGTCGTATCTTCTCGAGGACGCGAACGGACACGCCTATTGCAGCGCCACCTTCGTTCGCGACACGTGCTTCCCGAGGCAGGGCGGCGCGGTGGAGATGCAGCCCAGCGTCGGCACGCGCGAGGTCGGCAGCGTGTTCTCCAACGGCACGTGGGAAGTCACCGACTGGCTGAAATTCGACGCGGGCCTGCGCTACGACACCTATCAGCTGAAGGACGAAAGCCCGATGGCCCGGGCCGGCCGGGACGAGCACGATGGCGCTCGCCTAAACCCCAGCGCCAGCGTGACCGTAACTCCCATCCAAGGCCTGCAATTCTTCGCAGCGTATTCGGAAGGCGTACGCCCACCGACATTGCGCGAAACCATGTTCAGCGACGGCAACGTACTGGCAAATCCGGGCCTCGATCCGGAACTCGCGAAAAACTGGGAATTCGGCATCAACGGCAAGGCCGACGGCTTGTTATTCGCGCAGGACAAAGCGCGCGTGAAACTGGCCTATTTCGACAACAATTATGAGGACTACATCTCCCGGCGGTCGTTCTCAGGCCCCTGGGAACCGGGCGAACCCCGCTGGGCGTTTACGTTCGAGAACCTCGACCGCGCCGCCTTCTCCGGCATCGAGCTTTCCGGCTCCTACGACACCGGAATGTTCTTCTCGCAATGGGCGTTGACCTATTACACGGACTTCGAATTCTGCCGCACCTCGGGCTCGTGCGAGGGCAATACGCAGGACTCCGATTATGCGGTGAACCATCTGCCGCCGGAAATCGCCGCCAGCCTGACGCTTGGCATGCGGTTGTTCGACGAGAAGCTGCAGTTCGGCACGCGCATCATCCACAATGGCGAGCGACTGGCCCCGCTCAAGCAGAGCGACCGCCAGCGCACGGCCTACTGGCTGCCCTACACCGTGGTCGACGCCTTCGCGAGCTACAAGATCAACGACGAGGTGACCGTGGACGTGAAGGCGGAGAATTTGTTCGACCGCTATTACGTCGATGCGCTGGACGGCTGGATGCCTTCGCCGGGCCGCACCATCCGCGCCACCATGACCGCCCATTTCTGATGCCTTTGCGCGGTCTGCGCGCCTTTCTGGAACACGACGATGACCCTTCTCGATGAAGCTCCGACCCGGTCCGGCGAAAGCCGGCTGAAGCGGCTGAAATCCGCCACGAACGCGGTGCACGACCGCCTCGACAAGCGCATCATGGAGCACAACCCCTTTGCCAGCCGGGAAAGCTATGCACGCTTCCTGCGCATGCAGCTGGCGCTCCATGAGCGTGTCGAGGGTGCTTACTGGAACGCGGAGCTGAACGGCCTCATTCCGGGCCTTGCCGACCGGGCGCGGCTGGATGACGTGAGGCAGGACATGGACGACCTCGGTGTCGAGGTGCCGGCACCGGAAGCGGCCCCTGCCATGAGCAAGGCCGAGGCGATGGGCTGGCTCTATGTGACGGAAGGCTCAAATCTGGGCGCGGCCTTCCTGCTGAAGGCGGCGGCAAAGCTCGATCTCACGGAAGAGTTCGGCGCACGGCATCTGGCGCCCCATCCGGAGGGACGCGGCCTCAACTGGCGGCGGTTCTCGGCGGCGTTCGATGCGATCCCGCTGACGCCGGACCAGGAAGACGAGGCCGACCGCGCGGCGCAGGCGGCCTTCCAGTTCGTGCACGAAAAGGTGCGGCAGGAATTCGAGGCCTGAGGCCCGCCGCGACGCGCGGCGAGCCTGCGTCTCTTTATTGTTCTCCGCCCTTTCGGGTCGGATCGTGAGTGTGGTGGCTGTCGGCCTCGCCACCGCCACCGGACACTTTACTTTGCTGCGACGTGCGGTCCGGCCGCGTCGGCGAGCCGGGACCCGAGGGCGAGGGCGGCTTCTCGTGGTTCTCGTGGCTTGCGCCCGGACCGCCGATGCGCTCGGCATCCTTGTGTTTATCCGGCATGTCAGCGGTCCTGCTGATGACCCTGATTGGTCGTATTCTGCTTGATGTTAGCGTTGGCGCCGCGCTCTTCCGGATTCTTGCTGGCCGCATGATCCTCGCGGATCGACGTATCCTTCGGTGCGGCGTCCGAGCCCGCACCCGGCACGGGCGGCCGGTTCTCCGGCGGGATCGGCGGTGGACGATTGCTCATCTCGTTTCCTCTCCGTTTTTGGTCCCTGACCAACACCCGGCCGCGGTGAGGGTTCCGCCCATCACAACCGCGCCGCAGGAACCACAAGGCGGGACACGGCATTCTTCCCGGACTCCATGGGAGACCTTCCGAGATGCAGATCAGCGACACTGTGACCGCACTCGTCTCTATCCCGACGGATATCGACGATGTGCTGAACGAGTGGATGGCCGAACAACGCGATCCTACCCTGACCAAATCGACCGTTATCAACCTCGCGATCCGCGAGTTCCTGCTGAGCCGGGGCGCGCTGAACCCGCCCGGGCCGCTGCTGCAGGTGGAAGACGAGATGCTGAAGCTGGTTGAAAAGGCGTTCTCCGACGAACGCACCGCCTGATCGCAAGCCCATGCAAAAGTGCATGGGTGCCCCTTCCCCATGCGGTGTTTACGGGCGGGGGGCCAGCGGTCATATCCCGAATTGACGCGCGTTGCGGCGCTCGATCCCGGGATATACTATGCTTCAACCGAGCCAGTCCGACGCCGGACCGAAGACGGCTTCGCCCTCGCCCCGCCAGGCTCGACTGGTCCTGCTGGCTCTGGCGACGGGCGGGTTCGCGATCGGCACCGGTGAATTCGCGATCATGGGCCTGCTGCCGGACATCGCCAGCGAGTTCGAGGTGAGCACGCCCGAAGCCGGCTATGCCATCAGTGCCTATGCGGCCGGTGTGGTGGTCGGCGCGCCGATTATCGCCATTCTGGCCGCAAAGCTGCCGCGCAAGACGATGCTGATCGGGCTGATGGCCTTGTTCGCGCTGGGCAATCTGTGCAGTTCGCTGGCGCCGAGCTTCAATTCGTTCCTGCTGCTGCGCTTCCTGACCGGCCTGCCCCACGGGGCATTCTTCGGCGTGGCGGCGCTTGTGGCCGCATCGATGGTGGAGCCCGGGCGGCGGACGCAGGCCGTGGGACGGGTGATGCTGGGGCTCACCGTGGCGACCCTCGTGGGCACGCCCATCGCCACCTTTGCCGGGCAGATCGCGAGCTGGCGGCTGATGTTCGCGGCCGTGGGCGTCATCGCCATATTGACGGTGATCCTTGTCGGCGCCTTCCTCGCCTTTCAGCCGGCGGCGGCAGGAGCGAGCCCCTTGCGCGAACTTGGCGCGTTCCGGCGCAGCCAAGTGTGGCTGACGGTGGCGACAGGCGCGGTGGGATTCGGCGGCCTGTTCTCGGTGTTCTCCTACATCGCCCCGATCGTGACGGACGTGGCGGGCCTGCCGGCAAGCTATGTGACGATCTACATGGCCGTGTTCGGCGCGGGGATGGTGGCCGGCAACACGATCGGCGCCTGGCTCGCCGACCGCTCGCTGATGCGAACCCTTGGTGGCATCCTCCTGTTCGCGATCGTGGTGGAGGCGCTGTTCTCCTGGTTCTCCGCCAGCCCGATGCTGATGGGATTTTTCCTGTTCCTGACCGGCAGCACGGTGGCGGTGGGCCCGGCGCTCCAGACCCGGCTGATGGACGTGGCCGAGGATGCGCAGACACTGGCCGCAGCGCTGAACCATTCGGCGTTCAACATCGCCAACGGGCTCGGCGCGTGGCTCGGCGGGCTCGCGATCCTGAACGGCTATGGCTATGAATCGACCGGCTTCGTGGGGGCCGCGCTGGCGGCGGGCGGTTTCCTGATTTTCTGCGTGTCTTGGGTGATGATGGAGCGGGAGCGGGCGGCACGCGCCTGCGCGGCGTGCTCCTGACCACCGCAATGTGCCGGACTTGCCGGGCGGCAGGCATCGCGAAACAATCATCGCCGACACATCACAGGTCAGGAGTTGTCCGTTGTCGAAAATCCTTGTTCCCGTCGCCGCGATCCTCGCGCTGGCACTGACGGGCGTCGCTTCCGCCCAGGACGCCACGCCGGGCCATAGCGGCCATGGCAGCCATTCCGCGATGGAGACGCCGCAGTCCGAGACAGACAGCGCGTCCACGCGGGATTTCAAGGCGGCGGATACGGCCATGATGAAAAGCATGGCCATTCCCTATACGGGCGATGCCGATGTCGATTACCGCGAGCACATGATCCCGCACCATCAGGGCGCGATCGACATGGCGAAAGTGGCCCTGAAGCATGCCAAGAACGCCGATACGAAACGGCTGGCGCAGAAGGTGATCGACGATCAGGAGAAGGAGATCGCCGAGATGAAGGACTGGCTGGCGAAGAACAAGAAATAGCGGCGCGTCAGCCGGACGTTGCGACGCAATCTCCGATCGTCACTTCGCCATCGTCGAGCGCTTCGAGATAAATGCCGAGATCGGTGTGGCCGAAGCCCTTCTGCAGCGCCTTCGGCAGGTTTTCGTCGCGCTCTGCGGTGTCCGGGTTGACGTTGACGGCGCCGCAGCGCGGCGTGCGGGCGAGGCCACGAAAGCGCATTCCGCCGATCTCGATCTCGCGGTCGACCCAGCCGAGCTCTTCCCACGGGTTGAGCCCATCGAGGTAGATGTTGCCGCGGAAGCGGAGCGGATGCAGCTCCCGGCCAAGCGCGCTCGACAGGGCCTGGACCGAGGCAAGATTGATGACGGAAATCGCCCGCATCATCACCGGCGACATCACGCTGGCATCGGTGAATTTGTGGCCCGCGCTCTGCACCAGACGTGGCCGCCCCTTGGTGGCGGCGCCGAGATAATCCTCCATGAAGGCCTCGATCGCGGCACGGCCATCCGGAGTTCGAAGATCCGCCGAGACGAGGGGTTCGCCGCCTCGTGAGACGGCCAGCACGCCGGTTTCCGGATCGAACCGCGTCGTCAGCGCAGCCAGCTGCTCGTTGTTGCGAAGCATCAGGAAGAAGCCCTTGTCGAGCGGTTCCGGATGTTCGGAATCGAAGCGGGTCGTGCCGAGCGCCAGCGCATATTCCCGATCGAACGGCAAGCCTGAGGCGCGGCTGATCTCCATCCGGTCGAGCGGTTCCGGCGAGAGGCCCTTCACCGGATATCTGTAAAGCTCGGAGACCTGCGCCATCTCTTGGTCCTTGAGGAAACGGCGCGGATCGAAATCCGCGCCGCTGTGTTTTTCAATGGCTGATCATCCACGGCCGCGCCGCGGGGAAGCTTTTCGACCCGTCGGGCCGATAGAGCGTCTTGCGGTTCTTCTTGCCCGAGCCGCAGCAGGAACAGCCCGCGCCGTGGCCGAGGCTCTTGGAGCTTTTCGGCGCGTGCTGGCTGCGCTCGTTGGTGGCGAACGCGTTGCGGCGTGCGGGGTCCATGCCCGCCATGGCCGGCGCCGTCAGCATGACGCGGGGTGCGCTTTCCGCGCATTCCGGACAGGGCTGCGGGTCGGCATATTCGGCCATGGGACGGAGCGCGGCGAAGGGGCCGCACTCCCGGCACTGATATTCGTAGACCGGCATGATCAGAGATCCGGCGCGAGCGGCACCTGAACGGAGCCGTCGAGTTCGATCTTCGGTCCGTCGGCGCCGGGCATGATGTCGAACTTGAAGATCTCGTTCGGAATCCAGAGCGTGGCGCAGGCGTTCGGGATGTCGACGACGCCCGAAATGTGGCCCTGCACCGGCGCGGTGCCGAGGATGGAATAGGCCTGGGCGCCCGAATAGCCGAACTTCTTCAGATATTCGATGGCGTTGAGGCAGGCCTGCCGGTAGGCGACGTGAACGTCGAGGTAATGCTGCGTGCCGCCCTCGTCGACGGAGATGCCCTCGAAGATGAGGTAATCGTTGTAGACGGGCTTGATGGGCGACGGCTTGAAGACCGGGTTCTTGATGCCGTACTTCGCCATGCCGCCCTTGATGAGGTCGACCTTGAGGTGCAGCCAGCCGGCCATCTCGATGGCGCCGCAGAAGGTGATCTCGCCGTCGCCCTGGCTGAAATGCAGGTCGCCCATCGAGAGGCCACCGCCGTCCACATAGACGGGGAAATAGCATTTCGCGCCGCGCGACAGATCCTTGATGTCGCAATTGCCGCCGTGCTCGCGCGGAGGAACGGTGCGTGCGCCGGTGGCCGCCGCCTTCTCGCGCGCCTCGCCCTTGAGGCGGCCGAGATGGGCGTTGCTGGGCTCCGGCGGCAGGCCGAGCGCCGGCACGCGATCCGGATTGGTGTCGATGAGCGCCTGCTCGCGCGCGTTCCAGGTTTCGAGCATCTTGTGATCGGGCAGGCAGCCGATCAGGCCGGGATGAATGAGGCCTGCCCACGACACGCCGGGCACGTGCCGGCTTTCGGTGAACATGCCCTTGAAGTCCCAGATCGTCTTCTGCGCCTCGGGGAAATGCTCGGTGAGGAAGCCGCCGCCGTTCTTCTTCGAAAAGAAGCCGTTGAAGCCCCATTGGCTGTCGGGGAAGGCACCGATGTCGAGGAATTCGACGATGAGAAGGTCGCCCGGCTCGGCGCCCTTGATGCCGACGGGGCCGGACAGGAAATGGACGTGGGTGAGATCGACGTCGCGCACGTCGGCGGCATCGTCGTTGTTCTTAATCTGGCCGCCGGTCCAGTCGACCGTCTCGATGATGAAATCATCGCCGGGGCTCACCCATTCCACGATCGGAATATCCGGGTGCCAGCGGTTGTGGATCTTGTCGTTGTCGAAGGCGGAGCCGTTGATGTCGACCTTGATCAGCGTGTCAGCCATGATTCTCCCCTTGAACCCTCAGGTTGTGAAATCCCCTTGTGGCGCGCACATTCCATCACACGGAAAGGTAGCTGGCCACTTTCTTCTCATCCACGTCGGCGCGGGTGTCGTCGCGCACGATCTCGCCGTTCTCGATGACGAGGACGCGGTCGGCGATGTCGAGCGCGAAGCTCAGGACCTGCTCGGAGACGACGATGGACAGGCCCTTCTCGTCGCGGATGCGCTTCAGGGTGCGGCCCATCTCGCGGATGATGGAGGGCTGGATGCCCTCGGTCGGCTCATCCAGCAGCAGGACCTTGGGCTTCGAGGCGAGCGCGCGGGCGATGGCAAGCTGCTGCTGCTGGCCGCCCGACAGATTTCCGCCGCGCCGGCCCTTCATTTCCAGAAGAACGGGGAACAGCTCGTAGATGTCTTCCGGCACCTGGCTCTCGCCGGTAACGGTGAGGCCCGTCTCGATGTTCTCCTCCACCGTCATGGTGGAGAAGATCATGCGGCCCTGCGGCACATAGGCGATGCCACGGCCGACGCGCTCGTAGCTCTTCAGGGTCGTGATGTCGGCCTCGCCCACTTTGACGTGGCCGCTCTTCGTCGGCACGACGCCCATCAGGCTCTTCATAAGCGTGGTCTTGCCCATGCCGTTGCGGCCCATGATGGCGACGATCTCGCCGGGCTTCACATCGAAGGAGAGGCCGTGGAGCACCTCGCTCTGGCCGTAGGCGACGTGCAGATCCTGTACGTTCAGCATGTCCGCGCCCTCAATGACCGAGATAGACTTCGACGACCTTGGGGTCGTTCTTGACGCGCTCCATCGAGCCCTCGGACAGCACCTTGCCCTGGTGCAGCACGGTGACCTTGTGGGCGATGTCCTCGACGAACTTCATGTCGTGCTCGATGACGATGATGGAGCGGTCGGCGATGATCCTGTTGAGCAGCTCGGCGGTCTTCTTGCGCTCGGACACGCTCATGCCGGCGACCGGCTCGTCGAGCATCAGGAGGTCGGGGTCCTGGATCAGCAGCATGCCGATCTCGAGCCATTGCTTCTGGCCGTGGCTGAGGAATTCGGCGCGCTCGTCGAGCAGGTTTTCGAGGAAGATCATCTCGGCGACCTCCTGCACACGCTCGCGCACGGCCGTGTCGCGCTTGAACATCAGCGCGCCGAACACCGATCGACCCTTGGGATAGGAGATTTCCAGGTTCTCGAAGACGGTGAGGTCGTCATAGATGGACGGCGTCTGGAATTTCCGACCGACGCCGGCCTGGACGATCTTCGATTCCGTCATCTTGGTGAGTTCCTGGCCGCGGAACTTGATCGAGCCGGAGGTGGCCCGCGTCTTGCCGCAGATCAGGTCGAGCACCGTGGTCTTGCCGGCGCCGTTGGGGCCGACGATGACCCGGATCTCGCGCTCGTCGACATAGAGTGAGAGATCGTTGACGGCCTTGAAGCCATCGAAGGAAACCGTGAGTCCTTCCACCGTGAGGAGGAAATCCGGGTTCATCTGGTCCGAGATCGGGCCGCGCGCGACAGCAGCATTCATGACCGTCTCTCCTCTTATTCGGCGGGCGAGCCCTGCGGCACCCCGGCCGGCAGGGAGGAATTGGTGGACGCGCGGCGGGCCGTGCGCTTCAGGCGCGGCGCGATGTGGGTGGCGTAAATGCCGGCCAGCCCGTTGGGGAAGGCGAGCACGACGGCGATGAACAGGCCGCCGAGACCGAGCAGCCAGAGCTCGGGGAAGCTTTCGGAGAAGGCGGTCTTGGCCCAGTTGACGAGCAGCGTGCCGTAGATGGCGCCCAGGATGGAGAGGCGCCCGCCCACCGCCGTGTAGATGACCATCTCGATGCTGGGCACGATGCCCACGAAGCTCGGCGACATGAAGCCGACCTGCAGCGCGAACATGGCCCCGCCGATGGCCGACACGCCCGCCGCCAGACAGAACACGAAGATCTTGAACCCGGCGACGCTGTAGCCCGAGAAGCGGACGCGGTCTTCCTTGTCGCGCATGGCCAGCAGGATGCGGCCGAGCTTGGAATGGCGCACGAAATAGAGGGCCAGCACGCAGGCGATCAGAAGGCCGGCATTGACGAAATACAGGATCGTCTTGGCGTCGTCGGTGCGGATGTCCCAGCCGTTCAGCGTGCGCAGATCGGTGATGCCGTTGATGCCGCCCGTATAGCCCTGCTGGCCGACGATGAGGATGGTGAGGATGGCGGCGATGGCCTGGGTGATGATGGCGAAATAGGTGCCGCCGACGCGCCGGGTGAACATGGCGAAGCCGAGGATGAAGGCGAACAGAACCGGCACCGCGATGACGAGGACGAGCGTGGCCGGCAGCGAATGGAACGGCTGCCAGAACCAGGGCAGCGCGGTGATCTGGTTCCAGTCCATGAAATCCGGAATGCCGGGCGTGGACTGGATCTTCGTGTTCTCGACGCTCGAGGCTTCGAGCTTGAGGTACATGGCCATGCAATAGCCGCCCAGGCCGAAGAAGATGCCCTGGCCGAGGCTGAGGATGCCGCCATAGCCCCAGCACATGACGAGGCCGATGGCGACGAAGGCGTAGGTCAGGTACTTGCCGATGAGGTTGAGCCGGAAGGCGTCGACCCCGAGCGGCAGGATCACCAGGATCAGCGCCGCCAGGATGGCGACACCGATCAGTTCGGAACGGGTGAGGAAGGAGGTGTGGTTCATCATGGCCTCCTCAGCGCCGGACCTTGAGGGTGAACAGGCCCTGCGGGCGCAGCATCAGGATGCCGACCACGCCGAGCAGCGTGAGAACCTTGGCCATGGAGCCGGACAGGAAGAATTCCATGGTCGACTGGGCCTGGGAGATGGTGAAGGCCGAGGCGATCGTGCCAATAAGGCTGCCGGCGCCGCCGAACACCACGACGAGGAAGGTGTCGACGATGTAAAGCTGGCCGGAGGTGGGACCGGTGGAGCCGATCATGGTGAAGGCGGAGCCCGCGACGCCGGCAATGCCGCAGCCGAGACCGAAGGTGAGGCGATCGACCCGCTCGGTGTTGATGCCGACCGCGCCGGCCATCACGCGGTTCTGCACCACGGCGCGGACCTGCTTGCCCCAGCGCGAGCGGTACATCAGCACGGCGACGACGATGGTGATGACGGTGGTCAGGCCCATCACGAACAGACCGTTGATCTGGACCTCGATCATGTCGGTGAGCGGGATCGAGCCCATCATCCATTGCGGCAGCTCGACGCCGACCTCACGCGGACCGAAGAAGGTGCGGTAGAGCTGCTGCAGGATGAGGCTGAGGCCCCAGGTGGCGAGCAGCGTGTCGAGCGGGCGCTTGTAGAGGTGTCGGATGAGCGCCCATTCGATGAACATTCCGAGCAGCCCGGCGGCCACGAAGGCCAAAGCCATGGCCACGAAGAAATAGCCGCCGAACAAAGCCGGCATGTGGTTCAGGAAGAATTGCGAAGTGAAATAGGTGACGTAGGCGCCCAGGATCATGAATTCGCCGTGGGCCATGTTGATGACGCCCATCTGGCCGAAGATGATGGCAAGGCCAAGCGCCATCAGGACGAAGACCGAGAACAATATGAGCCCGGCAAAGCCCTGCATGGCGAAGATGGAGCCCAACTCCGTCAGCGAATATTCGGAAAACATGATCCCGCCCCCTTCCGTGCCCCGCACGGCGCCGCCAGCACGCAAAAACCTGTCAGGAGGCGCCCATGGCGCCTCCCGCTTTGCTGCAACTTATTGATATCCCTCAGGGAAGGGGTTCGGCTCGATGAGGTCGGCCGTCTCGTAGACCACCTTGAACTGGCCGTTGGACTGGGCCTGGCCGACGCGCGTCTTGGACCACAGATGATGGTTGTCGTGGACCTTGACGTAACCTTCCGGCGCCTTGTCGAATTCGATGCCGCCCGAGGCCGCCGCGATCTTGTCGACGTCGAAGGAGCCGGCCTTCTCGACCGTCATTTTCCAGAGCCACGGGCCGAGATAGGCGGCCTGCGTGACGTCGCCGATGACGGTCTTTTCGCCCCACATCTTGTGGAAGGCCTCGACGAATTCCTTGTTGTTCGGATTGTCGAGCGACTGGAAGTATTTCATGCAGGAATAGGCGTTGGCGATGTTCTCGCCGCCGATGCCGTCGATCTCGTCTTCCGTGACCGAGATGGTGAGCAGGGTCTGCTTGGACAGGTCGATGCCGGCTGCCTTGAGCTGCTTGTAGAAGGCGACGTTGGAGCCGCCGACGACCGCGGCGTAGATCACGTCGGGCTTGCGCAGCTTGATCTTGTTGATGACCGAGTTGAACTGGGTGTGGCCGAGCGGGAAGTATTCCTCGCCCGAGACCGAGCCGCCGAGCTTGGATTCGATGTGCTTGCGCGCGATCTTCATGGAGGTGCGCGGCCAGATGTAATCCGAGCCGATCAGGTAGAAGCTCTTGGCGCTCTTCTCCTTGTTGACCCAGTCGAGGCCGGCGAGGATCTGCTGGGTTGCTTCCTGGCCCGTGTAAATGACGTTCTTCGACTGCTCCAGGCCTTCATAGAAGGTCGGGTAATAGAGCATGCCGTTGTACTGCTCGAACACCGGCAGCACCGCCTTGCGTGAGGCCGAGGTCCAGCAGCCCATGACGGCGGCCACCTTGTCGTTGACGAGCAGCTTGCGCGCTTTTTCGGCAAAGGTCGGCCAATCGGAGGCGCCGTCTTCCTGGATGTACTTGATCTTGCGGCCGAGCACGCCGCCCGCCGCGTTGATCTGCTCGATGGCGAGCTTCTCGGCCTGCACCGAACCCGTCTCGGAGATGGCCATGGTGCCGGTGACGGAATGAAGGATGCCGACCGTGACCTCGGTGTCGGTGACGGCAAGGCCCGTGGTGTTGACCGCAGCCGTGGCCGGGGCCTGCGCATAGGCGAATTTCGGCAGCAAAGCCGCCGCCGGAAGCGCCGCCATGCCCATCAACAGCTTGCGGCGAAGCGCGGATTCGAGCCCCTGTCCCTTGTCGTCTGCCATGTTCGATGACCCCCTTGCTGAGGGACGCGCCCCGCGCCGCCCCTGTTGAAGGCCAGTGTCTGCGGACATGAAAACCCGTGGTATACGTCAATTGCCGTATGCCACTTGCCCGAGGGGGCCGGGCATGCTGCGACACACAATGCTCAAGCGTCTGGCGCGGAACGGTTCTTGCTTCCATCCGGGATGAACGAAGAAGGATCTTCCGCGGGCATGGGCATTTCGGGCCCGCAACGCATCGTGCGCGTGCGGCGGCAATACAACCAATGGGTCGCGAACCAGACCCTCGAAGATTATGCGCTGCGCTTCACGGCGGAGAGCGCGCGGCGATGGTCGGCCGTGCGGGTGGGCCACACGGCGCTGGCCGCCATCTCGTTTCTGGCGCTGGAGGCGATCGGCGGCACGCTGACCCTGACCTACGGCGCGACGAACGCCATCGCCGCCATGGCGTTCGTGTGCGCGCTGATCTTCCTGATCGGCCTGCCGATTTCCTATTACGCCGCCAAATACGGCGTGGACGTGGACCTGCTGACCCGGGGCGCGGGGTTCGGCTATATCGGCTCGACGATCACCTCGCTGATCTATGCGAGCTTCACCTTCATCCTGTTCGCCATCGAGGCCGCCATCATGGCGCAGGCCCTGAAGATGTGCCTGGGGATCGAGCTGCCGCTGGGCTACCTCATCTCATCGGTGGTGATCATCCCCATCGTCACGCACGGCATCACCTGGATCACACGGTTCCAGCTGTGGACGCAGCCGTTCTGGATCGTGCTGCACATATTGCCCTTCGCGGTGATCTTCTGGTCGGCGCCGGAGGCGGTCACGTCCTGGCTCGACTTTCCGGCGGATGGCGGCGGGCCGTTCAACCTCGTGCTGTTCGGCTCGGCGGCCGGCGTGGTGCTGGCGCTGGTGGCCCAGCTCGGCGAACAGGCCGACGTGCTGCGCTTCGTGCCGCGCGCACGGACGGGCAACCGGGCCAAATGGTGGCTGTCGGTCATCGTCGGCGGGCCCGGCTGGGTGGTGCCGGGATTCGTGAAGCTGATGGCCGGCTCGCTGCTGGCGGTGCTGGCGGTGCATCACGGCCTCGACTTCAGCGACGCCGCCGAGCCGACGCAGATGTATATCTCGTGGCCTTCGGCTACGTGACCTCATGGGAGGGGCTGGCGCTGCTGCTGACGGGCGCGTTCGTCGTGATCTCGCAGCTCAAGATCAACGTGACGAACGCCTATGCCGGCTCGATCGCCTGGTCGAACTTCTTCTCGCGCCTGACGCACAGCCATCCCGGACGCGTGGTGTGGCTGGTGTTCAACGTGGCGATCGCGCTGATGCTGATGGAGCTCGGCATCTACCGCGCGCTGGAGCAGACGCTCGGGCTCTATTCCATCGTGGCGGTGGCCTGGATCGGCGCTCTGGTGGCCGACCTCGTCGTCAACAAGCCGCTCGGCCTCAGCCCGCCGGGCATCGAGTTCAAGCGGGCGCACCTCTACGACATCAACCCCGTGGGCCTGGGGTCGATGCTGCTGGCCTGCGTGCTGGCGTTGACGGCGTTCGGCGGAATGTTCGGCGATGTGGCACAGGCGCTCGCGCCGTTCATCGCGCTCGCGGTGTCGTTGGTCGCGAGCCCTCTGATCGCGGCGGCCACGCGGGGGCGCTATTACCTTGCCCGCCGGCCCAAGGAGGATTGGGCCGGCGCGGCGCTGGTGCCGTGCTGCGTGTGCGAACATTCGTTCGAGCCGCAGGACATGGCGGGATGCCCGGTCTATTCCGGCCCGATCTGCTCGCTGTGCTGCTCGCTCGACGCGCGCTGCCGCGACGGCTGCAAGCCGCACGGCCGCCTCTCGGCGCAGTTCGGCAGCCTGACGCAGGCGCTGCTGCCGCCCCGGCTGGCGCAGGTGCTGAATTCGGGCGTGGGACGCTTCATCGGCGTGTTCGCGCTGAGCACCGCCGCGATCGGCATCATGCTGGCGCTCGTCTTCTTCCAGGCCACGATCAACGCCGCCGACCACAAGCCGATCATCGCCCATACGATGTGGGTGGTGTTCTTCATCCTCGTGATCGTGGCGGGGATCGTGTCGTGGCTGTTCGTGCTGGCGCATGAGAGCCGCCGCGTGGCCGAGGAGGAATCCGACGGGCAGACCCGCCTCCTCCTGCGCGAGATCGAGGCGCATGAGGAAACCGATGCGGAGTTGCAGAAGGCGCGCGACGTGGCGGAGGCCGCGAACCAGGCCAAGAGCCGCTATGTGATGGGCATCGGCCACGAATTGCGGACGCCGCTCAACGCCATACTCGGCTATGCCCAGCTGATGGAGCGCGACGAGCGCATTCCCGCCGCGCGGCAAAGCGGCGTGCGGGTGATACGACGTTCGGCCGAGCATCTTTCCGGGCTGATCGACGGGCTGCTCGACATCTCGCGCATCGAATCCGGCCGCCTCCAGCTCAGCCGCGACGTGGTGCGGCTGCCCGAATTCCTGGAACAGATCGTCGAGATGTTCCGCCTGCAAGCGGGGGCCAAGGGGCTCGATTTCCGCTTCAGCCGGCCCGAGCGCCTGCCCGCGCTCGTCTCGACCGACGAGAAGCGGCTTCGGCAGGTGCTGATCAACCTCCTGTCGAACGCCATCAAGTTCACCGAACACGGCCATGTGGCCCTGACGCTGACGATGCGCAGCGGCGTGGCGGAATTCCAGATCGAGGACAGCGGACCCGGCATCCCGGCCAGTGATTTCGAGCGCATCTTCGCGCCGTTCGAGCGCGGATTCGGGCTCGATGCCGAGATGACGCCGGGCATCGGGCTGGGCCTGACCATCACGCAATTGCTGACCGAGATCATGGGCGGCGCGATCCAGGTGCGCAGCACGCTGGGTTTGGGCACGGTGTTCACGGTGCGGCTGCTGCTGGCCTCGGTCGAGACACCGCTGGCCGTGACCGCGCCGCAGAGACGCATCCTCGGCTATCAGGGGCCGCGCGTCACCGTTCTGGTGACGGACGACGACCCCAACCATCGCGATCTGATGCGCGAGGTGCTGGTGCCGCTGGGTTTCGTGCTGCTGACGGCGCCGGACGGCGCAACGTGCCTGAAAATGGCCCGCGACGTGCGGCCGGACCTGTTCCTGCTCGACATCTCGATGCCGGGTATGAGCGGGATCGAACTTGCCGGAACGCTGCGGGCGGCGGGGCATATCGAGGCACGCATCCTGATGGTGTCGGCCAACATGACCGATCCCAGCGCCCGGCATGGCGGCGAGATCTACGACGACCTTCTGCCCAAGCCGGTGGACATGGAAAAGCTGCTGGAGCGCATCCGCGACCTGCTGCGGCTGGACTGGATCTATGAAGGGGCACAGTCCCCGCCCGTTGCACCGAACCCGGAAACGCGCACACTGGCGCAGCGGCACATCGACGAGCTGAAGCGGCTGGGCACGATCGGCTATATTCGCGGCATCGAGGCCAAGCTGCAGGAATTGCGCGAGGAATCGCCCGGCAACCACGCGCTGGCCGACGATTTGGGCGACCACATCCGCAATTTCGACCTCAAACGCTACATGTCCGCACTGGAGACATTGACCGGTGAATGAGACGCCGCACCCTCGCGACATCGTCCTCGTGGTCGAGGATTCGCCCGACAATCTCAGCATGCTGACAAGCGCGCTGGAGGAAGCGGGCATGACGGTGCTGGTGGCGCTCGACGGCGACAGTGCGCTGAAGCTCGTGGAACAGATCACGCCGGACATCATCCTGATGGACGCCGTGATGCCGGGCATCGACGGCTTCGAGACGACGCGGCGGCTCAAGCGCAGCGAGGGCCTCTCGCACGTGCCGATCATCTTCATGACCGGCCTGACCGAGACCGAGGACGTGGTGCGAGGACTGGGCGCGGGGGGCGTCGATTATGTGGTGAAGCCCATCGTGCCCGACCAGCTGATCGCGCGCATTCGCGTCCACCTCGCCAATGCCCGAGCCGCGCAGAGCGCACGCATCGCCCTCGACGCCAGCGGGCGCTTCCTCTTGTCGACGAACGCACGCGGCGACGTGGTGTGGGCGACGCCACAGGCGCGGCGGCTTCTCGGCGAGCTGTTTCCGGCGTTCGCGGCGGGCGCGCCGGCGATGCCCGGGGAGGTTCAGGCCTGGATCGCCACGCTCAGCGGTGGCGGCGCGCCGCAGATCTCGGTCCTGAGCGGCGACAGACGGCTTCAGGTGTCGTTCCTGGCCCGGACGGGGCCCGACGAACTCTTGCTGCGGATCGCCGAAGAGCGCACGGCGCTGCCGGAAGCGGTGCTGCGCGAGCGGCTGTCTCTGACCGTCCGCGAGGCCGAGGTTCTGCTGTGGCTGGCGCGCGGGAAGGCCAACAAGGACATCGCCGAGATCCTCGATCTCAGCCACCGCACGGTGAGCAAGCATCTGGAGCAGATCTTCACCAAGCTCGGCGTCGAGAACCGGGCCTCGGCGGCGGCCGTTGCGATCCGCACCATGGCGGATTCGTGACGTCGGCGCGGCCCCGCTTCGCTGCTAAAGCGGATGATCCGCCGCGATTCTAGCCGCCTGTCCAATCCTTTCGACGCCTCTTCCGATGCAGCGGAGGAAAGTGAATCCGGGCCCCAGATCCCGATTGTTCAGGCCGTTTCAGGGGCCTAGCACCCCCTTCAGCGAACGCGGGGGCGCGTTCACGGAAACCCAGGACCGGAGCACGATCATGAACAATGCGATGCAGGCGATGATGCCCATGAACATGATGATGGGCGGAATGATGCCGATGAACATGATGGGCGGCATGCCCATGAACGGCATGATGCCGATGATGATGTGCAAGATGACCTGCACGATGACCGCCAACGGCATGACCTGCGAAATGATGCCGATGGACGAGTCCATGAAGGACATGTTCATGGCCTGCTGCCAGCAGATGATGAACATGGGCATGATGGGCATGCCGATGATGATGAATTGCTGCGGCATGACGATGATGTGTATGCCGGAGAAGGCGGCCGCCTGATCCCCGCTTCGTCGCGGAGAAAAGCCGGCCTCGCGGCCGGCTTTTTCATGTCAGCCGACCGGCTCCACATAGGTCATGACGAGATAGACCACCGCCTCCGTCGGCCCCAGGTTCCGGTAGGCGTGCGGGACGTCGGCATCGAACAGGATGGCGTCCCCCTCCGACAGGACGACCGGGGCATGGTCGGCACAGCGGATCTCGAGCGTGCCCGCCTCCACGATCAGATTTTCCCGCGTGCCCGGGGCGTGCGCCTCGGCGTTCTCCCGATGATGAGCCGCGATCCTCAGCTTGTAGAATTCGACATTGCGCGCCTCGTTGAACGGAAACAGCGCGCGTGAGGTGAACTTGCCGTCGCGCGAGGCGAGGATCTTGGCGTCCTCGCGGCGCAGCACCGAGGTGCCATGGGTGGCCTCGGCCACCAGAAGGTTGGCGAAGGGCACGCCGAGCGCCGTCGCCACCTTCCACAACAGGCCGATGGTGGGCGCGCTCTTGCCCGTCTCGATCTGGCCCAGCATTGCGCGGCTGACACCTGACAGCTTGGCGAGACGCTCCAGAGAATGTCCGCGCCGGGTG
Organism: Terrihabitans aquatilis; assembly: GCF_052542005.1. Lineage (NCBI taxonomy): Bacteria > Pseudomonadati > Pseudomonadota > Alphaproteobacteria > Hyphomicrobiales > Terrihabitans > Terrihabitans aquatilis. The sequence continues at coordinate 965,854 of NZ_JBOCUO010000002.1, read as the reverse complement.
CGCAAGCGCCGCAGATTGCGGCCGACGATGTGCGGGAGCTCAGCCGATGGATCCTCGACGCCGTCGAGCGCGTGGGTTTCCATCACGGGTCACGCCTGATGCTGCGAGCCCACCATCCCGAACGGGGCACAGAACCAGACCGGCATCCAGACCATGGGAACGAACATCGGCGCGACGAAAACAGGCATCTGCGCCGTGGCGGACGGCCCCATCTGCCGGCGGCGACGAGCTTCCCGATAAGCGGCGAGATCGATGATTTCGGCAGCGGATGTCTGCACAGGCCATGCTCCTGTTAGGAAGCGTTATTCTGTCTCAAATTACGTGATGGTCAAGCAGTCTTTGTTTATATACTTTTTTCTTCTGTTTTTTGATCTCGCCCCAGATGCGACGTCGGTCTCGGCCTTCCAGCTGTGCTGAGGAATGGTCAGGATGCCGAGCCTCTTGCCATCCGGCGGGGCTGCGGGTTTCTAGAGGCGGCTCCCGTCCGAATCGGACCTCGATGCCGGTGCTCCCGCGGGATGGTTCATTGACGAAGGGTCGAACATGACGATCGAGACGATCACGACAGCCCCGATCGAGGGCCAGAAGCCCGGCACTTCCGGACTGCGCAAGAAGACCTCCGTGTTCATGCGGCCCGGCTTTCTCGAAAATTACGTCCAGGCCATCATCGATGGTATCGGCGGGGTGAAGGGCCGCACCATCGTGGTGGGCGGCGACGGGCGCTTCTTCAACGACACTGCGATCGGCATCATCCTGCGCATGCTGGCCGCCAACGGAGCCGCGCGTGCCATTGTAGGCCAGGGCGGCCTGCTCTCGACGCCGGCCGCTTCCAACGTCATCCGCAAGCGGAAAGCCGATGGTGGGCTCGTCCTCTCGGCCAGCCATAATCCCGGCGGTGAGCACGGCGATTTCGGCCTGAAATTCAACACGCCGAACGGCGGCCCGGCTCCTGAAAACGTGACGGACGCGATCTTCGCCCGCACCAAGGCGGTCGATTCCTACAGGATCCTTTCCGAAGATGCGCCGGCGCTGGGCACGATCGGCGAGACGAATTTGGCTGGCCTCGCGGTCGAGATCATCGATCCCGTCACCGATTACGTGGAGCTGATGGAAAGCCTGGTCGGTTTCGACCGCATCCGCGCCCTGTTCGCCTCCGGCTTCCGCATGCGGTTCGACGCCATGCACGCCGTGACCGGACCTTATGCCAAGGTCATCCTGGAGGAGCGGCTGGGCGCGCCGGCGGGCACCGTGGTCAACGGCACGCCCTCGCCGGACTTCGCCGGGCACCACCCCGACCCGAACCCGGTCTATGCCAAGGAATTGTTCGACCTGATGTTCTCGGCCGACGCGCCGGACATGGGGGCCGCGTCCGACGGCGACGGCGACCGCAACATCGTGCTGGGACGCAATCTATCCGTCTCCCCCTCCGACAGCCTGGCCGTGCTGGCCGCGAACCTGCACCTCGCCAAGGGCTATACCGGCGGCATTGCCGGCATCGCCCGCTCGATGCCGACCAGCCGCGCCGCCGACCGGGTGGCGGAGAAATTGGGCGTCGGCATGTTCGAGACGCCGACCGGATGGAAGTTCTTCGGCAATCTCCTCGACGCCGGCCGCGTGACGATCTGCGGCGAGGAGAGCGCGGGCACCGGCTCGTCCCACGTGCGGGAAAAGGACGGGCTCTGGGCCGTTCTCGTGTGGCTCGACATCGTCGCCGCACGCGGCCAGAGCGTGGCCGACATCCTGCGCGACCATTGGCGCACCTATGGCCGCGATTACTACACCCGCCACGATTATGAGGGCATTGCGCAGGAGGCCGGCGATACCCTGATGGCCGATCTGCGCGCACGGCTCGCCGATCTGCCGGGGCAGAGCTTTGCCGGGCTTGCTGTACGCAGCGCCGACGATTTCGCCTATGCCGACCCGACCGACGGCTCAGTGAGCCGCAATCAGGGTGTGCGCGTGCATTTCGAGAACGGGGCGCGGGCCGTGTTCCGCCTGTCGGGCACCGGCACCGAGGGCGCGACGCTGCGCGTCTACCTCGAGGCCTACGAGCCGGACGCGACGAGGCATGACCTCGATCCGCAGGAGGCGCTGAAGGACGTGATCGCCGCCGCCTGCGAACTGGCGGACATCAAGACACGCACCGGCCGCGAGGCGCCGGACGTCATCACCTGACGCAGCCTTAGGCAGCCTGCTCCACGAGCGGCGCCGAGATGTGGCGCTTGCGGAGCAGGACGAACGAGGCCGAGGCCAGCATGCAGAGGATGCCGGCGGCGAAGAAGGCCGGGAGATAGGTGTCGAACGTGGTGCGGGTGAAGCCCGCGCCATAGGCGGCGAACGCCGCGCCGAGCTGGTGGCCGGCGAACACCCAGCCGAAGACGAGATTGGCGCGGTCTCCGAAACGGTCGGCCGCGATCTTCACCGTGGGCGGGACGGTGGCGATCCAGTCGAGGCCATAGAAGACTGCGAACAGCGACAGGCCGTAGAAGCTGAAATCGCTGAACGGCAGATAGAGCAGCGACAGCCCCCGAAGGCCGTAATACCAGGCGAGCAGCCAGCGCGCGTCGTAACGGTCGGACAGCCAGCCGGAGCCGAGCGTGCCAACGAGATCGAACATGCCCATGGCCGCGAGCACCCCCGCCGCCGCGACGGGCACGATGCCGTAATCGCCGCACAGCGCGACGAAATGGGTGCCGATCAGGCCATTGGTGCTGGCGCCGCAGACGAAGAATGTGCCGAACAGAACCCAGAAGGTGCGCGAGCCTGCCACGTCACGCAGCGTGCGCAGCGGCGAGAGCAGCATGGCGCCGAGGCTGGACGGGGCGGGCGGACCGGGATCGACGACATCATCGCCATAGCGCGGCAGGCCGAGATCGGCCGGGCGGTCGCGCATCAGAGCAAGGACAGTGATTGCGGCGACGAGCAGCATGGCAAGCACAACGACCAGCGCGCTGCGCCAGCCCACGCTTTCGGTGAGCGAGGCCAATGCCGGCAGGAAGACAAGCTGCCCCGTGGCCGTGCTGGCGGTGAGACCGCCCATGACGAGGCCGCGACGCTGGGCGAACCAGCGGGTGGCGACGGTGGCGCCGAGCACCATGGCGGTGAGGCCGGTGCCGAAGCCGACAACCACGCCCCACAACAGGAAGAGGTGCCAAAGCCGCGTCATGAAGAACGAGCCGAGCACGCCCGAGGCGATGAGGATGAGCGCCACCGAGGCGACCCGGCGGATGCCGAAGCGGTTCATGAAGGCGGCGGCGAACGGGCCCATGAGGCCGAACAGGACGAGCCGCACCGCGAGCGCGGACGAGATGTCGGCGTTGGCCCAGCCGAATTCCTCTTGAAGCGGCACGATGAGGACGCCGGGCGCGCCGACCGCACCGGCCGTGACCAACATCGTGAGAAAGGTGACGGCCGCGACGACCCAGCCGTAATGCACACCGCGCCGGGCAAGGGCGGCCGCGAGCGGGGAAGATGCCGGATGTGCGGGAATCGTCATCGTTCGTCTCGCGGTCAGAGGGCCGTCATCAGGGAATGGAGGCCGTCGCGGACGGCAGGGGTCATGTTGCCTTCCAGGCGGTTCTGCACGCCCTCCCACAAGGGCAATGCGGCAGCCAATACGGCTCGGCCATCGTCTGTCAGCACCACCTGCGCCTCGCGCGCATCCTTGCCGCGATGGAGGCCCGCCAAGCCCATTTTTTCCAGCACGCGCACATTGCGGCCGATCGTGGAGCGATCGAGATCGGCCTGGCGGCCAAGCTCCGTCAATGCGGACGGGCCGGTGCGTGCGAGAAGGCGCAGCAGCCGGAACTGGGCGATGTTGATGCCGACCGGCGCCAAGGCCTCGTCATAGGCGTTGGTGAGACGGCGGGCGGCGTCGCGCAGGAGGTTGCAATAGCATTCGCTCATAATGCGGGCATATACCCATATCTTTGGCCGCGCAAGCTGAGACGGTTCGTTTACGTGGCGGGGCCGCTTGCCTCCAGGCTCGTTTCCGGACGATGCTCCCGGCTCGGCGGGGGGCAGGACGTGACGACATCGGGCTTTATCTGGAAAGGCGCTCTGGCGCTGATCGGCTGCATGCTCGCCGCGTATGTGGGCGACGAGGTGCTGGGCGGCGGCGCGCTGGGATGGACGATCGGCGGCGCGATCCTCGGCGGCACCTGCGCGCCGTTGTTCAAGACGCTTTTGGCCATCAATGCGGCGCGCCAGCAGCGCCGGCAATCCGGACTAGAACAGGACTGAGACCGCCTCGTCGGCGATGACCTGTTCCTCGTCGGTGGGGATGACGAGGGCCCGCACGCGGCTGCCGTCGGCCGAGATCACGGCCGCGTTCCCGGTATTGCGTTCCTCGTCGAGATCCAGCCCGAGCCAGGCCAGACGGCGGGCGATGGCGGCGCGGACCGGGGCCTGATGCTCGCCGATGCCGGCGGTGAAGACGAGGGCGTCGAGGCCGCCGAGCGTGTTCGCCAACCGCGCGACCTCTCCCGAAATGCGGAAAGTGAAGAGATCGAGCGCCTCGGCGGCTTCCGGCCGATCGCTTTCAAGAAGCACGCGACTGTCGGCGCTGATACCGGATACGCCGAGCAGTCCGGCCTCGTGATAGAGCATGCGCTGGACGGCTTCGAGATCGCGCTTTTCCTGCCCCAGGAGATGCAGCAGCACGCCGGGATCGAGCGCACCGCAACGTGTGGCCATGGGGATGCCATCGAGCGGGGTGAAGCTCATGCTGGTGTCACGGCTGCGGCCCTCGTGCAAGGCGCACAGGCTGGCGCCGCTGCCGAGATGAGCGACGACCACGCGGCCGTCGGCGATGTCCGAAGCCCGATTCCGCAGGGAGCCGGCGATGGACGCGTAGGACAGGCCGTGGAAGCCATAACGCTTGATGCCGCGCTCGTGCATGGCGCGGGGCAAAGCGAAGCGGCGCACGAGATCGCTGGCGGTGCGGTGGAAGGCGGTGTCGAAGGATGCGCTTTGTGCCAAAACGGGACGAAGCCGACCCACCGCCTCGATCAGCCGGAGGCTTTGCGGCTGGTGAAGCGGGGCGAGATCGACCAGCTCACGGATTTTGGCGATGGCGGCATCGTCGATGCGGACGGGACCATCGAACAGATCGCCGCCATGGACGACGCGGTGGCCGATGGCGGCCACGCCCGCCATATGGAAATGCTCGGCCAAGAGCGCGAACGTCTCGTCCAGCATTTCGTGCAGGTCTTCGGTGATTGCGGCCTTCAGCGTGAGGTCCTCGACGCGCGGCCCTTCCGTCAGATGCAGGACGAGCGGGGAGCTGCGCAGGTCGATCATGCCCTTGCCGATGCGGGACGCCTGCCCTTCCCTCACCTCGAACAGGCCGAGCTTCAGCGTGGACGAGCCGGCATTGAAGGTCATCAGGAGATCGCCGCTCATGGCCCTCTCCTCAGGCCCGAGCGGCGACGAATGGCAGGATCAGCCGGTCGATGGCGTCGGCCAGACCGTCCTCGTCGTTCGGCCCCGTCCGATGGGTTGCGGCGCGGAGCACCTCGTCCGGCGCCTGCCCCATGGCAATGGACAGGCCGGCGCGGGCAAACATGGGCAGATCGTTGCGCATGTCTCCGGCGACCGCCGTGTTCGCGAGATCGACGCCGATGGCGTTGGCGAGGAAGGCCAGGCCGTTGCCCTTGTTCGCAACCTTGTGGGTGATGTCGAGGTAATAGGGCTGCGAGCGGGCGATGGTGGCGTCCGGCAGCTCACGCTGCAAATCCTCTTCGAGGCCGGCCAGCAGGGGCTCGTCGTCGCTGACGCCCACGATCTTGTCGATGCGCGGAAGGATTTCGGAAACGTCCCCGATGAGGGTCGGGTCAAGGGCGGCGGCGAGGCGTTCGCGGTCGAAATGCGGGCCATCCAATTCGCTGGCGAACCATTTTCCGTCTGCGAAGATCCAGCGCGTCACGCCGTCCGCTTCCAGCCGCCGCAGCACTGCCTTGGAAACTTCGACCGGCACGTGATTCTGTTCGAGGATGGTGCCGTCGCGACGGAAGAGGGTACCGCCGTTGAAGGCGGCCAGCGGCAGATCGATGCCGAGCGTTTCCGCGAGGCCGCGAATGCCGCTCGGCGGGCGGGCGCTGATGAGCGTGACCGGGAGCCCCGCTCCCTGAAGGCGCGCAATGGCGGCGGCCGTGACGTCGGAGAGGGATTTGTCGCCACGCACCAGGGTTCCATCGACGTCCGAAACGAACAGGCGGATGGGCGTGGTCATGATGACATCTCCGGGACGAGGTCCGCTATGGGCGGCGCGGGGGATTCCGGCGTGAGCTTGCCAGGCCTCACGACGGGACGCGGTAAGTGGGCCGGGAGTCTGGCATGCGAGGCGCCAGCGCGCAAAGATCACATGACAAGCACGAATGTGTGACGGAAGGTCTCTGGCGCGAACATTGCGTTCACGGGAATGGGTCGTACTTTGGTCATGGCCCGACCGTAACCTGCTCGCTCACAGTCGATATTTCAGGAGACCGCCCGATGGACGATCATGCCCGGACCCGTACGAAGGTTCTCGATGCCGAGGAGTTGCGGCTGACGCAGCTGTACTGGCAGGCGGCGAACTATCTGTCGGTGGGGCAGATCTACCTGATGGACAATCCGCTGCTGCGCGAGCCCCTAAAGCCGGAGCACGTGAAGCCGCGCCTTCTGGGCCATTGGGGCACGACGCCGGGGCTGAATTTCATCTACGCGCACCTCAACCGCGTCATCAAGGCGCGCGATGTGAGCGTGCTCTATGTGTGCGGGCCGGGCCATGGCGGGCCGGGCATGGTGGCCAACACCTATCTCGAAGGCACCTACAGCGAGGTCTATCCGGAGATCGCCGAGAACGTGGACGGCATGCGCCGGCTGTTCCGCCAATTCTCGTTCCCCGGCGGCATTCCGAGCCATGTGGCCCCGGAAACGCCCGGCTCGATCCATGAGGGCGGCGAGCTGGGCTACGCCCTGATGCACGCGTTCGGCGCGGTGTTCGACAATCCCGATCTGATCGCCGCCTGCGTGGTGGGCGACGGCGAGGCCGAGACCGGGCCGCTGGCCGCCTCCTGGCACTGCAACAAATTCCTCAACCCCGTGCACGACGGGGCGGTGCTGCCGATCCTGCACCTCAACGGCTACAAGATCGCCAACCCGACCGTGATGGGCCGCATGCGCGACGATGAACTGCGCAGCCTGTTCGTCGGCTATGGCTACGACCCCATCTTCGTGGAAGGCCACGAGCACGAGCCCATGCATCAGGAGATGGCGGGCGCGCTCGACATCGCGTTCGACCGCATCCGCGAGATCCAGGCCGGGGCGCGCGAGGACGGCTATGTCAACGAACGTCCGCGCTGGCCGATGATCGTGCTGCGCAGCCCGAAGGGCTGGACCGGCCCGGCCGAGGTGGACGGCAAGAAGGTCGAGGATTTCTGGCGTTCCCACCAGGTGCCGGTGGCCACCGCGCGCGAAAACGACGACCACCGCCGCGTGCTGGAAGATTGGCTGAAGAGCTACAATCCGGGCGAATTGTTCGATGCGGACGGACGCCTCAAGCCCGAGATCGCGGCGCTGGCGCCCGAGGGCGAGCTGCGGATGGGCGCCAATCCGCACGCCAATGGCGGCAAGATCCGGCGCGATCTGGAACTTCCCGATCCGCGTCATTACGCCGTGGACGTGCCGCATCCCGGCGGGTCCATCGCCGAAGCGACGCGCGTGATGGGCCAGTACATCCGCGACGTCATCAAGCTCAATGAGGAGGCTCGGAACTTCCGCCTGTTCGGACCCGACGAGACGGCCTCCAACCGCCTCGATGCCGCGTTCGAGGTGACGGAGCGGGTGTGGATGGAGCGCATCGAGCCCTACGACGTCCACCTCGCGCAGGACGGACGGGTGGTCGAGATCCTCAGCGAGCATCTGTGCCAGGGCTGGCTGGAAGGCTATCTGCTGACCGGCCGCCACGGACTGTTCTCGTGCTACGAGGCCTTCATCCACATCGTGGATTCGATGGTGAACCAGCACGCCAAATGGCTGAAGGTAACGCGCCACATCGACTGGCGTCCGCCGCTGGCGTCGCTGAATTACCTCCTGACCTCACATGTCTGGCGGCAGGACCACAACGGCTTCAGCCATCAGGACCCTGGCTTCGTCGACTTCCTGGCCAACAAGAAGGCCGACACGGTGCGGCTGTACTTCCCGCCGGATGCGAACACCTTGCTGTGCATCACCGACCATGTGCTGAAGACCTATCACCGCATCAACGTGATCGTGGCGGGCAAGCAGCCGGCCCCGCAATTCCTGACGATGGAGCAGGCGATCGCCCATTGCGAGAAGGGCATCGGCATCTGGCACTGGGCGGGCCGCGAGATAGACGGCCAGGAGCCGGACGTGGTGATGGCCTGCGCCGGCGACGTGCCGACGCTGGAAACGCTGGCCGCGGTCGATCTGCTGAAAACCCACGTTCCGGACCTGAAAATCCGCGTGGTGAACGTGGTGGACCTAATGAGCCTGCAGGACCGGGAACAGCATCCGCACGGCCTGCCGCATGCCGAATACAATGCGCTCTTCACCACCGACCGGCCGGTGATCTTCGCCTATCACGGCTATCCCTATCTCATTCACCGCCTGACCTATAAGCGCACCGGCCATGCCAACATGCATGTGCGCGGCTTCCACGAGGAAGGCACGACCACGACGCCGTTCGACATGGTGGTGATGAACGAGCTCGACCGCTACCATCTCGCGCTCGAGGCGATCTACCGCGTGCCGGGGCTGGCCGACCGCGCGGAAGCCGCCGTGCAGCATTGCCAGGCCAAGCTGGACGAGCATCAGCGCTACATCCGCGAGCACGGCGAGGACATGCCGGAGATCCAGAACTGGACGTGGCCCTACAAGACGGCGGCGGAAGCCGGCGACTAGCCCGGCCGCGAAGAGCCGATCAGACCTCAAAGAGAAGGGAGCCCGCGGATTGCCGGCTCCCTTTTCTTTTCTTCCAGCTCAGAAAGTGCGCGCCAGACGGGTGACAACCGCGAGGTGATCGTCCTTGCCCATATTGGGCGCAAGCGGCGAATCCAGATCGAGATGGCCATATTGCGCGGCGACGATCAGATCCGCGTTGGGCACGATGTTGAAATAGGTGTTGGCCTCCGCGAAGAAGTAGCGGAAATCCTCCCCGGCGCGGCCCGCCGCGCCATCGGGCCGGTCGACGTCGGTGTAGAACAGGGCCAGGTTCGAATTCAGCTTCCCGGTCCAGTACCAGCCGATGCCGGTGCCCAGACTGAGGACGCTCGCATTCTCGAAGCGCCCGTCGACGAAGCTCTGGTCGCTGAGATTGCCGAGCGTGAAGTTCCGAAAGGTGCCGCTGAAAGCTTCGGCGCCGACATAGGAACCCGCGCCCTCGGAATAGCCGGCCTCGAACCAAACCGCGCTGCCCTTGATCTTCGACGGAAGGTTGAGGCTGACGCCGGCCAGGGCCGCCCAGCCGAGCTCATCGCCGCCCGGACCGACCCCGACATCGCCCTCATTGTCCTGCACGACGGCCGAGACTTTCGCATCGCCCCATGCGCCCTTGGCGCTGACGGTGGCGAAGAGGCTCGGCCAGGTCTGATCGAGTCCGCGCCCGCTGCCGTCCGAAAAGGTGCCCGGCGATGCGCGGAAATATTTGTCCTCGACGCCGACGGTGAATTCGTAACCGCCCGCTACGCTGGCGGTGTAGGCCAGCGTGTTGACCTGTTCGGTCGAAAACAGATCGCTCATCGTTCGGTATGGGACGTAGTCGAAGAGCGATTGGCTGACCTTGCCGGCGGTGAAGCCGGCGAATTGCACGAAGGCCGCGCGATAACCCGTGCTGAGCGCACCGTTCGGATAGTCCGGCGCGCTGCCATTGCCCGCCGTGCTGTCGGCGCGGCCCTCTATCTCCATGAAGCTGCGCAGCGTGCCGTAATCGGTCTCGGAGCGGGCGTCGATCTGCATCCGCGCGCGCGTGTCGGTGTAGACATTGCTCGCCGCCTCTCCGGCGGTGCTGTTGTCCTGTTCCCAGCGGCGGTCGGACCGGACGATGCCGGAAATCTTCAGGCAGGTGTTGGTGCCGGGAAGGGCGAAGAAGCGAATGCCGTAGGTCTCGCAGACCTTCACATGGTCTACAGGCTCGGCGAGCGGCAGATCCGCGGCCAGAGCCCCATGGGCGAACGACGAACATGCGACCAACGTCGCCAACCCGAAACAAGCCTTCACTGCACAACCCCCGCACTTTTCACGCATGTGAACCCGTGCAGCGACAGACTGCTATTTCGGTATTCACCCAAGCCCCGCGGCCCGATAGCACCGCTCCATGACCTCCCTATGTCTCGGAGGCAGGCCGGGCGCGATCAGGCCGGGCGCGTGAGCTGCGCGCGGACGGCATAGCCCCGGAAGGGGTGGGTGCAACGAACTGAGACGCCGCGCGCCTGGGCGATGGCGGTGATTTCCGCCTCCAGATTCTGGCGCGGCGTGACGTGGAACAGCGAGAGCCAGCGGTTCAGAAGCGCACGGAAGAACGGCGGAAGGCCCTGCTGGTGGCCGAAATCCACGATGTGCAATTGCCCGCCGGGGGCGAGATGGCCGAGCGCGGAGGCCAGCACCGCCTGCCAGGGCGGGATCATCGACAGGGCATAGGAGATGACGATGCGATCGAAGCCCTCGATACCGAACAGCACGTTGGGGTCGAAATCGGTGGCGTCGGCCTGTGCCAGGCGGATGCGGCCGGAGAGACCGACGCGATCGATGGACGCCGAGGCTGTGGCGAGCATGGCCTCCGACACATCGAGGCCATGGCAGCGTGCCGAGGGATAGGCTTGCGCGATGCGGACGAGGTTGCGCCCCGTGCCGCAACCGATTTCCAGCACGCTGCCTCCCTCGGGCGGCGCAAGGTCGGCGATCAGCCCGTCGCGCCCGAGCAGGTAGAATTTGCGGCTGGCGTCGTAGATGTGCCGCTGGTGGCGGTACATCCGGTCCATCAGGGCCGCGGCGTCGCTCACGGCAGCGGCGCCAGAGTGTAGAGGTGGAATGCGCCGTAGATGGAGGAGCGGTCCTCGCGGCTGAGGCGTTGGCTCGTTTCCGCCTGATAGGTCCAGCGCGATAGGAAATCCGACGCGACACGGCCCGGCAGACAATCCTCCTCGGCCGCCGTGCGGAAGATGACACGCGCGCCGGGCTTGGCCGTTCGAGTGATCTCGCGCCACAGATCGGTGAGCTCGGTCTCGTTCATCCAGTCCTGAGCATCGAGCAGGACGACGCAATCGGTGCTTTCGGCCGGGCTGGTGCGCAGGAATTCGGTGACCGATTGCTGGCGATAGGCCACGCGGTCGGCACGATCTCGCACGGTCTCGAAATTCGCCATTTGCAGATAGGGCGGCAGAGAGGCGTCGGGCGCGGGTTCGTAGCGGCGGCCGAAGGCCTGCCAGGCGAAGTAATTGCCGCGCAAATCGAAGCCGCAGGCCAGGCGCTCCAGGCGCTGGCGCAACACCTGCGCCATGCCGTCCGGCTGGTCTCCGCACAGAGCGCGGAACTGCGCCGGCGGTATGCCGAGCCCGTACAGTGAGGCGGGCTGGCGCATCAGCCAGCGCAGCGAGCGCTTTTCGAACAATGGCGCGATGTGGCGATCGAACAGAACGCGCTGCTCCTCGCGGTCGTGCGCATCGAGCACCGCGCGCGGATCGCAGCCATAGAGGCGGGCCAGCGCGTGACCCGCGCCGATGAAGCGGCCGAGCAGGCCGTGACGGTAGAAATTGTCGGCGAACTGGTCGATGCGGCGGCGGCCGTTGGGACGGCGCGCTTTCCAATAGGCGCGGGACACCTCGTCGAGCGCGGGCGCGATGAGGCGGTCGAAGGTTTCGACATTGGCCTTGCCCTCGGACGTGCCGAAGAAGCGGAAGAAGGTGTCATGATCGGGCAGCGTGCGCAGCGCCGCGAGCTTCAGGCGGCCGAGCGCGACATGGGCCGCATTGAGGTCCACCGCCGTGATGCGGGCGGGACCGGCCGTGAGGTAGGACAGCACATTGCAACTCCCCGAGGCGATGGCGACGATGTGGTCGTCCGGCCGGACGTCGAGAGCTTCCATATCGACCAGCGGGTCTTCCCAGATCTGGGGATAGACCAGACCTTGGAAGGCAAGCGTGAACATGCGCTCCAGAACACCCGCTTTGGACATGGCCTTGTTGCGGTGGACCGCGTTCTGCAAGGTGGTGCTGGTGGTTCTTTTGGCGGCACGCAGGGAATGCGTCATCGGGAATCCGGATCGTTTTGCAATCCTTCGGCCCTATCGAATTCACGTGACCCGCATGTGACTTCATGAGACCGTCACGATCACCGGCCGAGAGCATGACTTCCCGCGCGCGCGGCTCTGCCCTATGAGATGCGGAGCATACCCTTTTCTCCACGGAGCCATTGGAGGCCCGATGACGACCGAAACCCTTCCCGACCGCCTCTGCGTCGAACCGACCAGCGAGTTTTACAACGAGGACCTGATCGCGCGTGGCGTGGGCATTCATTTCAACGGCGTCGAGAAGACGAATGTCGAGGAATATTGCGTCAGCGAGGGCTGGATCCGGGTGGCCGCCGGCAAGGCGCGCGATCGTTTCGGCAACCCGATGACGATGAAGCTGAAGGGGAAGGTCGAGCCCTTCATCCGCGAGGGCGTGGAAGGCTGATCAGGCCAGGCGGCGGTATTCGTAAACCGGCTCGCCCATCGGCGCCGCGATCTCACGCGTCAGATCTTCCATGACGTGATGGTGCGGCGACAACGTGCAGGCCGGATCGGTGGCCGCCGCATCGCCCACCAGAGCCAGAGCCTGACAGCGGCAACCGCCGAAATCGACGTTTTGACGGGGGCAGGAGCGACACGGCTCCTGCATCCAGTCGGTGCCGCGGAAGGCGTTGAATGCGGGCGAGTGCGTCCAGATCTCGCCAAGGGAGCGGTCCCGGCCCGACCAGAATTCGAGGCCGGGTATGGTCTCCGACGCGTGGCAGGGGAGCACCTTGCCGGACGGCGTGACATTGAACGTCTTGCGCGCCCAGCCGCCCATGCACGCCTTGGGATATTTGGCGTAATAATCCGGAATGACGTGGTCGATGGCGATGCGGCCGGCGAGATCGACCTTCAGCCGCTCGATCTCGGCCACGGCGGCGCGGGCGTCCTCCTTCGAGGGCATGAGGGCGTCGCGGTTCCTCAGCGCCCAGCCGTAATATTGCGTGTGGGCGATCTCGACGCGACGGGCGCCCAGTTCCATGGCGAGGCGCACCATATCGGCGGCGCGATGGACGTTGGCGCGGTGGATGACGGCGTTGACCGTCAGCGGCAGGCCGGCGGCGTTTACCCAGGACGCAACCTCGCGTTTGCGGGCAAAGGCGCCGCGATATCCGGCGATGCGGTCAGCCGTTTCGCTATCGGCTCCTTGTATAGACAATTGAACATGATCGAGGCCGGCGGCTTTCAGTTCGCCGAGCCGCGCCTCGGTCATACCGATGCCGGAGGTGATGAGGTTGGTGTAGAGTCCCTCCTCCGCGCAATGGCGCACCAGATCGATGATGTCGCGCCGCGCCATCGGCTCCCCGCCCGACAAATGGACGTGGAGAACGCCGAGAGCGGCCGCCTCCGAGAACAGGCGCTTCCAGGTCTCCGTGTCGAGTTCGAGATCCTTGCGCTCCATCTCGATGGGGTTGGAGCAATAGGGACAGCCGAGGGGACAGCGGTGCGTGAGCTCCGCGAGCATGCCGACCGGGGGTGGAACGACGTGCGCTGTCACAGTTCGACCAGCCCCTTTCCCGACATATCGTCCAGGAGCGCCCGGACATCCGTCTCGATGAGCGCACGTTCGGCGGTGAAAGCCTGCGCGAGATCGTCCACCACCTCATCCAGGGTGCGGCCATCCAGCCGGCGGATAACCTCGACGGCCACAGCATTGGGCTCGACCACGCTTTCCGGCGCAAGCAGGACCCAGACGTCGCGCACCTTATCGTGGCGCAGACGAACGCCGGGTGCGAGACGCGGGCGGAGGTCGGCGGCGATCTGCGCGGTCATGGCTCGGGCACCCAGACGCCGGGCGGGCGCCGGCCTTCGACGTAGGCATGCCAGAGCGCATCGAGCTGGGCCCAGAGCACGTCGGTCTTGAAGATCAGCGCGTTCATGACCCGGCGCTGCAGATCGGGCGTGGTCGCGTGCTCCTTGACGTAAGCAAGCGCGAATTCCGAATCCCGCTGGGCCTGCGGCGGCCGCGCGGTGAAATAGGCCAGGGTGCGTTCGTCCACGAAATCGTAATGAGCCAGCATGCCGGAGACGCGCTCGCCGATGACCTGCGGCGAGAACAGCTCCGTCAGGGAGGAGGCGATGGCTTCGAGCAGGGACCTCTCCGCGCAGAAATGGACATAGGCCTCTACGGCAAAGCGCGTAGCCGGCAGGATGCCCTCGGTGCTGGTGACATAAGCGCGGTCGAAGCCGAGCGAATCCGTCAGCACGAGCCAGCGCTCGATACCGCCCTCACCGTCCCGGTCTCCGTCGTGGTCGATGATGCGCTGACGCCATTCGCGACGCAGCGCCGAATCCTGCATGCGCGCGAGGATGGTCGCGTCCTTGATGGGGATCTGGGACTGGTAGAAATAACGGTTGAGCGCCCAGGCCTGCACCTCGGCCTTCGTGCATTCGCCGCCATGCAGGCGATGATGGAAGGGATGCCGGTTGTGGTAGCGCTCGGCGCCGATGTCGCGCAGGGCCCGTTCCAGTTCGTCCGGCGTCATCGCGTTCACAGGTCGATCCTCATGCCGTCATGGGCGACGTACCAGCCCGCCCGCTCGACCGCCGCGCGCTCGGGCGATCCATCGACGAGGGCAGGATTGCTGTTGTTGATGTGGATGAACACCTTGCGGCCAACATCGATTCCGGCAAGAGCCGCGAGCGAGCCTTCCGGGCCGTCCATCGCGACGTGGCCCATGCGCGCCGCCGTCTTGTGCGACAGGCCGAGGCGGGGCATCTCGTCGTCGGTGAAGGTGGTTCCGTCGAACATCAGGAGATCGGCTCCTTCGGCCCGGGTCCGGATCGCATCCGTGACATGGGCGCAATTGGCGATGAAGATGAGGCGGCGCCCGTTTGCCACGATATCCAGCCCGACCACACTATCGGTTTCCGCGCCGATGACGAGATCTGCGCCCTCCTGATAGAGCGGGACCTTGCCCGGAACCGGAAACGCCGTGACGGTGACGCCCACCACCGCCTCGAAGGGCGAACCGAACGCAAAGGACCGGCGCTCGACAAGGGCGGAATCCAGGACGCCGAAAATTGTGTTGGCGGCCAGGATATCGAGGCTCGCCGGGGTCGCGAACAGGGTCAGGTTCTGGCGCTCGCGCAATGTGAGCAGACCGGCCACCGCATCGACATCGCCATTGGTGAGGACGACGGAGCGGATGGGGCTGTGGCGCACGTCACCGGAAGGGCGCAATTCCGGATTTTGCAGGATCTGCTGACGCAGATCGGGCGACGCGTTTATGAGCGCCCAATTCTCTCCGTCCGCACTGACGGCAATGCCGGCCTGGCTGCGAGGGGCCACCCTTGGGTCGCCCCTCCACGCCAGTTGGCAGATCGGGCAGCGGCAGTTCCACTGAGGGAAACCGCCACCCGCCGCAGAGCCGAGAACGAGAACTTTCACGGCGCCCGCGTTGATTTCATGCCGCTACGAAAAGCCTCAATCGATGGTGTCGATATCGGCGGATTCGTAGCTGGTGACTTCCATGCCGCAGCGGGCTTCGGTAATGGCGGGGGTCGTCCAGGTCATGGCGTGCTCCTTTAGTAGTGCGACATTGTGTATCAATGAGCCTTTTTCAGGCGATAAGCAATCACATAATCCCCGGCGCGGGTTCCGACAGAGCCGTGACCGCCGGCGACAATCACAATGTATTGATCCTCACCCACGGAATAGGACATGGGGGTAGCCTGCCCTCCCGCCGGAAGCCGCGCCTGCCAGAGCTGTTCGCCGGAGGTGAGGTCGTAGGCGCGCAGATAATCGTCGATGGCCGCCGCCAGGAATGCGACGCCGCCGGCGGTGATCATGGGACCACCGATGCCCGGCACGCCCATCTTGATGGGAAGCGGGACGGGCGATGCATCGCGCACCGTGCCGTTCTTGTGCTTCCAGGCGATCTCGCCCGATTGAAGGTCCACGCCCGCGACATAACCCCAGGGCGGGGCCTGGCATGGCAGGCCGAGGGCGGACAGGAACGGCCCCATATAGACGCCGTAGGGTGAGCCTTCGTTGCGGTTGAGCCCCTGCTCGCTGCCCTTCTCATCATCGCCCGGAGGGGGCACCTGATCGCGCGGCACGAGGCGGGACGTGAAGGCGAGATAGGTGGGCATGCCGAACATGACCTGGCGCACCGGATCGACCGCCACGCTGCCCCAATTGAAGACACCGAAATTGCCGGGATAGACGAGCGTGCCCTTCACGGAGGGCGGCGTGTAGCGGCCGAGATAATTGAGGCTCTGGAACTGGATGCGGCACGACAGCTGGTCGAACATGGTGGCGCCCCACATGGACGCCTCCGTCAGCTTCGGCGGGTTGAAGGTGAGCGCCGACAGGGGCTGCGTCGGTGCTGAATGATCTTCGGGGATGGCGCCGCCGGGGGCCGGCTCCTCGGTTATGGGGATGATAGGCTCGCCGGTGCGGCGGTCCAGCACGTAGATGTCGCCCTGTTTGGTGGGCCCGATGAGCGCAGGCACCGGACCGGCCGGCATGTTGAGATCGATCAGGACAGGCTGGGCCGGCACATCCATGTCCCAGAGATCGTGGTGCACGGTCTGGCGCACCCAGCGCAACTGGCCGGTGGCGATGTCGAGCGCGACGATGGACGAGGAGAAGCGTTCCACGTTCTCCGAGCGGTTCATGCCGAGCTGATCCGGCGTCTGGTTGCCGAGCGGTATGTAGACGAGGCCGAGTTCTTCGTCGGCGCTGGAGATGGACCAGGAATTCGGCGAATTGGCCGTGTAGGTCTCATCGGGTCCGAGCGGGGCCGTGCGGTCCGGATTGCCGGCATCCCAGTTCCAGACCAGAGCGCCGGTGTTGACGTCATAGGCGCGGATGACGCCCGAGGGCGAGGTGTTGGAATAATTGTCGTTGACCGCACCGCCGACGATGACGAGCCCGTTGGCGATGACCGGCGGAGAGGTGGAATAATAATAGCCGTCCGGCTTGAACGGCATGTTCGTCATCAGATCGAGCGTGCCCTCATTGGCGAAGGTCGGGCAGACCTGGCCGTTGAGCGCATCGAGCGCGATGAGGCGGGCGTCCGAGGTCGGCAGATAGAGGCGCTGGGCACAGCTGGCGCCCGGCTGTGCCGAGGCGTCGGCGTAATAGGACACGCCGCGGCAGGTCTGATGCTGGCGCTGGTTCTCCATCGGCACCTTCGGATCGAAGCGCCAGCGCTCCTCGCCGGTTGCGGCGTCAAGCGCGATGGCAATGTGGTGCGGCGTGCAGAGATACAGAAGATCGCCGATCTTCAGCGGCGTGACCTGATAGGTGGTTTCGGGCACGTCCTGCGGGCCGCGTATGTCGCCCGTGCGATAGGTCCAGGCGGTTTCCAGCTGGCTGACATTGTCGGGCGTGATCTCGGCGAGAGGTGAATAACGCTGGCCGAAATTGGTGCGGCCGTATTGGTGCCATTCGCCATCCGGTACGGAGGTGGGTGTGGCCACCAGATTCGCCGCCAGCGGAAGGCGGCCCTCGACGCTGTGGGGATCGTTGAGCATGGATGCTCCGGCCACGACCAGCGCAATGAGGACACTGGCCGCCAGCGTGCCGCGCGCCCAGCGATCCGGCGTGGGATCGGTGACGGATTGCCGCCCGAAACCGGCACGGACCCACGGTGTGAGCAGCCACAGGCCGAACAGGATGATGATCCCGCCGCGCGGGGCGAGCTGCCACCAGTCGAACCCGACCTCATAGAGCGCCCAAAGCAGGGTGCCGATGACGAGGACGGCATAGACGAGGAGCGCCGAGCGCTGCCTGCGAAACAGCTGTACGCCCGTGAGCGCCATCAGGATGCCGGCGATGACGTAATACCAGCTGCCGCCGAGAGCGATCAGCCAGGCGCCGCCCGCCCCCAATGCCAAGCCCATGAGAAGCGCAAAGACACCCGTTATCGTGGAAATCACGGCAAACTCCCGATCCTGGCCGCGCCGCGGCACCTTCCCCAAAGGGGCATTCTGAGGGGGAATATAGGCCGTGCGTCGCAAAAGCCGAATGACCGCGATGGGAAAGCCCCGGGCGCGGGCCCACCCTTGGGTGGTACCCAAAATATAATACAACTTTTGATTGATTATGATTCTTCGTTGCCCTTTAACATGGCGGACCTTTTGACCTTGGACCCCATGCCGTGGACGACCGCCTACATCCCTGCATCGCTGCCCTTTACACAGCCGCCCAGACTCCCGCGCTGTGGCCGGATGCGCTCGACCTGATGGCGGGCCTGTTCGGCGCCGAGGCTGCCATGATCGGCCCCCTGGCGACCGACGAGCGGCGCAACGCGATGTCGTCATCGAAAGGCGCAAAGCGGGCGCAGGCGTATCAGGATCATTGGTGGGCGCATGACCGGCTTTACGACCTTCAGGCCATCCAACCCAGCCCGGTGTTCGACGAGGCACGGCTGCTGACGCCGGAGGAGCGGGCAACGCCGTTTCACGAGAATTTCGGTGGTGCCTTTGGCCTTGAGCCGCGCTTCGGCGTGACGTTCGAGGCCGCGCCCGGCCATTTCGTGGCGCTGTCGTTCAGCCGCACCACGCCCGGCGGGGTCAGCAATGCCGACACGACGTGCCTGATGATCCTGCGCGACCATCTGGAACATGCCAGCCGGCTTGTCGGATACGGCAGCCAGAATGCCGAAGGCATTTGGCACGACGTGCTCGACCGGCTGCGGGTGGGTGCTGCCCTCGTCAATGGCGATGGTGCGATCGCCTACGGCAACGCACCCTTGAAGGCGCTGCTGGGGACGGGGCTGGCGCTGACACGCGGCAGGATCCGGGTGAGCCGTCCCGACGACCAGTCCAATCTCGACGCCATGATCGCGGAAGCGCTGGCCGGGGTGAGCCCCGGCTGTGTGATCCCGCTCCGGCGTCCGAAACAGCGGCATCCCTTGTTCGTGTCGGCGCTGCCCCTGCCCGCCCCCGCCCAGATCGACCCGCTGCGGAAATCAGGCGAGGGTTCCGGAGCGCTCGTTCTGGTGATGGCGCCCGACCAGAACGCGGCGCGGCAGAAGGAATCCACCTTGCGGATGATGGGGCTGACGCCGACGGAAGCGCGGGTGGCGGCGCTGATCGCCGACGCACAATCGCCCGAGGCCATCGCCCGCATCTGCGACAGCGAGCCCTCGACGGTGCGGGTCCATCTCAAGCGGGTCTACGCCAAGCTCGACGTTGCCGGACAGGTGGAGCTCGCCGTACTGCTGGGCCGGATGAACGCGCCCCTCGCGCCGGTGCCGGCCATTCAGGCGAAAGCGGCGTTGGCGGGATAAGCCCGTGTAGCCGTCTCTGGCTCGATTCAGGCGAGGTCGGCAGCCTTGCGCAATGCGGCGTTGATGCGGTCCTGCCAGCCCGGGCCATCCTGCTGGAAGTGCTCCAGCACGTCGCGATCGAGCCGCAGGGAGACCATTTCCCGAGCGCCCGGAAGTGCGGGCGCCGCCACCGGCCCCTCGGCCGGCTTTGTCGTCGCCTTCTTGAACGCTGCCTCAGCCGTCTGACGGGCGTCTCCGCCGGGCCGGTTCCTGCTGTTGAACGCCATGGCCTTCTCTCTCCGACCTATTCCGCCGCGAGATTCGTGGCGTCGCCATCATCCGGTGCGTCCGGACGTCCGGGCGCGGTTTCCCAATCGAGGTCCGGGACGCCGACAACGCGATTGCCGCGCCGGTCCGTGCGCACCGACACGAAGCCCTTCTCTTCCATATAGGTGAGAAGACGGCGGGCGCGACCCGGCGAGCGGCTGCCGCAGATGCGCGCCATTTGCAGGTCGCCCGGACATGGCGCGCGCTCCATGGCCGCGCGGGCGAGGACGAGAAAGAGGCCCTGAAGGTCTTCCGAGAGCTGGGCGGACAAAGCCACCGCCGCGTCCCAATCCGTGCCGGCGGCGGCCTCGACCGTGACGCCCGCGCGGGCCACCGCGAGGCGGCGGCGGAATTCGGCCAGCTCCATCGGCGCGCCGGGGATTTTCTGGATGCGGCAGCGCACCACGAAATCCTGATAGAGCACCGCGATCGGGCGAAAGGAGGCTTCCGGCGTCTCCAGCACGGCCTGCAGCACCGCCTCGATGGCGGCATGACGGGCGGCGTGGTCGATCTCGGGCTCGTCGCTCTCGACGGGCGCGGGCTCGGCGGGGCGCGCCTGGGCGAGCTGGCGCAGCAGATCCGCCGTCGCCGTGGGGCGGGCATGAGCGCTGGCCGGACGCTCGTGCGTGACCGGGGCGAAGATGACGTCGGCGATATCAACCTTGGTTTCGGCCAGCGGGATGAGCTTTGGGCTGGTGGAGCGGGCGGCGGTCTCGACGCCGCCGATCTTGACCGTCACCGGGCGGCGCGACAAAGCCGGGCCGAGTGCGACGAAGCTGCCGCGCGGCAGATCGCGAAACGATTCCGCGCCCCGCCGGTCCATGCCCAGAAGGTCGGCCGCGCGGGCCATGTCGATGTCGAGGAAGGTGCGGCCCATCAGGAAGTTGGAGGCTTCCGCCGCGACATTCTTGGCCAGCTTGGCAAGGCGCTGGGTGGCGATGACGCCGGCGAGGCCGCGCTTTCGCCCGCGCGACATGAGATTGGCCATGGCGCCGAGCGAGAGCTTGCGGGCCTCGTCGGACACATCGCCGGCCGCCGCCGGGGCGAACAGCTGGGCTTCATCGACAACGACGAGGACGGGATACCAATGATCGCGCTCGGCATCGAACAGGCCGTTGAGGAAGATGCCGGCGGCGCGCATCTGGCCCTCGGCATCAACACCTTCGAGATTGAGGACGGCGGAGACGCGGTGCTGGCGGATGCGGCGGGCGATCTCCTCGAGTTCGTTCTCCTCGCGATCGGCATCCACGACGACATGGCCATAACGCTCCGACAGGGTGACGAAATCACCCTCGGGATCGATGACGACCTGCTGCACCCAGGCCGCGCTCTGTTCGAGCAGACGGCGCAGGAGATGGGACTTGCCCGAGCCGGAATTGCCCTGCACCAGAAGGCGCGTGGCGAGCAATTCCTCGAGATCCATGGGAACGGGCGCGCCGTTCGGCTGAACGCCCAGTTCGACCGCTACCTGCATTTCCGGAGAGGGCCTGACCTTTTGTTGAGCGCCCTTTTAGCATGGCCGCCGCAGGAGTCCCGCACTGCGAGACCGCGTCCACAGATTCGCCTGCTCAGTCGAGGATTTCGTACTCGATGGGCTTGAAGGCGTAATTGTTGGACTGGAGCGCCGAACAGGCCGTAAGGCCGATGACGAGATCCATCTCGGCCTCGAAGACCACGTGATCGCCGGCCTTGCTGAGCGGCGGCTCGACCTTCAGCTCGCCGGAGGCGCCGTCGACCGTGACGTTCATGAAGACGTTGAAGGCCACGGGGATCTGGTCCGGCCCGATGCCGAAGGGCGCCAGCGCAGCCGCCAGATTGCCGAAGCAGCCGCGATGCGGGTGCTCGTCGCCGTAGATGATGCGAAACGTATCCGCCGAACACGGCGTCAGCAGGAAATCATGGCGGCCGACGTGGTCTTCGAGGATGCGCAACATGATGTTGCTGCGGTTCGAATAAAGCGGATCGCCGGTGGTGAGGAAGATTCGACTGGCGTAATCGAGGGTGCGGCCCGACGAGATGACCTCGCCGAGATCGTGCGCATTGAAGGCCAGCAGGTCGGCGACCTGCTCGCCCTGCGGGTCGATCACTTTCAGCCGCTGACCCTTGCGAAGCGGAAACGCCGTGCCGGAGCGCGGCGGGATTTCATGACGCATCGGCGAGGTTCCGCGACGGGGGATGGAACGGGCATTGCCAATCATTGGCCACCGCACGGCCGCTGTATTGCCGGGCGGCCGAGGCCTCGCCATGACGCGCGATCATGGGATTGGGCGTGCCGGCCAAAGCGAGGTCGCGTTCGAGGATGCTTTCGCGCAGACGCTCATACTTTCCCTGTTCGCGCAGCATTTCGAACTGGCGGCGGATGTTGAAGACGATGGCCGGAGCTTCGAAGCGCCGGGCCGGGCGGCTGGCGTTCGGGTGCAGGCCCACGATGAAGAAGGCCTCGCCGCCCACGCTGAACGAGAAATGCGGGCTTTCGGGGTCGGAATCGACTTCGGGATCGTGCGGCACACCGCGCCAGGCGTCCTTGTCCGCCAGGGATTGCAGGCGCTGCCACATATGCCCTTCGAACTCGGCTTCGGAGAGGGTGCGGGGCTCCTCGAAAAGGACGACGAGGCTCTGGAACAGATTGGGTTCGGCCCGGTAGCGCTGGGCCAGTTCGAACAGAGCCGGATAGATCCGCAGATCGTCCCAGCCCGATGTCATGTCACGGGCGCGGATGATTTCCATCTGATCGCGCGCAAGCGCCGACTTGGCGCCGACGCACGAGAAATCGGGCGCGCGGAGAAAGCGCTGGAAGCGTTCGGACAGATCGTTTTTGGAGACAGACATGAAACGCAGAACTCGTGCGGACCGGACTCAAGGTACGCACGAGAACGCCGGTGGTTCCCGCCCGCACCATGAAGCGGGCGAGCTGTTGCGAAACTTAGTTATCGCGCACTTCTGTCTCCGGACGGTCGTCGCCCTCGGCGACTTCCTGGTGCCAACGGCCCTTCTCGTCCTGATATTCGATGCCGTCGGTTTCACCTGCGAGCGCCTGTTCGGCGGCGGCGTTCTGGGCGGCGGCAAGCGCGTCATCATGGGAGGCGAAGGTCTCGGAAAACACGTCGGCGACCTTGTAGGCCCAGCCGCCATTGTGCTCGACGATCTCGTAAGTGACTTTGGTCACGGCGTTTTCTCCCTCGGCTCAAACCTGATCTTCGCCTCAACGCAAAGCGCGGCGAGGCGTTCCTCATCGCAGGATAGATCATGGATCCGCGAGGTCGAAAGCACGGGAGATTACGTGTTCACTTCTGTTTGTTCGGAACCGGCTGAAACCCTTGCTCCTTAGAACCGTTCTTTTCTTGGCTGGGCCGCGATGGTCCGTAGAAACCCCGGGGAAGAACCTTGACCGATCATGCCCACAGCGGCGGCGGCCTCAACCGCCGCAACTTCCTGACGGCGTCCGCGACAGGCGCTGCCTCCCTGCCGCTCGTTTCACGCGTTTCGGCGCAAGGCTCCCCGCCGCCGGCGGCGAACGCCGACCCCCGCGCACCGGTCGACGTGACACTGAAGGTGAACGGCCGCGATCATTCCCTGAAGATTGACGGACGGACCACGCTGCTCGACGCCCTGCGCGAGCATGCGGGCCTGACCGGCTCCAAGAAGGGCTGCGACCAGGGCCAGTGCGGCGCCTGCACCGTGATGGTGGACGGTACGCGCGTGCTGTCGTGCCTGACACTGGCGGTGATGGCGCAAGGCTCGGAGATCACCACGATCGAGGGGCTTGCGGCCAATGGCGCGCTGCACCCGATGCAGCAGGCCTTCATGGACCACGATGCCTTCCAGTGCGGCTATTGCACGCCCGGACAGATCATGTCCGCGGTGGCCTGCGTGAACGAGGGCCATGCCGAAACCGACGACGACATCCGGGAATATATGAGCGGCAATCTGTGCCGTTGCGCCGCGTATCCGAACATCGTCGCCGCCATCAGGCAGGCCAAGACCGAGATGGGGAAAGCCTGATGCGCCCGTTCGTCTACCAGCGGGCGGACGCGCCCGAAGCCGCCATTCTCGCCGCCCGCCCGGCCGGCACCGAGGCCAAGCCGCCGACCGAGGCGGCGACGCAGTTCATCGCCGGCGGAACGAACATTCTCGACCTGATGAAGCTCGACGTGATGCGGCCCGGCACGCTGGTCAACGTGAAGCAATTGCCGGCCGAGATCGCCATGAGCGATGCGGGGCTTCGCCTTTCCGGCGCGGTGCGCATGGCGCAGGCGGCGGAGGACGACAATGTGCGGCGCGATTTCCCGGTGATCGCCGACAGTCTGAAGCTCGCGGCCAGCCAGCAGATCCGCAACATGGCGACGCTCGGCGGCAATGTGCTGCAGCGGACGCGATGCGCCTATTTCCGCGACGTGACGTTTGCGCAGTGCAACAAACGCAATCCGGGCTTGGGCTGCGCGGCGCTGGACGGCCACAACCGGACGCACGCCATTCTGGGCACGAGCGACGCCTGCATCGCCACCTATGCCGGGGATTTCGCGCAGGCCTTGATCGCCCTCGACGCCCAAGTGGAAATCGCGGGACCAAGCGGGGCACGCGCCATCCCCTTCGCGGAATTGCACCGGGAACCCGGCGACACCCCGCATATCGAGACCGTTCTGAAACCGGGCGAACTCATCACCGGCTTCATGGTGCCGAATGGCGCGTGGACGCGTCGCTCGCTTTACCTGAAGGTACGCGACCGGCAATCCTATGCCTTCGCCACAGCCTCGGCCGCTGTGGCGCTCGACCTCGACGGCGGCACCGTGCGCGAGGCGCGCATTGCGCTTGGCGGCGTGGCGACGAAACCGTGGCGCGCCCGCGAGGCCGAGGCCGCTTTGCGTGGAAAGATTCTGGACGAGGCGGGCGCGAATGCCGCCGCCGAGGCTGCCTTCCGCGACGTCCGTACCTTCGAACACAATGCCTTCAAGGCCGATCTGGGCAAGCGCACTCTGGTGCGCGCTCTGCTCGATGCCGCCCGCATGGAGATTCCCGCATGAGCGCCGCCGCCCCCGAACCGAAGGCGAATATGGGCCGACCGATCGTGCGTTACGACGCACGCGCCAAGGTGACCGGCGCCGCGCGCTATCCGTCCGATCAGAAGGTGGATCGCCCGGCCTTTGCCTATCTGGCGATGAGCGGCATCGCCAAGGGCACGATCACCGAACTGGACGAGAGCGATGCGCGTGCCGTGCCGGGCGTGCTCGAGATCTTCACGCACAAGAACACCGACGACCTCGTGCAGACGAAATACAGCGCGAGCGGCGGCGGAGCGTCGACCTCCATGCAGGGCTTCGGCCCCGAGATCCTGCACGCCAAGCAGATCGTGGCCATGGTGGTGGCCGAGACCTATGAGGCCGCGCGCGAGGCCGCCTTTCGGCTGAAGATTTCCTATGAGGAAGAGGCGCCGTCCGCGACCTTCGATTCACCCGGCGCGGAGGCGCAGGATGCCGGCATCATCGCCGGCGCGGTGACGAAGGCCAAGGAATGGCTGAGCACCGGCGACGCGGAAAAGGCCCTGGCGGATGTCGCCGTGACCGTGGACGCCGAATATCTGATGCCGGCGCAGCACCACAACCCGATCGAGCTGTTCACCACGACGTGCGTGTGGGACGGCGGCAAGCTGACGATCCACGAACCCAGCCAGTTCGTCTACGGGCTGAAGAACGCCGTGGCGGAACGGCTCGACATGAATGCCGACGACATTCATGTCGTCAGCGCCTTCGTGGGCGGCGGGTTTGGCGCCAAGGCGCAGATGACGCCGCGCACCGGCCTCGTGGCGCTGGCCGCGCGCAGGCTGAACCGGCCGGTGAAGCTCGTCGCCACCCGCGACCAGGGCTACACGGTCTCGACCTATCGCGCCGAGACGAAGCATCATGTGAAGCTCGGCGCCGACGAGAAGGGCAAGCTCGTGGCTTATTGGCACGAGGGGCAGGAGGTGACGTCGCGCCCGGACGCCTATTCGGTGAAGGGCACGGACGAGACATCGCACCTCTACCATTTCGGCGCCGTGCACACGAAAGTGGACATCGTGCATGCCGACCGTGGCACGCCGGGCTTCATGCGCTCGCCGCCCGTGGTGCCTTACGTCTATGCGCTGGAAAGCGCGCTCGACGAACTGGCGGTGAAGCTGAAGATGGACCCGGTGGAGCTGCGCCGCGTCAACGATTCCATGACCGACAGCTTCGGCAAGGAATATTCCAGCCGCTCCCTGATGACCTGCTACGACGAGGCGGCGAAGGCGTTCGGCTGGGAGAAGCGCAATCCGGAGCCGCGCTCCATGCGCGATGGCGACTGGCTGATCGGCTGGGGTTGCGCCACGGCCGTCTACCCGACGCATGTCGGTTCGGCCGCCGTGCGTGTGCGGCTCGGCTCGAACGGCAGCCTGCTGGTGCAGACCGCCGCGCACGATCTCGGCACGGGGGCCTATACCGTGATCGGCCAGATGGCGGCCGAAGAGCTCGGCATTCCGTTCGAGCGCCTCACGGTGGAATTGGGCGACAGCACATTGCCGGCCGCCCCGGTGGCGGGCGGCTCCAACACCACCGCCAGCACCTGCTCGGCCGTGCTGAAGGCGTGCAATTCCATCCGCGCCAAGCTGTTCGAGGCCGCCGCTGCGCCCGATGGCGAGCTCTCCGGCGTGCCAAATGGACAGATCCGCATGCAGGAAGGCCGCGCGGTCGCGGATGATGGGCGTGCCGCCGATCTTTCCGCCATGTTCCGCAGGCTGGGCGTGACGCAGATCGAGGAATACGCCGAGTTCATCCCCGAAGGCGCGGGCGAGGATTCCATCGCCAAGCTCTACAAGGGCACGCCCACCTTGCTTGGCGGTTCGCAGGGCAAGAAGCTGATGTATGCGCTGGGCGCGGAATTCGTCGAGGTGCGCGTCAATGTCCGCACGCGTGAGGTGCGCTGTTCGCGTGCCGTGGGAGCCTTCGCCGGCGGCCGCATCATGAACACCCGTACGGCGCACAGCCAGTTGATGGGCGGCATGATCTGGGGCATTTCCTCGGCGCTGCACGAGGAGACGGAGATCGACCACAAGCGTGCGCGCTATGTGAACGACAACATCGCCGAATACCTCATCCCCGTGAATGCGGACATCGGCGAGATCGAGGTCATCATGATCCCCGAGGAGGACCACGAGGTGAACCCGGCGGGTGTGAAGGGACTGGGCGAGCTTGCCAATGTGGGCACGGCCGCGGCCATCACCAACGCGGTGTATCATGCGACCGGCATCCGCGTGCGCGATCTCCCGGTGAGGATCGAGGACCTTCTGGCATGACGCAGCCGGACGCGCTGACGATCGCCGGGGCCGATTGGCCGGAATTCGGCCTTGTCGACGATGTGCGCCCCGCCATGGCGGCCGCGCGCGCCCGCGGCAGGCCGGCGGCGTTGGCGACGTTGTACAACGCGGAGGGCGGCGCGCCGCGCGGGATCGGCGCGCAGATGCTCATCACCCACGACGACGTGTCCGGCTACGTCTCCGGTGGCTGCGTGGAAGCCGATATCGTGCATCATGCGATGGCGGTTCTGGACAGCGGGGCGCCCTGCCGCCTCGTCTACGGGCGCGGCGGACCTCTCGACATCCGGCTGCCCTGCGGCGGGCGTATCGAATTGCTGATCGAACGGCTGGCGCCGGACGACGAGGCCGTGGGAAATTTGTTGGCCCTGACCGAACGACGGCAGCCAGGCCTGTGGTTGAGCGATGGGACCTCCCGCGCGGTCCTGACGGAACGCGAAT
This sequence comes from Terrihabitans aquatilis, assembly GCF_052542005.1. Taxonomy (NCBI): domain Bacteria; kingdom Pseudomonadati; phylum Pseudomonadota; class Alphaproteobacteria; order Hyphomicrobiales; genus Terrihabitans; species Terrihabitans aquatilis. The sequence continues at coordinate 938,271 of NZ_JBOCUO010000002.1, read as the reverse complement.
GCCCGCAGGACCTGCCTCCCTCCCTGGCGGAGGCCCTGGTGCGCTTCCAGTGCGGTTCGCACGGGAATTCGAGCGCCTTCCATCGCCTCTACCAGCCGGTGCAGCGGCTCGTCGTGCTTGGGGCCGATCCGACCTCCCTCGCGATCGCGCGCATGGGCGCCCAGATGGGACAGGATGTGGTTCTGGTGCGGCCAATCGGGCCTGAAGCGCCACCGATGGTGGACGGATTGACGTATTCACGCGACCGGGCCGCGCATGCGCTGGAGGAGATCGCGCCGGATCGCTGGGCCGCAATTGTCGTGGCCATGCACGACGATGTGGGCGAGCACGATGCCCTGATGGCGGCCCTGCCCTCCAATGCGTTCTATGTCGGCCTTCTCGGAAGCCGCCGCCGCCTGGCGGACAAGCTGGAACGGCTGACGCGCGATGGAATTCCGGAAAACCTGATCAGCCGACTGCACGCGCCGATCGGCCTTCCCATCGGCGGATCATCGCCCTGGAACATCGCGTTGTCGGTTCTGGCGGAGATCACGCAGGAAGCCCATTCGGCGCAACAACGCATCTGGCCGAAGGTGGATGAACAGGCGGCCTGACGCGCCCAATTATAGCGCGATCGTGCTGGCGGCCGGCGAAGGCCGGCGGTTTGGCGGCCGCAAGCTTCTGGCCCCCCGGGGGGATGGCGTTCTGCTGGACGGGGCGCTGCGCGCCGCATTGGCCACGAACGCGGCGGACATCATCGTGGTGACCGGGCCGGATCGCGGCGAGATCGAAGCGGCGGTCCGGGCGTGCGCCGGCTCGGAAAGGCGGCTGCGTTTCGTGCATGCCGAAGACTATCGAGAGGGGATGGCCGCGAGCCTGCGGGCGGGCATTGCGGCCGTGCCCGCCGAGCACGAGGCCGCGCTGATCCTGCTGGGGGACATGCCGCGGACGCCACCCGGAATCGTTCGGGATCTTTGGTCCGCATTGGGGCCGCAGCATCTGGCGGCGGCGCCGGTCCATCGCGGGCGCAGAGGACATCCGGTGCTGATCCGGCGCGCTTTATTTGCGGACATCGCGACGTTGCGCGGCGATCGCGGTGCGGGCGCGCTACTTGGCGGATTGGGCAGCGCCCTTGCCCTCGTCGAGACCGATGACGCCGGAACGCTGTTCGATGTGGATCATCCGGGCGATCTCGACGCTTCAAAGCTGGCATCGGGCGACATCAGAGAGTAAAGGCGGGTTCCATAGACGATGCAAATGACTACATTTGCGTCGGGATCGAACAAGGACCTGGACCCATGCTGCTGGACAATATTGCCGAAGCCATCTGGAAAGAGCACGCGAAAGCCGCCGGACAGCCCGGCTCGCTGGCCGATGCCCCGGCCGACATCCGCGAGCGTTTCCAATCCTATGCCCGCGCCGCGCTGGTCGCGCTCTCCACGCCGACCTCGACCATGCTGGCGGAAGGCAACCGCGCCCTCTCGGCCTGGGAGCATTCCGAGCACTATCGCAGCCCGATCGGCGGCATCTGGAAATCGATGCTGGCGGCCGAGCTTCCCGAGAAGGAAGCCAAGACGGTGCGCGACAGCTTCGACGAGGTCTGAGGCCGCTCCGGCGCCTCTTCCGGGATCCTCGCCCCTTTTCCCGTGAGCCGGCCCGGCATCGGGCCGACAATGGACGGACACGATATGGCCGCTGCCTCCGCCTCTTCCGGCAATCCCCTGCTCGCCGAATGGAACGCACCGTTCGGCACGCCGCCGTTCGAGGCGATCCGACCGGACGATTTCGGGCCGGCCTTCGAGGCGGGCCTTGCGGAAAGCCGTGCAGGACTTGCGGCCATTGCCGAGCAGGCGGAGGAACCGAGCTTCGCCAACACGATCGAGGCGCTGGAAGGCAATGGCCCGATCCTGCGCCGTGTCGCGTCGGTCTTCTTCAACCTGGCCGGTGCCGACACGAGCGATGCGATCGAGGCCATCGAGCGCGAGATGGCGCCCGTGCTGGCGCGCCTGTCCAACGAGATGTTCCTGAACGGGCGCTTGTTCGACCGCATCGCGGCGCTCCATGCGCGCCGTGACGAGTTGGACCTGACACCCGAACAGGCTCGGGTGCTCGAGCGCTACCACACAATGTTCGTGCGCAATGGCGCGGCCCTGCCGGAGAGCGACAAGACGCGCCTGGCCGAGATCAACGAGCGGCTGGCCAGCCTCTCGACCGCGTTCGGCCAGAACGTGCTGGCGGACGAACGCGCGTGGATACTGCAGCTGACCGCCGACGATCTCGATGGCCTGTCGGAGGCGCAGATTGCCGCCGCGGCAAAGGCAGCGCAGGATCGCGGCGTCGAGGGCTACGCGATCACGCTGGCCCGCTCCAGCATCGAGCCGTTCCTGCAATCCTCGCGCCGACGCGACCTCCGCGAGACGGCGTTCCGAGCCTGGATCGCACGGGGCGAGAATGCCGGCGCGACCGACAACCGGCCGATTATTGCGGAGATGGTTAAGCTGCGGGCCGAATATGCCCGCCTGCTGGGCTATGAGAGCTTCGCGCATTTCAGGCTGGCCGATGTGATGGCGAAGACTCCGGACGCGGTGCGCGGCCTGCTCGATTCCGTGTGGACGCCGGCCAAGGCGCGTGCCGAGGCCGAGCAACGCGATCTGCAGAAACTGGCCGCCACGCGCGGCGACAACATCGACATCGAGGCCTGGGACTGGCGCTTCTACACCGAGGCGGTTCGCAAGGAGCGGTTCGACCTCGACGATGCCGAGATCAAGCCGTACCTCCAGCTCGACAACATCATCGCCGCCGCCTTCGACACCGCGACGCAGCTGTTCGGCGTGACTTTCCAAGAACGCCATGACGTGCCGGTCTACCATCCGGACGTGCGCGCCTGGGAGGTGCTGGACGCGGAAGGCGGCCATGTCGGCCTGTTCCTCGGCGATTATTTCGCGCGGGCCTCGAAGCACAGCGGCGCCTGGATGAGCTCGTTCCGAGACCAGGAGCGGCTGGCCGGAGAAGTGCGGCCGATCATCGTCAACGTGATGAACTTCTCCAAGCCGCCGGAGGGCCAGCCGGCCCTGCTGGGCATGGACGACGCCCGCACCCTGTTCCACGAATTCGGCCACGGCCTGCACGGCCTGCTCTCGGACGTGACCTACCCGCTGATCTCGGGCACCAGCGTGGCGCGTGATTTCGTGGAACTGCCCTCACAGCTCTACGAGCATTGGCTGGAGCAGAAGGAGGTGCTGAGCCGCTTCGCCGTGCACCACGAGACCGGCGCACCGATGCCCGACGAGATGCTGGAGCGCCTGCTGGCCGCGCGGCGCTTCAACCAGGGCTTCGCCACGGTGGAATATACCTCGTCCGCGCTGCTCGATCTCGACATCCATTTGCTGCCGGACGCCGCTGGGCTGGACGCCTCCGCGTTCGAGCGCGAGGCGCTGGAGCGGATCGGCATGCCCGCAGCCATCGTGATGCGCCACCGCACCCCGCATTTCGGGCACATCTTCTCCGGTGGCTATTCGGCGGGCTATTACTCCTATCTGTGGTCGGAGGTGCTGGACGCCGATGCCTTCGACGCGTTCCGCGAGGCGGGCGATATCTTCGATCCGGTCGTTGCGCGCCGGCTGAAGGATTTCATCTATTCAGCCGGCGGGCGGCAGGACCCGCACGAAGCCTATCGCGCCTTCCGGGGCCGCGACGCCTCGCCTGAGGCCCTGCTGAAGAAACGCGGGCTCGACATCGCCGATCTACAGACCGGGGAAGTGTGAGCGGTTAGAAACAGGCCGGGTGCGTTCCTATATCCGGGAAAAGCCCAACACACGGAGCATTTCCATGGCCGTTACCGCCCATACCTCGAAGCTCGGCTTCGACCTCAGCCCGATCGATTCGTACGAGAGGGAAGAACTGGCGCAGGACCTGACGCCGGAAGAGCGCCACATCCTGCTCGAGCACGGTACCGAGCGGCCGTTCTGCGGCGTGTTCAACGGCAGCAAGGAAGACGGCATCTTCACCTGCCGGCTGTGCGGGCTGCCCTTGTTCCGTTCCGGCGCCAAGTTCGATTCCGGCACGGGCTGGCCGAGCTTCTTCGCACCCGTCTCGCCCGACCACGTCAAGATCGTGCGCGATACCAGCTACGGCATGGTGCGCGAGGAGGTGCGCTGCGAGCGTTGCGACAGCCATATGGGCCACGTCTTCCCGGACGGCCCGCGCCCGACCGGCCTGCGCTTCTGCATGAATTCGGCGTCGATGAGCTTCGTGCCGGAAGGCGGCGAATTGCCCGACCTGCTGGAACGCGACGAGCCTCGGACGATCTGAGGCCCCGCGATCAGGCCGCGAGGCTGATGCTCTCCCGCACCTCGGCCGCGATCTCGTAGGACCGCAGCCGGGCCTTGTGATCGTACATCATGGAGGTGAGCATCAGTTCGTCCGCGCCCGTGAGGCGGATGAAATCCTCGATGCGCTCGCGCACCATGTCCGGCGTGCCGATGGCCGTGCAGGACAGCACCGTTTCCAGCATTGCGCGGGCGCGTGGATCGAGGTTTTCCAGATAGTTCGGCACCGGGGGCGGAAGCTTGCCGGGTGTGCCGGTGCGCAGCGCCACGAAGCTCTGTTGCGCGCTGGAGGCGAGAAGTCGGGCCTCCTCCTCGTTGTCGGCGGCAAAGACATTGTAGCCCAGCATGACGTAGGGCTTGGCGAGTTGTTCGGACGGCTGGAAGTTGCGCCGGTAGATGTCGATGGCAGGCATGAGATCGCCCGGCGCGAAATGCGAGGCGAAAGCGTAGGGCAGGCCGAGATGGGCCGCAAGCTGCGCGCCGAAGGTGCTGGAGCCGAGGATCCACAGCGGTATGTCGAGCCCCGCGCCGGGCACGGCCTTGAGCGCCTGGTTTGGCCCCGGCTCGGCCAGGAAGGCCTGCAATTCGATAACATCGCGCGGGAAGGCGTTCGGGTCGCTGTCGAGATTGCGGCGCAGCGCGCGTGCCGTGAGCGGGTCCGAGCCCGGCGCACGGCCGAGACCGAGGTCGATGCGGCCCGGGTACAAGCTCTCCAGCGTGCCGAACTGCTCGGCAATCTGCAGAGGGGCGTGGTTCGGCAGCATGATGCCGCCCGCGCCGACGCGAATCCTGGAGGTGGCCTCGGCCAGGTAGCCGATCAGCACCGAGGTGGCCGCGCTGGCCACGCCCGGGATGTTGTGGTGCTCGGCCACCCAATAACGATTGTAGCCCCACGCCTCGGCATGCTGCGCGAGGTCGCGGCTGTTGCGGAAGGCCTGGGCGGCGGTGCCGCCCTCGATGATGGGGGAGAGGTCGAGGACCGAAAAAGGTATCATGCCGCCCATGTGGGGCATGGCGCGGCACTTACCAAGATGTGCGCTACAGAATTCAGCCGAGTTCGATCTCGCGCTCGACGACATGCTCCAGCGGCCCGTCGGGCGAGGTGAGCGTCATCTTCAGGCGCAGCATCGGCCCCGTGACCTGACCGGAGGCGACGAGCTTCTCGACCTCCTGCTGGGAGGTGATGCCGACTTCGCGCAGAAATTTGCGCAGCGCTGCATTGAAAGCTTCGGCGTCCATGATTTCCTCCGGTTCTGCATGTCTTGACCGCGTCCAGCGCATAGCTGGGGCGATGCACTCACTTCATCAAGGGCGGGCGCGAGGAATGCAGAAACACAAAGAGCGGCCAACGGCCGCTCCTGGTAGTCGCCGTCCCTTGGGACGGAGATGCTCCTGACCTCAGACGCGGAACGCGCTGGCCGGAATGCCGAGAATGGCAAGATCCCGATGGGAAGGAGTGTGGTGATTGCGGGCAGCCTCGCCTGCGCGAATGGCGGCGCCGAGCATCTGGAAGAAGCTGAGGATCGTTTTCATCTGTCTGGTTTCCCTTTCTCTGTGAGGAGAAGATGGGGGCAAACCACACGCATGAGGAGTGTTTTGAATCACGTCCCGCCATGCACTGAATGCATGACGTTTCCGTAGGATTGCGTAGCTGGCAGTAACCGGTTTTTCACGAGTCTCGGCGCCGCCTCAGCCGCGGCCCGCCAGACCTGCGTCCCACAACGCCATCGCCGCCCGGACGATGGCCTGGAGATCCGCTTGCGTGGCCCCGTCGCGGGCCTGGATGGACAGGCCGCCGGACACCGCCACGACGAAGCGGGCCAGCGCCTCGACGGGGATGCCCGGCGGCAGCTCATCCTGCGGCGCACGCGCCAGCCGCTCCGTGACACGGGTGAGGAGACCTTCCCGGGCGGCGCGCTCGCAGATTCCGAGATCGGCATTTCCCTCGGGCCCTGCCGCCGACAGCATCACCATGCACCCGACGGAGACGCCCTCGCCGGCTGCGACGCCGAGACTGGCTGCGGTGTCCATCAGGAGGGCCTCGACGGCGCCGCGCGCGCTGGGCTCTTTCGCCGAGCGGCCCCAGACATGGCTGTCATATGTGCTCGAATAATGCTGCAGCGCCTCGGCATAAAGCGCTTCCTTGCAGCCGAAGGCGGCGTAAAGGCTGGTGGCACCGATGCCGAGGGCCGATGTGAGATCCGAGATCGACGTGGCCGCATAGCCCTTGCGCCAGAAGATGCGCATGGCCTCGCCCAGAGCCCGTTCCCGATCGAAGGAGCGCGGACGGCCCCGCGAAACGGGAGAGTCAGAATTGGGCGACGATTTTTGCATCGATCATTTTATAAATCGATTGACGGCGGCCGGCAACGCCCCTAGCCTTTCTGCATCGATCATTGCAGAAGTGGAAAAACATCATGGCCGATTTGACCGGAAAGCGGGCTCTTGTGACGGGAGCGTCGCGTGGCATCGGGGCTGCGATCGCCAACGCGCTGGCAGAACGCGGCGCCGACGTCGCGATCACCTACCAGCGTTCGTCCGAGAAGGCGGCGGAGGTGGTGCGGGCCATCGAGGCCAAGGGGGGCAAGGGCGTTGCGATTCAGGCCGATGCGGCCGATCCCGAGGCGGTGAAGCGGTCTGTGCAGGAGGCGGTGGCGCAGCTCGGCGGGCTCGACATCCTCGTCAACAATGCCGGCATCGCCTATGGCGGCTCGGTCGAGGAGATAGACCTCGCGGACATCGACGCCCTGCTCCACGTCAATGTGCGCTCCGTGGTGCTGGCCTCGCAGGCGGCGATCCCGCATCTGCCGGAAGGCGGGCGGATCATCTCGATCGGCTCCTGTCTGGCAGAGCGCGTGGGCTTTCCGGGCGTCACGGTCTATTCGATGACGAAATCGGCCCTTCTGGCCTTCACGCGGGGCCTGGCCCGCGAACTCGGCCCGCGCGGCATCACGGTGAACCTCGTCCATCCCGGCGCGACCGACACCGACATGAACCCGGCCGATGGCCCGAATGCGGACGGCCTGCGCGCCCTGACGCCGCTCGGCCATTTCGGCACGCCGGACGATATTGGAGAAGCGGTCGCGTTTCTCGCGGGTCCGGGTGCGCGGCAGATCACGGGCACCGGGCTTGTGGTGGATGGCGGGGTGAATGCGTGAGGATAGCCGGCAATTAAGCCGGTGACGCAATCGTATAGAGTTGAGCCTCGATCGCCGCTTTGTCGAGAATCGACCAGACCTCCGCGATCCTACCGTCGCGGACGGTGTAGAAGACATTCTCGGCAAAGCGCACCTTCCGGCCGTTCACCGGCAGATCGAGAAAGGTGCCCTTCGGCGTGCAATCGAACATAAGCCGCGCCGCCACGTGCGGCGGCTCGGCCACCAGAAGTTCGATGTTGAAGCTGAGGTCCGGGATGTCACGGTAATTGCCTTCGAGCATTTCGCGATAACCGGCGAGGCCGAGCGGTCGTCCGTTATGATGCACCTCGCCATGGACGAAGCGGCCGAGATGGTCCCAGATCTGCCGATTCAAACAGGCGATATAGTCGCGGTAGAGCTTAGTAAGGTCGAGGGCGTTCAAATCGATGTCAGTTATCGACTTCCGGAGCGTTCCCCTTGCCGAGATGTATGGCATCTCGCCACCAGCCTTCTGTGCGCTTCGAGACATCGTCTAAAAGCCGAAGATGATCATCGTTCATTCCTCGGATCAACATAGATAGGCGCCCCGCCAGCTTAGCAGCTATCTCAATAAAATCCGAAAGCTCGTTATACGTGATGAACCGCTCCACGTCCGCTGAACTAATATGGACGAGGGAACCGTTCCTAAAATGTTGAAGATTTCCAAATGCATCAAAATTGATGCGTCCGTATTCAGATAAATAACCGATAATATTCTCGGAACATGTATTGTCGTTGAATATAGGCAAATCGGCAACCGAATAGCGCTTGATCAACTCCAGGCACACGTCGCCGCGACGTAGCAGAGACTTAATAACTTGAAAGCTGATATCAGCGTCCCTGTCAAACAAGGCGTGGATGCGAATAGCGCTCATCAAAGCAGCTTCATTCCGATAGAGCGATGCCAGTTGGGCTACATCACCATCGGGATGAATACTGTTATGCAACACCCCATTCGCTGAGCTGAACAGAGCCCAGCCTTGCATGGCGTGCCGTGTCCAGTTGCGAAGTTTGCCCTCCGCAACCGCGATGAAATCTGCCGCCTCTTCGGGTGTCCAATTGGCCAAGCGAGATTGGCGGCAGCTTCGCCCCCTCATTCCCAGCTCAGCGCGCCGCCGTTCTGGTATTCGATCACGCGGGTCTCGAAGAAGTTCTTTTCCTTCTTGAGGTCCATGGCTTCCGACATCCAGGGGAACGGGTTCTCGGCTTCCGGGAAGACGGGGGCGAGGCCGATCTGGGCGCAGCGGCGATTGGCGATGAAGTGCATGTATTGTTCGCACAGGGCCGCGTTGAGACCGAGGAAGCCGCGGGGCATGGTGTCCCGGCCGTAGGCTGCTTCCAGCTCGGCCGCTTCCTTCAGCATGGCCCGGACCTCTTCCTGGAAGTCCTTCGTCCAGAGATGCGGGTTTTCGATCTTGATCTGGTTGATGACGTCGATGCCGAAATTCAGGTGAATCGATTCATCGCGCAGGATGTATTGGTACTGCTCCGCGATGCCCACCATCTTGTTGCGGCGGCCGAGCGACAGGATCTGCGCGAAGCCCGTGTAGAACCACATGCCCTCGAACACGACGTAGAACGCCACGAGATCGCGCAGGAATTGCTGATCGCTCTCATGGGTGCCGGTGGCGAAGTTCGGATCGTCGAGACCCTGCGTGTGCTTGAGCGCCCAGGCCGCCTTGTCGGTGATGGAGGGCACTTCGCGGTACATGTTGAAAAGCTCGCCCTCGTCGAGGCCGAGGCTTTCCACGATGTACTGGAAGGTGTGGGTGTGCACCGCCTCCTCGAACGCCTGACGCAGCAGGTATTGCCGGCATTCGGGGTTCGTCAGATGACGGTAGATGGCCAGCACGATGTTGTTGGCGACAAGGCTTTCGGACGCCGCGAAGAAGCCGAGATTGCGCTTGATGGCGTGGCGCTCGTCCTCCGTGAGCCCGTCGCGCGACTTCCACAGCGCGATGTCGGCCTGCATGGAGATCTCGGTCGGCATCCAGTGATTGTTGCAGCCCGACAGATATTTCTCCCACGCCCATTTGTATTTGAGCGGGAGAAGCTGGTTCACGTCGGCGCGGCAATTGATCATGCGCTTGTCGTCGACGGAGACGCGGCCGCCCGAGCGATCGATCTCGCCGAGACCCGTGGCGTCGCCCTCGCCCTCCGGGAGGAGAGGGTCGGGAGAAACCGCCGTCGCGTCAGCGGCTTTCGGCGTGGTGTCGGACCAATCGAGTATCATGTGCGTCCTCATTCTCCGCCGGCACGGCGTCGCGGAGCGTTCTGTGGATTCTGGGGCGGCGCCGGCTCAAGGCCAGCGCCGCGGGAGCGGCCTACTGGCACGCCTCGCAGGTAGGATCCTCGATCGAACAGGCGTTTTGAACCTGGATGAATTCCGGCACCGGCGCGGGGGCGACAATTGCCGCCGCCGGAGCGGCCGTAACGGTGCCGGCCGAAACCGCGTTGAGCTTGCCGTCGGTGCCCTTCAGCGTGGACTTCTCCACATGAGTGGCCGAGCGCGAGCGCAGGTAATAGGTGGTCTTGAGGCCGAGCTGCCAGGCCAGACGGTAGAGCTGGTCGAGCTTCTTGCCGTTCGGATTGGCGATGTAGATGTTGAGCGACTGGGCCTGGTCGATCCATTTCTGGCGGCGCGAGGCAGCCTTGATGAGCCAGGACGTGTCGATCTCGAACGCCGTGGCGTAGATGGCCTTCACATCATCCGGCACGCGATCGATCGCGCCCAGCGAGCCGTCGAAATATTTGAGGTCCGACACCATCACCGCGTCCCACAGGCCGCGCTCCTTGAGATCGCGCACGAGGTGCGCGTTTACCACCGTGAAATCGCCCGACATGTTCGATTTCACGAAGAGGTTCTGGTAGGCGGGCTCGATGGACTGGGCGACGCCGCAGATGTTGGAGATGGTGGCCGTGGGCGCGATGGCCATGGTGTTGGAATTGCGCATGCCGATGGTGACGACCCGCTGGCGCAGGCTGTCCCAATCGAGCCGCGAGGAACGGTCCATCTCGGCGGTGACGCCGCGCGCCTCGTCCAGCAGCTTGATCGAGTCGAGCGGCAGGATGCCACGCGACCACAGCGAACCTTCGAAGCTGGCGTAGCGGCCGCGCTCGGCGGCGAGATCCACCGAGGCCGAGATGGTGTGGTAGGCGATGGCCTCCATGCTCTCGTCGGCGAATTCCACCGCCTCATCGGAGGCGTAGGGGATGCGCAGGATGTTGATGGCGTCCTGGAAGCCCATCAGGCCGAGGCCGACCGGACGGTGCTTGAGGTTGGAATTGCGGGCTTCCGGGATCGTGTAGAAGTTCACGTCGATCACGTTGTCCAGCATGCGCATGGCGGTCTTCACCGTGCGCTCCAGACGGGCGTGGTCGAGCTTGCCGCCCTCGACATGGGCCGCGAGGTTGACCGAGCCGAGATTGCAGACCGCGACTTCGCTGTCGGAGGTGTTGAGCGTGATCTCGGTGCAGAGGTTCGAGGAATGGACCACGCCGATGTGCTGCTGCGGCGAGCGCAGGTTGCACGGATCCTTGAAGGTGATCCACGGATGGCCGGTCTCGAACAGCATGGTGAGCATGCGGCGCCACAGATCGGTCGCGCGGACCTCCTTGTGCACCTTCATCTCGCCGCGACGGGCCTTCTCCTCGTAATGCGCATAGCGCTCGGCGAACTTCGCGCCCGTCAGGTCGTGGAGGTCGGCGGTCTCGTCCGGCGAGAACAAAGTCCACACGCCATCGGCCTCGACGCGCTGCATGAACAGGTCCGGCACCCAGTTTGCCGTGTTCATGTCGTGCGTGCGACGGCGGTCGTCGCCCGTGTTCTTGCGCAGATCGAGGAATTCCTCGACATCAATGTGCCAGGTCTCGAGATAGGCGCAAACCGCGCCCTTGCGCTTGCCACCCTGGTTGACCGCGATGGCGGTGTCGTTGGCCACCTTGAGGAACGGCACCACGCCCTGGCTCTCGCCATTGGTGCCCTTGATGTGGGCACCGAGGCCGCGCACGCGCGTCCAGTCATTGCCGAGGCCGCCGGAATATTTGGCGAGCAGAGCGTTGTCCTTGATGGACTTGAAGATGCCGTCGAGATCGTCCGGCACGGTCGTCAGGAAGCAGGACGAGAGCTGCGGGCGCAGCGTGCCGGCGTTGAAAAGCGTCGGCGTCGAGCACATGAAGTCGAACGAAGAGATGAGGCCGTAGAACTCGATGGCCTTGGCCTCGCGGTCGATCTCGCGGACGGCGAGACCCATGGCGACGCGCATGAAGAAGGCCTGCGGCAGCTCGAAGCGCACATTGTCGGAATGCAGGAAATAGCGGTCGTACAGGGTCTGCAGGCCGAGGAACTGAAATTGCTGGTCCCGCTCCGGCTTGATGGCCTGGGCGATACGCGTGACATCGAAGCGGGCGAGTTCCGGGTCGAGCAGTTCGAGCTCGATGCCGCGCTTCACATAGGCCTGGAAGTAGGCGGCATAGCGCTCGCCCATTTCGGCCTGGGTGGCCTGGGTGGGACGACCCTCGATGAAGGAAAGGGCTTCGCGACGCAGCCGGTCGTTCAGCAGGCGGGCGGACACATAGGCGTAGTTCGGCTCCTGCTCGACGAGGGTGCGCGCCGCCATGATGAGCGCAAGCGACAGTTCGTCCTGCGTGATGCCGTTATAGAGATTGCGGCGGGTCTCGGCGAGGATCGGATCGGCGGAGGCACCGTCCAGGCCAGCGACGGCTTCGGCGACAAGCGCCTGAAGGCGCGTCTCGTCGAGCGGCAGAAGCTGGCCATCGGGATGGCGCACCTGGAGAGCGGGCGCGGCCGGTGCGGTCTTCGTGACGGCGGCCTGCTCCTCGCGACGGGCGCGGGCGCGGTCCTCGCGGTAGAGCACATAGGCGCGGGCGACCTTCTGGTGCTCGCCGCGCATCAGCGCGAGCTCCACCTGGTCCTGGATGTCCTCGATGTGCAGCGCGCGATCGGAATCGACGCGACGCGTCAGGGCGGCCACGACCTGCTCGGTGACGGTCTCGACCGCTTCGTGCACTCGGCGCGAGCCCGCTGCGCCCTGCCCCTCGACGGCGAGGAAGGCCTTGGTCACGGCGATCTGGATCTTCGACTGGTCGAACGTCGTCACGTCGCCATTGCGCTTGATGACGTGGAAGGTCGGCGTCGAGCCGGCGGCGGGCGGGGTCTTTGGCGTGTTCACGAGCTGAACCGGCGTTCCCTGGCCCAGGCGGCCAGCCTCAACGTTAAGTCCCATCTTAGCCCCATATATGGTTGTTAGGAGACGCCATTGCACTAGGTGTGCCGCAAATCTTGATCCCAACGTGGTCCGATTCTGGAGAGAGAGCGAGTCCGAATGTGAGCTGTGGACAGGCTGTGGGGCAGCTGCTGGCTTAATTCGGGGGCGTGTGACTGCTCCACAACATATTGTACATGAGCACCATGGATACCCATGATCTGCTCGTTCAACCTTTATTTCCTGCTCGGACACAAGGCTCACGGCTGTGGATAGCGGGACAAAATGACCGGCACTAACCCTCTTATCTAAGCCATCAATCCGATCAAACTCACATAAAGAAATCTGCATATCCTTATTGACTCATGCGTTTCGCTTTGCCAGATTGGTCCTGTCGAGGTTCTGCTGGCGTTCTGCGTCGGCAGCTAAGAGGGAATCCGGAAGGGCGTGACCCAAGCCGGAGCTGCCCCCGCAACTGTGAGCGGCGAGCCCGGGTCCGATACGTCACTGGTGTCCGCACCGGGAAGACGGGCCAAGGCCGTGACCCGTGAGCCAGGAGACCTGCCCCGGCCAAGTGAACGTCCTCGGCGGGGTGCACGATGGATCGCGGTTCTTGCGCCACGCGGGCGGCCCTTCCGGGCACGCCCTCGCCGCGCCACGCGATCCCATGCCCCGTCGTCATCAGATGGGGTTGAGAAGCATGTCGGTTGTTGTCAGCAGTTTGGGCTTTCCGCGCATCGGGCCGCGCCGCGAGCTGAAGAGCGCCCTCGAATCATCCTGGTCGGGCAAGACCTCGCCGGATGCTCTTGCGGAGACCGCGAAGGGTCTGCGCGCCGCGAACTGGCAACGCCAGAAGGCGCTGGGTGCGACCGCTATCCCCTCCAACGATTTCTCGCTTTACGACCACGTGCTCGACACCGCCGTGATGGTGGGCGCGGTGCCGCAGATCTATGGCTGGACCGGCGGTAAGGTCTCGGTGGAGACCTATTTCGCGATGGCGCGCGGCACCCATGGCACCAATGTGTGCGAACACGGCCATGTCCACAGCGGCGGTGGTCTGCCGGCGCAGGAAATGACCAAATGGTTCGACACGAACTATCATTACATCGTGCCGGAATTCACCTCCGGCCAGAGCTTCGAACTCGCCTCCTCCAAGGCGGTGCGGGAGTTCCGCGAGGCCAAGGCGCTGGGCATTCACACCCGCCCGGTGCTGGTGGGACCCGTGACGTTCCTCAAGCTCGGCAAGAGCCAGGAGCAGGGCTTCAATCCGATCTCGCTGCTGCCGGGCGTTTTGCCGGTCTATGCCGAGGTGCTGAATCAACTCCACGCCGAAGGCGCAGACTGGGTGCAGATCGACGAGCCTGTGCTCGTGCTCGATTTGAACGATGCCGAGCGTGCCGCGCTGAAGACGGCCTATGCGGAACTGGCGAAGGCCGTTCCGGGCCTGAAGATTCTCGTGGCCACCTATTTCGGCGCGCTGGGCGACAATCTCGACGCCGCTCTTTCTCTGCCGGTCGCGGGCCTGCATGTCGACCTCAAGCGTGGCGAGGGTCAGCTCGAAGCGGTGCTCGCCGGTGCGCGGAAGGATCTCGTGCTTTCGCTCGGCGTGATCGACGGGCGCAATGTGTGGCGCGCGGACCTGGAAAAGACGCTCGACGTGCTGGAGCCGGTGGTTGAGGCGCGCGGAGCGGAGAACATCATCGTCTCGGCGTCGTGTTCCTTCCTCCATGTGCCGATCGACCTCGAGCAGGAGGCGAGGCTCGACCCGGACGTGAAGTCCTGGCTGGCCTTCGCCGCGCAGAAGATCGGGGAGCTCTCCATCCTCGGCCGGGCACTGGATGAGGGCCGCGACGCGGTTGCGGACCAGCTGAAGGCTTCCGCCGAGGCGGCCGCGGCGCGCAAGAGCTCGCCCAAGATCCACAATCGCGCCGTGCAGGCACGCCTCGCCGCGGTGACGGCGAAGGATTCGGAGCGGGTGCCGTTCGCGGAACGCCGGGCGCTTCAGCATGATGCGTTCAAGCTGCCGCTCTATCCCACGACCTCGATCGGCTCGTTCCCGCAGACCGAGGACGTGCGCAAGGCGCGCGCCGCCCATACGCGAGGCGAGCTGTCCTCCGAGGATTACAAGGCGTTCCTGCGCCAAGCGACGGAAGAGGCCGTGCGCTGGCAGGAAGAGATCGACGTCGACGTGCTGGTGCACGGCGAATTCGAGCGCAACGACATGGTGCAGTATTTCGGTGAGCAGCTCTCGGGCTACGCCTTCACCCAGCACGGCTGGGTGCAGAGCTTCGGCTCGCGCTATGTGCGCCCGCCGATCATCTTTGGCGACGTCTCACGCCCCGAGCCGATGAGTGTGGAATGGTCGGGCTACGCCCAGTCCCTGACCGAGCGCCCGATGAAGGGCATGCTGACCGGCCCCGTCACCATGCTGTTCTGGTCGTTCATCCGCGACGACATTCCGCGCGCCGACACCTGCCGCCAGATCGCTCTCGCGATCCGCGACGAGGTGGTGGACCTGGAGGCCGCCGGCATCGCCATCATCCAGATCGACGAACCGGCGATCCGCGAGGGGCTGCCGCTGCGCAAGGCCGACTGGCAGGCTTATCTGGACTGGGCGGTGGAGAGCTTCCGCCTGTCGGCCTCCGGCGTGAAGCCGACGACGCAGATCCACACCCATATGTGCTATTCGGAGTTCAACGACATCATGCCCTCGATCGGGGCGATGGACGCCGATGTGATCTCGATCGAGACCACGCGCTCGCAGATGGAGCTCCTTGACGCCTTCATCGACTACAAATACCCGAACGAGATCGGGCCCGGCGTCTACGACATCCACTCGCCGCGCGTGCCCTCCACCGAGGAAATGGTCGATCTGCTGGGCAAGGCGCGCGAGCGTCTGTCGCCGGACCAGATCTGGGTGAACCCGGATTGCGGCCTGAAAACCCGCAAATGGGACGAAGTGAAGCCCGCTCTGGTCAATATGGTGGAAGCGGCGAAGATCCTGCGCGCCAAGGCCTGACGTCAGACATCCCGCATGGAAGGCCCGGATATCTACCGGGCCTTCTCCCCTGCGCACGGCAAACGTGCACATTTACCTCGAATTGCTGCTTTTTTGCTCTTCCGGAGCGGGTGCTTTCAGGCGAGACTCCCTTTTTGGTGCCCCGCACCGATTGTGGCGAGTTTCCCCATGGGTATCGAAACGTCCACCCGCACCAACGACCGCAAGCTGCCGCGGCCGATCATCATCACCTCACATCCCGGAACCGCCGGCATCATGCCGGCCCATCTGCGCTGGGGCGCAGGCGAGCAACGCGCGCGTGGCCCCGTAATCGCGACGCCCAGCGCGCCGGGCCGCAATGCCATCGGCGCCCATTCCGGAGCCTATTCCCTCTACCGCGCACTGGCCGTGGCGGCGGGGCAACTCGATGCCGCACACCGGCCCGATCTGACCAACACCGCGCCCGCCGAGCCGATCGGACCTTTTCCGCAATGGAGCGCGGCGGACAAGATCGTCTCACTCGACCCATGGGGTCATATGCCGGGCGCGGCGTTCGGCAAGGAAATGGCCGACGGGGTCGACATCCGACCCTCGATCGCCGTGACCAAGGCGCACATCAACATGCCGGAAATCGGCGCCGCGCTGGCCGCCGGGCGGCTTGCTGCCGACGGCGACATTCTGTGCGCGAATGGCGACGTGCGCGTCACCAAGATCGCCATCGAGCCGGTCTGGCAGCTGGCCGGCGTGGCGCGGCGCTTCGGCATCGCCGAGACCGAGATGCGGCGAGCCCTGTTCGAACACACAGGCGGCATGTTCCCCGAACTGGTGACGCGGCCCGACCTCTCGGTGTTCCTGCCGCCCATCGGCGGAACCACGGTCTATCTGTTCGGCGACACCGGCAAGCTCGGCCGCCCGGAGACGAAGATCGCCTGCCGCATCCACGACGAATGCAACGGCTCTGACGTGTTCGGCTCGGACATCTGCACCTGCCGTCCCTATCTCGCGCATGGCATCGAGGTGTGCGTGGAGATGGCGCAGAGGGGCGGCGTCGGCGCCGTGGTCTACAACCGCAAGGAAGGGCGCGCGCTCGGCGAAGTCACGAAATTCCTCGTCTACAACGCCCGCAAGCGGCAGGAAGGCGGCGACCGGGCCGAGGCCTATTTCGAGCGCACCGAATGCGTGGCCGGCGTGCAGGACATGCGCTTCCAGGAATTGATGCCGGATGTGCTGCACTGGCTCGGCATGAGCCGCATCGACCGTCTCGTCTCGATGAGCAACATGAAATATGCGCCCATCGTGGCCAGCGGGATCGAGGTGGTGGAGCGGGTTCCCATCCCGGACGAATTGATCCCGGCCGACGCGCAGGTGGAGATGGACGCGAAGAAGGCCGCGGGCTATTTCACCGACCAGGTGCCCGGCTTGAATGAACTGAAAAAGGCAAAGGGCCGTGAACTCGAGGCTTGATGCCAGCGAACCTGACACAACCGGCCGACGCAATCGCGTGGCTGAAGACGCCTGAAGCCATCCGCCAGCGGTGCCATGCCCTGCTCGCCCTCGGCGAGGCCGGAACGCTTGGCCATTTCACGCTGCATCTGGACCGGATGGAGGCCGCGGCCGATTTCGTGGCCGACGTGATCCGCGCGAATTATCCCGCGCTCGACATCCCCTATCATTCAAGGTGGCGGCATTTCACGGCCGGCGGCATCGACCGCTGGAGCAAGATCGCCGGGGCGATGTCGCTCCTCGATGTCAGCGAAATCGCCCGCATGCGGTTCGATCTTTGCGTGCCGAGCGTGCTGCTGGACGCGGGCGCCGGGCCGAACTGGGCGTTCGAGGAGCCGGGAACGGGATTGCTTCTGACCCGCTCCGAAGGGCTGGCGGTGGCGAGCCTGCACGGTTTCGTCGAAGGGGCATTCTCATCCGATCCGCACAACCGGCTGCTGGCCGACGCGGCGGGGCTGGAGGCGGTGACACCGCAGACCATCGAGGCGATGTTCCATGTGCGCGCCGACAATCCGTTGCTGGGCGTGCCGGGACGTGCGGACCTGATGCACCGACTGGGCGAGGTGCTGCGCAACCGGCCCGATATTTTCGGGCCGTTCGAGCCGCGCATCGGCCACATGTACGATCATATCAAGAGCCGTTTTCCCCAACAGGTGCCGGCGACCGCCATCCTTGAGACGGTGCTCGACGCATTCGGGCCGATCTGGCCCTCGCGCGTCGAGCTGCAGGGCGAGAATCTGGGTGATGTCTGGCGGCATTCGCAGGTGGCGGCAAACGACCTCACGGACGGGCTGGTGCCGTTCCATAAGCTGTCGCAATGGCTGACCTATTCCCTGATCGAAATCTTTCAGGATGCCGGAGACGAGGTGACGGATGTCGGCGCGCTGACCGGCCTGCCCGAATATCGCAATGGCGGATTGTTCATCGACCTTGGCGTCATCACGCTCCGGGATCCAGCACTCTCGGAGACGCCTCTGCCTGTGGAGCACGAGGCTGTGGTGGAATGGCGGGCGCTGACGCTCGCGCTGCTCGACCGCCTGGCGCCGCCGGTGCGCGCGCGGCTGGGCCGCAGCGAAGACGACATGCCGCTGGCCTGCGTGCTGGAAGGCGGCACCTGGGCGGCGGGACGCAAGATCGCACGCGAATTGCGCGTGGATGGCGGACCTCCGTTGACGATCATCAGCGACGGCACGGTGTTTTAGGAGAGCGAGATGGACCGATATCCGAATGTTGTTCTGGTCGATCATCCGCTCGTCCAGCACAAGCTGACCCTCATGCGCAAGCGCGACCAGCCAACAACGGATTTCCGGCGGCTGGTGTCGGAAGTGGCGCTGCTGCTGGCCTATGAGGTGACGCGGGATCTGCCGCTCGAGACGGTTGAGATCGAAACGCCGCTGGAGCACATGACCGCGCCCATCCTCGCCGGAAAGAAATTGTGCTTCGTGTCGATCCTGCGCGCGGGCAACGGCATCCTCGACGGCATGCTCGACCTCGTACCCTCGGCTCGCGTCGGCCATATCGGGCTCTACCGCGACCCCGAGACCCTGGTACCGGTGGAATATTATTTGAAACTGCCCGACGATCTGGGAGAGCGGCTGGCGGTGGTGGTGGACCCGATGCTGGCAACGGGCCATTCGGCGGCGGCGGCGATCGACCGGCTGAAACAGGCCGGTGCCACGCAGATCCGCTTCGTGTGCCTGCTGGCTGCGCCGGAAGGCGTGGAGGTGCTGTCGAAGCACCATCCGGACGTGCAGATCTTCACCGCCTCGGTGGACCGCCAGCTCGACAGCCATGGCTATATCCGCCCCGGCCTGGGCGATGCGGGCGACCGGCTGTTCGGGACGAAGTGATTACACGACCGGGCGCGGCGGCGGCAGGCGCCGCTGCACGCCCTTGAAGACGTGGACCATGAAGGCCGAGGCGACCAGAGGCGTGGTGAGATTGACGATCGGGATGGCCATCAAGGCCGCGATCATCAGGCCGCCGATGAAGACGCGGCCTGAATAGGCCTTGCGCACCGCCTTGGCCTCCTCCTCCGGCAGGAAGCGCATAGCCGCGAATTCGAAATATTCGCGGCCGAGCAGATAGCCGTTGGCCACCCACCAGATGATGAGATTTACGCCGGGCACAAGCAGCAGGACGAGCGCGCCCAGATTCACGGCAAGTACGAGCAGCGCGAAACGCACGGCGAGCAGGATGGAGCGGCCGGTCGGCAATTCCTGCCCCGGCACGTCGCCGGGGTAATGCTCGGCCTCGACGCGCGCGGCGATATTGTCCTGGAAGAAGCCGGCTACGAGCGAGACGACGGGCCCGATCAGGAAGATGAGCGCGACGAAGATGCCCATGCCGCTCAGAATGCTGGCGATGAGATCGTAATTCGGGTTGTTCAGGTCGATGAAGCGCGTGACGAGCGTCTGCAGCAAGACGCCGAGCAGGACGAGAAAAACGAGCGCGAGCCCGATCGTCTTGAAGAGCGTCGACCGGAATTGCGGGGAGAATGCCTGACGAAGGGCGAGAAGAGCTGCCTGGATCATGTGCCGGTTTCTCCTCGCCTTATGCCCGGATCAGCCCCTCAGCGTCGCCCCGGTCGCCTTTGCCACGCCGGACACGATCTTTGCGGACACGGCCTCGATCTCGGCATCGGTCATCGTCTTGTCGCGAGGCTGGAGCGTGACGGAAACCGCCAGCGATTTCCGGCCATCGGGTACGCCCGTGCCCTCATAGACGTCGAACACATCCGCCGAGGTGATGAGCTTGCAGTCGGCCTGCTGGACGGCGCGCAGGACGTCGGCTGCCTTCACGGCGCGATCCACGACGAAGGCGAAATCACGGCTGAGCGGCTGCAGGTCGGCGCGGTCGAGCGGCGGCCGGGATTTCGTGGCCTTGGCCTTGGGCGCCGGGAGCGCATCGAGCACGATTTCCACGGCGACGAGCGGGCCATCGACATCTAGCGCCTTCAGCACGCGGGGATGCAGCTCGCCGAAATGGCCGAACACGTTCTGCGGGCCGAGCTGAAGTGTGCCCGAGCGGCCGGGATGGAAATAGGAAGGCGCGGTCTGCGCGATCTGGAGGCGGTCGGCAGGCACACCGAGCGCGTTCAGAAGCGCGATGGCATCCGCCTTTGCATCGAAGGCGTCGACATTCGCGGCGCGCGCGGCCCAGTGACGGCCGGCGCCCTCGGGCTTGGCGGTGCCGCGACGCAAGGCCGTGGCGGCCATGCGCTGATCGTTCGGACCGGCGCCGAGGAAGATCTGGCCGACTTCAAACAGGGCTACATCCGCCATGCCGCGATCGGCATTGCGCTGCGCGCCCATGATGAGGCCCGGCAACAGGCTCGGCCGCATGTCGGACAGATCGGCCGCGATAGGATTGGCCAGCGCCAGTTCCGGCTTGCCGCCGCCGAACATCTCGGCATGCGCCTTCGGCACGAAGGACCAGGTGACGGCTTCCACTAGGCCACGGGCCGCCAGCGCACGGCGCGCCGTGCGTGCACGCCGCTGCAAAGGCGTGAGAACGGGCCGACTGATACCGTCGAGGCGCAGCAGCGGCGTCGACTCGACACGGTCGAGACCGACGATGCGCACGACCTCCTCCACGAGATCGGCCTTGCCATGCACATCCGGACGCCAGCTCGGTGGGGTGACGCTGAGCACGTCGCCGAGCGGCATGGAGACGAAGCCTAGCCGGTCGAGCACGGCTTTGATCTCGTCTTCCGGCAGATCGAGGCCGGTCAGGCGCTTCACCTCGGAAACGGGGAAGCGCAGCACGGGGCGATCGTCCGGGATCTTGCCGACGAGGCTGATTTCGGACGCTTCGCCGCCGCAGAGATCGAGAATGAGCTGCGTGGCGAGTTCGAGGCCCGGAATCGTATAGGCCGGGTCGACGCCGCGCTCGAAACGATGGCGGGCGTCGGAATGAACACCCAGGCGACGTCCGGTCTGGGCGATGTTGAGGGGGGACCACAGCGCGCTCTCGATGAGAACGTCGACGGTGTCGTCCGTGCAGCCGGTGGCCTCGCCGCCCATGATGCCGGCCATGCTCTCGGCGCCATTGTCATCGGCGATCACCACCACATCGGTGTCGAGCGCGTAGGTCTTGCCGTCGAGCGCAACGAGGCTCTCGCCCGCACGCGCGCGGCGCACCACGAGATCGCCCGCGACCTTGGCGGCGTCGAAGACGTGCAGCGGACGGTTGCGATCATAAGTGAGGAAATTGGTGATATCGACGAGCGCGTTGATCGGACGCAGGCCGATGGCGCGCAGCTTCTTCTGCAGCCAGTCCGGCGACGGCCCGTTCTTCACTCCACGCACGAGGCGCAGCGCGAACGCCGGGCACAGCGCGGGATCGTCGAGTTCGAAACGCAGCGCCACGGGATTTGCGAAGGCTCCCGGCACGGATGAGGTTTCGGTGGTCGTGATCTCGCCGAGACCGGCGGCCGCAAGGTCGCGCGCCACACCGGACACGCCCAGGCAATCCGGGCGGTTCGGTGTCACTGCGATCTCTATGACCGGATCGTCGAGGCCCATGAGGGGCGCGAAGGGAACGCCGATAGGCGTGCCCTCCGGCATCTCGATGATGCCATTGTGCTCGTTCGAGAGGCCCATCTCACGCTCGGACACCATCATGCCCTGCGAGACCTGGCCGCGGATTTCTCCGGCCTTCAGCACCATGCCGGAATCCGGCACGAGAGCGCCTTCACGACCGAGAACCGCAATCATGCCCGTGCGCGCGTTCGGGGCGCCGCACACGACCTGAATGAGGTTGCCATCGCCCGGATCGACCTTGCAGACACGCAGCTTGTCGGCGTTGGGATGCTGGACCGCCTCAACCACACGCGCCGTCTTGAACGGCGCAAGCGCGCGGGCCCGATCCTCGACCGCCTCGACTTCGAGGCCGACCGCCGTCAGCTTTTCGGAGACAGCGTCGAGCCCGGCGTCGGTGGACAGATGCTCTTTGAGCCAGGAGAGGGAAAACTTCACGAGCTGAGCCCTCCGATCAGGCTCGGCAGGTCGAGCGGGCGAAATCCGTAATGCTGGAGCCACCGCTGGTCCGCCTCGAAGAAGGCGCGCAGATCGGGCATCCCGTATTTCAGCATGGCCACGCGGTCGATGCCCATGCCCCAGGCAAAGCCCTGCCATTCGTCGGGATCGAGCCCGCAATTGCGCAGCACGTTGGGGTGAACCATGCCGCAGCCCAGAATCTCCAGCCAGTCATCGCCCTCGCCGAAGCGGATCTCAGACCCCTGACGCGAGCAGCGGATGTCCACCTCCATCGACGGCTCGGTGAAGGGGAAGAAGCTCGGGCGCATGCGCATCTCAACGCGCGGCACCTCGAAGAAGGCCTTGCAGAATTCCTCGAGAACCCATTTCAGGTTCCCCATGTTCGCCGTGCGGTCGATCACCAGCCCCTCGACCTGATGGAACATCGGGGTGTGGGTCTGGTCGCTGTCGTTGCGATAGGTGCGGCCCGGACAGATGATGCGGATCGGCGGTTCCTGCGCCCGGAGCGTGCGGATCTGCACCGGCGAGGTGTGGGTGCGCAGCACCTTGCGCTCGCCGCTCTCGTCGGGCGCGAAGAAGAAGGTGTCGTGCATCTCGCGGGCGGGATGGCCGACCGGGAAATTCAGCGCCGTGAAATTGTGCTCGTCGTCCTCGACGTCCGGTCCTTCGGCGATGGCGAAGCCGAGATCGGCGAAGATCGCCGCGATTTCCTCGGTGACCTGGCTGATGGGGTGCAGGCGGCCGAGATCGCTGCCGGTCGCGCGGACGGGAAGGGTGACGTCGAGCGCCTCCGCCGCGAGCCGCGCATCGAGGGCCGCCTCGGCCAACGCTTCCTTGCGGGCGGCAATGGACCCGGCAACGCGATCGCGCAGGCCGTTTATGGCCGGGCCGAAGGTCTTGCGCTCCTCCGGCGACATGGTGCCGAGGCCCTTGAGCTGTTCGGAGATCGAGCCCTTCTTGCCGAGCGCCGCGACGCGGATCGCCTCGAGCGCGGGCTCATCGGCTGCGGCGGCAATGTCCGAAAGCAGGGAGGCTTCGAGCTGTGCGAGGTCGCTCATTGCGGGGAGCCCGGATTGAGACGCCCTCCGGAGGGCCGGAGGGCGTGGTGATGTTTCAAACTATGGTTCCCGCCCGGCGAACGTGCCGAAACGGGAGAAGCCACATGACGCTGCCGGGCCCTCAGGCCGCCGGCAGGGCCGCCTTGGCCTGTGCGACCAGCGCGGAGAAGGCCGCCGGCTCGCGGATGGCGAGGTCGGACAGAACCTTTCGGTCGATGGTGACGCCCGCCCGGGAGAGACCGTCGATGAAGCGCGAATAGGTCAGGCCGCCATCACGAACCGCAGCGTTGATGCGCTGGATCCAGAGAGCGCGGAACGTGCGCTTCTTGTTCTTGCGGTCGCGATACGAATACTGCATCGCCTTGTCCACGGCCGCCTTGGCGGCGCGGATCGTGTTCTTGCGACGACCGTAAAAGCCCTTGGCGGCCTTGAACGTCTTCTTGTGCTTGGCGTGCGAAGTGACGCCGCGTTTTACACGGGACATGGTCTTATCCTTTCAGCGCAGCGGCTCAGCGAGCGGACCCGTAGGGGAAGAAGCTCTTGATGATCCCGGCGTCGGCATCCGACAGGATCGTCGTGCCGCGCTGGTTGCGGATCTGAGCGTTGGTGCGCTTGATCATGCCGTGGCGCTTGTTGGCCTGGCCGGCGATGACCTTGCCGGTACCCGTGAGCCGGAAGCGCTTTTTCACGCCCGACTTCGTCTTCATCTTGGGCATTTTGCTCTCCATATAGAGGATGGCCCCAACTGCCGTGACGGCGGAGGCCAAGCGAAACCCCCCGCCACGGCAGCCCTTTTCAGCCGGACAGGAGAGAAGGTGCGGTTTCTAGCGGGAGAGCCCGCAGAACACAAGGGGGCTCAAGACGATCACTCATGGTTAGCGAAACCTTGAAACACCCCGGAAAATTTAGAGCAAGAGATCAGATTTCATTCGCTTCAATCATGCAAAACTCAGAATCCATCTGCACACGTCCCAAGATCGGGAGTATGAAGCCGACAAATGTTTCAGCGAAATGCAAATTGGAGTCCGGCCATGTCTCTTCTGAAGCGGCTGCGGGGCGATGAAAAGGGTGTCGCGATGGTGCTGTTCGCACTGTCGCTGCTGCCGATCATGATGGCAGCGGGTGCCGCGGTGGACTACACGCGCGCCGCACAGGTGAAGTCGGAACTGCAGAGCCGGCTGGATACGGCAGTTCTTTCCGGCGCCAGCAAGGACAGCGGGAAGGAAGCGGCCGCCCAGGCGCTGCTCTCCGCCGCCGACCTGCCCGCCGGCGCCACGATCGTCTCCACCAAATTCACGGCCAAGGGCGAGGATCTGAGCGGAACGGTAACCGCCGACGTTTCCACCAGCATGATGAAGATCATCAACGTGCAGACGCTGCCGGTGACGGTGACCAGCACGGCGCGGCTGATGGTGACCACTCACGAGGGCAACAATACGCCTGATGAGGAGGTGGTAACGCCCGGCTCCCCGGTCTGCATCCTCGTCAAGAACGCCAATGCCGACCGCGCCTTGACCATCAACAGCGGCGTGACAATCAACGCTCCGAGCTGCGAGATGCACATCCGCTCGACGTCCGGCTCTCCGGCCACGATGGACAACGTCCAGGACGTGAATATGAAGCGGCTGTGCTTCAAATCCCCGAAGTTCAACACCAACAGCACGAATTCCGCCGTGGAGAAGAACTGCCCGGCCATCGAGGATCCGTTTGTCGACAAGATGCCGACGGTGACCGTGCCGACGAACAATTGCTCGACCCGCAACGGCGGCTCCTATGACGCGAACAGCAACGGCAAGGATCTCGTGCTGGCGCCGGGCGATTATTGCGGCCTCAACTTCAACAGCGGCTTCAACAGCGTCACCCTGAAGGCCGGCAAGTACCGAGGGCTTAATCTCGGTGGAGCAAAGACCTTCAACCTGAACCCGGGCTTCTACGAGAACATCAACATCAACAGCGGCATCACAACCGTCAACTTCGCGCCCGGCCTCTACATCTGGAAGGGTTCGACCAACTTCAATTCGGGCATCAAGTTCGTTGGCAAGGGCGTCACCTTTTATTACCCGGACGCCAATTCCTACATCCAGTTCAACGATCGTGTGGAATCGGACCTCCGCGCTCCCGAGAGCGGCACCTATGCTGGCATCCTGTTCTTCGAGGCCAAGAACCTTTCTTCGTCGGGATTTACGATCAACGGCAATGCGAACCAGTATTTCGAGGGCCTGATCTATTGGCCGAGCCGCAACGTGACCTTCAATTCGGCGTCGACGGTCAACTCGAACAAGATTTCCATCGTGGTCGACAAGCTGCTGCTCAATGGCGGGCTAAACTGGAAGATCGAGCCTGGATCAGGCGCGTTGCGTAACCCCGATACGGTGACGGTTACCCCCGGCAAGCCAGGTGAGTCCCTCACCGCACGCAATGTGCGGCTGGTGAACTGACGCACCGGCCATCAAAGAAAAAGGGCGCATCCTTCGGGATGCGCCCTTTTTTGTTCCGCCTTGCGGCTGCAATCAGCGCGGCGACAGGATCATGACCATCTGACGGCCCTCAAGCGACGGCTCGCTCTCGACCTTGGCGATGGGAGCGACTTCGTCGCGCACTTTCCAGAGCAGGTTCAGACCCAGGTTCTGATGGGCCATTTCACGTCCGCGGAAGCGCAGGGTAACCTTGACCTTGTCGCCTTCGTCAAAGAAGCGGCGAACGGCCTTCATCTTGACCTCGTAATCGTGGTCATCGATGTTCGGCCGCATCTTCACTTCCTTGACCTCGACGGTCTTCTGGTTCTTGCGCGCCTCAGCCGCCTTCTTCTGCGCCGCGAACTTGTGCTTGCCGTAATCGAGGACCTTGCAGACCGGCGGCTCCGAATTCGGAGCGATCTCGACCAGATCCAGACCGGCTTCCTCGGCAATGACGAGGGCGTCCTGGATCTGCACGATGCCTCGGTTCTCGCCTTCAGCGTCGATCAGCTGAACGGCAGGAACCCGGATTTCCCGGTTGATGCGCGGTCCATCTTTCTGGACGGGCGCGATAGATCTCATCGGACGGCGAATGGCAGCGTTCTCCTGATTGTTTCGATAACGCGCGCGCAAGCCGTGCTCACGCGCTGCGCGCGGAGGATGAGTGATTTTTCGACGATGTCAACTCGGTAGGCGCGCAGTTTACTTCCCTTATGTAGTTGGGCATCTGACAACCACAATGGAGAAGCCCCGTGGAACGTTTCGCCCATCTTGAGAACGCCGGACGCCGCCTTGCGGTTCGCACCCTGCCGGGCACCGGTCCTGCAATCATCTGGCTGGGCGGCTTTCGCTCCGACATGATGGCGACGAAGGCCTCGCATCTGGTGCAATGGGGCGCGGAAACGGGACGGGCTGTGGTGCGGTTCGATTATTCCGGCCACGGCGAATCGGAGGGGCGGTTCGAAGACGGCACAATCTCGGACTGGCTGGACGATGCGCTGGCGGTGATCCGCGCCCATGGCGGCCCGGCGCCGATCCTCGTCGGCTCCTCGATGGGCGGGTGGCTTTCGCTCCTCGCGGCGCGGGCACTGGCGGCCGAGGGACAGGCGCTCTCAGGCCTCGTCCTGATCGCGCCGGCACCCGATTTCACGGAAGATCTGATGTGGGCAGAACTCTCGGAAGAGGCCCGCGAGACCATTCTGCGCGAAGGCGTCTATCATCTTCCGTCGCAATATTCCCCGGAGCCCACGCCCATCACCCGGAAATTGATCGAGGACGGCCGCAATCACATCCTCCTCGACGGGCCGTTGCGGATCGGCGCACCGATCCACATCCTCCAGGGCAAGGAAGACCCCGACGTGCCCTGGCAGCATGCCATGAGGCTGGTGGAGCATCTGCCCGAAGATGACGTGATCGTCACGCTCATCAAGGACGGGGACCACCGCCTCTCGCGCCCCGAGGATCTGGCGCGCATTCTTTCTGCGGTCGAAGGCATCGCCCGCTGAGGATTTCTGGCTCGAATCCACGGAACGCTCTATCGTCCATGTCCGTGCTGCGCCGTCTCTTCACTGCTTCGCGCCCTCGGGCGCCCGAGCCCTCCAGACTCGAAATCCGGGTCGGCGGGCAGCCGCTGACCATCCATGTGCGGCGTCATCCCAAGGCGCGGCGCATCACGCTGCGGCTGCGTCAGGCACGGCGCGACCTCGTGCTGACGCTGCCGCCACGGGTGAGCCTGAAGGCGGCGCAGGCCTTCGCCGAGCGGCAGATCGAATGGATCGCCGCAAGGATCGGTACCCTTCCGGAGACGGTTCATTTCGTGGCGGATGCCCATGTGCCCGTGCGCGGGGTGCCCCACCGCATCGTCCATGCCGGCGCGCGCGGCCTGACCCGCATCGAGGCCGGGGCCGATGGCGCGCCGGCGATCGCCGTGCCGGGGCCGCCCGACCATCTGGCCCGGCGGGTGCGGGATTTCCTGAAGGCGGAGGCGCGGCGCGACCTGGAGCGCGCGACGGCCATCTATGCTGCTGCGCTCGACGTCAGCGTCGGGCGGATCAGCATCAAGGACACGCGAACCCGGTGGGGCTCGTGCTCGTCGTCAGGCGCCCTCGCCTTTTCCTGGCGCCTCATCCTGGCTCCGTCCTTCGTGCTGGATTACGTGGCCGCGCACGAGGTGGCGCACCGGCGCGAGATGAACCACAGCGCGCGATATTGGGCGGTGCTGCGTGGCCTCTGCCCACATACGGACGAGGCCGAGGCCTGGCTCAAGGCGCACGGCGCAAGCCTGCACCGCTACGGGCCGGAGCCGGCAATTCCCGCTATCCCCCGAACAGCCGTTTGAAGAAATCGATGGGGTTTCGCACCGGTTCCTGAGACCGCGCCGGGCGGCCGCCGCCCCAGCGATCTCCCCGCTCGCGCGGGGGCGGGGCATCGGCGACGATCGTGGTGTCGTGCACGCCGGGAAGAGCCGCAACCGGCACGCCGCGATGGGCCTGCGTCATGAAACGGTTCCAGATCTCGACGGGCAGGCCGCTGCCGGAGGCGCGCTTCGTGGGCGAGGCGTCGTCATTGCCAAGCCAGACCACCGTGACCAGTTGCCCCGTAAAGCCGGCGAACCAGGCATCGCGGAAATCCTGACTGGTGCCGGTCTTGCCGGCCGCCGGCCAATCGCCGAGATCGGCCTTTCGCGCCGAGCCGATGCGCAGCGTCTCCGACATCATGCGGTTCATCATGGCGACATACGGGGCAGCGACGACGCGCCCAACGCCCGTGCCGCTGCGCTGATAGAGCACCTTGCCGTTTTCCGCGGTGCGCACACGAAGGACCACGTGGGGCACCACGCCGTAGCCGCCATTGGCGAAGGGCACATAGGCGCCCGCCAATTCCAGCGGCGTGACCTCCGACGTGCCCAGCGCGATGGAGGCATTGGGCTGCAGCGGCGATGAGATGCCGAGCCGCTCGGCGACGGAGACGACGTTGGCCGGCCCGGCCTCCATCGCCACGCGCACGGCGACCGTGTTGAGCGAGGTGGCGAGCGCCTGCGTGAGCGTGACCGGCCCGTGATATTTCTTGTCGAAATTCTCGGGCGCCCATTTGCCGATGCGGATCGGCCCATCCTGAATGATCGTTTCGGGCACCATGCCCTGCTCGACGCCCGTCAGATAGACGAACGGCTTGAAGGCGGAGCCGGGCTGACGACGGGCGGCAACGGCCCGGTTGAACTGGCTCTGGGCATAGGAGCGACCGCCGACGAGCGCCTTCACCGCGCCGTTTCGATCAAGCGCAACGATGGCGCCCTGGGACACGCCGAGCGCTTTGCCGCGCTCCGACAGACCACCCACCAAAGCCTGTTCGGCCTCGGCCTCCAGAAGCGGGTTGATCGTGGTGTCGACGATAACGTCTTCCTCGATCGTGCCGACGAGATCGTCGAGCTGATCGACCACCCAATCGGCGATATAGCCGGATGCGCCTTCGCTGCGGGGCGCGGCGATGTCGGGGCCGGTCTTTCGCGCGGCCGCGGCTTCCTTGGCGGTGACATAGCCCTGCTCCGCCATGGCGGTGAGCACGGTCTGGGCGCGGGCCTGAGCGGCTTTCGCATCGCGCGTCGGTGCAAGACGGGACGGCGCCTTGACGAGACCGGCCAGCATGGCGGCTTCCGACAAGGTGACGTAGGCCGACGGCTTGCCGAAATAACGCTGCGAGGCCGCCTCCACCCCATAGGCGCCGGCGCCGAAATAGACGCGGTTGAGATACAGTTCGAGGATCTCGTCCTTGCTCATCCGCGATTCCAGCCACAGCGCGAGAAGCGCCTCCTGGATCTTGCGCTCCATCGAGCGCTCCGGCGTGAGGAACAAGTTCTTGGCGAGCTGCTGGGTCAGCGTCGAACCGCCCTGCACCACATCGCCCGCCCGGATATTGACGACAGCCGCACGCAGGAGGCCCATGGGATCGACGCCCCAATGCGAGCGGAAGCGCTGGTCCTCGATGGCGATGAAGGCTTGCGGCAAATAAGCCGGCAGATGCCGCAGATCGACCTTGGCACCGACGCCATCGCCGCGAACGGCCAGCGTGGAACCATCGGCCGCCACGAGGGTGACGCTGGGCGCGCGCTTGGGAATCTGCAAGGCGCGGATATCCGGCAGCTTGGCGGCCTCGTAGGCGACGAGGCCCGCAATGCCGATACCGGCGATCAGTGCCAGCAGGAACACCGAACGCAGCAGAAAGCGCCACGGGATAAGGCTGCGCCGCCGACGACCGCTCTTGCGGCCCCCGCCGGACCGCGCCTTCTTCCGCAATGGGTGAGCACGCCTGCGATCTGCCATGTCGAATCCGGATGCGGGATCATCGTCCTGCGGCGCACGGTCGGCGCGCAGGGGCGGATCCTCGTCGTTTCTGCGGCTCCATCCGGGTTCGCGCACGGGATAGGGATCATCATCCCTGCGGCGACGGCGGCCGGGGCCCGGAGATCCGCCAGCGCGATCGGCCGCAGACAGGCGCAGATCCAGCACTTCCTCGGGATGCGAATCGAAGCGCGGTTCCTTCTTCTCCCGCCGCTTCCTGCCCCCGAAGCCCATCATCCCGCCCGTGCTCCTCGTCCCATCGGGCAAGCCGCGCCCGCGCCGTGCCCCGAAAGAGACGGCACATGCACTTTGAAGATGGCGGGTTTAAGGGATGTTAACCGTGGGGCGGAGCACCCTCCCCACGGGTTCATAAGGAAGGCGGATCAGCCTTCGATCTTCTTGCGGCGCGCGGCCAGCGTGCGCAGGCGCAGCGCGTTCAGCTTGATGAAGCCTTCCGCGTCGCGATGGTCATAGGCCACCGCGCCCTCCTCGAAGGTAACGAGCTCCTTGTCGTAAAGCGAATAGGGTGAGGAGCGGCCCACCACGTCGACATTGCCCTTGTAGAGCTTGATGCGGACCTGGCCGGTAACGAATTCCTGGCTCTTGTCGATGAGCGCCTGCAGCATTTCGCGCTCGGGTGCGAACCAGAAACCGTAATAGACCAGCTCGGCATATTTCGGCATCAGGCTCTCCTTGAGGTGGAGAGCGTCGCGATCGACCGTGATGCTTTCAATACCGCGATGCGCCTTGTGCAGGATGGTGCCGCCGGGCGTCTCATAGACACCGCGCGACTTCATGCCGACGAAACGGTTCTCGACGAGATCGAGGCGGCCGATGCCGTTTTCCTTGCCGAGCTGGTTGAGGCGCGTGAGGAGATTGGCGGGCGACAGGGCCTCGCCGTCGATGGCGACCGGATTGCCCGCCTCGAAATCCATCGTGATGTAGACGGGCTTGTCGGGCGCATCCTCGGGACGGATGGTGCGCTGGTAGACCAATTCCGGCGCCTCGTCGGCCGGATCTTCGAGCACTTTGCCCTCGGATGAGGAATGCAGCATGTTTGCGTCGACCGAGAACGGCGCTTCGCCGCGCTTGTCCTTGGCGATCGGGATCTGGTGCTGCTCGGCGAATTCGAGCAGGCGGGTGCGGGAGGTGAGGTCCCATTCGCGCCACGGCGCGATGATGGTGATCTCCGGCTCCAGCGCGTAATAGGCCAGCTCGAAACGGACCTGGTCGTTGCCCTTGCCGGTCGCGCCATGGGCGACGGCATCGGCGCCGACCTGGCGAGCGATCTCGATCTGCTTCTTGGAGATCAGCGGGCGGGCAATGGATGTGCCGAGCAGGTACTGCCCCTCGTAAAGGGCATTGGCGCGGAACATCGGGAACACGAAGTCGCGGACGAATTCCTCGCGCAGATCCTCGATGAAGATGTTCTCGGACTTGATGCCGAGCAGCTCGGCCTTCTTGCGCGCCGGCTCCAGTTCCTCGCCCTGTCCCAGATCGGCGGTGAAGGTGACGACCTCGCAGCCATATTCGGTCTGAAGCCATTTCAGGATGACGGAGGTATCGAGGCCGCCGGAATAGGCGAGCACCACCTTCTTGGGCGTCTTCTTGGTCATCAGGGCATTCCGTTGGAAGCGAGGGAGTGAAGTCGCGCGCACCTTAGTCAGGTGCGGGCTGGGCGCAAGACCGGTTTTCGACGCATGCCATCCGGAAAGCCCAGTGCGCTTGGCAGGGATGGCCGAAGACCTGATATGAGGGGCCTGCGCCGATATTGGAGGCATCATGCCGCTCAGCCCCGACGAACTCGAACGCTATTCCCGCCACATCCTTCTGCGCGAAGTGGGTGGGCCGGGACAGAACCGACTCCAGTCGGCGCGGGTTCTGTCGATCGGAGCCGGCGGGCTTGGCAGCCCTGCACTGCTCTATCTGGCCGCGGCGGGCGTGGGCACGCTCGGCATCGTCGATGACGACGAGGTGTCGCTGTCGAACCTGCAACGCCAGATCCTGCATGGAACCGACGATGTGGCTCGGCCGAAAGTGGACAGCGCGACGGACGCGCTTGGCCGCATCAATCCGCATGTGAAAATCGAATCTCACGCGTTTCGGCTGACCGAGGAGAATGCCGGGGATCTGATCGGCCGCTACGACCTCGTGCTCGACGGGTCCGACAATTTCCGCACCCGTTATCTGGCGTCCGATGCCGCGTTTCGCGCGAAACGGCCGCTTGTCATGGGCTGGCTCGGCACGATGGACGGCGCGCTGACCACCCTGCGCCCTTATTTGAAGGGGGAGGACGGCACGCCGAACCCGACCTATCGCTGCTTGTTTCCGGAACCGCCGCCGGACGGAACGATCCCCGCCTGCGAGGAAGCCGGTGTTCTGGGCGCGTTGGCCGGCATGATCGGATCGATGATGGCTCTGGAAGCCATCCGGCAGATCGTCGGCTTCGGCGATGACCTGACCGGCCGCCTGCTGATGGTGGATGCCCGATCCTGGCGGATCGAGGCCCTCACCTATGGATGGGACCCCGAAAATCCGCTCAACGGCGCACCGGCCGCCGTCGATGCCGTCAGTGAGTCCAGGTGAAGGGCTGGGCCGAAATCTTCACGGCCTTCATCACGCCTTTGCCGCCGCGCAATACGAGATAGCAGCTCTCGCGCTTTGCATCGCCGAGCTTCATGCAGAAGCCGGTTTCGGACAGGCGCCAATTGCCTTCGCTTGCCTGACCGGCGGCCGTCTTGCGGGTGAGCTTGCCGCCGGGCGCGAACATCAGTTCCGAGGTGCGGCCGCGATGATCCGTCGAAGTGATGGGCGTGCTGTCGAACAGTGTGCGCTCGAGATCGGACGGCTGCACGAGCTCCGCCGCAAAAGCTGGAGCGGCACAGGCGACCAGAACGGACGCCAGGAATATTGATCGGGCAATCATGGAAATCCCCATCGGAAAAGCGATGAGTCATGTACCCTATATGGAACATAAAGTGAACAGAAATTACAGCATGCTTGGCAGCACGCGATCCGGTGGACGATGATTGTCGAGGAAGGTGCGGATGTTGACGATCACCTTCTCGCCCATGTCGATGCGGCTCTCCATGGTGGCCGAGCCCATATGCGGCATCAGCAGCACGCGCCCCCGCCGCGCGAGATCCACCCAGCGCGGATCGATGTGGGGCTCGCCCTCGAACACGTCGAGCGCGGCACCGGCGAGGCGGCCCCGCTCCAAAAGATCGATCAGCACATCCTCATCGATGATCTCGCCGCGCGCGGTGTTCACAAGATAGGCATCGGGCTTCATCAGCCTGAGACGCCGACCTGACAACAGATGGTAGGTGGCGGGCGTGTGCGGACAATGGATCGACAGGATGTCGACCCGGGCGAGCATCTGGTCGAGGCTTTCCCAGTAGACGGCGCCGATGGCCTGCTCGATCCGCGCGGCCACCGGCTTGCGGTTGTAATAATGGACTTCGAGGCCGAAGGCACGGGCACGCCGTGCGACCGCCTGGCCGATGCGCCCCATGCCGAGAATGCCGAGCTGCTTGCCGGCAAGACGGCGCCCCAGCATCCAAGTGGGGGACCATCCTTTCCATTCCACGCCGTCCGGAATGATGCGGACACCCTCGGCGAACCGGCGTGGAGCGGCGAGGATCATCGCCATTGTCATGTCGGCCGTGTCCTCGGTGAGAACGCCCGGCGTGTTGGTGACCGTGATGCCGCGCTGCACCGCAGCCACCACATCGATGTGGTCCACTCCGTTGCCGAAATTGGCGATGAGCTTGAGGTTCTCACCGGCGCCCTCGATCAGCTCGGCATCGATCCTGTCGACGACCGTCGGCACCAGAACCTGGGCGGAGGCCATGGCCTCGCGCAGCTCTTCCCGGGACATCGGGCGGTCGGTCTCGTTCAGGCGCACGTCGAAAAGCTGGCGCATGCGGGCCTCGACCGGGTCCGGCAATTTCCGGGTGACGACGATCAGGGGACTGGAGCTCATGGGCGGTCCGGTGTTCGTTTGGTTAGGACTTCGTCAACGGCGACATGGTTAGTTTCACGATCTGACAGCGGTCACGATCGGTCCCGGAAGAATGGAGCTCCGCGCCATATTCACAACGACCGCAACGACCCCCGTTAGCAGGAAACAGGATGATCGGTCGAGCTTTGGCCATGAGAACTTCATTGCGGCTTAGTCTTCTGGGAATTGTGGCAGCTGTCATTGCCGGCGGCACGCTTCTTCTCGACGATGCTCCCAAGGGAACCGCCAGCCAGGCCCAGGCACAGCAGAAGGACGAGGATTCGAGCCGGATCGGCCCTGCGGGAGCCATCGCCGTGGGCGCCGTCAGCGGCCTGCCCATTCCGCGCTTCGTCAGCCTGAAATCCGACAAGGTGAATGTGCGCCGCGGTCCGGCGAACGACCACGAAGTGCAATGGGTGTTCACACGGGCGGGCCTGCCGGTCGAGATCACGGCTGAATGGGACAATTGGCGGCGTATCCGCGATTCCGACGGCGGCGAAGGCTGGGTGTTCCACAGCCTGCTGTCCGGCCGCCGCACCGCGCTGGTGGCACCGTGGTCGCAGGAAAAGAGCCTGTCGCTCTACCGCCAGAAGAACGCGGAGGCCGCCGTGGTGGCCCGGCTGCAGCCGAAGGTCCTGGCCAATGTCGAGCAATGCGACGGTACATGGTGCCGCGTTTCCGGCGATGGCTTCCAGGGCTTCATGCAGCAGGAGCAATTGTGGGGCGCCTATCCCGGCGAGAAGTTCGACTAGCCGGCGGGCTTCATCTCAACAGCGGGACACGGCCTCCAGGAGGCGGTCGATCTCGTCTTCCGTGTTGAAGACATGGGGTGAGACGCGCACCACCTCCGAGAGGCCACGCGCCGCGAAATCGACGGGCGTGTAGAAGGCGCCGATCGTGGTTACCACGATGCCCTGTCGCGCGAGGGCTTCGCACACCTCAATCGACGGGCGGGCGGCATGCGTGAAGGTAACCAATCCCGCCTGTTGGATGCCGGTATCCCGAACACTGATATTCGGCAGTGCGCCAAGGCCCATGCGGAGACGTTTGCCCAAGGTCTGGATGCGCTCGTGAATACAGGCCGGCCCAGCCGACACATGCTCACGCAGGGCCGTGCATAAGCCGAGCCGCACGGCCGTCGACAGGCCGGCGCGCTCGAAACCGGCTGCGCCCTCGCGCGGAACCGGGCCCTTTTCCGCGAGCCTGGCCGAGAAATAATCGACGAGCAATGGCGGATGCCGGTCGGCGAACGACGCCCGGACATAGA
Source organism: Terrihabitans aquatilis (assembly GCF_052542005.1). Lineage (NCBI taxonomy): Bacteria > Pseudomonadati > Pseudomonadota > Alphaproteobacteria > Hyphomicrobiales > Terrihabitans > Terrihabitans aquatilis. Next base: position 902,941 of record NZ_JBOCUO010000002.1, on the reverse strand, counting down.
GCAGCCCGCTGCCCTGAGGACCGCGCAGCCATTTGCGGCCCGGTACCGTGAGGACGTCACAGCCCAGATCGGCCACCTCGGCGGGGAGCTGCCCAACGCCCTGCGCGCCATCGAGCAGGAAGGGGATGCCCGCCTCCCGCGCGATGCGGCCGATGCCGGCCGCCGGCTGCACCGCACCATTGCCCGAGGCGACCCACGTGATGGCGATGAGCTTGACCCGTTCATCCATCCGGGCGGCCAGCGCCTCAAGGGAGACCGTGCCTTGCGGATCGTTCGGTATTGTTTCGACATGGCTGCCCGTGCGCGCCGCCAGATGGAGAAGCGCCGCGTAATTGCCGCCCCATTCCGAATTGCCGGTGAGAATGACGTCACCCGGGCCAAGGCGGATGGCGGCCAAAGCTGAATGCCAGCCCTGCGTGTTGCTGGTGGTGAAAACGACGTCGGCAGGCGCGCAGCCGAAGAGCGTGGCGGCGTCCTTGATGCCTGCGGCGAGACGATCCTCAACCCGGGCCGCCGCACGCTGGACGCCGAGCTCGGCTTCGGAGCGCGCATGGTCAGTGATCGCATCGACGACATTGCGCGGCATCAAGGATGAGGAAGCGTTGTTCAGATAGACCGCGTTGGCGGTGCCGAGCGTTTGGGCACGGAGCGCCGCGATATCGAGGGATGGGCTGGTGTGCTGATGCATGCCCGTATCCTGTCAGGCCGTGGCAGACCCGCCAAATGAAAACAGGCAAAGAAAAAGGGCCCCGAAGGACCCTTGATCATGTCGGAGATGCGACGCGATCAGCTGTTGCGGCCCTTGCGGCGCAGGCGGACCACGACGTCGACACGGGCGATTTCCATGCCTTCAGGCGCCTCTGGCAGGCCATCGAGCATAATATGAGCGCCGGGAATGTCCATCAGCTGATTCTCGCCCTCCACCAGGAAATGGTGGTGGTCGGACACGTTGGTGTCGAAATAGGTCTTCGCACCATCGACCGCGACCTCGCGCAGGAGGCCCGCTTCGGTGAATTGATGAAGCGTGTTGTAAACGGTTGCGAGCGAGACCGGCACGCGCGCGCGCATGGCCTCTTCATGCAGGATTTCCGCCGTCACATGACGGTCGCCCTTGGCATACAGCAGGCGGCCCAGCGCGATGCGCTGACGCGTCGGACGCAGGCTGACGCTGCGCAGAAGCCCGCCCACATCACGCGCCACGCAAGCGCTCGGCCGAAGGCCGCAATCCAAAGGCTGCATTGCAGGAGAAGTCGCACCGGCAAGTGCCGTCTTTTCGGCCATCAATCCCATTCCGTCAGTGGCGAAGTTAGGACGATCGCCCCCGCGGGCAGTCCTCATTTGTCACAATATCAAAAAGATGATGGTTCCCGCAACCCTTAGCTGGCTGCAGGCTTTACGCCGCCGAGATCCTCCCACTCGATGACGCGGGCGTCTGCCCCCAAATGGTAGACAAGAGGGGCGCCCGTCTGCAGCTGGCGCTCGACGATGGTGTCCGGATCGTGATTCTCCAGCACCATAATCAGAGCCCGCAGCGAATTGCCATGCGCCGAGACGATGACGCGCTTGCCGCTGAGAACCTCGGGCAGGATGTTCTGCACATAATAGGTCAGCGCACGGGCCAGCGTGTCGCGCAGGCTTTCGCCGCCGGGAGGGGCCACGGCATAGGAGCGACGCCAGGTGTGGACCTGGTTGATGCCGAACCGCGCGGCCGCATCATCCTTGTTGAGGCCGACGAGATCGCCGTAATCGCGCTCGTTCAAGGCACGATCCTTGATGACCGGCAGATCATGCTGGCCGATTTCACCCAGAATGAGATCCAGCGTGCGATAGGCCCGGATCAGCGTCGAAGTGAAGGCCATGTCGAATTCGAGGCCGGCGGCCTTGAGCTTGCGACCGGCTTCCTGCGCTTCATGAACGCCCCGTTCCGTCAGGTTCACATCCCGCCAGCCGGTGAAGAGGTTCTTCAGGTTCCATTCGCTCTGGCCGTGCCGGACGAGGACGAGGGTGCGCTCCATGGATATTCACCTCAAAGATCAGCAAGACCGAGAACATCGGCCATCGTGTAATGGCCGGGAGATTTACCACGCCCCCACAGCGCGGCACGAACGGCGCCGCGCGCAAAGATGGCACGATCGCCGGCGGCATGGGACAGGGAGATACGCTCCCCCTCGCCCGCCAGTATAACGGAATGCTCGCCGATGACGGAGCCGCCGCGCAGGGTCGCAAAGCCGATGGTTCCCTCAGGCCGCGGACCGGTGTGGCCGTCGCGGCTGCGCACCGAGGCCTCGGACAGGACGACATCGCGACCTTCCGCCGCCGCCTCGCCGAGCAGGAGCGCGGTTCCCGAAGGGGCGTCTACCTTGTGGCGATGGTGCATTTCGAGAATCTCGATGTCGAAGTCCGGCAGCGCCGCCGCAGCCTTCCGCACAAGGGCCGCCAGCAAGTTGACGCCGAGGCTCATATTACCGGAACGCACGACTATGGCATGACGGGCCGCCGCATCCACGCGGGCGATGTCGTCTTCGCTCATGCCCGTGGTGCCGATGACGTGGACGATGCGCGCCTGCGCGGCGAGGCCGGCAAATTCCAGCGTGGCCGCAGGCGAGGTGAAATCGAGCACGCCATCAGCCGAGGCGAAGAGCGGCAGGGCATCATCGGTGACGGCAATGCCCGCCTCCGGCACGCCTGCGAGCAGGCCCGCATCCTGGCCCAGAGCCGCGCTGCCGGGACGCTCGATGGCGCCGGCCAGCACGCAGCCCTCGGCTTCATGGACCGCCTGGATCAGCGAGCGACCCATGCGGCCCGCAGCACCCACGACGATCAGACGCATATCGCTCATTGCCCTGCCTTCCGCATCCGTCTGTGCCCCTTATTAGGGCGTTGTTGCCAGAGCGTGAAGGATCAGCCCTCAAGCCCCTCGACGACGACGAATTCCGCTTCGCAGCGACCATCGCGATGGGCCTTCGCCGCCTGATATTCCGGCGAATTCCAGCAATCCAGCGCGGCCTGGAAGCTCGGGAACTCGATGATCACGTTGCGATCGCGCGCTTCACCCTGCACCGCTTCGAACGTGCCGCCGCGAGCGAGGTATTTGCCGCCGAATTTGGCAACCACCGCCGGGCCCTGCGCCGCATATTGCTTGTAGCCTTCCGCATCGCTGACGCTGACTCGGCCGATCCAATATCCCTTGGCCATGGCTTCCTCCCTCTGCAAACGCGATTACCCGGTTCTATAGCGCTGATTCGATCTCCGCCACGATGGCTTCCGCCGACGACCGGGGATTCGCCGCTTCCATGATGGGGCGGCCGACGACGAGATAATCGACGCCGGCATGAATGGCCTCGGCCGGGGTGAGCGTGCGCTTCTGATCGCCACGTGCGCTGCCGGCGGGACGGATGCCCGGTGTGACGATGTGCATCGCCGGCCCCGCCACATGGCGCACGAGGTCGGTTTCGGCCGCCGAACAGACGATGCCGTCGATGCCGATGACACGGGCCTGCTCGGCCCGCACGCGCACGAGGTCGCGCACGGCGAAGGCATAGCCGGCTTCCGCCGCGTCGTGATCGTCGTAGGACGTCAGTGCCGTGACGGCGAGGAGCTGGAGCGGACTGTCGCCCCGTCCCTCGACCGCCGCGCGCATGGTCTGCGGATAAGCGTGGACCGTGACGAAGGTCGCGCCGATGCCGACGAGGCTTGCAATGCCGCGCTCCACCGTATTGCCGATGTCGTGGAGCTTGAAGTCGAGAAAGACCTTCTTTCCAGCCCCGACCAGACGCTCGGCCAGGTCCAGACCGCCCATGAAGCCAAGCTCATAGCCGATCTTGTAGAACGTGACGCTTTCGCCGAGGGCTTCGACGGCCGCCTTGGCATGGGCCAGATCCGTGTCGAGCGCCACGATCAGCCGGTCGCGGGCATTGTGCGGCGCGCTCATATCCATCTCATATCGTAAAGGCAGGTCAGGAATCGGCGGAGCGGCGATAGGTCCACACGCGTGCCGGGGGAATGTTGCGCCAGATGACCCGGCTGCCGCGCGCCGTGACATTGGGAGCGGCGAAGAGCGGAACGGGCGGCGCGACCATATAGGTGAACTGGCTGAAGGGCGCCCCGGGAACCGTCAGGCTGAGGCATTCTTCGAGGAGACGAGCGCGGTAGGGCACCGGCTTGGTCAGGAGCGGCAGGCTGGACACCACGCCGGCCAGAGGTTCATCGACAATTCCAGCCAGGACGTTGCGGACGTCATAGGCATCGCCCTGAATGACCGTCGCCTTCGGAAAGCGCTCGCGCAGCAGAGCGACGAAGGCCACATTGTATTCGACAAGAACGAGACGCTCCTCCGGAACGCCGCGCTCGATCAGCGCCTGGGTGACCGGCCCCGTGCCCGGACCCAGTTCGAGAATGGGCCCTGGGAGAGCCGGATCCATCGGCCGGGCCATCATGCGGGCCAGAGCGCGGCCGGACGGAGTGACCGATCCGATGATCAACGGCTTTTCGATCCAGGACCGGATGAAGCGCGCCTCGTCACCGAGGTTCGGCTTCTTACGTCGTCCGGGAACTAGTGGGGCGGACTGAACCATCGATCGTGTGCACTCGCATGTCGTTCGGCAGGGCGATCCTGAGAGCGGTCCGCCGTGTCATTCTTAATCAGGCGCTTCCGAACAGATCCTTCACGCGGGCAAAGAAGCCGTCGGATTCCGGATGGTTGACCTTCGATGAGGCGCCCCGGAACTCTTCCAGCAATTCGCGCTGACGCTTCGTGAGGTTCTTTGGAATCTCCACGTCAATTTGTATATAAAGATCGCCCAATTCGCGAGAGCGCAAGACGGGCATTCCCTTGCCTTTCAACCGGAACTGCTTTCCGGACTGGGTGCCCTCGCCGATCTTGAGCTTGGTGCTGCCGCCGTCGATGGTGGGAACTTCCACTTCACCGCCCAGCGCCGCGTCGGCCATGGCTACCGGAACGCGGCAATACAGGTCCGCGCCCTCACGCTCGAAAAAGGGATGGGGCTGCAGCGACAGGAAAATATAGAGATCTCCGGCCGGGCCACCGCGAAGACCGGCCTCGCCCTCTCCGGACAGGCGGATGCGGGTACCCTCCTCCACGCCCGGCGGAACATTGACCTGGAGAGTGCGCTCGCGCGTGACACGACCCGCGCCGTGGCAGCTCTCGCACGGATCGTCGATCACCTCGCCCCGGCCGTGGCAATTGGGGCAGGTGTGCTCCATGAGGAACAGGCCCTGCGTGGCGCGCACCCGGCCGGAGCCGCCGCAGGTGGGGCAGGCGCGCGGCTTCGAGCTGGCCTTGGCGCCGGAACCGCCGCAAGCTTCGCAGGTCACAGGAGTCGGAATGCGGATCTGCGCTGTCTTGCCCTGATAGGCATCCTCCAGCGAGATTTCCATGTTGTAGCGCAGATCGGAGCCGCGCTCGCGGCCGGACGACTGACGGCCACGCCCGCCGCCCATCATGTCGCCGAACATGCTCTCGAAGATGTCGGACATGGACGAGAAGCCCGCACCGCCGAAGCCCGGGCCGCCTCCGCCACCGTTCTCGAAGGCGGAATGGCCGAAGCGGTCGTAAGCCGCCCGCTTCTGCGGATCCTTCAACGCCTCATACGCCGCGTTGATTTCCTTGAATCGCGCCTCGGCCGCAGGGTCGCCGGGGTTGCGGTCGGGATGGCATTCCATCGCCAGCTTGCGGAACGCCGATTTCAGCTCGCCGTCCTTGGCCGTGCGTGTGACGCCGAGTGTTTCGTAGAAGCAGCGTGTCGCCATAGCCTAAACGTCACCGGATAAAGAGAAGGCCCCGGCGGGGAGCGTGCGAACACGCTCGCCAGACGGGGCCGAAAAAAGGAGCCCCTTCAAACATCCCAGGGGACGCTTTTCGGGGAAGGGGCTCATCGTGCCTCCGAAGCCGATCAGGCCGACTTCTTGTCGTCGTTGACTTCCTCGAAGTCGGCGTCAACCACGTCTTCATCGGTCTTGCTCTCCGACGAGGCGCCCTCGCCACCTTCGGAGCTCTGATTGTAGACGGCTTCACCGATCTTCATGGCCGCCTGAGCGAGAGTCGCGGTCTTGGCCTGGATGCCTTCGACATCCTCGGTGCCGAGAACCTCACGCAGCTCCGAGATGGCGGCTTCCACCGCAGCCTTGTCGCCGGCGGGGGCCTTATCACCAAGATCGGCAATCGACTTCTCGGTCGAATGGATCAGGCTTTCGCCCTGGTTGCGTGCTTCGACGAGCTGACGGCGCTTCTTGTCGGCTTCGGCATTGGCCTCGGCGTCCTTCACCATCTTCTCGATGTCGGCATCAGACAGTCCGCCCGAGGCCTGGATGCGGATCTGCTGCTCCTTGCCCGTGCCCTTGTCCTTGGCCGACACGTTGACGATGCCGTTGGCGTCGATGTCGAACGTGACCTCGATCTGCGGCATGCCGCGCGGCGCCGGCGGGATACCGACGAGATCGAACTGACCGAGGACCTTGTTGTCGGCCGCCATCTCGCGCTCGCCCTGGAACACCCGGATCGTCACGGCGTTCTGGTTGTCCTCAGCGGTCGAGAAGGTCTGCGACTTCTTGGTCGGGATGGTGGTGTTGCGATCGATCAGACGGGTGAACACGCCACCCAAAGTCTCGATGCCAAGCGACAGCGGCGTCACGTCGAGGAGCAGCACGTCCTTGACGTCACCCTGCAGCACGCCCGCCTGGACCGCCGCGCCAATGGCCACGACCTCGTCCGGATTGACGCCCTTGTGGGGCTCCTTGCCGAAGAACTGCTTCACGACTTCCTGGACCTTCGGCATACGGATCATGCCGCCGACCAGGACCACTTCATCGACATCGGACGCCGACAGGCCGGCATCCTTGAGCGCCTTGCGGCACGGCTCGATCGTGCGCTGGACGAGATCGTCAACCAGAGCCTCGAACTTGGCGCGCGTCAGCTTCAGCGTGAGATGCTTCGGACCCGAGGCATCGGCCGTGATGAAGGGCAGATTGATCTCGGTCTGCTGGGCGGACGACAGCTCGATCTTGGCCTTTTCGGCCGCCTCCTTCAGGCGCTGAAGGGCGAGCTTGTCGCTGCGCAGGTCGATGCCCTGCTCCTTCTTGAACTCGTCCGCGAGATAGCTCACGAGACGGTTGTCGAAGTCTTCGCCGCCGAGGAAGGTGTCGCCGTTCGTCGACTTCACCTCGAACACACCATCGCCGATTTCGAGGATCGACACGTCGAACGTGCCGCCGCCGAGATCGTAGACCGCGATGACGCCGTTGTTCTTCTTGTCGAGGCCATAGGCGAGAGCAGCGGCCGTCGGCTCGTTGATGATGCGCAGGACCTCAAGGCCCGCGATCTTGCCGGCATCCTTGGTGGCCTGACGCTGGGCGTCGTTGAAATAGGCCGGAACCGTGATGACCGCCTGCGTGACCGGCTGGCCGAGATGGGATTCCGCCGTTTCCTTCATTTTTTGCAGGGTGAAGGCGGAAACCTGAGCCGGCGAATATTTCTTGCCGTCAACCTCGACCCAGGCATCGCCATTGTCGCCACGCACGATGGGGAACGGCGACAGGCCCTTGGCCTTGACGACCTCGGCATCGTCGAAACGGCGGCCGATGAGACGCTTCACGGCGAAGATGGTGCGGGCCGGATTCGTTACCGCCTGGCGCTTGGCCGGCTGGCCGACGAGGCGCTCGCCATCGTCGGTAAAGGCAACGATCGACGGCGTGGTGCGCGCGCCCTCGGCGTTCTCGATGACTTTGGGCGTCGAGCCGTCCATGACAGCGACGCAGGAATTCGTTGTTCCGAGGTCGATTCCGATGACCTTCGCCATTTTCTCAAACTTCCCTTCTTTGCAGCGAAACCGAGCGGGCCCCGAAGCAGCCCGTTTTCCGAGGGCCGTCCCGCTCCATGAACGGGCGGCCGGTCCCCTTAGGAATTCCACGCCTGACGCGTGGTGATGGCGGTCATATAGTGAGGAGGTTTTGGCGCGCAAGACGCAAAATGCGCTCGGCGAAATGTGCGCGCCGGGCGCAAACACGCGACGGAGACCGCCGGCGCGCACGCGACCGGCGGATGTGCCCGACGTCGTCGTTCAGGCGTCTTCTTCGATGCTTTCGAGCACGCGGGTCAGGATGAGACGGACCTTGGCGCGCGCGTGCTCCTTCAGCTCGATCTCGGAATGCGACCCGCTGATCTGGAGCGGAAACTTCATGTTGAGGACGCTCGGTCCCTTGCCCGTATCGCATGCGATGCAGACCGATGCCGTGTTGTCGACAAGATCGACCTGCAGGTTCTTCATCAGATAATGGCTCATGGCATTCCCTTCGGGCATCGATGCGTGCCCTTCCCACAAAGAGTAATCTAGGCTGCATCGCAAGTTGGGGAAAGTCCGCAGCAATGTCTTCTCGCATCACGGTTTTTCCGGGAGCCGTCCATCTGCCGGGCTATCTGGACAGGCCAAGCCAGGAAAAACTGGCCGATATTCTGCGGCAGGCCCTCGGCGATGCACCCTTGTTCCAGCCCCGGATGCCGCGTACGGGCAAACCTTTCTCGGTGCGGATGAGCAATCTCGGCCCGTTGGGCTGGGTGTCGGACGAGACGGGCTATCGCTACCAAGCGGCGCATCCCGACACAGGCCGGCCCTGGCCTGCCTTGCCCGAGCTTTTGCTCAAGGCGTGGAAAGAACTTTCCGGCTATCCACACCCGCCGCAGGCCTGCCTCGTCAATTGGTACGAGCCGGGCGCGCGCATGGGCCTGCACCAGGACCGTGACGAGGAGGATTTCGCCGCACCGGTCCTGTCGCTCTCGCTGGGAGACAGCGCTGTGTTCAGGATCGGCGGCACGGATCGACGCTCCGCGACGCGCTCCGTGCGGCTCGAAAGCGGCGACGTGTTCATCCTGGGTGGAGAGGCACGGCTTGCCTTCCACGGCATCGACCGCGTGATTGCCGGATCGTCGAGCCTTCTGCCCGCGCCCGGCCGAATCAACCTGACGCTGCGGCGCGTGACGCGGCCGAAAGAGGTGTCTTCCTAGGAGAGATCAGCCCTCGGAAGGCTCAGGAGCGGGCTTCGGTGCGCCCTTGGAGACGCCCACCATGGCCGGCCGCAGGAGGCGCCCGGACAGGGTGAAGCCGGCCTGCACGACCTGGACGACGCTGCCGGACGGCTGTGCCGGATCGGGCACCTCGAACATCGCCTGGTGAAGGTTGGGATCGAACTTCTCGCCGGGCTGGGGTTCGACCCGGACCACGCCGTGCTTGGTGAGAACCGAGGCAAATTCCCGCCCTGTCAGCTCGACGCCTTCGGCGAGGGATTTGAGCGCGGCGTTGTCGGCTTCGTCCGGAACGGCGGAGAGGGCGCGATCCAGATTGTCGACCACCGAGACGAGATCGCGCGCGAACGCGGTCACCGCATACGCGCGGGCGTCGGAAATCTCCTTTTCCGTGCGCTTGCGGAGATTTTCCATCTCGGCGAGCGTGCGGAGCATACGGTCCTTCAGCTCGGAGTTCTCGGCTTCAAGCCTGGCGATATCCTCCGCCGGCTGCGGCGCCGCGTCAGCGGCCTCGCTCTCGGTCGCGGGGATTTCGGGCTTGTCGATATCGTTTGTGTCGCTGGTCATGGCGTGCCGGATATCAGAAAGCCGGCGCTGAAAATCAAGCCGCATTTTGGACGCGGCCGCGCTTTCTGCGGGTTGCCCGCCGGTCCTGGCAGGCTATGAAGGCGGATGCCACGCGAATTGACCCAGCCGCGCACCTTCTCCTCCAGCTCCGGACGTCTGCGCCTCGACACGCTGGTGAAGCTGCGCTGGCTTGCCATTGCGGGCCAGACGATCGCGATCTTTATCGTGTTCGCAGGCTTCGGCGTCCGACTGCCACTCGTTCCCTGCCTCGTCGTCATCGGCCTGTCGGCGGTGCTGAACACCGCTCTGCGGCTGATCTATCCCGTGACGCAGCGGCTCGATCACCGGCGGGCGGTCCTGCTGCTGGGATTCGACATCCTGCAGCTCGCAGCGCTTCTGGCGATGACCGGCGGCCTGGAGAACCCGTTCTCGGTGCTGTTCCTCGCGCCGGTGCTGATCTCAGCCACCAATCTGCCGCCCGCGCTGACCACGCTTCTGGGCCTGCTGGCCTTCGTCTGCTCGAGCCTGCTGGCCTTCTTCCACCTGCCGCTTCCCCTGCCAAACGGCGCGCCAGGGCTGCCGCCGCTCTATGTTGCCGGCGTGTGGGTGGCGCTGGGGCTCGCCCTCGTTTTCATCAGCGCCTATGCGTGGCGTGTGGCAGAAGAAGGCCGGCAATTGTCGGAGGCGCTGGCGGCGACCGAACTGGTGCTGGCGCGCGAGCAGCATGTCTCGGCGCTCGACGGGCTGGCGGCAGCAGCAGCCCACGAACTGGGAACGCCCCTTGCCACGATCCGCCTCGTCGCCCGCGAACTCGAACGGGCCATGCCCGCGGATGGCCCCTATCGCGAGGACGTGATCCTGCTGCGCGAGCAGGTCGACCGCTGCCGCGACATTCTGCAGAAGCTGACGTCGCTTCATGAGGACGAGGCGCCCCACGAGCATATGAGCATCCGCCATCTGATCGAGGACGTGGTGGCGCCGCATCGCGAATTCGGCGTGGAGATCGCGATCAATTCGGCCCGGGGGGACGACGAACCCGTGGGCCGGCGAAACCCCGGTGTGCTTTACGGCCTCGGAAATCTTGTCGAGAACGCCGTCGACTTCGCCCAAAGCCGGGTCTGGATTGATTGCGGCTGGAACGCGGACAATGTGTCGATCACAATCACCGACGACGGGCCCGGCTTCTCACCCGAGGTCTTGGCGCGTCTCGGCGAGCCCTATCTGACCACACGCAGCCGCCGCCCCGAGACCGACATGGAACGGCCCGGCCTCGGCCTCGGCGTCTTCATTGCCAAGACGCTGCTCGAACGATCCGGCGCTTCGATGGGTTTCGAGAACGGCGCACAGGGGGCCATCGTGCGCATCGTCTGGCCTCGCTTCGCGTTCGAGCGGGGCTCCAAACAGATCATAAAGACGTAATTGAGCTCTTCGCCCTTGTGTCTGCGTCACTTTGCACAATAGATGTGCGATTGTGACGTGAAGGTGTAGATAGAATGATGGTCGAGGAAAGCGCCGCTTCACCCGGCAATCTGTCGCTTCTCATTGTTGATGACGACAAGGCCTTTGTACAAAGGCTGGCTCGGGCGATGGAAAGCCGCGGATACAATGTGGCCGTGGCGGAAAGTGTACGCGACGGCTTGCAGCAGGTGGAACAGCACTGCCCTGGATATGCCGTGGTGGACATGCGGCTGGGCGACGGCAACGGGCTCGACGTGATCTCCGCTCTCAAGCAGCGGCGGCCCGACGCGCGCGGCATCGTGCTGACGGGATACGGCAATATCGCGACGGCCGTGACGGCGGTGAAGCTGGGCGCCATCGATTATCTGGCGAAACCGGCCGATGCCGACGAGATCCATGCGGCCCTGATGGCGCTGCCGGACCACAAGCCGACACCGCCCGAGAACCCGATGTCCGCCGACCGGGTGCGCTGGGAACACATCCAGCGTGTCTATGAATTGTGCGGGCGTAACGTCTCCGAGACTGCTCGTCGCCTGAACATGCACCGTCGTACCCTGCAACGCATCCTCGCCAAGCGCGCTCCGCGCTGAGGTTCAGACGTCAACGACCTCCGGGTCGCACAGGCGATGCAGCCGCAGGGCTGTGGTGTGGGCGAGATGAAGAGCGAGTTGGCGGCGTGTGGCGGCCGGCACGGGATGCTCCTGCGCCTCGCGGACGACCTGCCCCTCATACCGGTCGGCGAGGATGAGACCAGCGTCTTCCGGCAGCACGTCCGCAGGAAACCGGCAATCGACGGCGAAATAGAGCCGGTCGCAATGCGCGCGATAGTCCTGCCATTTCCGATCGGAATGGAAGTCCGCCAGGCAGGACTTTATCTCGACAATCCAGATCCGCCCTTTCGGGCAGAAGGCCACGAGGTCCGCACGGCGGCCTGAAGCAAGCGGGACTTCCGGCACGCAGGCGAGACCCAGCGAGCGCATCAGGCGCATCGTGCCGCGCGCGATATCGCTCGCCGCGAGGGATTGCCGGCCATCCGGCCGCAACCGCCGCTCGGGAGCAAAGGCCGACAGGATCACGTTTTGTTCCATCAGCGCACAAGACGCCGGCCGATCCCGGTGCGCAAGAGATTTCTGAGCGGGAGCCGGAAATGGGCCCGGCTCCCGCCCACATTCAGTGGGCGCCGTGCGCGTTTTTGCCGGCGCGATAGCCGACATCCTCGACGGCGAATTCGACGTCCATACGACCGGCCTTCTCGAAGACCAGAACCGCCGGCACGTCCGTTCCCTGAGCCAGGCCCTCCTTCAGGCCCATCAGCATGAGGTGATAGCCGCCCGGTTCGAGGACAACGCTTCCACCGGCGGGCACGGAGACGCCCTCAGGGATCGGCCGCATCTTCGCAACTCCGTCCACCTCGGTGGATTGGTGGATCTCGACTTTGGCCGCGGCCGATGTTTCGACTGCGATCAGACGATCGTCGCTGGTGCCGGAATTGCGGATGCTGAGATAGCCCACGCCGACCTTGGCGTCGACCGGCGTCTCGCGCGACCAGGGATGGCTGATCTCCAGATCGCCCTTCTTGAAACCGTGAGCCGAAGCACCGAAGGGTACTGCGAGGATAAACGCGAAAGAGAGCGCAGCGGCAAGCAAGCCCTTGCTGCGGGAAATTGAGGTCATGACATTCTCCAAACTGGTGGATTTTCTGCGGACTTATGCCGCGCTCATCAGAGGGAGAATGCTGGCGGCGCGCGCGCAGCCTGAGGACCGAGGCCGGCGGGCGAGAGTTCAGTTCCCGCCCGTGCACCGAATTGCGGCGTGGCGATGAGGGAAGGTTCGGCCGGGACAAACACCCGAGCCGAAGGAGGGGCTCCGGCCGCTGCCGCCACGCACCCCGACAGACAACAGATCGAATGGCCGGGCAATCCCGTCCCGCCATCATCGCCCTGCCGAGAATCCTCTGCGACGCTTCCGCGACAGATGACATCGAGATGCGGCGCGCCCATTGCCTGCGCCGTGGCGAAGCCGGCGACCATGGGCTGAAGCGACAGAACCCAGGCAAGCAAAAGCCGCGCAAAAAGCGCGGCCAATGGCTGACGGGGGCCGGTTCGATCCATGGCGAATGTTTCACCCTTCGCCATGGATCATTCAAGAGACGCTACAGCTCGTCGTTCTGCGGCCCATGCGCGCGTGCCGGTTTGCGGGCGGGCCGCAGCCGGTTCACCAGCAGGCGGATCGTCACATAGAACACCGGCGTCAGGACGAGGCCGAGGATCGTCACGCCGATCATGCCGAACACCACGGCGGTGCCCAGCGCCTGACGCAGTTCGGAGCCCGCGCCGGTCGCCAGTGCCAGCGGCACCACGCCCAGCGTGAAGGCGAGCGAGGTCATAAGGATCGGCCGCAGACGCAGCCGGCACGCCTCGATGGCCGCGTCCACGGGGGATTTGCCCTCGTCCTCAGCCTGCCGCGCGAACTCCACGATGAGAATGGCGTTTTTCGCGGCAAGGCCGATCAGCACGACGAAGCCGACCTGGGTCAGGATGTTGTTGTCCTGCCCCCGGATGATGACGCCGATGAGCGCCGCCAGGATCGACAGCGGAACGATGAGGATGATGGACAGCGGAAGCGCCCAGCTCTCATATTGCGCGGCCAGAAGGAGGAAGACGAACAGCACCGCGAGCGCGAAGATGCCCGTGGAGCTGCCGGCATTGCGCTCCTGGAAGGCGAGTTCCGTCCATTCGAAGCTGACGCCCGACGGCAAGGTCTTCGCAGCGATCTCTTCCATGATGGTGAGCGCGTCGCTGCTCGCGACGCCCGGCGCTGCGTTACCGCTGATGCCGACTGCCGTGTAGAGGTTGTGACGCGTCACGAGGTAGGGACCGGTCGCGCTTTCGAGCTTGACCAGCGTACCGAGCGGCACGAGTGCGCCGCTTGTCGAACGCACCTTGATGTTGGTGATATCCGAGGCCTGCAGGCGATAGGGCGCATCCGCCTGGATGTTGACCTGGAACGAACGCCCGAACGCGGTGAAGTCGTTGACGTAGGCCGAGCCAATATAGCTTTGCAGAGCGCCGAAGATATTGCCGATCGGCACACCGAGGATCTGCGCCTTCTCGCGATCGACGTCGACGAAGATCTGCGGAGAGCGTGTGTTGAACGTGGTGTAGACGCCCGCCAGACGCGGATCCTGCGCGGCTGCGCCGACCACGCTTTGGGCCGCGGCTTCGAGCGCGCGGATGCCCACATTGCCCCGATCCTGCACCTGCATCTTGAAACCACCGCCCTGACCGAGGCCCTGCACGGACGGCGGCTTGATGACGATGGTGAAGCCTTCCTCGATACCGAACAGGCGCTTCTGCGCCTCTGCGATCACGACGTCGGCGGTCAGGCCATGCTCCAAACGGTTCTCGAAGCTGTCGAAGACGATGAAGCCTGTCGCGGCGTTCGAGGCCGCTGAGAAGGTCGCTCCCGAGAAGCCGGCAATGCCGATAACATGCGCGACGCCAGGGACCTCCTTCAGGATCTCGGTGGCACGGTGCACCACCTGATCGGTACGCTCCAGGGAGGCGCCCTCCGGCAATTGCACGACCGCGATGGCGTAGCTCTGGTCCGTTTCCGGAATGAAGCCCGTCGGCACGCGATCAGACACCCACCATGTGGCTCCGAGGAGGCCGAGGTAGAGCAGGAGGAACAGCGCCTTGTGCCGCACGGAGAAGCCGACGCTGCGGGAATAGCCGTGGGACAACCGGTCAAAATTGCGATTGAAAAGATTGGCAGCCCGCGTGAACAGCCCAGGTTTCTCGGAATGCCGGTGCGGCTTGAGCAGGATCGCTGCGAGAGCCGGCGACAAGGTCAGGGAATTGACCGCGGAAATGATGGTAGCGGTTGCGATGGTCAGCGCGAACTGCTGGTAGAACAGGCCTGAAATACCCGGGATGAACGCGGTGGGAATGAACACCGCGGACAGGACGAGTGCGATGGCGATAACCGCCACACCCACTTCGTCCATGGTGATGTGGGCCGCTTCGCGCGGCGTCTTGCCCTCGGCCAGGTTTCGCTCGACGTTCTCGACCACGACGATGGCGTCGTCGACGACGATGCCGATAGCCAGGATGAGACCGAACAAGGTCAGCATGTTCAGCGAAAAGCCGAACGCGCTCATAACCGCGAAGGTGCCGATCAGCGATACCGGGATCGCGGCAATGGGAATGATGGCCGCGCGCCAGGACTGCAGGAAGATGATGACGACGAGAACGACCAGCGCCACCGCTTCCCAGATCGTATGCGTCACCGCCTCAATGGATGCTTCGACGAACTGAGTGGGATTGTATACGATGTCGTAGGCAAGGCCGGGCGGGAAGCTTTCCTTCAAGCGTTCCATCTCGGCCTGAACGGAAGCCGATGCGGAGACGGCGTTGGACCCTGGGCGCTGCTGGACGGCGATGCCGACGGAATATTGATTGTTGAGGTAGGAGTTCGACGCATATTGCCGTGCGCCATACTCGACGCGCGCGACGTCCTTCAGCCGGATCAGTCGTCCATTGTCGGACTTGATGATGACGTCCTGAAACTGATCCGGGCTGCGGAAGCGGCCGGTCGTCGTCACCGTGACCTGAAACGCAGCCGAACTGGCGCCGGGGGGCGAGCCGAGCGAGCCGCCCGAGACCTGCACGTTCTGTTCCTGAAGCGCCGCCGTCACATCCGTCGCAGCAAGGCCGTACGCGGAAAGCTTCGCCGGGTCGAGCCAGACACGCAGGCTGAGTTCACGCAAGCCGAACAGCTGGATATCGCCCACGCCGTCGATGCGCTGAATGACGTCTCGGATGTTCAGATAGGCATAGTTCGAGACATAGAGCTCATCAATGCTCTTGTCCGGCGAGAACAGGTTGATCAGCAGCAGGAAGTCGGACGCCGCCTTGTTGACGTTGACGCCGAGCTGGCGGACCTCCGCCGGCAGTCTCGGCTCAGCCGCGCTGACGCGGTTCTGCACCTGCACCTGGGCGATGTCGATGTTGGTGCCGACCGCGAAGGTGACCGTGATCGACAGTACGCCGTCGCCCGTCGCCTGCGAGGACATGTAGATCATGCCTTCGACGCCGTTGATCTGCTGTTCGATCGGCGCGGCTACGGTTTCGGCGATGGTCTCGGCGCTGGCGCCGGGATAGGTCGCGGTAACGCGCACCGTGGGCGGTGCGATGGTGGGATATTGGGCGATCGGCAGCTGGAACAGCGCCGTTATGCCGATCACCATGAGAATGATGGAGATGACCGACGCGAAGATCGGCCGGTCTACGAAGAAGTGCCCGAAGCGCATGGTATCTGCCTCAGCCGCCGTTTGCCTGAGGACGTGTCAGATCCTGCGGAACATCGAGCTCGGCCGGCTGCGGCACGACCTTCGCTCCGGGACGCGCGCGCATGAGGCCGTTGACGATCACCTGGTCCTCAGCGCCGACACCGTCGCGGATGACGCGGAATTTGCCGAACAATCCACCCAATTGCACCGGGCGCGGCTGAACTGTTCCATCGGCCGTCACCACCATGACGATGCTGCGGGTCTGATCGGCCATGACGGCGTCGCTCGGCAGAAGCAGAGCCTCGTAGGGCGCACCCGTCGCCATCTTGATGCGACCGAATTGGCCGGGGGTGATCAGGCTGTTGGCGTTTGGCAGAACCGCGCGAACGCGCACGGTGCCTGTTGCCTGATCGACCGAATTGTCGAAGAAATCGAGACGGCCCTCGTGCTTGAATTCGGTTTCGTCCGGCAAAGCAAGGAGGACCTGACGGCCCTGCTCTTCACCCTCGGGGTTGGCGATGCGTCGACGCTGGTAGGCAAGATAGCTCTGCTCATCCACGTCAAAATAGAAGTGGATGGGATCGTACTGGACGATCGTCGTCAGAAGAGTGCCGCCGCTGCCCGACGCGATGAGGTTGCCTTCCGTGACCAGCTTGCGACCGACGCGACCAGAGACCGGAGCCCGGATTTCGGTATAACCGAGGTTCAGCTGGGCGCTTTCGATCTCGGCATTGCTGGCGTTCAAATTCGCCTGAGCCTGAAGGAAGCTCTGCTGCCGCTGCTGAAGGGTCTGCTCGGCGATATTGCCGCTCTGGCGCAATTCCTGGGCACGGCGCACTTCAGCAGTCGCAAGATCAAGCACCGTCTTGTTGCCTTCGGCGGCCGCCTGCGCTTGGCGCAAGGTGGCCTCAAAGAGCCGCGGATCGATCTTGAACAGCAGATCGCCGGCCTTCACGTCCTGGCCATCGGTGAAATTGACCGATTGAAGGGCGCCCGCCACCTGAGCCCGCACCTCGACGGAGGCGGCGGCTTCGAAGCGGCCGGGGAATTCCAGCCAGTCGACGACGGTGCGGGCGATCGGCTTCGAAACCGAGACGGGAAGCGCTGGCGGAGCTTCCTGCGCCAAGACCGGCGTTGCAGCCAGGGAACCGATCAGCAGGGCGGCCGTCAGTCGGCCGAAGAACGAGGAATGCATCAGACGCCTTCGAGGGAGGTGGCTCGGGTCGCGGCGAACATCGGTGTTCGACGAGTTGGAAACAACGCTACAGAATTGCTTTAGAACAGCAATGTTACCAAAAAGTCACGCCCCACGAACGGTTAAGGGCCGTTTTTCAGGCCGCCCGCCTCGGCACCAGTCGTTCGCTCGCCAGAGCCGCGTGAGCGCCGGAGACGCCGCTCTCTGTGTATTCGGCATCCTCATTGACCGCCCATAGATCGTAGACGCGCTCTCCTGCGAGGATGTTTCGCACAGCGAGCATCGCGGTCATCATCGCGTGGTCCTGGTTGTTGTAGCGGTGCATGCCGTTGCGCCCGACGAGATGAAGCGTCGGGTAAGAGGCTTCCAGATCTGTCCGGATCGCATGAACGTGATCGCGATAATGCTCATCATAGACGGGATAGGCCTTTGGCTGGCGTACGACGCAGGCATCCACGACATCGTCCGGCGAGATGAGGCCGATCTTGCCGATCTCAGCCTTGGCGAGATCGATCAATTCGGCGTCGGAGGCGGACCAGAGACCATCGCCCTCGAAGCAGAAATATTCGAGGCCGAGACAGGCATAACCGGGCTCGGGAATCATCTCGGGCGACCAGGAGCGGAAATTCTGGACGCGCCCGACCTTTACCGAGGGATCATGGATGTAAATCCAGTTGTCGGGGAAGAGATCCTTCTCTGCCCGGGCAATCAGAGCCACCGTCAGAAAGTCGCGATATCGGAGTTCGCGCGCGTGCAGCCGGCTGATCGGCGGCGGCGTCAATGACGCCGACAGTTCGGTGATGGGCGCCGAGGAGATGACGTTGCGGGCGGTAAAGGTCTCGACCTCCCCCGCAGCGCTTGTCGCGGTGATCATCCAAAGGCGGGTGTTGGCGTCCCAGTGCATGCTCTTGAGCGTGCGGTCCATGAGGATACGGCCCTTGCGCGCACGGACCTTCCGGGCCGCCGCCTCCCACATCATGCCGGGGCCGCGCCGGGGGTAACGGAAGCTGTCGATCAGGGTCTTGATCGTGGCCTGCCCGCGAGGCTTGATCCCCAGCGCGCCTTTGATGGCCGCCATCAGGTCAAATCCCTTGATGCGCTGAGCCGCCCAATCCGCCGAGATTTCGTCGCAGGACATGCCCCACACCTTCTCGGTGTAAGTGCGGAAGAAAATCGAAAACAGCTTTTCTCCGAAACCGTTGCGCACCCATTGATGGAAGGTGCGCGGATCGCGGATCGGGAATGCGCGCGCCCACAGATAGGACAGGACGCAGGCGGTGCTGCGCAAGATGCCGAGATTGAGCAGCGCCTCGACCGCCTTCAGCGGATAGGAATAATATTTGCCGCCGTAATAGATACGCGACAGGCGCGGCCGTTCGAGGAAGTCATCCGGAAGAATCTCGTTCCAGAGATCGACCACTTCCCGCGATTTTGAGAAAAAACGGTGCCCGCCGATGTCGAATAGAAAGTTCTTGTAGCAAACGGTGCGGCTGATACCGCCCACATACTGGGCGTCGCGCTCCAGAACGACGACGTCCCGGCCTTCCTTCGTCAGCAGGTAAGCGGCCGTCAATCCGGCCGGGCCGGCGCCGATGATGAGGGTTTCCACAGAACGGGCCATGAACCGCCGTTTCGTCGTGAGGTCGCCGCAGCGCCGAGGGAGAACTTCTGTGGGATCGAATGATCTCAGACAGATCAATTATGGCGGACAAAGCTTTCTGACCTGTAACCGGGAACAAAATTCCTTAACTCGACACGAACCCGGACCTGCCATCATGGCCTCCTGCCCTTCAGGAGCCCGCATGAACTGGTCGCCCGTACCGGACCTCGCCAGCAGCCGACGCACGCTGCTCGCCTCCGCATTGTGCGCGTGCCTGATAGGGCTGATCCTGCTGGGCCGCGCGCTTCCGGATCTCGCCGGGCCTGTCGGAGATACTGACGCGACGTTGCGCCTCGTCGTCGTACGCGCTCTTGCTCAGGGCGGCCATTGGTTCGACCTGCATATCGATCGCCTGCAGCCGCCGATCGGGCTGGATAGTCACTGGTCCCGTCTCGTCGACGCACCTCTCGTCGTACTCGATTGGATCTTCACCCCCTTTTTCGGTGAGAAAGGCGCTGAAAAGGCGATGTGGACCATCTGGCCGCTCGCGCTTTTGTTTC
The DNA here is from genome assembly GCF_052542005.1 of Terrihabitans aquatilis. Classification (NCBI taxonomy): domain Bacteria; kingdom Pseudomonadati; phylum Pseudomonadota; class Alphaproteobacteria; order Hyphomicrobiales; genus Terrihabitans; species Terrihabitans aquatilis. The sequence goes on along the minus strand of NZ_JBOCUO010000002.1, from coordinate 883,237 downwards.
CACTCTGCATCGGCTGCATGCTCTGCGCGCGCACGCTTGGCGGCAGCGCGGCCATGCTGTTCTGCGCTTTCCCGCTTCTGACGACTCCCGCGCTGGCGCATTTCCGGGTTGGAGCGATCGACCATCACAACATCCAGATCGTACTGACGGCCCTGTCCCTGGCGGGAACGCTGAATGCGGGGGCGAGATGGGGAGCGCTGCTGGCCGGAGCGTGCACTGGGCTGCTACTCGCAATCGGCCTCGAGGCGCTGCCCTTCGCTGCGATCATGGGAGCGAGCATCGCACTCCGTATGATTTTCGGCGTCGATCACCCCGCGAGGGCCCGCGATTATGCAGCCGCTCTTGCGGTGACGATCACAGCCGCCTTTGTCGTTCAGACGCCGCCGGATCGCTGGACGCTCGCCTCTTGCGACATGCTGGCAGTGAACCTTCTGACGGGGCTCCTTGTCGTTTGTGTTGCCCTCGCGCTCGCCGGTTCTGTCCGCCATCAGGGACGCTGGGCCGGCCTTCTTGTGCTCGGCGTCGGCGCGGGTCTTGCGGGAGCGGCCTATCTCGCCCTCGACCCGCAATGCAGCACCGGGCCGTTCGGAGAAATGGATCCGGCGCTTCGCCCGATCTGGCTCGATCATGTGATCGAAGTCACACCCTTGCCCGATTTCTTCCGGTCTCGAACGATCGATGCAATCGTCCTGACGATGCCACTCGTTCTGGCAACACTGGCCATCGTGGCCATGCTGTCGCTCTATGATATCCGGCGGGATTCGCGCTGGTGGACGCTGGCGACGCTGCTGGCCGCAGCCGGGTTCACCAGCGTTGGCATGGTGCGCATGCTGCCTTATGCCGCCATCTTTGCCGCGATCATTCTGGCCGGCGCCCTCCCGCGCCTTCTTCCCCGAAAGGCCACGACAACCTTGATCGGCGTGTTGGCCATGTCGGCCATCCTGTCGCCGCACATCATCGCGCTCGCGCTGACGTCGGCCATCAAGCCGTTTCAGGAAAATCAAACCGAGAAGAAGGCAGACGGGAAAAATTGCCGGTCTGCCGCCGAGCTAGAGCCCCTCGCACGCCTGCCGGCGGGCCTTGTCCTTGCCGATATCGATCTCGGCCCAGCGATCCTAGCGCAGACACCGCATTCGGCGTTGGCGGCGCCTTATCATCGCATGAGCTACGGGTTGCGCCTCGCCCACGACCTCTGGTCGACGAAGCCGGCAAATGCCGCGACACAGCTTCGCCAAAACGGCGTCGGCTATGTCGTCCTGTGCTCGGGATTGAATTTGCCCATGCGGTTCCCGGAAGACGGTCTGCGACAGATTTTGTTGCGTGGCGAGACGCCGGATGGGCTGGGGATCGTGCCGTCAGACACGGGAACGCTGATCTGGCGGGTGCGCCAGGATATCAATCATCTCGAGAAAGATCGCGCTGCGGCTCAGCGCTCATGAACGCTTCGATCTCGCGCAGCATGAAGGCCTCTAGATCGCCGCCGGCCGCACTGCGAAGTTCGTCAGGATCGATACCGCGTGCCTGCGCATCCGCCGCGCAGGACAAAGCCAGAGCCGCCGCCTTGGTGCGATCCGAGACGTCGACGTTCTGTACCGTCCATCCCGTGAGGAACGTCGCGGCCGTCAAGGATGTCGTCATGGATGTTTGCCCCGCCCGAATCTCCGGATAGTCCTAACCCGGCTTCATCCTGCGGGAAACCTCAGCGCAGGCTTGCGGTCGATTCGATCTCGTCCGGAAGCGGCGGCAGACGCGCGGTGTCCGGGACATCCATCTGCGCCAGCATGGATGCCTGATTGACCGCGATCAGATCGTCGATGCTCGACGCTCCCTTCCGCGCTACCTGAACGAGGCGACCCGGATCTTCGCCCTTCTTGATCTTCTCGTAGAAGGCGTTGCCGCCTTCGATGGAGACGTAGCGCATGTTGTTGTAGCCGGGCTCGTAGCCGGCCGTGTGGAAGAACATGGCCTTGCCCACCTTCGGATGGCGGCGGCCCTTCAGCACCTGCTTCGCCACACGGTGGGCGCGCTCGGCGCTTTTCGGCTCCGTCATCGGCTTCGACAGGACGCCCGGGGCGAACTGGCGAGGCTGTCCTACCACGGTGCACACATCCTTGGAGAAGCGCCCGGATTCGGCGCGGTTCATGACCACCGTACCGACCGCAAGCATGCCGTCGTCGCTCGAGCGGTTCGACTCGAAATACATCGCCCGTGCCAGACATTCCTGCGAGCTGTGCCGCGAATGGGACACGACCTTGCCTTTGGTGGTCTGGCAACCGGAGACGACGAGACCGGCCGCCACGATCAGGACGGCACGGGCAATGAATGCCTGACGCGCTGGGGACATACGCACAACAACCCTGCACCGCGGCACCGCCGCAACAGGCACGATCTATCCAACACCAAGGTTTCCAGAATCTTTCCGGCGATCGAAAATGGCTGTTTCGTCGCGGCCGATGTGCGAAAAGAACCGCATGAGTTCGACCTCAAACCCCCGCATCGCCATCACTTTTTGCACGCAGTGCCAATGGCTTCTGCGCAGCGCCTGGATGGCTCAGGAATTGATCTCGACCTTCGGGCCGGATCTCGGCGAAGTGGCGCTGATCCCAGGGACGGGCGGCATCTTCGAGATCCGCTACGACGGCGACGTCATCTGGGATCGCAAGATCGACGGCGGTTTTCCGGATGCCAAGGCTCTGAAGCAGCGGGTCCGCGACCGGCTTGATCCGGAACGTGACCTCGGCCACACGGATCGCCAATCGCATTCCGTGTGAGGGCTATTCCTAGCCGGGGGCGGCTCTGCTGATGAGTGTGCGGGCGGCTGTGTCCAAGGCGAAGCCGATGACGCCGATGAGCAGGATCGTTGCCATCAGTTCCGGATAGGCGAGGCGGTCGCGCGTATCGAGGATGAAATAGCCGAGCCCCGCAGAGACGCCGAGCATTTCGCAGGGGACGAGGATGATCCAGGCGATGCCGATGGCCAGACGCGTGCCGGTGAGGACGTGGCCGAGAATGCCCGGGATGACGATGCGCGTCAGCGTCTCCCAGCGTGTGGCGGCGAGGCTGCGCGACAGCAGAAGCCATTGCGGATCGAGCGCGCGGACACCGGCCGCGGTACTGAGCATGATGGGCCAAACCGTTGCGAACGCGAGCAGAAAATAGATCGGCGCGTCGCCCACGCCGAACACCATGACGGCGACCGGCATCCACGACAAGGGCGAGATCATGCGCAGGAACTGGAAGCCCGGCGTGGTGGCCGCCTCGGCAATGCGCGATGTGCCGATAAGTATGCCGATGGGCACTCCGAGTGCCAATGCGAGCGCCAGTCCGACCAGCACACGGCGGAGACTGACCAAGATATGCACGGGAAGATCCGAGCCCTGCAGCAATCCGACGAGTGCCGGTAAGGCCGCCAATGGCGAAAACCGGGTAGCGAAGCTGTCGGGCTCGGCCAGCACATCGGTGCCGAGCCACCACAGGGCCAGCAGGCCGGCGAGACCGGCCAGACCGAGGAAGAGACGCAACGAGCCCGCGCGCAGACGCTTCGCGCGGCCGCGAGCGGGCCGCGCGGGAACACCCGCGGCGATGTCGGACCCTTCCTCGGTGATGACGCTCACGCCGAGATGATCTCCTGCCGGGTGAAGCCTTCCGGAAGCCCGAAGGCCTGGAGGCCGCCCGATGCCTCGATGGCCTTCTTCACGAAGCGGTCATCGACGAGATCCTTCGCCGCGAAGGCCGGGTCGAGCGCGTCGAGGAAGGCCCGGTCGCCCTCGATCATGGTGCCCTTCAGGCGGCGCACCAATTCCTCGGTGTAGCTCGGGAAGGGATAGGGCTGGAAGTCGATGCGCTTCTCGCGCCAGTCCGGATGGCGGATGGCGCCGGATTCGACATAGGCCGCCACATCGGCCTCCTCAGGCGCGAGAACCCGCTTCAGCACCTCGGCCGCGTGCGGCGTATAGCGGTTCGGATCGTCCTTGGAGAGGAGCTGCGCGGTCTCGGCGCGGTTGTCGCGAGTCCACAGCTGCGCCTTGACCATGGCGTTGACGACCTTCTGCGACCATTCCGGACGCTGCTCCAGGTCGTTCTCCTTCATGTAGACGACGCAGCAGGCATGGTCCTTCCAGACGTCGCCCGTGAAGCGCAGCACCTTGCCGACCTTCAGCGCCTCGCCGGCCGCATTGAACGGCTCGGCGACGATGTAGCCGGCGATCTGCTTGGCGGCCAGGGCCGGCACCATGTCGGACGGCGCCATGATGACGAGGTTGACCTCGTTGGCGGCAGGCGTGCCGGTCTTCTTCGAGACCGGCGTCAGGCCGTTCTCGCGCAAAAGGGTCTGGAGCACGACGTTGTGGATCGAGTACCAGAACGGGATGGCGACGTTCTTGCCGCCGAGATCAGACACCTTGTTGATCTCGGGCAGGACGCTGAGCCCCGAGCCCGCTGTGTGGTTCCACGCCACCACCTTGGCGGGCGCCTTGCTGCCATAGCGCGCCCACACCGTGATGGGCGACAGGAGATGAACGACATTGACCTGGCCGGCGAGGAAGGCCTCGACGATCTGCGACCAGGAGCGGAACAGGACCGGCTTCTCGGCCTTCAGTCCCTCGGCGTCGAAGAAGCCCTTGCCGTGGGCCACGAGAAGGGGCGTGGCGTCGGTGATCGGCAGATAGCCGATGCGGACCGGAGCGTCCGGTTCCTGGGCGCGGGCCTCGCCCGCCTTGATGAAGGGCAGCGCGCCGGCGGCCGTCAGCAGCGCCGACAGCTTGATGAGGTCGCGTCGGGAAAAGAAATCGTCGGTCGGCATGATGCTTTCTCCTCAGTGACGCGAACGCGCATTGCGCAGCGTGGACAGGATATCGATGCGCAGCTGCCCCAGTTCGGCGACCGCGTCATGGCGTGGCTTCGGCAGATCGATGCTCCACTGGCCGATCTCACGGCCCGGCGTGCCGCCAAGCAGGATCACGCGGTCGGAGACCAGAAGCGCCTCGTCGATGTCGTGGGTGACGAGGACCGCCGCCGTGCGGAGGTCCGCGACCACTTTGAGAAGGAGATCCTGCATCTCGGCGCGGGTGACTTCGTCGAGCGCGCCGAACGGCTCGTCCAGCAGCAGAACTTCCGGCTTGCGGGCGAGGCAGCGTGCAAGGGCGGCACGCTGGGCCATGCCACCGGACAATTCGGACGGTTTGCGGCGACGGGCGTGATCGAGCCCCACTTCCGCGATGGCCGTGTCGACGCGGCGCTGCCGCTCCTCGCGCGTGAGTTTGGGCTGACGGGCGAAATCGAGCCCGAAGGCGACGTTACGCTCCAGATCGAGCCAGGGCAGCAGTCCGGGATTCTGGAAGCTCATCGCAAGGCGCGGATGCACGCTCGACAGCTCGGCGCCGCCGACCCGAACCTTGCCGGCGGCCGGCGTTTGCAACCCGGCGAGGACGCGCAACAGGCTGGATTTGCCAACGCCGCTCGGCCCGAGCACGGCGACGACCTCACCCTCCGCGAGATCGAGGCTGAAATCCTGAAGCACGGGCGCGGCCTGCCCGTCATAGCGCAGCGACACATTGCGCGCTTCGAGGACGTGGCTTGCGCCCACATTCATCAGGCGGCGCTCCGTTGCTGGCGCAGGGCCGAGCGCAATTGGACGATGCTGGGTGTGATGATCGGAATGAAGGCCGCCTCGCGCCAACGCCGCGCGAAATCCCGCCCGGATGCGCTGAGATAAGCGCGACCGCCGGCGGCCTGGAGCTCAAGCTGCATGGCCTGGGCCACGATATCGGCCAGGGCAATGCGGATCTCGAACAGGGGGCGCGCATCCTTGACGAACGCCTGCGAACGAAGGCCCGAGATCAGACGCAATTGCGCGTCGTGCAGGCTCCGCCACAGCTCGACCAGGGGCTCGGTCAACACATCCCGGCCGCTGCCGGCCCGGGTATCCGCCTCTTTCAGCGCACGCCGGGCCAGACCGATCGACATGCCGCATTGCAGGCCGACGAAGGCCGGACGCGATCTCGGCAGCCATTCCCGCGCCTCGGCGGACAGGATGCGGTCGGCGCCGATGCGCACATTGTCGATGGAGACCGCCGCCGTGTTCGACGAGCGCATGCCCATGAGGGCCAGATCGTCCGAGCGGGTGAGCCCCTCGTCGTCGTGGGCAAGCGAGACCACCAGCACGCGGCCATCCTCATGATCGATTGCTGCGGCGACGTGGAAGGCTTCGGGCCGCAGATTGGTGACCCAGGGCAGCTTGCCGTTGACCACCAAATCCTCGTCGGCGGCGCCGGATGAGGAAATCTGCAGAGGCTCCAGCCCGCCGAGGAATTTCATGGCGTTCGAAAGGCCCGACGCCCCGGCCAGGCGCCCGCTGAGAAGATCCGGAAGAAGCCTTTCCCTCAACGCGGCATTGGGGCTTTCGAGCAGATATTGGATGTAGGTGCGCTGACCCCACAGCACGAACGCGGCGGCCAGCGAATGCTGCGCCAGTTCGGCGATGGCGGCGATGCCATCGATGATATCGCCACCTGCACCGCCGGACCCGACGGGAACGCCCGCCCCCGGCAGGCCCGCAGCCGCCAGGCGCGGCAGCACGGACGATGCGGGCTCCGCGCCGAGATCGATGGAATCCGCAGAACTGGCGATCCAATCGACAAAAGAGGGATCGAGAGCGGCCGGGTTCGAGATCGGCATGATGCTATTCGGCGGCTGCGCTTGCGGGATTTTGCCAGGCGAACGGCTGCAATTGCTCGTTGAGCGGCGGCTGGCCGAGATTGTTGGCGAAATTGCACAGGGTGGCTAGGCTGACGCCGAGAACCACTTCAAGCGCCGCACCATCGTCGAAACCCGCGCCCTTGAAGGCGGCGAGCTCGGCATCGGCGACCGCGCCACGGCTGGCGATGACCGCCTCGGTGAAGCGGGCCACGGCGTCGAGCCGGGCATCCTCGACCGGGGAGCGGCCGCGCAGGGCCTCGATGGTCTTGGACGGAAGCCCCGCCTTTTTGGTGGCGATGGCGGTGTGCCCGGCGACGCAGAAGCCGCAGCCATGCACGACGGCCGCGGTGATCTGGACGGCTTCACGCTCGGCCAGCGTCAGCGAGGCACGGCCATTGATGCCGCCGACCGTGAGATAGGTTTCGAGCGCCACGGGCGCGTTGGCGAGCACACGCAGCAGATTGGGCAGGAAGCCGTTGGCGGCTTCCGCCTTGGCGAGAAGGGGGCGGGCCTCTTCGGGCGCATCGTCGAGCGTGCGCAGCGGAAGACGTGACATGTCAAATCCTCTTTATCGAAGATCGGCTTAGCCGATCGATCTGCCTTTTGAACTAGCAAACTGCCCAAACGCTGTCCATGCAGCACGTGTGGTAGCGTCGAATTTAACGCTATGATTGTGTGTTTATGGGTGGCTTAGCCGCGCAATTCCGCGAACCACCCCAGCCGCCGCATCAGAAGCTTTTCGCCCTCCAGGAGAAGCATCAGCGCAAACCCCACGATGACGATGAGCACGCCATCCGCGAAGGTCAGCGGGACGCTGCCGAACAGCGTGTTCATGAACGGCGCATAGGTGAACAGGAGCTGCGCGACGACGACCACCGCGATGGCCGCGAGCACCGCCGGCGTGCCGAGCGCGCCGCGCCACGACAGCGAGCGCATGTGCAGATAGCGCACGTTGAACAGGTAGAAGATCTCGGCGACGATGAGGGCGTTGACCACCATGGTGCGCGCCGTTTCGATGCCGCGCCCCGAACCCAGCGCGTGGAAGAAGAAGCCCAGCGCGGTGGCGGCCATCAGCACCGAGACGAGGAAGACGCGCCACAGCAGGAACGGCGTCAGCAGCGGCGTGCCGGCCGGGCGCGGCGGGCGCGCCATGACGCCCGGCTCCGGCGGCTCGAAGGCCAGGACGAGGCCGAGCGTGACGGCGAGCACCAGATTGACCCACAGGATCTGCGTGGCCGTCATGGGCAGTTCGAAGCCGATGAGAATGGCCAGCACCACCGCCAGGGTCTCGCCGCCATTGGTGGGCAGCGTCCAGGAAATGACCTTGCGGATGTTGTCGTAGACGGTGCGGCCCTCGTGCACGGCGGCGACGATGGAGGCGAAATTGTCGTCGAGCAGCACCATTTCGGCGGCTTCCTTGGCCGCTTCCGTGCCCTTGTTGCCCATGGCGGTGCCGACATCGGCCTGCTTCAGGGAGGGCGCGTCGTTGACGCCGTCGCCCGTCATGGCGACGACCGCGCCGTCCGACTGAAGCGCACGCACGATGCGGAGCTTGTGCTCCGGGCTGGTGCGCGCGAACACGGACGCGCGGCGCACGAGGCCCGCGAGCTCGGCGTCGGACAGGCCTTCGAGATCGGCGCCCGTGACGGCCTGGGGATCGTCGGCCAGATCGAGCTGGCGCGCGATGGCCAGCGCCGTTGCCGCGTGATCGCCGGTGATCATCTTCACCGCGATGCCGGCCGACCGGCATTCGGCGATGGCGGCCACCGCCTCCTCGCGCGGGGGATCGATGAAGCCCATCAGGCCGAGGAATTCCACGCCGCTCGCGACATCGTCGAAGGAGATGTGCGCCTGCGGGCCCGGCAGGCGCTTGATGCCGAAGCCGAGCACACGCTCGCCCTCAGCCGCCGCCTCGGCGATACGGGCGTGCCAGGGGGCGGCGTCGGTGTCGGCCATTGCCAGCACCGCTTCGGGTGCGCCCTTGACGAAGACGACGTGCTCGCCCGCCGGGCCGCGATGCAGCGTGGCCATGTAGCGGTAGACGGCGTCGAACGGGATCTCGTCGAGGCGCTCCCATTCGCCGCGCAGATGGTCCGGATCGAGGCCGGTCTTCATGGCGAGCGCGATGAGAGCGCCCTCCATGGGATCGCCGTCGACGGCCCAATCGGCGTCGCGCTTTCGGAGCGCGGCGTTGTTGCAGAGCAGGCCGCAGGCGACGATGGAAGAGGCAGCCTTGATGGCGGCGGCATCGTCGTCGTGGTTCTCGACGGTGAGCGCGCCGTGGGGGACGTAGCCGGCGCCCTCGATGCGCAGATTGTGCCCTTCGATGAGGACGTGGCGCACCGTCATCTCGTTGCGGGTGAGCGTGCCGGTCTTGTCGGTGCAGATGACGGAGGTGGCGCCGAGCGTTTCCACGGCCGGCAGGCGGCGGACCACCGCGTTGCGGGCGGCCATGCGCTGCACGCCGATGGCGAGCGTGATGGTGATGACGGCCGGCAGGCCTTCGGGAATGAGGCCGACCGAGAGCGCGACGACCGAGATCAGCGCATCTACCCAGTCGAAGCCGCGCACCAGAACCGCGAAGGCGAACAGGACGACGGCGCCGGCGAGAACGAAGGCGGTGAAGCTGCGGGCGAAGCTGTTGATCTGGCGGATGAGCGGCGTCGCCAGCGTCTCGACCTCGTTCAGCATGGCGCTGATGCCGCCGATCTCGGTGTTCTGGCCGGTGGCGACGACGAGGCCGGTGCCCTGCCCCGCCGTGACCAGCGTGCCGGAGAAGGCCATGCAGGTGCGGTCACCCAGGGGGGCTTCGCGCGACACCTCGGCGATCTGCTTCTCGGCGGCGACGGATTCGCCGGTCAGCAGCGCCTCGTCGATCTTGAGGCTGCGGGCGTGGACGAGGCGCAGGTCTGCGGGGATGCGGTCCCCCGGTTCGAGCAGGACGATATCACCCGGGACAAGGCCGGCGACGTCGACGGCCAGCCGCTGGCCGCCCCGCAGAACCACGGCCTGGGGCGAGATGAGGTCCCGGATCGCGCCCAAAGCGCGCTCGGCCTTGCCCTCCTGGACGAAGCCGACAATGGCGTTGACGAGCACCACGATGAGGATGACGGCGGCGTCGATCGCATGGCCGAGCAGCATGGCGGCAAAGGCCGCCGCGATGAGGAAATAGATGAGCGCGCTGTTGAACTGCGCCAGGAAGCGCAGCAGCGGATGCACGCCGGGCGCGGCCGGCAGGCTGTTCGGCCCGTAACGTTCGAGGCGGTTGCGGACCTCGGTTTCCTCAAGACCCGTGCGCTGGCTGTCGAGCCGTTCGAGCGCCAGATCTCCGGTCATGCCATGCCAAGCGGTGTCGTCCGTCCGCACGCGGACCTCCTGAGCTGTGAGTGCTTACCCGGCGCAGGAAGCTAACGGAAAAGCGTGGAGCGGCAGACACTTTCTTGCGCAGCACGCGATCAATTTATCTTGGGGATTCTCCGATCTCCGAGAATTCCGGCCGGCCCCAGGGCCGGCCGGGCACGATCACACGGGTCTCATTTGCCGAGAGCCGCCCCGATGGTGGTCACATTGGCGCGCATCATGTCGACATAGGTGGATGCCGGGCCGGAGGCATCGGTCAGGGCATCGGAATAGAGCGTCCCGCCGGCCTTGGCGCCGGTCTCCTTCGCGATCTGCTCGATGAGGCGCGGATTGGTGATGTTCTCGACGAAGATCGCCGAGGCCTTGTCCTCGCGGACCTGCCGGATGAGAGCGGCGACATCCGCGGCCGAGGCCTCCGCCTCCGTGGACACGCCCTCCGGCGCCAGGAATTTCAGGCCGTATTCGCTCTGAAAATAGCCGAATGCGTCGTGCGAGGTGATGATCGTGCGCTTGCCCTCCGGGATGGCGGCGATACCGGCCCGGATTTCCGTGTCGAGCGCGTCGAGCTTGCCGTTATAGGCCTGCGCGTTGGCCTTGTAGGCGTCGCAGCCCGCGGCATCCGCCGAGCACAGGGCCTCGGCGATGTTGGCCACATAGATCTTCACGTTGGGAACGGACTGCCAAGCGTGCGGATCCTGATCGCCATGGTGATGATGGCCGTGCTCCTTCTCATGCGCATGGTCGTGGCCATCATGCTTGTCGTCATGAGCGTGTTTTTCGTCATGGGCGTGCGCGTCGCCGGAATGCCGATGGCCCTCCTCCCCCGCATGATCGTGGTGGTGGTGCTCGTCCTCCCCGCTTTTCAGCGCCTTCGCACCTTTCGACACCTCGACCAGCGGAGCCTTGGTGCCGCTCGCCTCGACGAGACGGGGAAGGAAGCCTTCGAAGCCGAGGCCGTTGACGAGGACGACATCGGCAGAGCGGATGGCCGCCGCATCGGCCGGCCGGGGCTCGTAGACATGGGCATCGCCGTTGGGGCCGACCAAAGTGGTGAGGGCGATGCGGTCGCCGCCGACATTCTTCGCCAGATCGCCGATGATGGAGAAGCTGGCCACGACCTTGACCGGCTCGGCCGCGCTGGCAGGCAATGAGACTGGGATGAATGTTATAACAGTCAGAGCCGTAGCAAGGCTGAAAGATCGAGACATGTGGAAACTCCTTCGAGGGGTTCAGGCGATCTGGACGGAGCGCTGGCGCAGGCGACTGCCGAAGAGGCCGCGCGTGCCGGCAAGGATGGACAGGATGTAGACGATGCCGGCCGACAGGATGATGGCCGGTCCGGACGGAAGCGCCAGATGATAGGACAGCAGAAGCCCGCTGACGCCCGACACCGCGCCGATGGCCACGGCCAGCGCGCACATGGGCTGGACCCGCACGGCCCAGAACCGGGCGGCGGCCGCCGGCAGCATCATGAGGCCGACCGCCAGCAACGTGCCCAGCGCCTGGAAGCCGCCCACAAGATTGAGGACGACGAGCCCGAGGAAGACGAAATGGACGGGCGTGCCGAGCCCCGACACCGAGCGCAGGAACAGCGGATCGAGGCATTCCGCCACGAGCGCGCGCCAGAAAAGGGTGAGCGCCGTGAGGGTGACGAGCGAGATGCCGCCGATCAGCATCAGGGCATCGTCGTTGAGCGCCAGCACCGAGCCGAACAGAACGTGCATGAGATCAACACTGGAGCCGCGCAACGACACCAGCATCACCCCCGAGGCGAGGGAGATGAGGTAGAAGGCCGCCAGCGACGCATCCTCCCTCTGGACCGTGAGGCGCGAGACGGCACCCGCCGCGAGCGCCACCGCCATGCCGACCACGAGGCCGCCGATCGTCATCGGCACGATTTCGAGGCCGTAGAGCAGGAAGCCCGCCGCGGCGCCGGGCAGGATGGCATGGGCCATGGCATCGCCTGTGAGGCTCATGCGGCGCAATGTGAGGAACACGCCCACCGGGCAGGCCGACACCGCCAGCAAAAGGCAGCCCAGCAAAGCGCGCTGCATGAAGGCGAACTCGACGAAGGGTTCGACCGCGAACTGGTAGACCGACATCAGGCCGCGCCCCGCAGCAGCCCGGCACCGGACCTGCTCCGTGCTTCATCGACCGGCATTTCGCGGACGTGCCGGAGACTGCCGGCGGCGAGCACATCCTGGGACGGGCCCCAGGCCAGCGCCCGGCCATCGAGGAACAACGCTTCCGGGAAATGCTCGCGCACGAGATCGAGATCGTGCACCACGACCATGATGGTGCGTCCCTCCGCGTGCCAATTCTTGATGAGCGCCAGAAGATCGCGGACGGTGCCGCTGTCGATGGCGTTGAACGGCTCGTCGAGCAGGATGAGATCGGCGTCCTGTACGAGGACGCGTGCGAACAATGCGCGCTGCAATTGCCCGCCCGACAAGGCATCGACAGGCTGTTCGGCCAGACCTGCGAGACCCACTGTTTTCAGGGCATCGGCCACGGCCGCCTTGTCCTGCGCGCGATGGAAGCCGAGCAGGCCGCGCTTCGGCCACAGACCCATCGATACGAGATCGACCACCCGCGCCGGAAAGGAGCGATCCAGCTCCGATTGCTGGGGCAGATAGGCCGTGCGCACGCCCGCCCGCACCGCGCACGCGCCGGCCATGGGCCGCAGCACGCCGGCGATGCCCTTCATCAGCGTGGACTTGCCCGACCCGTTGGCGCCCACCACGGCCGTGAGCGACCCCTTGCGCACCACGCCATCGAGACCGCGCAGGGCCGGCGCGCGGCCATAGCCCAGAGCAAGGTCTCGGAAGGTGATGCTGGCTGTTTCGGTGGAGGCCATGGGAATCCGGAACGGCACGCGGGTCTTGAGGGGTGCGCCTGCGTGATGTTATTACATGCGTTGAGATACGCAATACGCCCAAGGCAGCGGAGCCGGCAAGATGGTTGATCAAGGCTCGTTGACGAAAAACCAGACAATCGTGCTGGACGCCCTCGCCCACGCTGAAGGGCCGCTCGGGGCGTATGCCCTGCTGGACAGATTGCGCGACCAGGGCTTTCGCGCACCCCTGCAGGTCTACCGCGCGCTGGACAAGCTGATCGAGCTCGGTCTCGTTCACCGGCTCGAGAGCGTCAATTCCTTCGTGGCCTGCGCCCATTCCCACGACCACGGGACATGCCACGGCCCCATGGCCTTCGCCATATGCGACCGCTGCGGGCGGGTGGACGAATTCTCCGACCCCGTCGTGAACGAGCGCCTGCGGGATTATTCCAAGGGGCACAGCTTCAAGGCCGAGAAGACCATCATCGAGCTGCACGGCACCTGCGCCACCTGCCTGGCCGCCTGAACGGCGCAGCGGGCGGCGCCGTCAAAAAAAGGGCGGCCCTTCGGGAGCCGCCCTTTTGCGTCGAATGAGACCTCGAAGGATCATCCGGGAATGCGGCGGACGGCGCCCTTCGACGCCGAGGTGGTGAGCGCCGCATAGGCGCGCAGCGCGGTGGTGATCTTGCGCTTGCGCGGCTCGGCCGGAACCCAGCCGGCCGCGTCCTGCGCCTCGCGACGCTGGGCCAGCTCGGCGTCATCGACCGCAAGGTGGATGCGACGGTTCGGGATGTCGATCTCGATGCCGTCGCCCTCGCGCACAAGGCCGATCGTGCCGCCCTCGGCCGCTTCCGGCGAGACATGGCCGATGGACAGGCCCGAGGAGCCGCCCGAGAAGCGCCCGTCGGTGATGAGCGCGCAGAGCTTTCCGAGGCCCTTCGATTTCAGATAGCTCGTCGGATAGAGCATTTCCTGCATGCCCGGCCCGCCGCGCGGCCCCTCATAGCGGATGAGCACGATCTCGCCTGCGGAGACTCCGCCATTGAGGATGCCGTGGACTGCGGCATCCTGGCTCTCGAACACCTTGGCGGTGCCGGTGAATTTCAGGATCGATTCATCGACACCCGCCGTCTTCACGATGCAGCCGTCCTCGGCGAGGTTGCCGTAAAGCACCGCGAGGCCGCCATCCTTCGAGAAGGCGTGCTCCGCATTGCGGATGACGCCGTTTTCGCGATCGAGATCGAGGCTGTCGAAGCGGCGGTCCTGGCTGAAGGCGGTCTGGGTGGGGACGCCGCCGGGCGCGGCGCGGAAGAATTCGTCCACCGCCGAACTTTTCGTGCGCATCACGTCCCAGCGGTCGAGCGCCGCGCCGAGGTTTTCGGCGTGCACTGACTTTACGGACGTGTCGAGCAGGCCGGCGCGGTCGAGCTCGCCGAGAATGCCCATGATGCCGCCGGCATGATGGACGTCCTCGACATGGACGCCAGCCACCGCAGGAGCGACCTTGCAGAGCACGGGGACCCGGCGCGACAGACGGTCGATGTCCGCCATCGTGAAATCGACCTCGCCCTCCTGCGCGGCGGCGAGAAGGTGCAGCACCGTGTTGGTGGAGCCGCCCATGGAAATGTCGAGCGCCATGGCGTTCTGGAAGGCGGCGAAGGTGGCAATGGAGCGCGGCAGGATGGTGTCGTCGTCCTGCTCGTAATAGCGGCGCGCCAGATCGACGATGAGGTGGCCGGCCTCCACGAACAGGCGCTTGCGGTCTGCGTGGGTGGCGAGCGTCGAACCGTTGCCGGGCAGCGCAAGGCCAAGCGCTTCGGTCAGGCAGTTCATGGAATTGGCGGTGAACATGCCCGAGCACGAGCCGCAGGTGGGGCAGGCCGAGCGCTCGATGACGGCGACGTCCTCGTCGGAGATGCGGTCATCGGCGGCAGCCACCATGGCGTCGACGAGATCGAGCTTCTTCTCGGTCTGGTCGGGCCACACCACCTTGCCGGCCTCCATCGGCCCACCCGAGACGAAGACGACGGGGATGTTGAGGCGCATCGCGGCCATCAGCATTCCGGGCGTGATCTTGTCGCAATTGGAGATGCAAACCATGGCGTCGGCGCAATGGGCGTTGACCATGTATTCGACGCTGTCGGCGATGAGTTCGCGCGAGGGCAGCGAATAGAGCATGCCGTCATGGCCCATCGCGATGCCGTCATCGACCGCGATGGTGTTGAATTCCTTGGCGACGCCGCCGGCCTGCTCGATCTCGCGGGCCACGAGCTGGCCGAGATCCTTCAGGTGCACATGGCCGGGCACGAACTGGGTGAAGGAATTCACCACCGCGATGATGGGCTTGCCGAAATCGCCGTCCTTCATGCCGGTGGCGCGCCAGAGACCGCGGGCTCCGGCCATGTTGCGGCCATGGGTGGTGGTGCGGGAACGGTAAGCGGGCATGACAGGGTCCTGTAGGCGCATCGAGGCGCGAAGATCGGCTGGGCGGGCCACTCAAACGCCTTTCCAGATTTAGAATCAACCGAGAATCGACCGCACCGACCCACGCGCCGCACGCCGGCTCCGGTCCAAAATCGCCGCCTTCGCCATTAAACCAGTGATTGCCCGATCCCCGCTCCTCGGTTAAGACAAGGCACGATCACGGCATCGGCACCCATAGCTCAGCTGGATAGAGCGTTGCCCTCCGAAGGCAAAGGTCTCAGGTTCGAATCCTGATGGGTGCGCCATTTTCCGCCGATTTCATCCTGCCAATACGCTTTCATCGCTAAACGCGCCTCTTTGCATTGGTGAGGGCAATCCTGTGCGCGGCAACTTACAAAGTAAGCGTTGTTATATCGCGCCAGAAATCAAATCTCCTGCGAAAGCTCTAATCTAACCAAGTAAAATCGATCCCAGGCGGAATCTCCGATCAATCTGATCCGGGCTGGCATTCAACTTCCTTCCCCTCTCGAATCGTGTATCGACCAAGCTTTTCGTGATCCTGCGCGTCCTAGCTTGCGTGATCCCGGAGGGAATTTGATGCGAGAACGATTGAGCCGGCCCCTTGTCGCCCTGATCCTGGGCATTGTTCCGTTCTTTCTGTTCGTCGGCTCGACCAATGTCGTGACGGTCAATGGCGTGCGAGTGCGGGACGACAGTTTCAATGTGCTCGGCCTGGTTCTGGCCGGGATCGGGCTCGTTATCACGATCAAAGCATTGCTGCCCAAGAACGGTGGCCGGGACGCGGTTCGGCAGGGACTGGCGGCGCTTGCGTTGGCGATCTGCGCTTTTCAAATCGCGGTTTCCGGCGGCGTGGTGTCAAAGCGCGATCTGATGGCCGCGGTCTGGCCGGACAGCACGCTTCCCGCTCTGGAGTTCCACGGTCTCGAAGACGGCAACCGCAAGATTGCGGACGGCATTCTGGCAAAGAACGAGCCTGGACAGACCATCCGGCAGATCATTGGATACAAGGTGAGCGCCGCCGCCGATGCGAACCGCCATGTGACCTATGCCGAGGTTTGCCATTCCGGCCGCTCACGTCTCGACATGAACTCGATCGAGGCTCTGCCCGACTTCCTGGACGAAAACGCGCGGGCCGAAATCTCCCGCCGCGTCGAGGCCGACCGCCGCGCCCCGCCGTCGCCCGAATCGTGCAACGAGAAGCAGGCCGTCTATTACATGGGCGAACTGGTCGACCGGGCCAAACGCGCCAACGCGATGGCCGACATGCTGATCCAGGGCTATCCCGCGCAGATCGCCGGGAACTAAGGCCCCTCTCAGGGCACCCGCTTCACGACCACCCGTGTTTCCAGAACGGATTCGGCGAAGGCGATGACCGCCTTCTCGTCCACGTGGCCAACCACGTGGATATGCACCGTGCCGTCCTTCGCCACCTCGATCCGGCGGCCCTGCGGGATGCCGGCTTCCAGCCGCTTTATGTTTTGCTGGAGGCGGCGGATGACGATGGCGTCGGGGCCCGGGGCGGGCCTCTCGGCTTTCTTCCGGGGCGGACGCCGCCTTTCCGCGTTCTGATGATCCTGCAGCCGGTTCGACAATTGCTGATCGAGGTGAATGTCGAGATTGTTGTATTGGCTCGAGGCGGGGTTGGCCCCGCACAGGAGCGGAAGCAGGAGAACGGGAAGCGCCTTCAGCGGCTTCATGCAGCCGCCTCCGTCATTTCGGCAGCTTGACGGGCGGCGCCTCGAACCCGGCGAGCGCGTTGATGGTTTTAGACCGCCAGGTCTGCAAGCCCTGAAGCAGGGTCTTGGCATCCGCTTCGCCGTAGGCACGGCGGCTGATGGCATAAAGCGCCACGCCGTCGCGTCCCTTGAGCGGCACGTAGCGATAGGCGTTCCACTCGACGATGACCGGATTGGCCTTCAGATCACTGATCACGAAGTCGAGGAGGACTTCGCCGGTCCTGTCGTTCCGGACCACGTCATAATTGACCACGGGATCCGAGCCCTTGCGCCCGTTCAGTGTGGCGATCTGCGAACTCGCCGCATCGACGGGACGGATCTTCTGCGCAACAGCCTCGATCAGGAACATATCGGTATAGGTTTTGACCGATTGCCCGGCCGGCACATATTCCTGCTTGAAATAGGCCGGCGACGGCTGCGCCGACCAGGCCAGAGCATAGGCCTTGCTGTCGAAGGAGACAGGCCCCGGAACGCCCAGCCGATCGGTCGCGGACTGGGCCAGAACGGGTGTCGCGAACAGCATGAATGCCGCAGCGGCGATCAGGCGTCCCGTGCGTGAAACCATGATTATGTCCTCCCCTCGATTGTTGGCTCAAGGCCGGCTAGGCCCGAATTGGTAGGTCCGAATTAGACTGTCTATGGTTGCGATGCCTGCAGGCGTGACCGGACGTCGTCGCGCGATGTAGCGCCCTGGATCCGGCGCGACATCTCGATCGAACGCTGATAGCGGCCATTGTCGCGTACGAACACATCCCAGCGCTGGTTCCAGCCCATGCCGGAGCGCAGCACCAGCAGGTCCCCACCGTCGGGACCGGTCTCGCGGAAGGCGTCGAACAGCGAGATGCGCTCGCTGCGATCCTTGACGCTGATGTCGACCCGTTCTTCCCGGCCGCCGTCGAGCAGCAGCGTTTCCGCCGCTTCGGGCATGTTGCGCACGCCGAGTTCCAGGCCGTCGAAATCGTAGCGCTCCAGGGGGACGGCCTCGGCGGCCGGAGCGCGTGCCATGGGCGCGCGCATTGCTGTGCGCGCGCGCTCCGCGGGCGCAGATTCGTCACGCGGTGCAGGTGCCGTCGGAGGCGGGGGAGCCATAGCGTCCGGGCGGGATTCGGCCATCGGCACCGAGGGCGCCGGTTTCTCGTCAGCCGGAAACCCGGTGGGATCGGTCAGGATGTTCGGCACGATAAACACGGCCGCGACCGCGGCCATCGCACCGGCGGCGACGGGCATGGCCCAGCGGCTCGGACGCGCGAGCCATTCCCGAAGCCTTTGCAGGGAGGTCGGTGCCGGCGTTTCCCGTCCGTGCTTTCGTATCTCTCGGGCGAACAATTCCGTGCTGGCCTCAATGGCCGCATGCATGCGCGCCGGATCGGGCTCGGGGATGTCCTGGCGGGGAAGGCGCGCCAGCGGATCGTCTTCGGGGCGGCTCATAGCATCCCCCTCAGCGCCTTGCGGGCATTGTGGATGTGCCAGGAAACGGTCACCTCCTTGCACTGCATGATCCGCGCGGCCTCCGAATGACTCATCTCCTCACCGTAAACGAGCAGCACCGCATCGCGTTGCTTCTCCGGCAATTCGCGGACGCGCCGCCAGATGTCAGCCACGCGCAAAGCGTCTTCCTGATCGCCGGCCGTGTCCTCACTCGCCATGGACGCGATCTCCGCAACCTGGCGCTTGGCCCGGATCTGGCTGCGCTGCAGATCGCGCACCGCGTTGAGCGTGACCCTGTAAAGCCAGCTGGTGAAACCGGCCCGCCCGTCGAAGGAGGAAAGAACGTTCGCAAGGCGCATGCAGATCGTCTGCGTCACGTCTTCCGCGTCGGCCCGGTTTCCAAGCCAGCGAAAGGCCGTCTTGTAGATGAAGCGGTAATGCAGGGTGACGAGACGCTCGAACGCCGCGACGTCGCCGGCCTGCGCCCGACGGACGAGGGAAGTACTGTCGTCCTCGTCCGATGATCTTTCCGCTGCAATCCGTTGCACGCCGCCTTCACCCCCCGCTGCGCCCAGAAGCTTGCCTGATCTTTAGCGGATCGGACGAAGCGGAGTCTAATCCCTTCAATGACTTGGACGCGGGGCTCCGCAGACGCGATGGCCTGCGTCATCATTTCTTGTCCAGCCAATAGGCTTGCCCACGAACGATGACGGTGTCGGGCGAGGATTTGTCTGCGCTCTCGGGCACGGCGAAGAAATGGCGCTCGGTTTCGCCGTCGCGCTCCACGACGAGTGCGTAATCCTCGAAGCGGTAGCGGGCCGTGACATCCTTCGCATCACGGCCGTTGACGATGATGTAGCTGGTGGCGAAATTGCCTGCGACGAAACCGCTGCGGTGATAGACGAGCGTGCCGTCGGCGGCGAAGGTGTAGCGGCGGTCCTGCCGCCGCCCGCCCATGCCGACATGCAGATAATAATAGGAGGCCTGCAGGGCTTTGAGCCGCATCGGGCGCAGGCTCTGGGCCTTTTCGATCTCGATCGTCTCGCCCTTGTTGTTGCCGCCGCTGCCCGTGAGCGTCACCTTTCCCCGGCGTTCGCTCCAGGTGAACCAGCGCTCGGGCTCACGTGTTTTCGAGCGCTCCACCGCCAGATCGGTGAAGGGGAAGCTCCATTCGTGCCGGTACGCCGTTCCGTCGCGCAGCAGCACGTAGATGTTCTCCTCGCGATCAATGTAGCCGTTGCCGAAACCGTCCAGCCGGTTGTCGAAGCTGGATTCGTAAAGCACGCGATCGACCTGCCGCAGCGCGATGCCCGCGTTCGGCCCGGCATAGGCCTCGTTCTCCTCGAGCGGACGCGGCATCAGTCCGGCCGTGTCGTCTTCCTCGACAAAGGGGCGACCGGCCTCCTCCACGGTGAAGATGCCGCATTTTTCGAGCTTCAGCTTGCCGCCGGTGTGGAGGTCGAGCACGGAGCGCGGACGGCCGACCAAAACCCGATCCTCGCCTTGGGCCTCGGCCATCCGAGTCTGGTGAAAATCGTTGACGAAGCTGTCGCATTCCACCTTGAAGGCGGATTGGTAATCGCCGCGCCATTCGCGCAGCTCGTCCTCGGCGGTGACGCGGCCGAACAGGACCTGCATGCCATCGGCGACGAGCCAGTTCCGGGCGTGCTCGTCGCGGGCGCGGCTGAGATCGGACATGCGGCGGCCGCCTTCCTTGCTGCCGATTTCGGCCATCTTGGCTTCCAGCCGGGCGGACAAAGCCGCCAACCGCAGGATCTTCGTGTTGTCGAGGGACTTCTCGCCGGGAACGATTTCGGGCGCCGGGGGAATGTCGACGCCGAGCCGGGACGACAGGCGTATCAGGCGCGAGACCTGCGTTCCGACCGAGAGCTGCCTGTTGGCCTTGAAGAAGGCCTGCAGATCCTCGCAATGTGCGGGATTCGCGGCGATTTCCTGCGCGATCACGCCGGACAGATTCTGGCGCTGGGGCCCGACCTGCGCCGCGATTTCGGGCAGCCTTGCCTGAAGGCCCTGCATCAGCCGGTCATAGCCAGATCGATTATTGCCGTGCGACCAGCCGGCGAGAACATCGCGCCGGGTTGCGGCGTTGGCGGGATCGCGCCGGTTGCAGTGCTCGACATAAAGCTCCGTGGCGGCGAAGGCCCCGACCAATTTGCCGAGCCCCTCGGAAAACTCCGCGGCGTCGTTGGCGCGCGCGGGAACGGACAGCCCGCAAACGAGAGCGAGCACCGCAAGGGGCCGTCTCATGTGCAGCTCCCCCTGATGCGATCGACGCGCAGGACCTTGCCGTCCCATGCGCCCTCGATTTCGAGGCAGGCCATGTCGTCCCACGCCGTGCGCAACCGGGCCGCATCTTCCGGGCTGGCCGCGAGGGAGGGCAATTCGCCGCCGCTCCACATGGGCCGCAAGGGATCGCGCGCCTTGTCGTCGACGTCGACGATGCCGCGCCAGGGACAAGGGGCGGACGCGCAATTGATGCCGGTCTTGCCGATGGCGAGACGCGAACTGGCGGGCACGTGCTGCGCGAAAGCGAGTGGGCCGCCGAAGATTGCGACGACCATCAGCAGCGGGATCGTGGGGCGCATGCCCGCACTCCTGTCAGGTCAGCGGTTCTGGAGGCCGTTCTTCATCCGCTCGCGGGCGATCTCCTCGCGGCGCGTGTCGACGTTATCGCGAAGCGTCAGCAGCCCGGCCCGAACCTCTTTCACGGTCGACGCGTACGCTGTCCTGTCGATGAGGCCGTCGGGGTTGCCCGCATCCCATTTCAGCGCCCAGTCGATCGCCGCGATCCACTCATCCGGCTTCCCGGCTATATGTTCGTTGATCGGACGGCCCACCTGCTCGGTAAGCGCGTCGAACAATTTGCGACCGCTGCTATCGGGATTCTGTTTGGTGACGGCGATCAGGATGCGGTAGCGAAGTTGCCCCGCATACATCCAGTTGGCGGCTTCCTGCCCTCTCCCCTCGGCCAGCAGGCGGGCCGCGAGCACATAAAGCGCGGCGGGATGGAGTTTGGGCGCTGACGCGATGATCTCCTGATTGCTGAGCTTGCTAATGTCCCGCTCCTGAGCCGCGACGGGCTGGGCGAAGGCAAGGCCGAACAGAACGGACAAAGCGAGTATCAAGCGGGTCATACGAAGAAGCCTTTCAATTCAATCGATTTATGAGTGAGACGGACGGCGCTGGGCGATCCTTGGGGAGCGAAAGTCGTTTGTTTATTTTGCTCGATAGACTCAAAGAAACCAAGGATCGAGCGTCTTGCGACGTCTCAAGCAAGAAGAACGGCGATGGCAGCGGCTCGTGGCCCGCCTGAAATCCGGAGGATGGTGCGATGTTCAAGCGTTTGCTGGCCGGCCTGCGCAAAGAAGACCACAGGCCCCCGGATGCCCCCCCGAGCACCGCCGCCTTGCAGGACGAGATTGTGCGGAGCGTGGTCGCCGACCGGACGGACCTTCAGGACTTCGAATGGGATGACCGCGACTGGGTCCACATCGCGGTGAACACCGAATTGCTGGTCGAGGATGGACGAAGCTCCAGCACGCAGACAGCGGTGCTGGCGCGCAAGCCCGGCGGCGAGCTAGAGGATTTCGACTTCCGCCTGAGCATGGCCACGAAAGCGAAACTCCTCGCTCTGCGCGATGCGATGAGCGCCGGTGGACGCGATCCGTGGACGATCGTCGATATCACGATCGAGCGCGATGGCCGCTACGATTTCGCCTTCGGCTATGGCCCGCCGCCGCGCCTCAGCGGCGATCTGCTGCACGCTCCGCTGAAAGGCCTGCTGGAGCGCTACAAGGCGGAAAAGGGCCTGTCATGACGACGCGCGGCGCATGGTTTCGCGCGCTGATGCTGGGAACTTTCCTCCTCGCGCCGGCCGGCTCAATGGCTTTGGCCGGAGACGCCGAGCACGAGGCCTGCATGGAGAAAGCCGGCAACGCCGCGGTCGAGATGCTCGCCTGCCTCTCCAGCGGTTATGAGCGGGCGGACGCTGCGATGAACGCTTTATGGCAGCAGCTTCTGCCCGGTCTGCAGTCCCATGAGCGCGACGTGATGCGCGAGGCACAGCAGAACTGGATCGCCTATCGCGACACGACCTGCACCGCCGAAAGCGTTCTGTGGGAACAGGGCAGCGCCACGCCCGTGGCGCAGACCTATTGCCGGCTGCGGATCACGGTCGAGCGCCGCGAATGGCTTCGCAACATCCTTCTCCCCGAGGGCGGGAAGTAGCGTCGGAAAGGGCGGATTATGCTCCGGAAAATCGGTGTGATCCTCGGCGCGCTCGTTGCGCTTGCCGGCCTTGGAATGGTCGTCGGCGAACCGCAGGAAGAGGTCCGTACGCATGCCTTCCGGCCGGAATTGAGCGAGCCGGGCGCGGACGGCAAGACACCGTTGCAAAAGGCGCTTCTTGAAAATGATTACGGCGCGTTCCTGGGCCTGCTGAGGGATGGGGCCGACCCCAACGTTCGGGGCTGGCACGGAACCACGGCCATTCACCTGGCCGCCCAGCACGAGAGCACGCGCTACCTTGAAAAGTTGCTCGAGCATGGCGGCGATCCGAATGCGCTTGCCAGACGCCTGCAGCAGACCCCGCTCTTCAACGCGCTCGACGCACGGCGTCCCCGAAACCGCGATGTGCTGATCAAGCATGGCGCGAACATCGAACATGCGGACACATCGGGAAGCCGGCCTCTTCAGCATGCCGCAGCCATCCGAGATTCCGAGAGCGTGCTGCGCTTGCTCGCGTTGGGCGCAGATCCCACCGCCACCAGCAAAATCGGCGCGACGTTTCAATCCTCCTTTTTTCGCGGAGATCCCGGCATCATGACACGCGAAGGCGTGGGCCGACGCCGGACGGTCATCAAACTGCTGGAAGACCGAGGCATCCCGCTCGATCCGAATGCGGAACGCTTCCGCTGAGGCGCGAACGTTCAGGCGCTGCGCAAGCGGCAGAAATCGTCCGACAGGGCCGTGTCGAGGATTGCCTTACAGACAGAGAACGCGGGGGCATCCTGCGCGATCAATCCCAGCGTCAGGTCCGCCATCTGCTCCACCGGCACGAACGCCAGAGGGGTTGCGATCGGCACGAGCTGCGAGCCGGACCCCGCCTGCAGCGTGCTGAGAAGGCCGAACATGCGCCTGTCCCGCGTCGGGCGGCCGAGCGTGATGAGCCGGTGCTGCCCGGCCTCATTGGTGACGAGGTAGATGTGCCCGGACAGATTGGGCATCGAGACATGACCGGTCTGGGTGAAGGCGGTGTCGAGCCGCTCGGATTCCGCAAAGCGGAGATGGCCGGCAATATCGTCCCAGCAGATGCGCGTGCGATAGGCGAAGATCGCGCCCCGCGTGGTGAAGCTCGCCCGCAAGGTCACGTAATCCTGCTCGATCCAGCGGATCGCGGCACGGCTGTAGGCGCCCATCTCGTCCGGCGCCTGATCGGGATGGTTCGGCGGGGCGGAACCCCGCAGCTTTGTGCCGAGCGCCTCCTCCAGCCGCACGATCGTCGCGAGGGTGAAGGGGCGGCTGCCGGCCAAAGCCTTTTCCAGCGTCGACAGGCTGACCTTCGCCATGTCGGCCAGGGCCTGACGCGAGACGCGGCGCCGCGCCAGTTCCTCCCGCAGGCGGTCGGCGATGTGTCGTTCCTCGGCTCCGGATAGTTCCGACATGCTGATCCCCTGCGGCGCGGCTGCCGGACAAATCCGCACAAGCCCGCACAATCCGTCAAGTCCGTCCCTCGCCGCCAGACAAAGACGCCGCAGCCGGCCGAAAGTGCCGCCGATTGCCCGTGGCTGTGCGGCACCCCCAATGCCTAGTGAATAGGCTCCTGATCATCATGGAGTTCGCCATGCACGCTGTTCTTCCCTCCACCAATCTGCGGCGGGGGATCGTTCCGATCCTGAGCCTTCTGGTGGGCCTCGCCGCCCTTCTGTTCGTCACCGGCCGCCCCCTCGCCTCGGAGAGGGACAGCGATCCGGATGCCATCGGTTCCGGCACGCTGATGCTGCAGCCCAAGGGCGTGGCCACCGCAATTCCGGCCGTGAGGCTGGGGACCGACATGGAGGTGACGATCAGCGGCCAGATCGCCCGAATCCGCGTGACCCAGGCGTTCCGCAATATGGGCAACGATTGGGTGGAGGCGACCTATCTCTATCCGCTGCCCGAGGAAGGCGCGGTCGACAGCCTGAACATGGTGGTGGGGCAGCGCGTCATCGTCGGCCGGATCAAGCGCCGCGAAGAGGCGCGCGCGATCTACGAGCAAGCCAAGCAGGAGGGAAAAAAGGCCGGGCTCGTCGAATCCGAGCGCCCGAATCTGTTCCGCAACAGCGTGGCGAATGTCGGCCCCGGGGAGACGGTGCTGGTGGCGATCGAATATCAGGCCCCGGTGCGCCAGATCGGCGGCGAATATTCGCTGCGCCTGCCGCTGGTGGTCGGCCCGCGCTACGTGCCGCCGCACACCGTGACGGACGGCGCGGCCTTGGACGATGCCCGCAACGTCACCGCGCCGCTCGCCCATCCCGATCTCGGCAAGGCGCTCAATCCGGTATCGATCAAGGTCAGTCTCGCGCCCGGTTTCGTGCCGGCCGAGCCGGCGAGCCCCTATCATCGCATCGTGGTGGAGCAGGACGGGCCGCAGACGCGGACGATCCGGCTGGCGGATGGCGAGGTGCCGGCCGACCGCGATTTCGAACTGAATTGGCGCCCGGAAAGCACGCAGCCGACGCTCGGTCTGTTCAGGCAGAACGTCGATGGCCAGGCCTATGTGATGGCCGCCATCACCCCGCCCGCGGCCGCGCCAGCGACCCCCCTGCCGCGCGAGCTGGTCTTCGTGATCGACAACAGCGGCTCCATGGGCGGCGCCTCGATGGCGGCGGCCAAGGACAGTCTGCTCTATGCGCTCGGAACGCTGCGGCCGCAGGATCGCTTCAACATCATCCGCTTCGACCACACCATGACCCAGCTGTTCGACCGCAGCGTGCTGGCGGAGGCCGACCAGATCGCGCTGGCCCGGCGCTTCACCGAGGGCCTGGCCGCCGGCGGCGGAACGGAAATGCTGCCCGCGCTCGACGCCGCCCTTGTGGACGGAGCGCCCGACGACGCCTCGACCGTGCGCCAGATCGTCTTCCTCACCGACGGCGATCTGTCGAACGAGCGCGAGATGATGGCGGCCATTGCGGCCCGGGGCGGACGCAGCCGCATCTTCATGGTGGGCATCGGCTCCGCGCCCAACAATTTCCTGATGCGCCGCATGTCCGAGGCCGGGCGCGGCACCTACACCAATGTGGGCTCGGGCGAGGAAGTGAAGGCCAAGATGACAGCCTTCCTGGACCGGCTGAAGGCGCCCGTGGTGCGGGATCTGAAGGTGAGCGTCGACGGCACGTCGCTCGACCTGACGCCGACCCGCCTGCCGGACCTCTATGCCGGCGAGCCCCTGGTGCTTCTTGGCCGGGGCAAGGAGATTTCGGGCAGCCTGACCGTCTCCGGCACGATCGGCGACAAGGCCTGGTCCCAGCGCGTCGAACTGGCGGATGCCGCCGACAGCCCGGCCATCGCCAAGCTGTGGGCCAACCGCCGCATCGCCGAGATCGAGGCCCGGCGCTCGGCCAACGAGATGAAGACGGGCGACGCCGATTCCGCGATTGCAGATCTGGGCCTGAATTACAGCATCGTCACCCGGCTCACGAGCCTCGTCGCCGTCGATGAAACGCCGAGCCGCCCGGCCAATGCGGCGCTGAGGCAGGATGAATTGCCGCTGCTGCTGCCGGCGGGCTGGGATTTCGCGGCGCTGTTCGGCGGGCAGCCGATCCATGCGGACCGTTCCGACGCGGCCACGCCGCCTGCCGGCCAGTCCGAGAGCATGCGGCTGCCGAAGACCGCGACCGGCTATCTCACCATCATGATGCAGGGCCTGTGCCTTCTGCTGATCGGCCTGGCCGGCTGGTTCTGGCAGCGCCGACAGGTGGCGGCGTGAGCGCCCCCTCCCTCACAGACAATGAAGGACGCGCCCTCGGGCGCGTTCTTCGACAGGCATTGTTCCTGGCGATCTGTGTGGCCGGCATCGTTCTGATCGCACGTGGTGCGATGATCCCGGCCAAGGCCTTTCTTGCGCAGATCCTGCTGGACCGGGCGTTCGAGCGCAGCGTGATCGAGCAGCGTCCGGTCAAGCCGTGGAGCTGGGCGGACATGGCGCCTCTCGCGCGCGTTTCGGTGTCACGGCTGGGGGTCAGTCAGGTGATTCTGTCCGGCGGTTCGGACCAGGCCATGGCATTCGGGCCGACGCAATTGCCGACACCCGCAACCGGGGGCCGGGTGTCGGTACTGGCCGCGCATCGCGACACGCATTTCGCGTTTCTCGCCGATGCGAAAATGGGCGATGTCATCGACATGGAGCCGGTAGCGGCTCCGTCGAGCCGCTACCGCATCGTGCGTTTCGAGGTCGTGCACCGCGACCGCTTCGCTTTTCCGCGCGACCCCGCCGCGCCGCTGCTCGCACTCACCACATGCTATCCGTTCGGCACCGACGAACAGGGGCCGTGGCGGCTGGTCGCCTGGGCCGAACGGATGGTGTGAAGCGGGTTTGCCGTCAGGCCGGCAGCTCTTCCTCCCTGTCCGCCCGGCCGTTTGCCGGCGGCTTCGGCGCCTTCGCAGGCTCGGATACCGGCTTCGGACCGCCGACCGCTGCCGCGAGAAGCGCCTGCGTCGGATCCGAGCCCTTGAAGCCGGCCTGGGACAGGATCTCGTCGAGGATCGGCTTCTGTGCGGTGAAGTTCAGGAGCTGGCTCGACAGGTCCGACACGGCGTTGCCGTCGCTCCGGTGCCCGGGTGCACCGGATAGACCGCCGATGCCGCCGGCGTTGAAGATGCGGATGTCTGAGATCTTCTCGATCGGCTTCATGGCCTGTTCGAGCGCCTGCGGGATGATGTCGATGCGGGCGCGCGACAGCTCGAACTCGATGATCTCGGACGCCAGAGCGTTGCGTGCCTCATTGCGGGCGCGCTCGGCGCGGGCTTCGGCCTCACCCAATTCGATGACGCCCTGGGCGCGGATCTTGGCGGCTTCTGCCTCGGCCTCAGCCTGGATCTTGGTGGAGGCGGCGAGATTGGCGGCGGCCTCCAGCTCGGCTTCAGCCTTCACGGTGATGGCGGTCGCTTCCTGTTCGGCGGCCTTGCGGGCGTCGAGCACGGCGATGCGCTTGGCGCGCTCGGCGATCTCGACCTCGCGGGCGGTG
Organism: Terrihabitans aquatilis; assembly: GCF_052542005.1. Taxonomy (NCBI): domain Bacteria; kingdom Pseudomonadati; phylum Pseudomonadota; class Alphaproteobacteria; order Hyphomicrobiales; genus Terrihabitans; species Terrihabitans aquatilis. The sequence goes on along the minus strand of NZ_JBOCUO010000002.1, from coordinate 855,491 downwards.
ATGACCTGTTCCTCCGCGGTCGTCGCAGCCGCCTTGGCCTCGTCGGCGCGGGCGCGGGCGGCCTGCTCTTCCTCGGTCTTCTGGGCCACGGCGATCGCGGCTTCGATGCGGGCGCTTTCCGTTACCTTGCGCGCCTCGGCCTCACGTTCGGCAATGCCACGCTCCGCTTCGATGCGGGCGCTTTCGCGGGCCTGACGCGTCTGCGCATCACGCTCGGCGATGCCGCGTTCGGCATCGAGGCGGGCCGTCTCCTCGCTGAGGCGGGCGAGTTGCTCGGCCTTAGCCGCTTCCGCCCGCGTCTCCGCGGTCTTGTTGGCGATGTCGCGCTCCTGCGACAGCTCCGCGTCGCGCTGTTCGCGCTCGATGGTCAGGCGGCGCAGGCTCGCCTCGCGATCCTTGGTGGCGATCTCCACCTCGTTGTCGCGCACGATCTGGTTGCGCTCGCGTTTGCGCTCCTCGGTGATCTTGGTGAGCGCGGTGAGACCCTCGGCATCGAAGGTGTTGTTCGGGTTGAAGTGCTTGATGTCGGTCTGGTCGAGCCGGGTGAGGGAGACGGATTCGAGCTCGAGGCCGTTCGACTGCAGATCGTGGGCCACGGCCGCCTGCACGGACTTCACGAATTCGGCGCGCTGCTCCTGAAGATCACGCAGCGACATGGTGGCGGCGACCGAGCGCAGACCGTCGACGAACTTCGCCTCGACCAGCGTCTTGAGCGCGTTCGCGTCGTTCGTGCGATCGCCCAGCGTCTGGGCCGCCAGCGCAATGTTCTCGGCATCCGGCTTCACGCGCACATAGAATTCTGCGGTGATGTCGGCGCGCATGCGGTCCTTGGTGATGAGGGATTCGTTCTCGGCGCGCTTGACCTCGAGGCGGAGCGTGCTGAGCGACACCCAGGAATAGGAGTGGAAGATGGGCAGGATGACCGAACCGCCGTCGAGCACCACCTTCTTGCCGCCGAGGCCCGTGCGCACATAGGCCTTGTCCCGCGTGGCGCGCGTGTAGAGCGACGTCATGATGACGCCGATGACCACGATCGCGACGATGATGACGCCGGCGATCAGTCCGAGCGAGAAGATGTCCATGCGGTTCAGCCCCCTTGATTGGCCGCCAGTTCGGGCGGCGCTGGAATTGCCTGAAAGAGGCCGTCGGCCCCGTCGGCGATGACGACAAGCGCACCGGTTTCAATGACATGGCCGGGAGCGGCCGTGGCGCGCAGGAGATGGATGTTGCCGTGGCCATCCCGCACCCGGACATTGCCGGGATGACCCTGATCGAGAGGCCCGAGCGTGACGGTGCCGAGCAGCCCGACGAGGTCGGACTGGCTGACGGCACTGGTTTCATCGCGCGGGATGATGCGCGCCACACCGCGGCTCGACCACCGCGTCACGGGCAAGGCCAGCGCGAAGCATGCCGGCACGGCAAAGAAAACCGGAAGCGGGGCCAGGATGCCGGAGGCGAGGGATTGCACCCCGAAGCCGATGGCGGCGAAGGCCGAGAAGAAGATGACGGCCAGGACCAGAAGCGGCACGCCACCGGCGTTCAGCCACGACATCCAGCCGCCGAGCAGGCCGGCATCGCTGTGGTCGGGACCGTGATAGCCGAGCCCATCATCGAGCAGGCCCGAGGCGGAGGCCCCGAGCAGCACCGACAGGATCTCGACCAAGCCCAGCCCGGCAACCACCATGAGCGCCAGCCAGAACGGCTCGGTGCCGGGCTGAACGAGCGCCTGCATCAGCGCTCGCCCTCGCGGAAGGCCTTCAGCCGAGCCTCGATCGCGTTCTGACGCTGGAGCTGGCCGAGCTCTTCGATTTCAGCCGCGCCGGCGACAGGCCGGGCCGGCCTGCCGGTGACCCTCTCGACCGCGCTCAGCGCATCGGCGAGACGCCGGTCGTTGCGTTGCGACGGTGTGACGTCGGCATGGCTCGCCGCCGCCTTTTCCGCACGCTGGGCGTCATCCAGCCGCTTCTTCGCGTCATCCCGGGCAGAGGCGACGGAGCGCAATGTCGCCTGCGCCTCGGCGATGTCGCCGGCATTTTCCGCGACGGCCCTGGACAGGGCTTCCCGCTGTGCTTCAAGGTCGATCTGGACGCCCGTGGCCGCGCGGGCCAGATCCTCGCGGCCATTGGCCAGCCCGACCCTGATCTTCTCATCGAGATCGCGGATCTCGGCGTCGATATCCTCGGCCTTCGATTTCAGCCGGTGGCCGGCGGCCACGGCAACGCCCAGCGCCGAACGCGCCTCGTCGGAGATCTTGTCGATCTCGCGCAAAGCCTGCTGCGCCACGGCAATGGGGTTCGCGCCTTCCGCGGCATCGACCGCATTGTTGACGACGCCTGCAATCACACGCCCCAGGCGCGCAAGGATACCTTCATTGGACATCGGTTCCTCCTTGTGTGGGTGGTGGCCGGCGTGAATGCCGGCGCACAATTCGATCGCATCTTCGGTGAACAGGAGCCGGGCTTCGGCGAAGTCGTTCCAGCCGGGATGGTAGCCGTTCATCGCGTAGGGAAGGATGACGCGGCCCTCCAGGGTGGCGATGCTGACGCTGTCGGGCCCCTTGATGGCGAACAGCTTGGCATCGAGCGGGATCGCCGTGATCTCGTCGCCGGCCCGGTGTCGCGCATGATCACGCAATGCGAGCGTGACGAGACGTGCCGGCAGGCCGGTTCTTTCCCGAATGAGGTCATAGGCCGCCTCGTGAAGGGAGACGAGATTTGCGCCCTGCGTCTGGTCGAGGAGCCGCATCGCCTCGCGATAGGCGGCCAAGGTGGCCCGCAGCCTTGCCCCGTCTTCCGGGGATGGGAGCAGAGTGAGCGACAGGGCGGACTGGAAACGTGAAGGCATGCTTCAAAGTTAAAGTACCCCTGCGGTGCTTTCAAGGGTTTGTGCCGCGAGATTGTCGCCGCAAGCATTCTCTTGAGAGTGCGGGCGGGCTTTCCCGAGTAGACGCTTCGCACCATTCGAAGCTTGGTGCTCGCGGCGAAACTATTTTCGCGGCCTCGCCCAAGGAAACGCAGGGGACGGGCCGTCTGAAGGACATCGCTTCCACGAAAAGGACCGGACGATGGACCTTCGCTTGTCTCGCACGCTCGCACTGGGCGCCGTTGTCGTGGTGCCGCTTGGCATCGCGCTTCTGGGCTACACCGCGCTGACGCAACCGCCGGCCGCCGTGGAAACGTCGCTGTTCGTGGAGAGCGCGCCGCCTCCTGCGGATCATACCGCCGACGCACAGAATCGAGCCGCGCCTCTCCCGGCGCCGACCGGAACCTCGAGGATCGCGGATTCCTCCTTTCGCGAACGGATGATTGCCCACCCCTCAGCGGGCGATAAATTCGCCGCCTTCGATGCCAATGGCGTGCAGGTCGTGGCAGAAAACCCGGTGTCGACCTTCTCGATCGATGTCGACACGGCGTCCTATGCCTATATCCGGCAGGCGCTGCGGCTGGGGCAGGCGCCGGCGCCCGATGCGGTGCGGGTCGAAGAGCTGATCAATTATTTCGACTATGCCTATGACGCCCCGGCGGAAGACGGCGCGCCATTCGCACCGAGCGTGGCGGTGACCCCCTCGCCCTGGAACGCCGGCAACAAGCTGGTGCATATCGGCATCAAGGGCCGGCGGATGGATATCGGCGCGGTGGCGCCCGCCAATCTGGTGTTCCTGATCGATACGTCCGGCTCCATGAATGCGCAGAACAAGCTGCCATTGCTGAAGCGGGCCTTCGGCTTGCTCATCAACGAGATGGGCCCGAAGGACACGATCTCGATCGTGACCTATGCCGGCTCGGCGGGCGTGGCGCTGGAGCCGACATCAGCGGGCGAGAAGGCAAAGATCCTCGCCGCGCTCGACGCGCTGAAACCCGGCGGATCGACCGCCGGCTCGGAGGGCATCGTCGCCGCCTACCGGCTGGCCGAGCAGGCCTTCATCAAGGACGGCACCAACCGCGTGCTCCTGGCAACGGACGGTGATTTCAACGTTGGCATCTCGGAGCCGGGCGGGCTGGAGCAGCTGATCGCCGACAAGCGCCGGAGCGGGATCTTTCTCTCGATCCTCGGCTTCGGCAGCGGCAATTACAATGATGCGGGCATGCAGGCGCTGGCGCAGGCCGGCAATGGCAACGCCGCCTATATCGACACCTATTCGGAAGCCCGAAAAGTCCTGGTGGAGGAATTAGGCGGCACGCTTCTGACCATCGCCAAGGACGTCAAGCTTCAGGTCGAGTTCAATCCTGAAACCGTGTCGGAATACCGGCTGATCGGCTATGAAACGCGGCTGCTGAACCGCGAGGACTTCAACAATGATGCGGTGGATGCCGGCGACATCGGCGCCGGGCACAACGTGACCGCTCTTTACGAGATCACGCCAAAGGGGGCGCAAGGCGCGGTCGATCCACTGCGCTACGAACGCCCCTCACCTCCAGCAGCGGCCGGAAATGCCGGCGAATATGGCTTCCTGAAGATCCGCTACAAGGCACCCGACGGCGATGTCAGCACGTTGATCGAGACGCCGATCTCGGTTGCGGGCGAGGCGGAATCGATCGGCGCGGCGACGGATGACACCCGTTTCGCCGTCGCGGTCGCGGCGTTCGGGCAGAAGCTGCGCAAGTCCGCCTATCTCGACAGGATGGACTGGGCCGAGATCAGGGCGCTTGCCCAATCGGCGCGCGGCGAGGACCCCACCGGCCGGCGCGCGGAATTCCTCCAGCTGATCGACGCGGCGGCTCAGAGCGGCAGCTGAAGAAAACGCCGCCGCAGGATTGCCTGCGGCGGCCTTCGTTCAGGGGCGAAGGATCATTCCCACCAGGCGATGTCGGTCAACTCGCCGCCGGCCTCAAGGGTCAGCGCTTCCTTGGCCGCGCCGGTCTTCACATCGACCGAGTAGAGCTTGCCGCCATGGGCGAGCCAGGCTTCGTTCTTGCCCTCGGACGCCACGATATTGAACGCGACAGGGCCGGTCGGCACCATGCCGAGCGATCCCACGGTGTTCAGCGTGCCATCGTTCGGCGGCGCCTGCAGCACGAGGGAGCCGGTGGCGTCCACATTATAGAGCTCGGTCTTCTCCGGCTTCTGGCCGTTGCGGGAATTGGTGTAGGCGCCCGCAACGATCTTCGGCGTCTTGCCCTCATTGGCATCGCCGGCCTTCCATTTGTGCGAGCCGTCGACGATGGCCTTGCCGTCGTCGACGTTGACGCGGAGGCTGGTGCCGTCGTCGGCCATGATGCGGAGGCGATCTGCGGCGGGGTTGAAGTCGACGGTCGCGGTAACGCCGCTCTTCAGGCCTTCGCTGAGCTTGGCCTTCTCGGTCGTCTTTCCGGTCGTCGGATCGATGGTGACGATCCGGTTGTCGGCGGTAACGCCGTAGAGCATGCCATCGGCCGGACGGACATCGATGCCCCAAATGGGCGCGTCGATCGTGACCTTGGCGGTGGACTTGCCCGAGGCCGGGTCGAGCAGGACGAGCGTGTCGTTGCCCACGAGGCCCACGAGCGAAGCCGCGGAGGCGGTGCCGGAAAAGGCGGTGGCGGCCAGAAGGGCCGAGGCGAGCAGAAGGTGCTTCTTGGTCATCATGGTCTCCCGATGAGTGCGAGGATCAGCCTCGATGAAGCGGTTACCCGCGAGCCCCCGCGATTGGATGCAGCCCGCCGAAAAGTTTTTGGATGCATCCGTTTGCCGATGCCGCGTGTATTGTGCCCGCGTGGCACGGAGGCGGGCGTGAGTTCGACGGCAGGTTTCGAGACGGCATTCGATCATGGCAACGCCATCGCCGCCTGCGCCCGGCAGGACACCGGCGCCTTTCGCCAGCTTTACGACCGGGAAGCGCCATCCATGATCGGCGTGGCCCTGCGCATCGTCCGCCGGCGTGATCTCGCCGAGGATGTCGTACATGACGCGTTCGTGCAGATCTGGCGCAAGGCGCATCTGTTCGATGCGGGGCTCGGATCGGGCCGTGGCTGGATGTACGCCATCCTGCGCAACCGGGCTCTCAACATGGTGCGCGACCGAAGCCGCGAAGACCTGGTCGATGGCGCCGATCTCGACATGCTGGTCGAGACGGGCGATCACGACGACGTCGTTGCCCGTCTGCCGGAGCGCGATGCCTTGCGGGTGTGCCTGGAACGGCTCGATGCGTCGCGGCGCGCCAGCGTCGTTCTGGCCTATGCGGGCGGCCTGTCGCACGGCGAGATCGCCGGCCGGCTGGGAGTGCCGCTCGGCACGGTGAAGGCGTGGATCAGGCGGAGCCTTTCAACCCTTCGGCAGTGCATGGCATGAGCGATCTCGACACCCGTGCCGGTGAATATGTGCTCGGCCTCGCCGATGCGGAGGAGGCCGCCGCCATCGAACGCGATCTCGCCCGCGATCCGGATCTGGCGCGCGCGGTGGCGGCCTGGCGGGAGCGCCTGCTGCCCCTCGATGCCGGGGCCGACCGCGTTGCCCCCTCGCCAGTTCTGTGGGAGCGCATTCACGGCAGCATCGGCGAGCGCCCGGTGGCCGTTCAGCCGCCGGCGTCCACCCGTCGCCTTGCCGACCTCTGGGCCAGTCTCGGCTTCTGGCGCGGCTTCGGGTTTGCCGGGGCAGCCGCCAGCCTTGGCCTCGGGCTGGGCCTCGGCGCCGCTCTGCTGCGTCCGGCACCCGCGCCCGTGGTCGTCGCCGTTCTGGAAGCGGCCGACCGAAGCCCGGGCGCCATCGTGGAGGCCTATGCCGACGGCAGCGTGCTGCTGCGGCCACTGACCGACCTGCCGGTGCCCGAGGGCAAGATCCTGCAGGTCTGGACCTTGTGGGACAGGGCGGTGGGGCCGGTGCCTCTCGGCCTGCTCGACGCCGCCCATGAGGCCCGGATGAACGCCGCGGGCCAGCCCGTTCCGCGGGGCCAGCAATTGTACGAGATCACGCTCGAACCCGCCGGCGGCTCTCCCACGGGCAAGCCGACCGGGCCGATCCTGCTCAAGGGACTGGCGACGACGCCGCTCTGATCGCGGGCGGGTTCGCTAGTGCGCCTCGTCCCAATTATCGGCGGCGCGCGCGTCCACCTGCAACGGCACGTCGAGCTGCACGGCCGGCAAGGGCGCCTGTTCCATCACGCGGCGCACCACCGGCAACGTGGCCTCCACCTCGTCGTCCGGCACTTCGAACACCAGTTCGTCGTGCACCTGGAGCAGCATGCGCGCCGACAGGCGCTCGGCCGCCAGCGCGTCCTCCATGCGGATCATGGCGCGGCGGATGATGTCGGCGGCGGTTCCCTGGATGGGCGCGTTGATGGCGGCGCGCTCCAGGAAGCCGCGCTCGGCCGGTGATCGCGCCTCGTTCAGGGGATAATGACATTTGCGGCCGAACAGGGTGCGCACGAAGCCGCAGGCCTTCGCCTCGGCCTTCATGCGGTCCATGTAATCGCGGATGCCGGGGAAGCGCTCGAAATATTTCTTGATGTAGGCGCCGGCCTCATCGCGCGGGATGGCCAGCTGGTTGGCCAGGCCGAACGCCGAGATGCCGTAGATGATGCCGAAATTGATGGCCTTGGCGCGGCGGCGCACATCCGACGGCATGCCCTCGATCGGCACGCCGAACATCTCGGACGCCGTCATGGCGTGAATGTCATGGCCGTTGGCGAAGGCCTCCTTGAGCTGCGGGATGTCGGCCATATGCGCCAGCACGCGCAGCTCGATCTGGGAATAATCGGCCGAGATCAGCTTGCGGCCGGGCTCCGCCACGAAGGCCTTGCGGATCTTGCGGCCGGCCTCGGTGCGGATCGGGATGTTCTGGATGTTGGGCTCGGACGAGGACAGCCGGCCCGTGGAGGTGGCCGCCAGCGAGAACGAGGTGTGCACGCGCTTCGTCTCGGGGTGCACGTAGGTCTGAAGCGAGTCCGTGTAGGTGCTCTTCAGCTTGGCGAGCTGACGCCAGTCGAGAATGCGGCGCGGCAGTTCGTGGCCGGCCTCCGCCAGTTCCTCCAGCACGTTGGCGCCGGTGGCCCAGGCGCCGGTCTTCGTCTTCTTCGCACCGGGCAGGCCCATCTTGCCGAAGAGGATGTCGCCCAGCTGTTTGGGCGAACCCAGATTGAAGCTCTCGCCGGCCAGCTCGAAGATCTCGGCCTCAAGCCCGCCCATCGTTTGCGCGAACTCGCCGGAGAGGCGGCTCAGCATCTGGCGGTCGATGGCGATGCCGTTGCGTTCCATGCGCATCAGCACCGGCAGAAGCGGACGCTCCAGCGTCTCGTAGACGCCTGTCATGCCTTCGGCCGCGAGGCGCGCCTTCAGCACGCGCCACAGCCGAAGGGTAATGTCGGAATCCTCCGCCGAATATTCCGACGCCTTGTCGATCGGCACGCGCGCGAAGCCGACGCGGGCTTTGCCCGTGCCGGTGACGTCGCGATAGGCGATGCAAGTGTGGCTGAGCCAGCGCTGCGCCAGCTCATCCATGCCGTGGGTGCCGCGCCCGGAATCGAGCGCGTAGGACAGGAGCATGGTGTCGTCGACCGGCGCGAGGTCGATGCCGTGGAGGGCGAAGACCAGCAGATCGTATTTGATGTTCTGGCCGATCTTGAGCACGGCCGGGCTTTCCAGCAGGGGCTTCAGGCGCTCCAGCACTTCCGCGAGCGGGATCTGGTCGGGCGCGAGGCCGCCGCCGAACATGTCCTGATCGCCGCTCTCATGGGCGATGGGGATGTAGGCCGCGAGACCGGGCTCCACCGCCAGTGAGATGCCGACGATCTCGGCGGCCATGGCGTCGAGGCTCGTCGTCTCGGTGTCGATGGCCACGCGCCCGCTTTCACGAGCGGCGGCGATCCATTGGTCAAGCCGGGCGAGATCGCGGACGATGTCGTAATGTTCGCGCGAGCAGGGCGCATCGCGGGATTCGGCGATGATCTTTTCGGCGAGGGATTGCGGGGTGTGGGCACCATCCGCCGCCTCCCCGTTCTTCGTGCCGGTGCCGCGCGAGACCTTTCCGCGCTCGAAACGGACGGGCGCTTCTTCCGCCCCCGCCTCGTCCTGCTCCGAGGCGGTCTGGGCGTAGCGGCCGCTGCCCGCGCGCAGATCCGGGTCGGGCTCGACGAAATTGGCGTCGATGTCGGTCGCTTCCGCGATGCGTTTGGTGAGCGTGGTGAACTCCATCGCCTTGGTGAAGGCGAGCACGCGCCTTGCGTCGAATTCCGGCACCTGAAGCGCGGGAAGGGTAATGTCGTGCTCGACCTTGCAGTCCAGCGTGACGAGGGTCTTCGACATACGCGCCTGCTCGGCGTGCTGGATCAGGTTCTCCCGGCGCTTCGGCTGCTTGATGGTGTCGAGCCGCTCCAGCAGATTGTCGAGCGATCCGAATTCCTGGATCAGCGCGGAGGCGGTCTTGATGCCGATCCCGGGCACGCCGGGAACGTTGTCCGACGTATCGCCCACGAGCGCCTGCACGTCCGTGACCTGTTCGGGCGGCACGCCGAAATAATCGATGACGCCCTGGATATCGATGCGCCTTTCCGGGCGATAGCCGGGGCGGCCCTTGGCGCCACTCTCGAAATCGTAGAAGCCGATCTTCGGCGTCACGATCTGCATCAGATCCTTGTCGGAGGTGATGACGAGAACGTCAGCGCCTGCCGCCTCCGCCTGGCAGGCATAGGTGGCGATGAGATCGTCGGCCTCGAAACCTTCCTTCTCGACCGGAATGAGGCCGAACGCCTTCACCGCCTCCCGCATCAGGCGGAACTGGGGAACGAGATCCGGCGGCGGCTCCTTCCGGTTGGCCTTGTAATCCGCATAGACGTCCTTGCGGAACGTCGCTTCCGACTTGTCGAAGACGATAGCGAGATGGGTGGGCCGGATGCCGACGGCGCCCTCGCGCACGAATTGATGGAGCTTGGTGCAGAACAGCCGCACCGCTCCGGTGGGCAAGCCGTCGGAGCGATAATTGTATTTCGCGTCCTGATTGATGGACTGGAAATAGGCGCGAAAAACGAAGGACGACCCGTCGACGAGGAAGACTTGATCGCCGGGCTTGATGGGCTGTTCGGTCATGCTGGGGAATATGATCGCTTCCCGCGCCAAGGGGAAGAACGGCGCGTCTGCGCCGGTTGATCCAGCGAGCCGCATGGGTATAAGGGCGGTGGAATTGCGGCGAACACCGTAAATCTACGACTAAGGTCTAAGGTACCTTCGTCATAGTATTGTCTACACTGCATACCAGAGCCGCGTGCCGCGCGGGGTCGAGTGATGCGGGTGTCCCGGTCCGGGGCGAAACGTCCGCTCAAATCCCTGGCAAACCGGTTCCCCGCGCAAAAAACAAAAGTCTAGGAGGAAGACGCGAATGTCTTCGGTTGAAACAACGTCTCAGCCCATCGGCGGTCGCTGGGTGCAGCTCGTCATCGGCATTGTCTGTATGGCCATGGTGGCCAACCTTCAGTACGGCTGGACCCTGTTCGTGAAGCCCATCCAGGAAGCTCACGGCTGGGAGCTTTCCCTCATCCAGGTGGCGTTCACGATCTTCATCGTGACCGAGACCTGGCTCGTTCCGGTCGAAGGCTGGTTCGTCGACAAGTTCGGTCCCAAGATCGTCGTCATCGTCGGCGGCATCCTCTGCGCGCTGGCGTGGATGGTGAATTCGATCGCGGATTCGCTCTTCCTGCTCTATCTCGGCGCAGCCCTCGGCGGCATCGGCGCGGGCGCGGTGTACGGCACCTGCGTCGGCAACGCCCTGAAATGGTTCCCGGATCGCCGCGGCCTTGCCGCCGGCCTCACCGCCGCCGGCTTCGGCGCGGGTTCGGCCATCACGATCATCCCGATCGCCAACATGATCGCCTCGTCGGGCTATGAGCAGACCTTCCTGGTCTTCGGTCTGATTCAGGGCGGCATCGTGCTGGTTCTGGGCTTCCTGCTGGCCAAGCCGAACACGGCGCTTCTGCCGAAGGCTGCCACCAGCAACCTGCAGACCCGCCGCGAATACGGCCCGATGGAGATGGTGAAGACCCCCGTCTTCTGGATCATGTACGCCCTGTTCGTGCTCGTGGCCGCCGGCGGCCTCGTGGTGACGGCGCAGATCGCCCCGATCGCCAAGGACTGGCAGATCGCGGACGTTCCGGTGTCCATGCTCGGCCTGACGCTGCCCGCACTGACCTTCGCTCTTGCCATCGACCGCGTGCTGAACGGCGTGACCCGCCCGTTCTTCGGCTGGGTGTCGGACCATATCGGCCGCGAGAACACGATGTTCATCTGCTTCGCGCTCGAAGCCGTCGGCATCGTCCTGATGTGGGAGTTCGGCCACGATCCGCTGCTGTTCACGCTGCTGACCGGTCTCGTGTTCTTCGCCTGGGGTGAGATCTACTCGCTGTTCCCCGCGACCTGCGCCGACACGTTCGGCTCCAAGTTCGCTGCGACCAATGCGGGCCTGCTCTACACCGCAAAGGGCACCGCCAGCTTCCTCGTTCCCGTTGCCAGCATCATGTATGAGATGAGCGGCTCCTGGGAGGGCGTGTTCTACGCCGCTGCCGCGGTCAACGCGATCGCCGCTGTGGTCGCCCTGTTCGTGCTGAAGCCGATGCGCGCCCGCACGATCCGCGACGCGCAGGCCGAAATCGCCCGCACGCCTTCGATGCAGCCTGCCGAATAATCTTGGCTCTCAAAGAATGAAACGGGGCGGTGAGCGCAGGCTCGCCGCCCTTTTTCGTCCGGCCCGCTCTATTCCGCGGCGGCCGGAAGGCCGTTTCCGCGCGGCCGGTCGATGTGGAAGGCCGCCGGCCGTTCGAACATGAACCGGCCCCGGCCCGTGCGCTGGATGACCAGATAGAGGACGAGCGGCGAGAGCGCCGCAACCAGCCAGACGATCACCGACATCCAGCCGATGTCCGGGATGATGCCGGTCTTCAGCAGCAATGTGCGGGTGACGGCCATCGGGAGGAAGAAGGCCAGATAGATGGTGATCGAATGCTCTCCGGCGAAGCGGACCAGCGTGCCGAGCCGCGCACGCGACAGAAGCGCCGCCAATGTGATGACCGCGCAGGAGCCGAGGATTCCGAGAAGAAGCGACATTCCCGGCAGCGTCGCGATCCCAAGCCCGATCGACAGCGCGTTGATGGCCGCCCAGGCCGGCAGACCGAGGAGAGCCGCCACAGGCTGGGCCTGAACCCGACGTGCCAAAGCGAAGAAGAATGGCGCGCCATACCAGCCGACGACGAAGAAAAAGAGCCGCGCGGCGAATTCGTCGATGACGATCCAGCCCGTGTGCAGACCGGACATCTGCAGGCCGGCGGCGGCCATCAGCACCGCCCAGCGCGGCGTGTGGCGCAGCAGCTTGGCGGTGACGAAGAAGATCGGCAGAAGATAGATGAACCACAGCGTGCCGAACGGTTCGACCAGCGCCAGGAGAAGTTGCTCCGCCACCGCGCCGAGGCCTTCCTCCAGCGCGAGGCCCGGCCATTTGAACGCGCCCTGTATGAGCACCCACAGCACATAGAAATAGAGGAAGTGCACCACCTTGCGATCGAGGTAAGTCCGCCAGTCGCGGTCGACGACGCGCGCAAGGAACAGGCCCGAGAGCAGGAAGAAGTCTGGCATGCGGAACGGGCGGGCGAACTCCACCACATGATGCATGAAGCCCGTGCCGCCGGCGGCCTCCCCGACGCCCAGGGTGGAATGCATCATCACGACCAGGAGGATGCAGATGCCTTTGGCGTAATCCACCCAGGCGACACGTTCGGAGGTGCTGGCAGAAATCGGCATTGTGGCGAACCTGGAAAATTCGATGCAATCTAGCGGCGAATGCCCGTTCGCGCGGGAAAATCGGGAAACGAGGTTTACGCTGATTGCACGCTTCTTATTTGTACTTTTTTATGAGAAGCTCGCATCTTGCGTAATTTTACGGGGTCGCGCATAACGCAGCCGCAGATATTTGGCTGGGGTTGAGACAAATGAGTGTGCGCATCGGCGACATCGCGCCTGATTTCGAGCAGGAATCCACGGAAGGCCGCATCCGCTTCCACGAATGGGCCGGCAACAATTGGGTGGTCCTGTTTTCGCATCCGAAGAATTTTACGCCCGTGTGCACGACCGAGCTGGGTGCCGTCGCCAAGCTGAAGCCGGAATTCGACCGCCGGGGCGTCAAGGCGCTCGGTCTGTCGGTCGATCAGCTCGCCAATCACGGCGCGTGGGCCGACGACATCGAAGAGACGCAGGGCGCGCGGCTCAACTTCCCGCTCATCGCCGATGCCGACAGGACCGTCTCCGACCTCTACGGCATGATCCACCCGAATGCGTCCGACACGATGACGGTGCGTTCGGTGTTCATCGTCGATCCGAACAAGAAAGTGCGCCTCACGCTGACCTATCCGGCCGCGACCGGGCGCAATTTCGATGAAATCCTGCGCACGATCGACAGCCTGCAGCTCACCGACCGTCACAGCGTGGCGACGCCCGCCGATTGGCAGAGAGGCGACGACGTGATCGTGGCGCCCAGCCTCTCGGACGAGGCCGCGCGCGAGAAGTTCCCGAAGGGCTGGAACACACTGAAGCCCTATCTGCGCGTGACGCCTCAGCCGGGCGAGTAAGGTTCCCGCATAACGGCGCTCACCGACGCCGTTATGAACCGTCCCGCTTTTCTCCCGCCGCTCGCGCCCTATCTTCGCGGGCTTGGTGGGAGACGAGCGATGAGTGACGTCAGAATGGAGCCCGGTCTCCGCGATGCGGCGACCGCCAATGATCTGGAAACCCGCTTCCGCAAGGTGCGCGCGGTGACCGAAGAGCTCTCGCTGGGCCTTCATCCTGAAGATCAGGTGGTGCAATCCATGCCGGATTGCAGCCCCACCAAATGGCATCTGGCCCACGTTTCCTGGTTCTTCGAAACGTTCATTCTGGTGCCGCACCGCCCCGGCTACGAGGTGCTGCACCCGCAATTCGCGTTCCTGTTCAATTCCTATTACGAGGCTGCCGGCGCGCGTCATAACCGCTTTGAACGCGGACTCATCACGCGCCCCACGGTAGCGGAAGTGGGTGTCTATCGCGATCACGTCACCGCGGCGATGAACTCGCTGATGGACGAAGCAGACGAGGAGCTTTGGACAAAGATCGCGCCGCTCGTGGAGATCGGGATCAACCACGAGCAGCAGCATCAGGAATTGATGCTGATGGATATTCTGAACCTGTTTTCCTGCAACCCGCTGCGGCCGGCCTATCGCCCCTGGAAACCGGCACCGGCGCGCGCGGTCGAGGATGTGAGCTGGTTCGATTTCCCGGGCGGCATCTTCGAGATCGGCCATGACGGCGCGGGCTTCTCCTACGACAATGAAGGGCCGCGCCACGAGGTGTTGTTGCGTCCGTTCCGGTTGGCGTCCCGCCCCGTTTCCAATGCCGACTGGATCGCCTTCATCGAAGACGGCGGCTACGGCCGCCCGGATCTGTGGCTCGCCGATGGGTGGGCGCGGGTGAAAGCCGGTGAATATTCCGCACCCTATTACTGGGAGAAGACGAGCGAGGGCTGGGAGGCCATGACCCTGTCCGGCCAACATCGCGTCGACCCCTCGGCGCCGGTCGTCCATGTCAGCTATTTCGAGGCGGATGCCTTCGCGCGCTGGGCCGGGAAGCGGCTGCCGACCGAAGCCGAATGGGAAGTGGCGGCACAGGATCTGCCGAAAACGGGCAATTTCATGGGTTCCGGCCTGCTGCGCCCGGTGGCGGCGGCCTATGAGGACCGGCCGGCTCAGATGTTTGGCGATGTGTGGGAATGGACGGCGAGCCCCTACACCGCCTACCCGGGATATCGCCCCGCGCCCGGCGCGCTCGGCGAATACAACGGCAAGTTCATGTCCGGCCAGATGGTGCTGCGCGGCGGCTGTTGCGCGACGCCGGACGGGCATATCCGCGCGACCTACCGCAATTTCTTCTACCCTCATCAGCGCTGGCCGTTTGCCGGACTGCGGCTGGTGGACGATAGCTGATGGGCCGGCACGAACCCGCCGACCGCCAGCAGGCCGGGATGGAACACAGCGCGTTCGCCAGCGATGTGATCGAGGGTCTGCGCCGGCCGCAAAAAGCCATTCCCGCCAAATATTTCTACGATGCGGAAGGCTCGCGGCTGTTCGACCTGATCTGCACGCTGCCGGAATATTACCCGACGCGAACCGAGACAGGCATTCTGCGCGAGGGCGCAAGCCGCATTGCCGCTCTGGCCGGACCGGATGTCGCTCTGGTGGAATTCGGGTCGGGTTCCAGCGAGAAGGTGCGCATCCTGCTCGACGCGCTCGAAAATCCTCGGGCCTATGTGCCCATCGATATCAGCGTTCAACATATGCTCGCGGCCGCGGATGCCTTGCGGGCGGATTATCCGGGGCTCGACGTGCTGCCCCTCGCCGGTGATTTCACCCAGCCGATCATCCTGCCTCGGCAAATCGGCACCGCTCGGCCGCTCGGCTTCTTCCCGGGATCGACGATCGGCAATTTGACGCCGAACGAAGCACGCTCATTTCTTGCGCAGGCGCGGGAAACACTTGGGGAGGAGGCACTCTTCGTCCTGGGTGTCGATCTGAAGAAGGATGTCGCGGTTCTGGAGGCGGCCTACAACGATGCTCAGGGCATCACCGCAGCCTTCAATCTCAATCTGCTCCGGCGCATCGGCCGGGAGCTTGGAGGCGATATCGATGTCGACGGGTTCCGCCATCGCGCCGTCTACAATGCCGAGCAAAGCCGCATCGAGATGCATCTCGAAAGCCTGGGTCCCCAGGCGATCCGGGTCGCCGGACTGGAATTCACTTTCGAGGCGGGTGAAACGATCCACACCGAGAATTCCTACAAATACGCGCCCGACGAGGTCACCGCTGTGGCCGCCGGTGCTGGCTGGAAAACCGCAGAGGTTTTGACAGACTCTGAGGCAATGTTCGGAGTGTTCTGCCTGCGCGCCGGCTGAACATTCCGAAAAGTCCGGTGTTTAAATGTGGAAATAAATAATAACCTCCGTTTTTGCCTTGCTTGAGAATTGCCCATTTACAGCGCGAGATTGCCTGCTATTTACGCTTGAGCACCCCAAGGAAGGTTCGTAGGCTTCTCACAGGCAAGCGACGTGATGGGAACTCTCCGTGACAGCCAAAGCCGAAACCACCATTCCGATGCCAGCCGCTGCGCTGAAGGGCGAACAGGCCTACGAACTGCTCCGCAGTGAGATCGTCCTGTGCCGCATTTTGCCCGGCACCCGCTTCACCGAACTGGAGCTGATGGAGCGCTACGCGCTGGGCAAGGCCACCTGCCGCATCGCGCTCCACCGATTGGTGCAGGACGGCCTGGTCACGTCGATGCCGCGGCAGGGCTATCGCGTTGTTCCCGTCACGATCAGAGACGTGGAGGAGATCTTCGCGCTGCGGCTGGCGCTTGAGCCTTATGCCGCGCGGCTCGCGGCCGGGAAAGCCGACCGTGCGAAGCTCGAAGCGTTCGAGCGCGCCTGCCGGACGCCTCTCGATATCGAAGTGGGCAGCCAGGTCGAGGTGTTCCTCGAAGCCAATCGAAGCTTCCACATGGCAATCGCCGAGGCTTCGGGCAATCAGCGCCTCGCCCGCACCCTGTCGGGCCTTCTCGACGAGATGGCACGCCTTGTCGGCCTTGGTTTTGCGGCACAGGGCGAGCGCCCGAATATCGAGAACGACCATGTGAGTCTGATCGAAAGCCTCGACGCCGGGGACGCGGACACGGCCGAGCAGGTCGCGCGGCGCCATGTTGAGACGTTCCGCGAACAGACCATGGAGCGGGTGCTCGCGAGCCTGAAGAATTCCGGGACGCTCATTCCCATCCGAGCGCTGCCGGGAGCCGTGCGATGAGCGCGCCGGCGGTCTCCGTCGAGGGCGTCAGCCACAGCTTTCCCCAGCGCGGGGGCGGACGCCTCGAAGTGCTGCGAAACATCAGCCTCGATGTTCCCGCGCATTCCATCGCGGCGCTGGTCGGCGCCTCCGGCTGCGGCAAGAGCACGCTTCTCAACATCATCGCCGGCCTTGTGCAGCCCGACAGCGGAACCGTCCGCCTCAACGGCACGCCGTCCGAACGCTTCACCGAATGGCGCTCGCTCACCTACATGTTCCAGGAGGATCGCCTGCTGCCCTGGCGGACGGCGGCGCAGAACGTATCCTTTGCCCTCGAAGCCGGCCCGGCATCCCGGGCGGAGCGCCAGGAGCGCGTGGCCGAGACACTCAATCTCGTCGGTCTCGGCGGCTTCATGCATGTCTACCCGCATGAATTGTCGGGCGGGATGCGCAGCCGCGTCGCGCTGGCCCGCAGCCTCGTGACGCGCCCCTCGATCCTGCTGATGGACGAGCCCTTTTCGAAGCTCGACCCTTCCATCCGCTCCCAGATGCACACCGAAGTGCTGCGCATCGTGGAGATGATGAAGATGACCATCATCTTCGTCACCCACGACGTGGAAGAGGCCGTGGTGCTTGCGGACCAGGTGGTGGTTCTTCATCCGCGCCCCGGCCGGGTGCAGGAAAGCCGCCCGATCACCCTGCCCGTTCCGCGCGATCCGATTTCGCCGGAAGTGGCCGAAGAGGTTCGCAGTCTCCGGCGCGCTTTGGTGCACGAGCCGAGGGACGTCTCTCCCGCGCCGCATGACGGCATTTCGGGGGAGGGCATCTGATGGCCGCCGCCGCCAACCGCCGCCTGTACCTGATCGGTCAGCGTGCCCTGCTCTTCGTGGTGGTGCTCGTGGCCTGGTATCTCGCCTCGCTGAATTCGCCGGCCTTCGTTTTGCCAGGGCCGGCGCGCGTGTGGGACACGTGGACGGGCCTCATGGCCTCCACGAGTTTCTGGAACGATCTCGGCACCACGTTCCGCCGCGTGCTGACCGGCTTTCTGCTTGCCGCCGTGGTGGGGATCGTTCTCGGCCTCATACTGGGCGCGAGCGAGAGGCTGGGCCAGTTCTTCGATCCCGTGCTGACGGTGATCAACACGGTATCGTCGACCATTTGGGCGATCTTCGCGCTGATCTGGTTCGGCCTGTCGGACTGGACCACGATCTTCGTGGTGTTCATGACGGCGATGCCGCTGATCTTGACCAATGTCTGGCAGGGCACGCGCACCGTGAATGTCGACTTCATCGAGCTTGCGCAGACGTTCCGGATGTCGCGCGCGCAGATCCTGGTCAAGATCTACCTGCCCACCATCCTGCCGCTCCTGTTCTCGGCGTCGCGGCTGGCCTTCGGCTTCGGTGCGCGCGTCAGCCTCGTCGCCGAGACGCTCGGCGCCTCGAGCGGCGTGGGCTATCGCTTGCGCCAGGCAGCGGATCTCGTGCAGACCGATCAGGTCTTCGCCTGGACACTTTCGCTTGTTGTGCTGATGCTCGTTCTCGAGGGCCTCATCCTCAAGCCGCTGGAACGGCATCTGTTCGCATGGAAGAAGCGGCTTTCCAGATGATCCATATCCGTCCTTTTCGCGATTTCGGGAGACGATTCATGA
Organism: Terrihabitans aquatilis; assembly: GCF_052542005.1. NCBI lineage: Bacteria > Pseudomonadati > Pseudomonadota > Alphaproteobacteria > Hyphomicrobiales > Terrihabitans > Terrihabitans aquatilis. The sequence goes on along the minus strand of NZ_JBOCUO010000002.1, from coordinate 837,096 downwards.
AACGTGTTGCTGTGCTTGCGGCCGTATTGGCCAGTGTCGCGTCCGTGATGTCGGCTCCCGCCTGGGCCGCCGAGAAGGTGCGGATCGGCTATTGGAGCTCGGGCGTCAGCCTGGGCTTCGGCGCCGTTCTGGAAACCGGCAAGTTCATGGAGAAGCAGGGGCTTGAGGTGGAATACGTCAAGTTCCCGGACGTCAACGCGCCCACCAAGGCCATGGCCGCCGGGGCCATCGACTTCGCCATCGCAGCCAGCGCCGGCAGCTCCTTCAGCGTGGCCACCGACGGCCTGCCCCTAAGCATCATTCTGGTGACGCAGGTGGCAGATCTCGATGTCGTGGTGCCCGAGGATTCGCCGATCAGGACCATGACGGACCTGAAGGGCAAGAAGGTTGGCACCTCGCCGGCCGGAAGCGCGACCGCCGCCATCATGTCCGCCATCCTGCACAACAATTACGGCTTCGCCGAAGGCGATTACCAGAGCGTGCCGGGCAACGATCCGCGCCTTGCGCAGTTCCTTGTTCAGAAGGACATCGACGCCGCGGCGCTGCGCACCGTGACGCTCGCGCTGCTTCCCGATGCGAAGCTTCGCCGCATCGGCACCTTCCGCGAGGAATGGAAGAAGATCACGGGCGAGGATGCGCCGCCGGTGCTGGGCGTCGGCCTGATGCGCAACGATTGGCGCGAGGCCCATCCGGAAGGCGCGGCCAAGGTCGTGGCCGGCATGCGCAACGCCTTCGAGTTCGGCAAGGCCAACAAGGACGAGGTCGCCAAGGCCCTCGTGTCCGCGGCCAACATCAAGGAAGAGGACGCCAAGGCCTATGCCGCGCTGTGGGACGGTATCTACACCGTCAGCATGGAGCCGGCCGATATCGCCTCGCTCAAGAAAGAGTTCGAGGTGTTCAAGGGGGTGGGCGTCGTCAAGGGAGACCTGCCCGATTCTGCTCTCGTGACCGGGCCTTACGAGGCCTCGAAATCCATCAAGTAAGAAGAACCGCGTAACAGGGAAAGATATCATGCCGTCCACAATGAAGGCCCTGCTCCTGAAGCAGCACGGTGACGTCGACGACCTCACGGTCGTCGAGGATTATCCGGTTCCGGCCGCGGAGCCGGGCACCGTCGTGATCCGCGTCGGCGCCTCCTCGTTCAACTATCACGACGTGTTCACCGTGAAGGGCATGCCCGGCATCAAGGTGCCGCTTCCCGTCATCATCGGCCTCGACATGGCCGGCGAAATCACCGAACTCGGCGAAGGTGTCACGAACTGGAAGGTCGGCGACCGCGTGCTTGTCAACCCGCTCAACAAGGCCAAGGGCCTGATGGGCGAGATGATGGACGGCGGCATGGCCGAATATTGCCGCGTTGCCGCCGAGCAGCTCATCAAGATGCCGGACGGCGTGTCGTTCGAGGACGCCGCTTCACTGCCGGTGGCCTATGGCACCGCGCACCGCATGCTCATCACCCACAACACGGTGAAGGCGGGCGACAAGGTGCTGATCCTCGGCGCCAGCGGCGGCGTGGGCACGGGCTGCGTGATGCTGGCGAAGCATCTCGGGGCCGAAGTCATCGCCTGCGCCGGCAGCGAAGACAAGATGGCGCGCCTGAAGGAGCTGGGCGCCGACCATGTGGTGAACTACCGCGACACCGATTTCTCGAAATGGGCGATCGGCCAGTACGGCAAGCCGCAGCGCCGCACCCATGAGGGCGGCGTCGATGTCGTCATCAATTTCACGGGCGGCGACACCTGGGTGCCTTCGCTGCGCTGCCTGAAGCGCGGCGGCAGCCTGCTCGTGTGCGGCGCGACCGCCGGCCACGATCCCAAGGAAGATTTACGCTATATCTGGAGCTTCGAGCTCAAGGTCATCGGCTCGAACAGCTTCTACGACGACAACCTCTCGGCCCTGATGGACATGATCCAGGAAGGCAGCCTGAAGCCCGTCGTCGATAAGGTGCTCCCGCTCGAACAGGCCGCCGAGGGCCTGCGCATGATCCGCGACCGCGAGGTCATGGGCAAGATCGTCGTCGTTCCGTAAGGGAGAGAAAACATGTCGGAAAACAAGATCCTGACCAAGGAAGAGGTCGAGGCGCTCCTGCTGCGCGGGCCGTTCCATCAATGGCTGGGCCTGAAGGTGGTCGAGGTCGGTGACGGCACGATCGAGCTGAGCGCCACCTGGCGTCCGGAATGGGTGGTGAACGCCGATCGCGGCTATGTCCATGGCGGCATCCTCGCGACCCTGGTGGACCTCACCGCCGATTGGGCGCTCGTTTCCAAGACGGGACGCGGCGTGCCGACGGTCGATCTGCGGGTGGATTATCACCGCGCCGCGATGCAGGGCGATTTGCGCTGTGTGGGCAAGGTGGTGAAGTTCGGCAGCCAGATCTCGGTGGCCGAGGCGCAGATCCTGGACGGCGACGGCAAGCTGCTGGCCAGCGGCCGTGGCGTCTACATGACCGCCACACCGAAGTGAGGGACGGCGCCATGGCGATCCTCGATCATATGGTGATCAACGCCTTGCGCGGCATGGACGCGGCGGCGGCGAGCTTCACGGCGCTGGGCTTCACGCTCACGCCGCTCGGCCGCCACACGCTGGGCTCCATCAACCATCTGATGATGACGCCGGGCGCCTACCTCGAACTCGTCGGCGTTCCGGTGGACGGCGGGCGCCAGCGCCCGGAAGTGCTGGACAGCCCGTTCGGCCTGAACGGGCTCGTCCTGCGCAGCGACGACGCCGACGCCACGTTCGACCGGCTCAACCGTGCCGGCGCGCGTGCCACTCCACCGGTCGCGTTCTCGCGGCCGGTGGAGATCGACGGCCGCCAGGAGGAAGCGAGCTTCCGAACCGTGCGTCTGGATGCCGCCGCATTCCCGGCGGGCCGCGTCTATTATTGCCAGCATCTCACGCCGCAATTCGTCTGGCGCGACGACTGGCTGACGCACGCCAACACGTTCTGCGGGTTCGACCGCATGGTCGTGACCAGCCCCGATCCGGACACCGACGCGCAGGCCTATGCCCTGGCGTGCGAGAGCACGGCCGAGCGCGGCGAAAACGGCTGGAGCGTCCCGATCGGAGACTTCATCGTCGACATCGTCGCCGGGCCGGCCCCGCGCTTCCACTCGCTTGGGCTGCTGTTCTCCGATCTCGGCGAGCTTGAGCGGCGCGCCGTGAATGAGAGCTCCGTCCGTTGGAAGCGCCTGAATGCCGAGGAAGCGGTGCTGGAGCTGCCCGATCTCGAACTCATTCTCACCTGCCGGACGGCGGCATGAACAGGCCGCGCAATCTCGGCGATCTTCTTCGCGGAACGGACACGACAGACGCACCCGCGATCATCGGCCTCGATGCCGAGGGCGTCGAAACGGCTCTGACCCGCGCCGGCCTGGACGCGCTGGCGGACGGATTCGCGCGGGGCCTGCTGAAGAACGGACTGGTGCGCGGCGACCGGGTCGCCATCCTCTCGGCCAACCGGCCGGATTATCTCGCGCTCGTTCTGGGCGCGATGCGGGCCGGCATCGTGCCCGTTCCGGTGAATTTCAAATTCCCGCCCGCAATGATCGCCGATGTGGTGTCGGACAGCGGCGCGAAGCTGGTGTTCTGCGACGCGCCACGCCGGGCGGATCTTGGGGCGGATATGCGCGCCGTGTCGTTCGACGACGAGGACGTCCATGCCTGGATCGACCCCGGGCCGTTCGATCCGGTCGTGCCGGCGGATGATGAACCGGCACTCAGCCTCTACACGTCGGGTTCGACCGGGCGGCCCAAAGGGGTGCTGCTGTCCCACGCCTCGCATTTGTGGGTCGTGAACACGCGCATGGCGGAACACGACATCGCCGGCGAGCGTATGCTGATCGCCGCGCCGCTTTATCACATGAACGCGCTGGCCAATTCCTTCTACGCGCTCGCCGCTGGCGCGAGCGTGGTGCTGCTGCCGCAATTCCAGGCCAAACGATATATCGAGGCCATCGACCGCTATCGTTGCACCTGGGCCACCGCCGTGCCGCCCATGATCGCCATGATGCTGCGCGAGAAGGAGGCGCTGGCCGCCGCCGATCTCTCCAGCGTGCGCACGGTGCGCATGGGCTCGGCCCCGGTCAACGACGCGCTGGCGCGGCAGATCCGCGATCTGTTGCCCAATGCCCGCATCATCAACGCCTATGGCACCACCGAGGGAGGGCCGATCGTGTTCGCCGCCGATCCCGAAGGTGCGCCCCTGCCGACGGGATCGGTCGGGAAGCCGCATTCGGGTGTCGAGGTGCGGCTGGTCGGCCCGGAGGCACCGGTCTCCGGCGTGCTGCAGATGAAGAGCCCGGCCGTCATGCTGGGCTATCACAACCGTCCGGACGTGCGCTCCCCCATCACGCCCGATGGGTTCTACGACACCGGCGACGTCTTCCGGCAGGACGAGAGCGGCTTCTTTTATTTCGTGGGCCGGGCCGACGACATGTTCGTCTCGGGCGGGGAGAACATCTTTCCCGGCGAAGTGGAGACGGTGCTGGAGAAGCATCCGGATATCCTTCAGGCCTGCGTCGTCCCCGTCGATGACGAGATAAAGGGCACCAAGCCGGTGGCCTTCGTCGTGCGCCGGCCGGGCTCGGCGCTCGACGAGGATGCCGTGAAGCAATTCGCGCTTCGAAACGCGCCGGCCTACCAGCATCCGCGCCGCGTCTGGTTCCTCGATGCCATGCTGCTGGCCTCCACCAACAAGATCGACCGCAAGGCCCTGCGCAACCGCGCCGACGCCCTGCTGGAGGAAGGATAGATGTTGGTTGCGACCGCGCCTGCCCCGTCGATCCAAACGGTCGATGATCGGGAATGGGTCACGCATGCGATCCAGAAGATCGAGACCGACATCAACCGCTCGGCCGACACCCATCTCATCCGGATCGATCTGCCGCGCGTTCCGTCCGTCGCGCTCTATCTCAAGGATGAATCGAGCCACCCCACCGGCAGCCTGAAGCATCGGCTTGCGCGCTCGTTGTTTCTCTACGCGCTGTGCAATGGATGGATCGGGCCCGAGACGACGATCGTGGAATCGTCCAGCGGCTCGACCGCGATCTCGGAAGCCTATTTCGCCCGCCTGCTGGGACTGCGCTTCATCGCGGTGATGCCACGCTCGACGTCGCCGGAGAAAGTGGCGGCCATCGCCTTTCAGGGCGGCAAGGCGCACCTTGTCGATCGCGGCGACGTCAGCGAGGAGGCCCGTCGCCTCGCCCGCGATATCGGCGGCCATTACATGGACCAGTTCACCTTCGCCGAACGGGCGACGGACTGGCGCGGCAACAACAACATCGCCGAATCCATCTTCACGCAGATGGAGCTGGAGGATCATCCGGTGCCCGATTGGGTGGTCTGCGGCGCCGGCACGGGCGGCACCTCCGCCACCATCGGCCGCTACATCCGCTACCGGAAATTCCCGACAGCCCTGTGCGTGGCCGACCCGGAAAGCTCGGTCTTCCACCGCCATTACGCAGACCGTTCGATCCGCCGGGTGGAGGCTTGCTGCAGCGTGATCGAGGGCGTCGGCCGCACCCTCGTGGAGCCCTCCTTCGTCCCGGAACTGGTAGATCGCGCCATCGCCGTGCCCGACGCGGCAAGCGTGGCCGCCGCCCGCATGGCCAGCGAATTGCTTGGCCGGCCATGCGGCGGCTCGACCGGCACCAATCTGTGGGCCTGCCTGCACCTCATCCGTGAGATGCAGGCCGAGGACCGCAGCGGCTCCATCGTGACCCTGCTGTGCGATTCCGGTGAACGCTATCGCTCGACGTTGTACGATGATCGCTGGCTCGCCGAGCGCGACATCGACGTCGCGCCCGCGCGCGCCGAGCTCGAACCCGTCTTCGGACGGATCTGAACTTTCCTTCTGACGCTTCCCGAGGACCATTCTCCATGGTGCACCGCTTCGACTGGGACGCCGGCTATTCTTCCCGCCGGCTGCCGATGTTCGGCCGCAACGTCGTTTCCACCTCCCATCCTCTTGCCGCCCAGGCCGGGCTCAAGATGATCTGGCAGGGCGGCAATGCTGTGGACGCCGCCATCGCCTCGGCGGCGGTCATGGCTCTGGTCGAGCCCTGCAGCAACGGCCTTGGCTCGGACGCCTTCTGCATCCTGTGGGACGGACAGAAACTGCACGGCCTGAACGCCTCGGGCACCGCGCCCGCCGCCTGGACGCCGGACTATTTCCGCGGGAAATACGGCGAAGACGCCGCACGGCCCCCCATGCGGGGCTGGGATTCGGTGACGGTGCCGGGCGCTGTCTCGTCCTGGGTTGCGCTCAGCGAACGGTTCGGCCGCCTGCCCTTCGGCGACCTTCTGGAGCCGGCCATCGAGATTGCCGAGCGCGGCTATCTGGTGCCGATGATCATCCAGCAGAAATGGGACGCCGCGTTCAACGTGGCGGAGATCGCACGTCAGCCGGGCTTTGCCGAGACGTTCCTGCCGCACGGCCGCGCACCGAACATAGGCGAGCTTTTCACCATGCCGGGAGCGGCCCGCATGCTGCGCGCCATCGCCGAGACGAAGGGCGCGGCCCTCTATGGCGGCGAGATCGCCGAGGCCATGGAACGACATGCGCGCGAGCATGGCGGCGCGATGACGGCGGCCGACATGGCGGCCTATCGCCCGGACTGGGTCGAGCCCATTTCCGAGGATTACCGCGGCTACACGCTGCACGAAATCCCCCCGAACGGTCAGGGCATCGCGGCGCTGATCGCGCTCGGGATCCTGTCGAACTTCGATCTGGCGGGACTGCCGGTGGACAGCATCGACAGCCAGCATCTGCAGATCGAGGCGATGAAGCTCGCCTTCGCCGACACCTATCGCTACGTCTCCGACCCGCGCACCATGGAGGTGACGCCGGAACAGATGCTCGACGATGCCTATCTTACCGAGCGGGCGAAGCTCATCGATCCGCGACGGGCGCAGGATTTCGCGGCTGGAAACCCGGTGCGCGGCGGCACGATCTACCTCACCGCAGCCGATGAATCCGGCATGATGGTGAGCTTCATTCAGAGCAATTTCATGGGCTTCGGCTCCGGCGTCGTGGTGCCGGAATGGGGCCTGTCGCTGCAGAACCGCGGGCACGGCTTCCATCTCGATCCGCAGAGCCCGAACGTGGTGGCACCGGGCAAGCGCCCGTTCCAGACCATTATCCCCGGCTTCCTGACCAAGGACGGTGCGCCGGTGATGAGCTTCGGCGTGATGGGCGGCAACATGCAGCCGCAGGGCCACATGCAGACCGTGGTCCGCATGCTCGACTACGACCAGAACCCGCAGGCCGCCTGCGACGCGCCGCGCTGGCGCTACAATGTCGGGCTCGACATCAATGTCGAAAGCGCCATGGCGCCGGACGTGTGCGAGGGCCTGTCCGCGCGCGGCCACCAGATCAGCGTCATCAACGACAGCTACCAGGATTTCGGCGCGGGCCAGTTCATCTGGCGCATGGGTGACCCGGCCGTGGAGGGCTATGTGGCCGCGAGCGATCCGCGCCGCGACGGGCAGGCCGCGGTCTTCTGACCGCGGGCTTCGGCGGGACGGGCAGGCGCGGCTGGTGCTCCCTGCCGACATGCTGAATAATTTCTTCGTATTTCGTCGCTACACCGCTAAACACGATCTGTTTTCGGTGCGGGAGTTATCCATGTCGCGCGTCTTCCGTCTTCCGCTGTCCGGCGTTGCCGCCCTGGCCCTTCTCGCCACCGGATCGGCTGCGTCCGCGGCGGATGCCTTGCTCGACCCCACGCCGATGGCGAACACGGAGACGGATCTCGTCATCGAAATCGGCGCAGGCGGACGTCTGCAGCCAGCCTATGAGGGCGCTTCGGAAACCGAGGTCGTCCCGTTTCCGATCATCAATCTTGAATACCTGAACATTCCTGGCCTGACCTCGTTCGGCGGCAAGAAGGGCGGCGGCTTCTCAATCGGGCCCTCCTTCCGCATGGTCGGCGAGCGCGACAGCAGCGAATATGACGACCTCGAAGGCCTGGAGGATGTGAGCGCATCCTACCAGCTCGGCATCAAGGTCGGTTACGAATGGGATTTCGCCGAGATTTACGGCGCGGCGCGCTATTCCTTCGGCGGCGCGCACGGCGTGGTGGGCGAGATCGGCGCCAACGCCATCTTCCGCCCGACCGCGCAATGGGAAATAAAGGCCGGCCCCGTTCTGGCGTTCGCCTCCTCCGACTACATGGACACCTATTTCAGCGTGACGCCGGGCGAGAGCCTCGCCACCGGCGGTCGGCTTGGTGCTTATGAGGCCGAGGGCGGCCTGAAATCGGCCGGCGTCACCGCCAATGCCCGCTACGAATTCCGCCCAGATTGGTTCCTGAACGCCGAAGCCTCCTACACCCGGCTTGTCGGCGATGCCTCGGATTCGCCGATCGTGGCTGACGCCGGCGACGAAAATCAGTTCACATTGGGTCTCGGCCTGTCGAAGCGTTTCTCGTTCGACCTGTTCTGAGCCCTGCCAGGGTCGGATTTGGAAGGCGCCGCCGGCTCTCCGGCGGCGTCTTTGCATTTCAGGCGGTCTTTGCGGCTCCGCTCAGCAGCGCGACCCATTCCTCGAGTGCGCGGACCTTCTTCGTATAGAACGCGCGCACTTTCTCGTCGGCAAAGCCGCCGTCCTCGCCGATCATGCCTTCCTTAAGCTGGATGTACGCCTCCGGCTGACCAATGAGGCGAATGTCTAGAACACCCAACAAGTTCCGAAGATTGGACTGAGCGCCACCCGTGCCGACGCCACTGTTCGACACGCCGGTGATGGCGCCGGGCTTGCCTGCCCAGGCGCTCTGACCATAAGGGCGCGAGGCCCAGTGCAGCGCGTTGAGGAGAAGCGGGGTCGGCTGGCGATTGTATTCCGGGGTGATGAAGAGGAAGCCATCAGCCGCCTTCACCTCGGCCCTCAGGCGGGCCACGCTCTCAGGCGGCGTGTCGGTATCGAGATCCTGGTTGTACAGCGGGAGGTCGTCGATCCTCAGCTCGTCGAAGGCGAAATCGGGAGAGGCCACCTTCGCCAGCGCCAAGCCGACCTGACGGTTGATCGACCCCTTGCGTGCGCTGCCGACGACCAGTCGAATGTTGAATCGTGCCATTGCCCTCTCCCGTCCCGAATATGTCCTGGGGGACGGCACGTTACCCAGATCATCGTGCGCTGCAAGAAGGCACATGACTGGAACCGCCCTCTGGACGCGCGCGTGTCAGCCGTCCAGTTCGGGATAATGCCGGAAGATGCCCTCCTGGTTGAAGGGCTCCCGCCGCGCGCTGGCGAGATAAGCGCGGATGTTGGGACGCTCCCCGACCGCATCACGCAGCGAGACGACATGCGGCGTCTTCTCCAGGGCGCGCGCGGATGCCTTCGGAAAGGCGTACGACAGCCCTTCCACAATCTGGAACAGCGAAAGGTCGGCATAGGTCAGGCGGTCGCCGACGAGATGGGCCGGGCCCGCCCGGTTGGCGAGCAGGACGCGCTCGAACCAGCCGAGGAATTTCGGGATGCGCTCGTCGCGGAAATTTTCGGAATAGCGCTTCGCTTCCGCCTTCTGCTCTTCGTAATAGAGACCGGACCCGATCGGATGATGGCTGTCATGCGCCTCGGCCACGATGTCGGCGATGGTGAGCTGGATCTGGTGGGTCCAGAGGCGGCCGGCTTCGTCGTCCGGCGCCAGGCCCAGGCGCGATCCGAGATAGAGCAGGATGTTGGCGGTCTGGCCGACGAGGACGTCCTTGTCGCGCAGGAAAGGCGGCGCGAAGGGCGGGGTCGATGCATCCTTTATCAGAGCGAGCATGGATTCCGTGCCCTCTTCCCGCGCCACATCGCGATAATCGGCGCCGGCTTCCTCGAGTGCGAGGCGGACATATTCGCCACGCCCCTGAAGGCCCGGCCAGTAATAAAGCTCGTACATCGCGATCTCCTTCACTGCGGCATGGCACCGGGAACGTAAATTGGTTAAGAGCGGCAAAGACGTGCGGGGAGCGAAGTCATGCCCAAAGTTAAACTTGCCAACGTTCTTGGAGTTCAGGTTCAGGCCAAGGACGGCACCTTTTCGATCCTGGGACGCGACGGCGCCGGCCGCGAGATACAGGTCGAATTGCCGATCTCTGCGGCGACCAAGCTCGCGGCGGAAACGCGGCGCGCAGCCCTGGCGAAGCCTTTTGCACCCAGCCCCACAGCCGCGCCCGGCTCCTGGGGCGAGGTGGTGCCTCTCGACGTCCGCACCGCCGCCGTGGGCACGCTGAGCCCACCGGCCGGACCGGCCGTGGCCATCGTGTTCGACCAGGGCGAGCCTTCGGAGCTGACCTTCCGGCTGCCGGCCAGCGGAGCGTTGGAACTCGGCAATCTGCTGATACAGGAAAGCACGAAGCTGAAAGGCTGATTTCGGGCGAAACCTTCCCCTGCCATGGCGCGTTTGGGAAGAGGATCCCCGAACCCGTACAGGTGGCGTCATGGCATTTTGGAGCACATCCCGCGCGTCGGACCTTCAGACGAAGATCGATGACATCCAGCACAGCCTGGCCGCGTTGAGCGACATTGTCGGCAGCAATGCCGATCAGGCCAGCAAGCGCGCATCGCGCGGGCTGCATCGCGTTGAGGAGCGCGTGCAATCGGGGGCGCACGACATCAGTTCCAGCGTGGTGCCGATGATCTCCGACCTCGGCCGCCAGATCGAGACGCTGTTGTCCGTCGTCACTTCGGTCACGGGGGGCTTTGCCCGCAAGGCCGGCAAGGAAAGCCGCCAAGCCTACAATACGGTCGAGGAGAAAATCGAGGACAACGCCGTGCTGGCCGTGCTGGCGGCTGCGGGCGTCGGTTTTCTGCTGGGCGCGGCGGTGGTGGGCAGCGCTACGGCGAGCCGTTCTTCCAACAACGACGAGCGCCGGCGGCCGGCTTCACGCGTGGAGTGAGACTGGCTCGGACCCGGCGGCGCGGATGGCGTTGAACCGGCCGATTCTGGTCCTATCTTAGGGGGCGAGGCAACGTCCTCACCCCCTTATCGGGTTCAAGTCCGGGACGGCCCGGCCTCTTTCAAAGGAGGCCGCAATGGCCTGGATCTATCTGCTCGTCGCGGGTCTGCTCGAAATCGTGTGGGCCTTTTCCATGAAGCAATCGGAGGGGTTCACGCGGCTGTGGCCGAGTGCGATCACGATCGTCACCATGGTGGCAAGCTTCAGCCTGCTGTCGATTTCCATGAAAACGCTGCCTCTGGGAACCGCCTACACCGTGTGGACGGGCATCGGCGCGGTGGGTGCGTTCCTCGTCGGCATCATGATCCTGGGCGAACAGATCAGCGCGACCCGCCTCGCCGCGGCGGCGTTGATCGTGTCCGGCCTGTTTCTGATGAAGCTTTCCGACGCGAGCTGATCCGCTCAGGAACATAGGGCTCGCCTGCCGCCGCGCGATTTTCTATACGCGCGTGATGATCGCGGCCGGGACCGTTCTGCTTCACGACAATCTGTCCGGAGGGCCGAGCCGCCTGTTCCGGAACCCGCGGCGCGTGCTGACGACGCGTCGCGCGGGCGAGGTCGTCGACCTCATCGGGCAGGCCGAGCAGGCGCTGGCCGATGGGTGGCATCTCGCTGGCACGTTATCCTATGAGATGGGGTTTCAGTTCGAGGAGCGGCTCGCGGCCCTGCTGCCGGCGGAAACGGACGCGGCATTGATGTGGCTCGGCGTGTATGACGCGCCGGAAACGCTTGGTCCCACCGAGGTGTGGAATTGGATCGGCGCGGCCTGTGGACCGGACATTCCCCGGGTTGACGATCTGCGCCTGCCCATTACCCGCGACGCCTATGCGCAGGCCTTCGCGCGGGTGAAGGCGTATATCGCGGCGGGCGACGTCTATCAGATCAATCTGACCATGCCGGCGATATTTCGGCTGAGCGGCGACCCGGTGTCGTTCTACCGCGATCTGTGCCTGCGGCAGAGGGTGGCGCATGGCGCGCTGATCAACACCGGCGAGCAGCACATCCTGTCGCTCTCACCTGAATTGTTCGTCGAGAACGAAGGCGGCCGCCTGACCACACGTCCGATGAAGGGCACGATCGCACGCGGCGCGTCGCCGGAGGAGGATGCCGCACAGGTCGCGCATCTGCGGGCGGATGAGAAGACGCGCGCCGAGAATCTGATGATCGTCGATCTTCTGCGCAACGATCTCGGCCGGATCGCCGAGATGGGCAGCGTCGAGGTCGATGATCTGTTCGCCGTCGAAACCTATGCCTCGCTGCACCAGATGGTGTCGAACGTGCACGCGAGCATGCGGCCGGGCACGGGATTCCGCGATGTGTTGCAGGCCCTGTTTCCCTGCGGTTCGGTGACGGGCGCGCCGAAAATTCGCGCCATGCAGATCATCCACGAAATCGAGGCCGCGCCACGCGGCGTCTATACCGGCAGCGTGGGCTGGGCCGCGCCCGATGGCGATTTCCGCTTCAACGTGGCCATCCGGACTGCCTTGATCGAAAGCGATGGACAGGGGCGCATCGGGATTGGCGGCGGCGTGGTGGCGGATTCGACGATGGATGCCGAATATGACGAGGCCCTGCTGAAGCTGGATTTCCTGCGCGATGTGCACGCGCCGTTCGGCCTGATCGAGACCCTGCAGTTCAACGGCGCGGAATACTGGCTGCTGGAGCGCCATATCGCTCGGCTCAAGGCTTCGGCCGAGGCCTTTGCCATGCCCTTCGACGAAGGCGCGGTTCGCACCGCACTGGCGCGGGAGGTTGAGGGCGTTAGCGAGCGCAGGCGGGTGCGGCTCGTGCTAGGCGAGAACGGCGAGGTGGAAGCGACCTCCGCACCTCTCGGCGCGATGGATCATCTCCGTTTTGCCCTTTGCCCGCGCCCGATGCGGTCGACCGACAGGCTCCTGCATCACAAGACAACGCGGCGGGCGATCTATGACGTGCCGCGGGCCGAGATGGCGCGGCAGCAGTGTGTTGACGAAGTGCTGTTTGCCAACGAACGCGGCGAGTTGACCGAGGGCAGCTTCACCAATCTTTTCGTGCGGCGCGGGGGCGTTCTGCTCACCCCCGCTCTCTCCTGCGGGCTTCTGCCGGGGACCTTGCGCGCGGAGCTTCTGGAGACGGGCGAGGCGCGCGAGGCCGTGCTGACGACGGCTGATCTGGCCGGCGCCGAGGCCATCTTCCTCGGTAATTCGGTTCGGGGAATGGTGCCGGCAACCTACGTGCGGGTCTAGCGCGGCGGCGGAAGCGTCCGTGTCTTCACGATCGGGGCAGGGGTCTTCGGCTCGTAGCGGCAGATATCGGCGATGAGGCAGCGCCAGCAGTCCGGGAGGCGGGCCTTGCAGACGTAGCGGCCGTGCAGGATCAGCCAATGATGGGCGTGCAGCAGTGCCCATTTCGGTACGGCCTTTTCCAGCGCCAGCTCCACGGCAAGCGGCGTCTTGCCGGGCGCGAGGCCCGTGCGGTTGCCGACGCGAAACAGATGCGTGTCGACCGCGATCGTGGGTTGGCCGAAGAAGATGTTGAGCACGACATTGGCGGTCTTGCGGCCGACGCCGGGCAAGGCTTCGAGCGCTTCGCGCGTGGCCGGCACCTCGCCGCCATGGTGCGCGATAAGCTGCTCCGACAGCGCGACGACGTTCCGGGCCTTGGTGTTGAACAGGCCGATGGTGCGGATATGGGCAGACACGCCCTCCACTCCGAGCGCCACCATCTTCTGCGGCGTATTGGCGACCGCGAACAGACCGCGCGTTGCCTTGTTGACGCCGGCATCGGTGGCCTGCGCCGACAGCACCACCGCCACCAGCAGCGTGAAGACGTTGACGTATTCGAGCTCGCCCTTCGGTTCGGGGTTGGCGGCCTGGAAACGGCGGAACAGCTCCTCGACCTCGGCCTTGCTCAGCCGCTTGCGGCGGCGCGGGAGCGGCGGAACGGGCGGATCGTCGGGCAAGGGCATCTGGCTTATAGGCATGGTCGCGCTAATATGCCCCTCTCGACGTCTCGACAAGAATGCGGTGCGGATGATCGACAACGCTGCCGACGAAGAAATCTATCACGCGGTGCTGCGGCCCCATCGCTCGCTCGGACCGCGCGGGTTTCGCATTCTGATGATCGCGACGGCGGCCGTCTCAACATTGGCCAGCCTGCCCTTCTTCGTGATCGGCGCCTGGCCGATCGTCGGCTTCTTCGGGCTCGATGTCCTGCTGCTCTACATCGCCTTCCGATGGAGCTATCGCACCGCCCGCGCCCGTGACGAAGTGGCCATGACGCACTTCGAGCTGCGGCTGAGGAAGACCTCGCATTGGGGCGAAGCCGCGGAATGGCGCTTCAACCCTGCCTGGGTACGCCTTCATCGCGAGGACGACGAGGATTACGGGTTGCAGCGAGTGGCCATCGCCGAGCGCCAACGGCTTGTCGATGTCGGCGGCTTCCTGGCGCCGGCCGACCGGGCGGATTTCGCATCGGAATTCTCAGCCGCTTTGGCACGCGCCAAATCCGGCCCACGATACAACTCAGCATAGTGGCGATACCGATAATTTTAGCTAAATACGGTATGCAGCATATCTGTTAACCATATTTTTCAGCGTTTCTCGCTACTAAAGGAGTAGTCGGAACGTATTATTACGTACCATCGTTCTTTGCACCGAGGTGGGTCGCACAACCAGAAAGCGATCGCGGAGGTTCAAATGAAGAATGCGAGCATGAAGAAGGCCCTGTGTGCCGCCAGTGCCGTTGCGCTAGTCTTGTCGCTGAGCGCGCCCGCAAATGCACTGGGCCTGGGACTTGGTAAGGGCCGAGGCGGCAATTCCGGTGGGGCCAACGGCACCGGCAGCAGCAGCAACAATGGCGGCAGCCGTGGTGGGGTCGGCGTCGGTATCGGCGGAAGCCGCGGGGTCAGCGTCGGCATCGGCCGTACCAATCGCGGCGGCGTCGGAGTTGGTGTCGGCATCGGCGGAGCGAGTGTCGGAGCGAGCGTCGGTGGAGCCAGTGCGGCATCCGTCGGCGTGGGCGTCGGAACCACGCGAGGCACGAGCGCTGCCGCCGGCACAGCATCCAGCACGTCAGCTCCCGCGGCCCGCTCAGCAGCTACCGCATCTTCAGATGACGATGCGCGTGTGATCCGGAAAAAGCGCGGTCTGAAGGCAAAGGCCAAGATTGCAGGCGAGAAGCGGACGGCCACAGCCAAGGCCAAGGCTGGTTCCGTGGCGAAGGCCAACGCCAAGGTCGGCGGCGAGAAGAACGTTGCCCGGGTCAAAGCAAAGGCGCTCAATGATAATGTGAAAGCCCGCGTCAAGGTCGGCGCTCCAGAGGCGCCTGCAACATCCGCCACGAACGGCATCGCCAAGGTGAAGGCGGACGTCGCGAACGGCAACAGCGTGGCCGACGTCAAGGCCAGTACCGTGAGCGATGCGGTCAAGGCTCGGGTCACCATTGGTGGAACGGCGACCGAAGGCACTCCAGGCAATGCCGGGACGGCAGCAAGCGCTGCAGATGTGAACGCCAACGCGCTCAACAACGGGGTGCAGTCACGCATCCGCGTGCTGCGGAGCGTGGCACCTGTGGCCGGCGTGAACGCCGACGTGCTCAGCAATGGCAGCGTGGCCGATGTCGACATCGGTGCGCTCAACCGCGGCCAGAATGCGGCCCCGCAAGACGGCACCGGGACCCCTGTGAGTGTGGATGTGAACGCGCTCAATCGTGGTGCCCAGCCGGCTGAAACCGACACCAACGGGCTCGCACGCGTGAACATCAATGCGTTGAACGATGGCCAGAAGGGCGTTTCCACCCCGACGAACCAGCGGGCCGGCATCGCCAATGTCGATATCAACGCACTGAACAATGGCGCACAGCCCTCGGATGCAAATTCGAACGGCATCGCCAACGTCAACGTCAACGCGCTGAACTCCGGGCAGAACGCGGCCGGCGATCAGAACGGCCAGCCTGCAAGCCCGGTCGGCGTCGACGTCAATGTGCTGAACCGCGGCGCGCAGCAGCCCGCCAACAACGATGGCGGCCTCGCCGACGTCAACGTGAATGCCCTGAACAGCGGCGCCGCGCCCTCGAACGGGAATTCGGGCGGCATTGCCAGCGTCGACGTCAATGCGCTGAACTCCGGACAGAATGCGGCCGGCGATCAAAACGCTCAGTCCGCAAACCCCATCGGCGTCGATGTCAACGTGCTGAACAGCGATGCTCAGCAGCCCGCCAACAACAATGGCGGCCTCGCCGACGTCAACGTGAATGCCCTGAACAGCGGTGCCGCACCCTCGAACGGCAATTCGGGCGGTATTGCCAGCGTCGACGTCAACGCGCTGAACTCCGGGCAGAATGCGGCCGGCGATCCAAATGCTCAGTCCGCAAGCCCGATCGGTGTTGATGTCAACGTGCTGAACAATGGGCAGGGCGCCGGCAGCGATCAGAACGGCCAGCAGGCCGGCCTGGCCGATGTCGATGTCAATGCGCTGAACAATGGAGGCACCTCGTCGAACAACGGGACGGGCACGATCGCCGACGTGGACGTCAACGCCCTGAATGGCGGCCAGAACACTGGCGGCGATCAGAGCGGCCATCAGGGCAGCGTCGCCGATGTCGACATCAACGCTCTCAATGGCGGCAACAATGCCGGCAATTCGGGCGGCGACGGCGGGAATGGCGGCGACGACACTGGCCCGCTGGCCAGCGTGAACGTCAACGTCGGCGGGAGCACCAATTCCGGCGGGAATGGCGGTTCCGGCAACGGCAATGGCGGCAATCCCGGAAACGGCGATAACGGTACCGGCAACGGTGGCAATGCCGGAAACGACGGCAATGGGAACGGCGGCGACGACACCGCCGGGAACGGAGGCAATGGCGGCGATAACGGTGGGAACACCGGCAACAATGGTGGCAGCGGTAACGGCGACACTGCCGGGAATGGCGGCGCCGGAGGCGGCACGGGCGACGGCGACGCGACCGACACCGGGACCGACGGCAATTCCACGGCCTCCTCCATCAACAACGTGCAGGCAGCCGCAGCCCCGGCCGAACGGAAGCCCGAGATACTCTGCGGCGGCATCGAATCTGGCGACGATTCCTGCCGCTGATACAGGCCAACATCATGGGGAAAGGCGCGGCTCAGGCCGCGCCTTTTTCTTTTCCGCCCGCATGCGACAAGACGCCCGGTTGTTGCTTTTTTCGACGCTCTCCCTATGGTGCGCCGCGACATCAGACATGGCTGCGCTTTTCAGGCTCCTCCCCGGCGGGCGCCGGCCCTTTTTTGGACCCCGACCCTATGAAGCTGCGCAACATCGCGATCATCGCCCACGTCGACCATGGCAAGACCACGCTCGTCGACGAACTCCTGAAACAGTCCGGCTCCTATCGTGAGAACCAGCGCGTCGCCGAGCGCGTGATGGATTCCAACGAGCTCGAAAAAGAGCGCGGCATCACCATCCTGGCCAAGGCGACATCGATCGTCTGGAAGGACACGCGCATCAACATCGTGGACACGCCCGGCCACGCCGATTTCGGCGGTGAGGTGGAGCGTATCCTGAACATGGTCGACGGTGCGATCGTCCTCGTCGACGCGGCCGAAGGCCCGATGCCTCAGACCAAGTTCGTGGTCGGCAAGGCGCTGAAGGTTGGTCTTCGGCCCATCGTCGCGATCAACAAGGTTGATCGTTCCGACGCGCGGCCGGCCGAAGTGGTGAACGAGGTGTTCGACCTGTTCGCCGCGCTGGACGCCACCGACGAGCAGCTCGACTTCCACATCCTGTACGGCTCCGGCCGTTCCGGCTGGATGGCTGAATCGCCGGAGGGGCCGCAGGATCAGGGCATGGCCCCGCTGCTCGACCTCGTGCTGAAGCACGTGCCGGAGCCGAAGGTCCATGAGGACACCCAGTTCCGCATGATCGGCACTCTGCTGGAATCGAACCCCTTCCTCGGCCGCATGATCACGGGCCGCATCACCTCGGGCTCCATCAAGCCGAACCAGAGCGTCAAGGTGCTGGCGCAGGACGGCTCGGTGGTCGAGCAGGGCCGCATCTCGAAGATCCTCGCGTTCCGTGGCATCGAGCGCACCCCGATCGAGGAAGGCGTCGCCGGCGACATCATCGCCATCGCCGGCCTGCCGAAGGGCACCGTCGCCGACACCTTCTGCGACCTCTCCGTCACCGAGCCCCTGAAGGCGCAGCCGATCGACCCGCCGACCGTGACGATGTCGTTCATCGTCAACGACAGCCCGCTGGCCGGCACCGAAGGCGACAAGGTGACCAGCCGCGTGATCCGCGACCGCCTGCTGAAGGAGGCCGAGGGTAATGTGGCGCTGAAGATCGAGGAAGCGTCCGACAAGGATTCGTTCTTCGTTTCCGGCCGCGGCGAACTTCAGCTGTCCGTGCTCATCGAAACCATGCGCCGCGAGGGCTTCGAGCTGTCGATCTCTCGTCCGCGCGTGGTGCTGCAAAAGGGCGAGAACGGCGAGACGCTCGAGCCGGTCGAGGAAGTGGTCATCGACGTGGACGAGGAGCATTCCGGCGTCGTCGTCCAGAAGATGGGCGAGCGCCGCGCCGAAATGCTGGAAATGCGCCCCTCGGGCGGAAACCGCGTCCGCCTCGTGTTCCACGCTCCCACCCGTGGCCTCATCGGCTACCAGTCGGAACTGATGACCGATACGCGCGGCACGGCCATCATGAACCGGCTGTTCCACGCTTATCAGCCCTATAAGGGCGAGATCGCCGGCCGCCGCAACGGCGTGCTGATCGCGAACTCGGCGGGCGAGGCCGTGGCCTATGCGCTGTGGAACCTCGAGGACCGCGGCCCGATGATGATCGAGCCCGGCTGGAAGGTCTATCAGGGCATGATCGTGGGCGAGCACACCCGTGAGAACGATCTGGAAGTGAACGTTCTCAAGGGCAAGCAGCTGACGAACATCCGCACCACGTCCAAGGACGAAGCGGTGCGCCTGACGCCGCCGATCCGCATGACGCTGGAGCGCGCCCTGACCTACATCCAGGACGATGAGCGCGTGGAAGTGACGCCGAAGTCGATCCGTCTGCGCAAGGTTCATCTCGACCCGAACAACCGCAAGCGCGCCGAGAAGACCAAAGAAACCGCCTGATCTTCCACACTCGGGCAATGAGAAAGGCCGGTCCCCGGGGGGCCGGCCTTTTTTGTTTTGCGCCGGCGTCCGATCTCCTCCGGCAGGTTGACTTATCGCCCGGCAACAGGCACTAGCCATAAAATACATACGAATATCGTAGTTTGGAATATTTTCAAGGTGGGCATGCCCCGCCGGGACCCTCGATGCACGCACTCGCTCAGCTCTACGACGATATCTCGGCGCCGGACGCGCCCTTCAGCCTGACACGCGGCAAAGAGAAGATCTCCGCGCAGGGGCAGCGGCATGTAATGGCCGGCTATACCCTGGCGGAAATGGGAGACGCCGCGCGCGCTTTCTTTGCGGGCAACAGAAACGGCCCCGATATGCTGACCGGTGCATTGCCCTTCGACCGGGACGCGGCCTGCTATCTTTTTCAGCCGGACCATCTCGGCATACAGGCTCAGCCTCCCTTTGGCGTTATCGATGGGGGATGCCGAAGCGACCGTCTGCAGGTCCGTCCCCAGCCCAGCACCCGCGCCTATGCGGCAGGCGTGCGCCGCGCCCTGGCGCTGATCGCTGCGGAGAAGGACGGACTACGCCGAATCGTGCTGGCGCGCAGCCTGTTCGTCAGTGGCGAGGAGGATTTCGACATTCCCGCTATCCTGCGGCGTCTGTCGGGCGATCCCGGAACCACCGCATTCTGCGTGCCCCTGGCCGAATGCACCCTCGTTGGAGCCACGCCCGAGCTTCTCGTTTCGAAGACGGGCACGCGCGTGGCGTCGCACCCGCTGGCCGGATCGGCGAAGCGCCTCGCGGATCCGGTACGCGACGAAGACGCGGCGCGGGCGCTCCTTGCTTGCGAAAAGGACCGGCGCGAGCACGCCGCGATGATCGAAGCCATCGCCGATGTGCTGGCTCCCTATTGTCGCAGCCTGTGCGTGCCCGAAACGCCGCGCCTGCTCGCCACCAAGACGCTATGGCACCTCGCCACCCGGATCGAAGGCGAGCTGCGCGATCCCGATATTTCGTCGCTCGATCTCGCGGCCGCGCTCCATCCGACGCCAGCCGTGTGCGGAATGCCGCGCCCGGCAGCGATCAAGGCTGTCAAAGCCATCGAGCCCTTCGATCGCGGCTTCTATTCCGGCGCGGTGGGCTGGTGCGATTCTTCGGGAGACGGCGAATGGCATGTGGCCATACGCTGCGCCGAGATATCCGGCCACAGGGCGCGGCTTTATGCCGGGGCCGGAATCGTGGCCGGTTCGGATCCGGATGACGAGATAGAGGAAACAGCGGCCAAGTTCATGGCCCTGCTGGACGCGTCGGCATCGAGGCGCCGATGGGCGGCTTCTGAGGACGGAGACATCCGCCGAACGCCTTGCACATGGGCATGAAAAAGGGCGGCTCAAGCCGCCCTTTTCAATTGGATCGGGCCGGATCAGAGGCCTTCGAACAGAGCCGTCGAGAGATAGCGCTCGGCGAAGCTCGGAATGATGATGACGATGTTCCTGCCCGCGAATTCGGGGCGCGAACCGATCTCCAGAGCCGCCGCGACCGCCGCGCCCGACGAGATGCCGACCGGGATGCCTTCGAGGCGGGCGACCTTGCGGGCCGTGTCGAACGCGGTCTGGTTGCCGACCGTGACGACCTCATCGATCAGCTCGCGATCCAGCACGTCCGGCACGAAACCGGCGCCGATGCCCTGGATCTTGTGCGGGCCGGGCTGTCCGCCCGACAGGACCGGAGAATCCTCGGGCTCCACCGCGATCAGCTTGATCGACGGATTGCGCTGCTTCAGGACCTGGCCAACGCCGGTGATGGTGCCACCGGTGCCGATACCCGCGATGACCGCATCGACTTTGCCATTGGTGTCGTTCCAGATCTCCTCAGCCGTGGTGCGGCGATGGACGGCGGGATTAGCCTTGTTCTTGAACTGCTGAGGCATCACCGAGCCCGGGATCTCGTTCAGCAATTCCTCGGCGCGGGCGATGGCGCCCTTCATGCCCTTGGCCCCTTCGGTGAGGACGAGTTCGGCACCCAGAAGAGCAAGCATCTTGCGGCGCTCGACCGACATGGTCTCCGGCATGACGAGGATCATGCGGTAACCGCGTGCCGCCGCCGTGAAGGCCAGTGCGATGCCGGTGTTGCCGGACGTGGGCTCGACCAAAGTGCCGCCGGGCTTGAGCACCCCGGCCTCTTCGGCGGCGTCGATCATGGCCACACCGATGCGGTCCTTGACGCTTGCGATCGGATTGAAGAACTCAAGCTTGGCCAACAGGTTGGCCTTTACGCCCTGCTCCTCGCCGATGCGATTCAGGCGCACCAGAGGCGTGTCGCCGATGGTCTCGGTGATGGAATTGTAAACGCGGCCGCGCCCGGGCACATGCTCCGTCTGCGGTTCTGTGGTGGCGAGCTGGGGCATTGGATCCTCCCGGATGAGCCTTTGAACGTGGCTTCTAAGAAATCACATCCTACGGATGTTTCAAGGGGCGCAATGCGCAAATCAGATCGTGAAATCGTAATTCGCCTGCGCCTCTCCGAAGACTTGGTCCTTCTGGGCGGCCTGGCAAAGATCATCGACCGTGATTTCCTCGAGCTTCTCGAGAAAAGTTTCGGAGGCCTGCTCGATCGCCGGCACCACGATGCCGCGCACGAGGGCCGAAGGCTCCTGTGATTCCTCGTCGGATTCGTCGCCGTTCTGGATGCCACCGGAGGCTGCGCGCACGATATCCGCAAGCGTGATGCGCCGGCGTTCCCGAGCCAGCTCATAGCCGCCGCGCGGACCGCGCACGCCCTTCAGGATGCCGGACCGCACGAGGACCTGAAGCAATGTTTCGAGATGGCGGGGGGGAAGGCTGTGGCGGGCCGACAGGGCCTTGGCCGCAATGGGCGCCGGGCGGGCGTGGTAGGCGATGTCCACGACGGCGGCGATGGCCAGCAAACTGCGGCGCGGTAGGAGGTTCATACGTCGGCCTTCTGATGTCCGGTGCCTGTGGAACCGAAACCACCGGCCCCACGTGTGGTTTCGCTTAGCACATCGGCTTCCCACAAATCGACTGTTTCCACGCGTGAAATGATCATCTGGGCGATGCGCATCCCCCGGGAAATGACGAAATCCTCGGTTCCGAGATTAATCAGAAGCACCTGGACCTCTCCCCGATAATCGGCATCGATCGTGCCGGGCGCGTTCAGCACCGTCACTCCATGGCGGAAAGCGAGGCCGGAACGGGGCCGCACCTGCGCTTCGTAACCGGCCGGCAATTCCATGACGAGGCCGGTGGGAACGAGGCGCCGCTCACCCGGACTTAACCGTAAAGGGGAAGCTTCTTCAACAGCCGCCAGAAGATCGAGGCCGGCGGCGCCTGAGGTTTCATAGGCGGGCAGCGGCAGCCCGGCTGCATGAGGAAGGCGGGTGACGGCGATCCGAATGCTCACGGCAACATCTCCGCGAGGCGCGCGATCAGACGCCGTGCCACCTCGTCCTTGGTCAAAGAGGGCCAGGTTTCGACGCCTGCGGCCGATACGAGATGCACCGCATTGCTGGTGCCGCCCATGATGCCGGTGTCGGGCGAAACGTCATTGGCGATGATCAGATCGCAGCCCTTGCGGGCGAGCTTGGCCCGGGCGTGCTCAAGCACCTCGTCCGTCTCGGCCGCGAAGCCGACCACGAGGCGCGGCCTGTCCTCGGTGAGGCGCGCAATACCGGCGAGGATGTCGGGATTCTCGACAAGGTGCAGCGCGGGGGGGCCGCCAGCCCCCTTCTTCACCTTTGAGGCGCTTTCCGTCTCCACCCGCCAATCGGCCACGGCCGCGGCGAAGATCGCGAGATCGGCGGGAAGCGCGACCTCCACCGCGGCCTGCATCTGGCGCGCGGTCTCGACCCGAACCACGTGCACGCCCTCGGGATCGGGAACCGCCACAGGCCCCGATATGAGAATTACCTCTGCGCCAGCTTCGGCCGCTGCACGCGCAATGGCATGGCCCTGACGGCCGGAGGAGCGATTGGCGAGGACCCGAACGGGATCGATGGGCTCGTGCGTCGGCCCGGACGTGACCAGAACGCGTCGGCCGGCCAGCACCTTTTCTATCGGCGACAAAAGCGCTTCGGCAGCCGCGACGATTTCCAGCGGCTCGGCCATGCGGCCCAAGCCGCTTTCGCCGCGCTCCGCCATAAGCCCCTCATTGGGACCGATGACGCCGATTCCGTCTTCGCGCAGGAGGGCGATGTTCCGCCGTGTGGCGTTGTGGCTCCACATGCGTGGGTTCATGGCCGGGGCGACGAGCGCCGGGCGGTCTGTGGCAAGCAGCGCCGTGGAGGCAAGATCGTTGGCCAGGCCATGGGCCATTTTCGCGAGAAGATCGGCCGTGGCCGGAGCGACGATGATGAGATCGGTGTCCCGCGCGAGGCGGATATGGCCGATGTCGTTTTCGTCGGCGAGATCGAACAGATCGCCGAACACGCGCTCGCCGCTGAGGGCGCCGACGGACAACGGCGTTACGAATTCCGCACCGGCTTCGGTGAGAATGGCGCGAACATGTGCGCCACGCTCCTTCAGCCGGCGGATCAGATCGAGACTCTTATAGGCCGCGATGCCGCCACCGATGATGAGAAGGACGCGGCGTTGGTCAAGGACGCTCTCGGTCATCGCACAGCCTTAGAACAAGATCGCGACGGCGAGCAAAATCGCGATGACCCAGAGCGCGAGATTGCCCCAGCGCGCGCGCCGCGCTTCCGCCCGGCCGATGCCGCGCAGCGTCTCCGGCGCGAGGGGAAAGCCGTGTTCGGACAGATCCTCAAGACGGGCGACGAGCCGCTCGCCCCGGATGATCAGATCCGGCAGCGCGCCGATACTGCGCCCGAGCCGGGTGAGCGTGTCGGCCGCATCCTCCACCCGGCCCTGCGGGCCGAGATTGCGAGTGATCCATTCGCGCACCACGGGGGCCGCCGTCTTCCACATGTCGAGACGGGGATCGAGCGAGCGGGCCACGCCCTCCACCACCACCATAGTCTTCTGGAGCATGATGAGCTCGGGGCGGGTGTACATGTCGAAGATCTCGGTGATCTCGAACAGCTGCGTCAGCAGCCGCGCCATCGAGATGTCCTCGGCGGGCCGGTCGTGAATAGGCTCGCCGATCGAGCGCAGGGCCCGGGCGAATTCGTCAACGGATTGATTGGGCCGCACATAGCCCGCGGCGAAATGGACCTCGGCCACGCGGCGGTAATCGCGCTCGATGAAGCCGTAGAGGATTTCGGCCAGGAAGCGGCGTTCCTTCTGGCCAAGGCGGCCGGTGATGCCAAAATCGATGGCGACGATGTTGCCGGCCGCATCCACGAACAGATTTCCGGGATGCATGTCGCCATGGAAGAAGCCGTCGCGCATGGCGTGGCGCAGGAACGACTGGATGAGGTTGCGCCCGAGCGCGGGAAGATCGTAGCCCGACGCGGCCAGCGCCGCCCTGTCGGTGAGAGGGATGCCCTCCACCCATTCCAGGGTCAGAACGTCCTTGGCCGTCCGGTCCCAATCAACGGCCGGCACCCGGAAGCCGGGGTCTCCCTTGGTGTTCTGCGCCATTTCCGACAAGGCCGCCGCCTCAAGCCGGAAATCCATCTCGAAGGTGACGGATTGCGCCAGCGTATCGACGACGGCGACGGGGCGCAGGCGCCGGGCAAAGCGGCTGAACCGCTCCAGCCATCCGGCGACGGCATAGAAGGTGGAAAGATCGCGCCGGAAGCGCCGAGCCACGCCCGGCCGGATGACTTTGACCGCGACCACGCGTTCCCCGCGCGGAGTGGCGATCGTGGCGCGATGGACCTGGGCGATCGAGGCCGCCGCCAGGGGCGGGCCGAAACTCGTGAACAGCGTGTCGACCGGGCGGCCGAGCGCATGCAGGATCGTGTCTTCGGCGACGCCGGTGCCGAACGGGGCCATGCGGTCCTGCAATTCGCCGAGCTCGCCCGCGATCTCGGCGCCGACCACGTCCGCGCGGGTGGCGAGGAACTGGCCGAGCTTCACATAAGAGGGGCCGAGCCGCTCCAGCGCTGTCGGCAAAGCATGGCCGCGCCGCTGGCGGCGCTCGACCACCCGGGAGGCGCGAATGGCGAACCGGGCCAGAGGCGGCAGGCCGCTGGTGTCGACCTCGCGGAACACGCCCTCGCGGGCGAACACCCAGGAGGCGCGCAGGATGCGTGCGATGTGGCCGATCGATCCGAGCATGCGCGGTTACAACCGCCAGCCGGTGTGCAAGGCCGCGATGCCGCCGGTGTAGGGCGTGTAGGCCACGCGGGACAGGCCGGCCGTGCGCATCATGCCGGCCAGCTCCTCCGGCGGGGGGAAGCGTCGGATGGATTCGACGAGATAGCGATAGGGCTCGCCATCACCCGCCACCAGACGGCCGATGTGAGGAATGGCCTTGAAAGAATAGAGATCGTAGACGCGGTCGAGCACCGGGGCATCGACCTTCGAGAATTCAAGGCAGAAGAAGCGGCCGCCGGGCACGAGCACGCGGCGCGCCTCGGCGAGGGCGCGGTCCATGCGCGGCACGTTGCGCAGGCCGAAGGCGATCGTCACCGCTTCGAAGCTGCAATCGTCGAAGGGAAGCTCCTCGGCATTGCCCTCGAAGATCTCGACGCGGTCGGACAGGCCCCGCGCCTCGGCTCGTTCGCGGCCGACCTCCAGCATCGAGGGGTTGATGTCGAACAGTGTGACATGCACGCCCGGCCCGCCCCGCTTCAGCGCGCCAAGCCCGATATCGCCCGTGCCGCCCGCAACGTCGAGCAGCCGGAAGCGCCGGGGTCCGCGCGGCAGATTGAGCTCGGTGAGGAGCGCCTGCTTCCAGGCCCGGTGCAGACCGCCCGACATCAGATCGTTCATCACGTCGTAGCGCTGCGCCACACCGTGGAACACCTCGTTCACCCGGCCCTGCTTGTCGCCGAGCGCGACATCCTCAAAGCCAAAATGCGTGGTTTCGGACTCGCCTGGGCGATCGGACATGCTGACACTTCCTAAGGAACGCGCGGACCCTAGCGCAGGGCCCGAGGCGACGCTAGTTTGCTTGCTCCATTCCCACCTGGCGCACAATGCCCGAGCTTCCAGAAGTCGAGACCGTCCGTCGCGGGCTTGAGCCCGCCCTTGTCGACCACACGCTGGCGCATGTCGAGGTGCGCCGGGCGGATCTGCGCTTTCCGTTCCCCGAAAATCTCGCCGCGCGGCTGACCGGACGGCGCGTGACCGCCCTGTCGCGTCGGGCGAAATATCTGTTGGCCGATCTCGACGACGGAATGGTGCTGATCATGCATCTGGGAATGTCGGGCTCGTTCCGCATCGATGCGCCCAAAGACGCCGAGCTGGTGCCGGGCGTCTTCCATCATGCGCGCTCGAAGCAGACGCCGCATGATCATGTGGTGTTCACGACGCAGACCGGCACCCGTGTCACCTACAACGATCCGCGTCGCTTCGGCTTCATGCTGCTCGTGCCACGCGCCGAGATCGGAGAGCATCCTCTGCTGAAGGATCTGGGAATCGAACCGCTCGGCAACGAGCTCGACGGGGCGGTTCTGGCCCGCGCCTTCGCCGGGCGGGAAACCAGCCTGAAGGCGGCGCTGCTCGACCAGAAGCTGATCGCGGGGCTCGGCAACATCTATGTGTGCGAAGCCCTGTTCCGCGCCGGACTGTCGCCGTTTCGCAAGGCACGCACATTGGCCGGAACCGCCCGGCCGGGCCTGCGGGCCGGCCGCCTCGCCCAGGCGATCCGCGACGTGTTGACCGAGGCTGTAGCGGCCGGGGGATCGAGCCTGCGCGACCACATCCAGACATCGGGCGAATTGGGCTATTTCCAGCACACCTTCCGCGTCTATGATCGCACGGGGCATCCGTGCACCCGCGAAGGCTGCTCCGGAACCGTTCACCGCATCACGCAGAACGGCCGCTCCACCTTTTATTGTTCGGCCTGCCAGCGCTGAGCGCATTGACCTCACGCCGGCAAGAGCTTATGAGAACCGTCCAATGCGGCGGGGCAACTTCGCCGCACACGTTTTTCTGTGCCCACGCGCCTGCCGCAGGGCAGGTTGTTCGAGGAACACGATATGGCCAACACGAAATCGGCCAAGAAGGCCGTCCGCAAGATTGAGCGGCGCACTGAAGTCAACCGCGCCCGCACCAGCCGCATGCGCACCTTCCTCCGCAAGGTCGAAGAGGCCCTGGCCTCCGGCGATGCGTCCGCGGCCTCCGAGGCACTGCGCGCCGCCCAGCCCGAGATCATGCGCGCTGCCCAGAAGGGCGTGCTGCACAAGAACACCGCGTCCCGCAAGGTGTCGCGCCTGTCGGCCCGGGTGAAGCTGCTGTCGGCCTGACACCTCGCTTCAGGACCCGTTGAAATTGGAAAAGCCCGGCCTTTGCGCCGGGCTTTTTCTTGCGTCATTCATGCGTTGTGGAAACGTCACAAAATGCCTCGACATGCCGATGGGGCCTTGACTCGCGGGATTCGCTGAATCCGCAGGAAAAACGCCGGCCGCGCAGTATTTCTCTATAGATATCAATGGTTTACGGGCAATACGTTTGGGTGCCCCTCGATTCCGGACACGGAGTCCGGGCGCAAGCAAAATTGTTAAAAAAATTTTGCAGCGCTCCCCGATCCGCGCGGACAGCGTCGAATCTCGCGGAGTCTCAACGCTTTTCACAGGCCGGCGCGAAAGCTGCGGTGCCGTGCGTATCAAACCGGAGCCGAATCGACCGACGGGACGCTTGCACCGGCCGCCCGGGTCTGTATCTTCGGGCTTGTCCCCGGCCCGCCAGGGACTTCAATAAATCAAAGCTTGGCCAGAACCTGCGTGGAGCAGGAATGGTTAAGTATTGTCGCCTTTCTGGCAAAATGGGGAATTGTCAGATGTTTCGTTGTGGGAAGATATCGAGGCACTCATCTTTCCCTTAGCGTTGCGTGGCGTTCAGTTAAAAAATTTAAACAATTAATGCGGAGTTTTCGATTCCGCATGAGGGGGCGTTATGTCTGGGCAGAACGGGGGGAGATATGCGGGCGATATCGACGCGCAAACCGCATTTCAGGAATTGGCCAAGCAGCCGGATGCCCAGCTCATCGATGTGCGGACGCGCGAAGAATGGACCTTCGTCGGCCTGCCGGACCTGTCCGGCATCGGCAAGGAGCCCTTGCTGATCGAATGGCAGATCTGGCCGGCCATGCAGGTCGCGTCCGACTTCCCCGAACGCCTGAAGGTCGCTCTCGCTGAGCGTGGCGTGCCGGGCGATGCCCCGCTTTATTTCCTGTGCCGTTCCGGCGGACGCAGCGCCGCCGCCGCAAGCATCAGCACCGCCAATGGTTTCGGGACCAGCTATAATGTGGTTGGCGGCTTCGAAGGCCCGCCAGATCCCGAGCGCCACCGCGGTACGGTCGACGGCTGGAAGGCGCACGGCCTTCCCTGGCGCCAAAGCTAGCCGGATCTCCCTCCATGCTCGACGTATCCAATGACGCGGCCCGCGCCGCGGCACCCGACTTTCGCACCCTATCCACATCCGATCAGGAGACCCAAATGGCCGCCACCGCTGAGCTTTCTTCCCAAGGTGGCGATTTCGGCGCGGCCTGGGAGCGTTCTCAGCGCCGGCTGCGCGCGGAACTGGGCGAGGACATCTATCTCAGCTGGTTCGCCCGCATCGAGCTGGAGGACGTTGATAGC
Source organism: Terrihabitans aquatilis (assembly GCF_052542005.1). Classification (NCBI taxonomy): domain Bacteria; kingdom Pseudomonadati; phylum Pseudomonadota; class Alphaproteobacteria; order Hyphomicrobiales; genus Terrihabitans; species Terrihabitans aquatilis. Next base: position 808,402 of record NZ_JBOCUO010000002.1, on the reverse strand, counting down.
GGCCTCGCGCGACTCTCGGTGCCGACGCGGTTCCTGAAGAGCTGGATCCAGTCGCATTACGCCGATCGCATCCTGCGGGCCTTCCATGCGGAGGCCGATGCGATCAACCGCATCGAACTGACCATCCGCACCGCGGGTGTGCGCCTTCCGCCCGTGGCCCGCAGCACGCCCATCGCCATCGAGGCCGCACCGAAGGCCAATGCCGCGCCAGCTGTGTCGACCGCACCCGCGACGGCCCATACGGTGGACACCGCCGGTGGACTTGCCGGATCGCCGGTCGACCGCCGTCTCGGCTTCGACACCTTCCTCGTCGGACGGTCCAACGCGCTGGCGCATGCCGCCGCGCGCGAAGTGGCCAATGCGCGGCCCGGCGAAGCGATCCGCTACAACCCGCTTTACGTCCATTCCGCAGTGGGACTCGGCAAGACGCATCTTCTCCACGCCATCGCCGGCGCGGCGGAAGCCGGCGGACGCCGGGTGCTGTACCTTACCGCCGAGAAATTCATGTTCGGCTTCGTCTCCGCGCTGCGGGCGCAGACCGCTCTGGCCTTCAAGGAGACCTTGCGCGCCATTGACATGCTCGTCATCGACGACGTGCAATTTCTTCAGGGCAAGACGGTGTCCGCCGAATTCGGCCACACGCTGAACGCGCTGATCGATGGCGGACGACAGATCGTGATTGCGGCCGACCGGCCGCCGGCCGAGCTGGAAAGCCTCGACGACCGCCTGCGTTCGCGTCTGGCCGGCGGCCTCGCGGTGGAGATGGGATCACTCGACGAGGAACTGCGGCTGCAGATTCTGAAGCTGCGCGTCGCCGCCGCCCGCGAGCAGGCCCCGGGCTTCGACGTGCCAGCCTCGGTGCTGACCTATGTGGCGCGCACGATCACCGCCAACGGCCGCGATCTCGACGGCGCGATCAACCGCCTGCTGGCCCACAACACCTTGACGGGCGCGGTGGTAACGCTGGAAATGGCCGAAGAGGCGCTGCGCGATCTGGTGCGCAACCGCGAGCCGCGCCGCGTCAAGATCGAGGACATCCAGCGCATCGTGGCGCGCCATTACAACGTGTCGCGCGCCGACATCCTGTCGGCCCGACGCACCGCAACCGTCGTGCGGCCGCGACAGATCGCGATGTATCTCGCCAAGGTGCTGACGTTGCGCTCGCTGCCCGAGATCGGCCGCCGCTTCGGCGGGCGCGATCACACCACGGTGCTGCACGCGGTGCGCAAGATCGACAATCTGATCGGCACCGACAATGCGCTGGCGGATGACGTCGATCTGCTGAAGCGCATGCTTTCGGAGTGAAAGCGGGTCAGAACCTCTAGAAAGTCTTGCGGAATTTTGGGGGAGCGGCCAATGTCGCCCTCCCGGCGGGTGGGGCTGCGGACGGAACCCGACCGCTCGTGCCGCCGGTCGCAGACGATGGAGCGGGACAACAGATGAAAGTGACCCTTGAGCGGGCCGCGCTGCTCAAATCTCTCGGCCATGTGCACAGGGTTGTGGAACGCCGCACGACCATTCCGATCCTGTCCAACGTCCTGATCCGCGCCGAAAACGGCGGGCTGAGGCTGCAGGCGACGGACCTCGATCTCGAAGTCGTGGAAACGAGCCCCGCCGAGATCGGCCAGCCCGGCTCGACCACCGTCCCCGCCCACACCTTCTACGACATCGTGCGCAAGCTGCCGGACGGCGCCCAGGTGGCGCTGGAGCAGACCGGCGAAACCGGCACGCTCGTCATCCGCTCCGGCCGTTCGCGCTTCACGCTGCAGACGCTGACGGAAGCCGATTTCCCCGATCTCGCCACGGGCGACCTGCCGGTGCGGTTCGAGCTTCCGGCCAACGACCTCAAGCGCCTGATCGAAAAGACGCAATTCGCGATCTCGACCGAGGAAACGCGCTATTACCTCAATGGCATCTACCTCCACACGATGGACGTGGAGGGCCAGACAGTCCTGCGTGCGGTGGCGACCGATGGTCACCGCCTGGCGCGCGTCGAATTGCCGGCCCCCGAGGGCTCGGCCGGAATGCCGGGCGTGATCGTGCCGCGCAAGACCGTGGCCGAAGTACAGCGCCTGTTCGAGGACCCGAACGGCACCGTGACCATCGAATTGTCGGCGACCAAGATGCGCTTCTCGATGGGCGATGTGGTGCTGACGTCGAAGCTGATCGACGGCACGTTTCCCGATTATGCGCGTGTCATCCCGCTCCACAACGAGAAGCGCCTAACCGTCAGCAAAGCGGATTTCGTCAGCGCCGTGGACCGCGTCTCGACGATCTCCTCGGAGCGCGGCCGCGCGGTGAAGCTTGCCATCAGCGACGGCAAGCTCGTCCTGTCGGTCACCAATCCGGATTCCGGCAGCGCGACCGAGGAGATCGAGGTCGAGTATGCGGCGGACGCCATCGATATCGGCTTCAATTCCCGCTATCTCCTCGACATCGCCGCCCAGATCGACACCGAAAGCGCCCTGCTCAAGCTGAACGATCCGGGTTCGCCCACCCTGATCCAGGATCAGGAAGGCGCGTCCGCCCTCTATGTCCTGATGCCGATGCGGGTGTGACGGACAATCCGGCGAAACGCGTCGCGCTCACCCGGCTCAAGCTGGCCAATTTTCGCAATCATGCCGCGCTCGACATTTCGAGCGGCGGCCTGAGCGTGGCCCTGACGGGCCCGAACGGCGCAGGCAAGACCAATATTCTGGAAGCCCTGTCCATGTTGGCGCCGGGTCGTGGGCTGCGGCGCGCCGCGCGCACCGATATGGCCCGGCAGGCTGGCGACGGCTCCTGGGCGGTGGCGGCGGAGCTGGAAGGCGCGGCTGGGCCGGCCCAGCTCGGCACCGGCACGGATTCGGGCGATGACAGCGGCGGCCGGCGTTTCCGCATCAACGGCGCAAATGCTTGCGGCCCCGGCTCGTTCGCCGAGCATTTGAGGTTCGTCTGGCTGACGCCGTCCATGGACGGGCTGTTCGGAGGCCCGGCCGGCGACCGTCGGCGCTTCCTCGACCGCCTCGTTCTGGCGGCCGATCCGGACCATGGCAGCCGCGTTGCCGGGTTCGAGCGTGCGCTGCGCACCCGCAACCGCCTGCTGGAAGACCATGCCACCGATCCCCGCTGGCTGGACGCGGTGGAGCGCGAGATCGCCGAACTGGCGATCGCCGTGGCGGCGGCGAGGTTCGAAACCGTGCAGCGCCTTTCGGCCATGATCGCGGAAACGCGCGACGACGCTGGAGCTTTCCCTCATGCGGAGATTGCGCTGGGAGGCTGGATGGAGACCGAGATCGCTTCCGGTTCGGCGCTGGCGGCGGAGGATACATACCGGGCGCGGCTGCGTTCGCTGCGGGCCAGGGACCGGGCTGCCGGCCGGACGACGGAAGGGCCGCAGGCGTCCGATCTTTCCGTCCGGCACGGACCGAAGGCCATGCCCGCCGCTCTGTGCTCGACGGGAGAGCAGAAAGCCCTCCTGATCGGTCTCGTTCTGGCCCATGCCGGCCTGGTGGCGCGCTTGCAAGGGGCGGCCCCTCTCGTCCTGCTTGACGAGGTGGCGGCCCATCTCGACCCCGCACGGCGGCAGGCCCTTTATGACACGCTCGACGCCTTGGGCGCGCAAGCCTGGCTGACAGGCGCCGATCCCGCCGCCTTCGTGGAATTGGGAGAGCGCGCAGCTCTGTTCCGAATCGGCCCCGGACATGCGGAGCAGGTGCGCTGACCATGGTGGGGATGAAGGAGGCGCGGGCCAGCCTGAAGGCCGTGTTCGGCTATGACGATTTCCGGTCGGGGCAGGCCGACGTCATCGCGGCCGTGCTGAAGGGCGACGACGTGCTGGCCGTGATGCCGACCGGCAGCGGAAAATCGATCTGCTACCAATTACCGGCGATCCTCGAAGGCGGTTTGACCGTCGTCGTGTCGCCGCTCATCGCGCTGATGCGCGATCAGGTGCAGCAGATGACCGCGCTCGGGATCGAAGCGGCCAGCCTCAATTCCGGCAATTCGGACGAGGAAAGCCGCGACGCCTTTCGTCGCATGGCAAATGGGGATCTGCGCCTCCTGTTCGTCTCGCCGGAGCGGCTGGCCGGCACCTCGCTGGCGGAGCGGCTGGCGCGGGCAGGCGTGCGCCGCCTCGCCATCGACGAGGCGCACTGCGTGTCCCAATGGGGGCACGATTTCCGGCCGGAATACCGGCAGCTCGCCGATGTGCGCTCCATCCTCGCCGGTGTTCAGACCATTGCCTTGACGGCCACGGCCGACACCACCACCCGCGCGGACATCGCGGCCGCGTTGTTTCCGACGCCGCCGCACATCGTGGTGCAGAGCTTCGACCGGCCCAATCTCGGCCTGCGCTTCGAGCCCAAGGACCGTCCCACCGAGCAGATCGCGGACGTGGTGGCGCGCAACGGCAAGAGATCCGGCATCGTCTATGCCTCGTCCCGCGCCCGGACGGAGAACCTCGCCGCATCCCTGGGCCGCAAAGGACATCGCGCGCTGGTCTATCACGCCGGCCTCAGCCAGGAGGAGCGTGCCCGCAATCAGGATCTCTTCCTGCAGGAGGACGGCGTGGTGATGGTGGCGACCATCGCCTTCGGCATGGGCATCAACAAGCCGGACGTCCGCTTCGTGGTCCACGCCGACATGCCGGCCGGTATCGAGGCCTATTATCAGGAGATCGGCCGCGCGGGGCGCGACGGGCTGCCGGCCGAGACGCTGACGCTCTACGCTCTGGAGGACATGGCCTTTCGCCGCCGCCAGATCGAGGAGAAGGATTCGAGCGAGGAACGGCGCCGGATCGAGCATCGGCGCCTGTCGGCAATGATCGATCTGTGCGAGGTCGCCACCTGTCGGCGGCAGGCCCTGCTGGCCTATTTCGGCGAGGAGAGCGGCCCGTGCGGGCGCTGCGATCTGTGCTCCGGCCATGCGAAGCTGGAAGATGCCACCCTGCCCGCGCAGAAATTGCTGTCGGCTGCGGTGCGGACCGGACAGCGGTTCGGCGCCGGGCATCTGGCGGATGTGCTGCTGGGCGAGATGACGGATGCCATCAAACGGCACGGCCATGATGCGCTGAAGACGTTCGGCGTCGGCAAGGATCTGCCCCGGCGGGCCTGGATGACAATGGTGCGCCAACTCTACGCCGCCGGCATCCTGGCCGATGCCAGCGCCGAGCACGGCGGGTTCGCGCTGACCGAACGCGGAGGAGCGGTGCTGCGCGGGCAGGAACGGCTGCAGCTTCGCGCGGTGCCGGACGCGCCGGCCCGCCGCACGCGTCGCGCCGGCAGCCCCGACCGCGACGGCCTGAATTCGTCCGATGCCGCGCTGTTCGAGCATCTGAGAGCACTGCGCCTGACCTTGGCCAGGGAAGAAGGGGTGGCGGCCTATGTGGTGTTCTCCGACCGCACCCTGATCGAGATGGCGCAGCAGCGGCCGAGCACCCCCGACGAGATGGCGCTGGTGCAGGGTGTCGGCACCGCCAAGCTCAAGCGCTACGGCGATGTTTTCCTTCAGGCCATGCTTGATTTCGACGGTTGAGGACGATCCATCCACAGGGCGTGAAATCCGAGCATTTTGTCATTATATATGTTGCTGAAGCGAATCGGCCGGATTCGCTGGAATTTTCAAGGAATTCTGTCTGATGAGCGATGCCGCAGCGGCCAGCGCGTCTGCCCCCGAATATGGCGCGGAATCCATCAAGGTCCTCAAGGGCCTGGATGCCGTGCGTAAACGTCCGGGCATGTATATCGGCGATACCGATGACGGCTCCGGCCTCCACCACATGGTCTATGAGGTGGTGGACAACGCCATCGACGAGGCGCTCGGCGGCTATGCCGATCTCGTCACCGTCACGCTGAACGACGACGGCTCGGTGACCGTGACGGACAATGGCCGCGGTATCCCGACCGATATGCACAGCGAAGGCGTTTCGGCGGCCGAGGTCATCATGACCCAGCTGCACGCCGGCGGTAAGTTCGACCAGAATTCCTACAAGGTCTCCGGCGGCCTGCACGGCGTCGGCGTCTCGGTTGTGAACGCGCTGTCGACCTGGCTGCGCCTGCGCATCTACCGCAACGGCAAGGAGCACGAGATCGCCTTCACCCACGGCGAAGCCGATGCCCCGCTGAAGGTGCTGGGCGACGCCAATGGCAAGCGCGGCACCGAGGTGACGTTTCTCGCCTCGCCTCAGACCTTCACCCATATCGAATACGATTACGCCACGCTGGAACACCGGCTGCGCGAACTGGCCTTCCTCAATTCGGGCGTCCGCATCATTCTAACCGATGCCCGCGGTGTCGAGACGAAGAGCGAGGAACTGTTCTACGAAGGCGGTGTCGAGGCCTTCGTGCGTTATCTCGACCGCACCAAGAAACCCCTGACGGACACGCCCATCGTGGTACGTGGCGAGCGTGACGGCATCACCGTCGAGGCGGCGCTGTGGTGGAACGACAGCTATTACGAGAACGTTCTGTGCTTCACCAACAACATTCCGCAGCGTGACGGCGGCACCCATCTCGCAGGTTTTCGCGGCGCCCTGACCCGCCAGATCACCGGCTATGCGGACTCCTCGGGCATCACCAAGAAGGAGAAGGTGTCCTTCACAGGAGACGATTGCCGCGAAGGCCTGACCTGTGTGCTCTCGGTGAAGGTGCCGGATCCGAAATTCTCGTCGCAGACCAAGGAAAAGCTCGTCTCGTCCGAGGTGCGTCCCGCGGTCGAGAACGCCATGAGCGCCGCGCTCGCCGAATGGTTCGAGGAGCATCCCGCCGAAGCCAAGACGATCATCGGCAAGGTGGTGGAAGCCGCTTCTGCGCGCGAGGCCGCCCGCAAGGCCCGCGAATTGACGCGCCGCAAGGGCGCGCTCGACATGGCCTCCCTGCCCGGAAAACTGGCCGATTGCCAGGAACGCGACCCGGCGAAGTCCGAGCTGTTCCTGGTCGAGGGCGATTCCGCCGGCGGCACCGCCAAGCAGGGCCGCGACAAGGCGTTCCAGGCCGTGCTTCCGCTGCGTGGCAAGATTCTCAACGTGGAGCGTGCCCGGTTCGACCGCATGCTGGGCTCCGAGCAGATCGGCACGCTGATCCTGGCACTCGGCACAGGCATCGGCCGCGAGGAGTTCAACCCCGACAAGCTGCGCTATCACAAGATCATCATCATGACGGACGCGGACGTCGACGGTTCGCACATCCGCACCCTGTTGCTGACGTTCTTCTTCCGCCAGATGCCGGAGCTGATCGAGCGCGGGCACATCTACATCGCGCAGCCCCCGCTGTATAAAGTGGCGCGCGGCAAGAGCGAGCAATATCTCAAGGACGAGCGCGCGCTCGAGGATTACCTGATCTCGACGGGCGCCGACGGCATGGTGCTGACACTGGATTCCGGCGCGCAACTGGCCGGCCCGGACCTCATTTCCCGCGTTGAGCAGGCGCGCAGCGTGCGCTCCACGCTCGATGGCCTGCACCAGCGCTACAATCGCGGCCTCGTCGAGCAGGCGGCCATCGCCGGCGCCCTGCGCAGCGACGTGCTGAGCGACCTCGATAGCGCCGTGGATCTGGGACGTGAGATCGCGACGCGGCTGGACGCCATCTCCGACGAGACAGAGCGCGGCTGGACGAGCGCGGTCGACGAGACCGGCTTCACCTTCGAACGCGAGGTGCGGGGCGTGCGTGAAGTGACGCGCCTCGACACGGCGTTGCTGGCGACGGCGGATGCGCGCCGCCTCAACGACCATGCGGCGAGCCTGAAGGAAACCTACGACCAGCCCTCGACACTGACACGGCGCGAGGACCGGCAGAGCATTTTCGGGCCTGTCGGCCTGTTGGAGGCCGTGCTCGCAGTTGGCCGCAAGGGCGTGTCCTTGCAGCGCTACAAGGGCCTGGGCGAGATGAATGCCGAGCAGCTCTGGGAAACCACGCTCGACATCAATGTGCGCTCGCTGCTGCAGGTGCGCGTGAAGGAAGGCGATGGCGCCGATGACATCTTCACCCGCCTGATGGGCGAAGTGGTGGAGCCGCGCCGGGAGTTCATCCAGGACAACGCGCTGACGGTGTCGAATCTCGACGTGTGACGATCTCGGGCGGCGTCATGCCGCCTGAAGACCTCCGATCACGCTCAGCGACGCCTGCGTCGCCGCCTCTCGCTGTTCAGGGCTAACGGCGACGCCCTCCGCGAGAATGACCTTGGGCGCGGTGATGCCGAAGAAACCCAGAACCGATCGCAGATAAATCTCGGCGTGCTCGAACGTCTGAACGCCACGCCGATGACGACGACGTCGGCCGCGAGAAACTCCTTCAGGATGCGGTCGCCAATGCGACATCGTTACGGTTGTCCTGATCGAGATCGAAGCGGGCGGTCTTTCCGACGATCCCGCCGGGGGTCGATTACAAATTGACCGATCTCGGTCGCTCGGGTGGTTACGATGCAAAGATCCCGACGGACTGAACCTCATGCCGGGAGACGCACACCCTCCTCCGGTTCGTGGATCGGGCAGCCATTGAAGCGGCCCCGGAATTCGGACGACATCTCGTAGGCCGATCTACGGACGCGGTTGATGACGCCCAGCGGGCGGTGGGCTTCGAGGCCGGTCCAGACGCTGAACCGCATGGCATCGTCCACCCGGTGCGAACGTTCCTCGCTCCACCCCATCTGCACCGGCACACGCAGTCTGGCCACGGCGATGAAGGGGCTCTTCTCCTCGTCCCATATGATGGTGGCGTCCTCGATCGGCATGGCGTCCGCATCGCGACACAGCTGAACCCTGAGCTCCCATTCGCTGGCGGAACGCGCCGTTTCGGCGGCAACCGCCTCGCGAACGCCGTTCGGCTTGCCCGAGACATCCACCTTTGTCCCCGTCAATGCGGTGAGGTTTTCCGAAAGGGGCGCCAGCGAAAGCTTGGCGACATGATCGCCATATCGAAAGGCGGTCTGGGAGTAATAGGTTTCACCCAGCGGGTGCACGTTCGGTGCACCGCCGAGCGTTTTCAACGTGGCGCTTTCACCACCGACGGCTTCGATCAGACTTTCGGTGCCGCGCAGAACCGCCGACAGCGCTTTCTTCGCCCATTGTGCGCGATCCGTCGTCTTGGCCAGCAGCTTGAGATTGCCGAGGAATTGCTTCGCAGTCTTGGCGGCAAAGGCGGGGCCGTTGACCATGACGAAGTCTTGCGCGCTGCCCTCCGCGCCGGACAGGCGTGGCCCGTCCACATTCCTTACCTTGAGGGCGATGCCCCTCGGTACCGAGATGCTGTCGTCGAGAATGTCTCCGGGATTGGTCGAGATGCGCAGAATAGCCGGATGGCGGCCGGGACGCGCGAACATGCCCTGGGCCATTTCGGGCGGGAGGCCGCCCAATATCTCCAGCTCACCCTCGATCAGCCCGTGGCTCTTGGCGTGTACCGCACGCACGGCATGTCCGTAATCGGCGGACGTCGTCTCAAGGATCTCGTGCAGGGCGGCGTTCAGTTCCGCGGAGGTCTGCGCTTCGCCATCCTCCTCCGTTTCGAGATGGGGAGCGTAAGGAATTGGTTGAAGCGAGGACATGACAGCTCCCGAGATGTTTGGGAGCAAAACGAGCGGCGATTGGAATGTTTCCATGAAGGGGCCCCGGCATTCGTCCTGCCGGGGCCCCTATTTTGATTCAGGCCGGTTGCTGCACCACGGCCGTTTCAGGCGTGACGTCCGCCGCCGCATGGCCGCGCTCGATGAAGCGGCGGCGCAGCGGCTTCAGGACGAACAATGCCAGGACGGCGGCAATCGCGTTGAGGCAGACCGAAATCGCGAACACTGCGTACCAGCCGTAGGCGGCCGAGACGAGGCTGGCGAGCGGGACGAGCAGGGCCGCCGTGCCCTTGGCCGTGTAGAGCAGGCCGTTGTTCGTGGCTGCGAACTTCGAGCCGAACGTGTCTCCGGACGTGGCGGGAAACAGGCTGTAGATCTCGCCGAACACACCGAAGAACAGCGCCGAGAAGACGACGAAGATCAGCGGGTTGTTGCCCTTGAACACCAGCAGGGACAAGGCCAGCGCAGCAATGGCGAAGGCGATGAACATGGTGTTCTCGCGCCCGATCGTATCCGACACCCAGCCGAAGAAGGGCCGGCCGAAGCCGTCGAAAATACGGTCGAGCGAGATGGCGAAGGTCAGTGCCGCCATGGTGATGCCGAGGATCGTGACGGGCGTCTCGGCAACGCCGAAATCATGGGCGATAGGGCCAATCTGTGCGGCGGCGATCAGGCCACCGGACGCGACCATCACGAACATCACATACATCAGCCAGAACACGGGCTTCTTCAGCATCTGCCCGGGTGAGTAATCGACCCGGGTCTGGATATGGCGGCTGACCTTCTTCGGAGCCGGAAACTTGACCGTGGGAGAGCGCAGAAAAAATGACAGGAACAGGACGACCGCGCCCTGACCGAGGCCGAAATACAGGAAGGCCTGCTCGTAGCCGCTGGTGGCGATCATTTTCGCGATGGGGGCAACGGTCAGGGCCGCGCCGGCACCGAAGCCGGCGGCCGTGATTCCGGCCGCGAGACCGCGCCGATAGGGAAACCATTTCAACGCGTTCCCGACGCAAGTGCCATAAACCGCGCCCGACCCGATGCCGGCGACGATGGCGCCCGCATAGAGCATGGGCAGAGAACTCGCGACGGAGTTCAGCACCCAGGCGCCCGCAATCAGCACCGCGCCGAACATGACTACGACGCGCGGGCCATAGCGATCGACGAACCAGGCTTCCACCGGCACGAGCCACGTTTCCGTCAGGACGAACAGGGTGAACGCGATCTGGATGGCCGGGCGGCCCCAGCCGAACTTCTGGTCGATGGGATCGACGAACAACGTCCAGCCGTATTGGAGATTGGCGATCATCGCCATGCAGACAAGGCCACACAGCAACTGGATCCACGGGCGCCATTTCCCGAGATCCGCATGAGCTTCAACCATCGTCACCATATCCTTGCTTGCGCCACGAACTCGGGCCGTTTCCTTGGTGCGTGACAGAGAACGAGCGTCGACAGGGCCGGCGCAGCAGGCCAATACTTATTGCCTATAGAACTCACTGCAAGACAGATACTTGTTTTTCTAGCATCGACTTTCGTCTGATGCAGATATATACTGCTTATTTCCTTGGTATATAGCTATATTATTTATGTAATTCGTTTCTCAGCAGGCGGCTATGAATTTATTGCTGGGCGCTCCGCAAGCTTTTCCGAGCCCTATGCATCCTGAGGATAGCCTCATATTATTTGGAATAACCCATGTAGCCAGGGCGAGTTGTCGCATATATACCACGGTATTTCTACAGATTGCTGTGGCATGCCATCTTCCTGCGCGCGGCTTTCGGGAATGCGAGCGCTGTGCTAGAGGATCGCCGCATCGCGGCTCCGTGCCGGGTATGTGACAGTTCAGCGAAAGGCCGCCCCACGCATGACCGCCCGTAAGTCCAGCTTCGATTATGAGGATCTTCTCGCCGTGGGGCGCGGTGAGGTGTTCGGCCCGGGCAACGCGCAATTGCCGCTTCCGCCTATGCTGATGTTCGACCGGATCACCGACATTTCGGAAGAGGGTGGCGAGTTCGGCAAGGGCTATGTACGGGCGGAGCTCGACGTCAATCCGGACCTCTGGTTCTTCTCCTGCCACTTCAAGGACGATCCCGTGATGCCGGGCTGCCTCGGCCTCGACGCTCTGTGGCAGATGGTCGGCTTTTACCTCGGCTGGCTCGGCTCGCCCGGCCGCGGACGTGCGCTGGGCACCGGCGAGATCAAGTTCACCGGACAGGTTCTGCCGAACGTGAAAAAGGTGGAATACGGCGTGGACTTCAAGCGCGTGATGCGTTCCAAGCTCGTGCTCGGCATCGCAGATGGCTGGCTGAAAGCCGATGACGTCCTTATCTATCGGGCACAGGACCTGAAGGTCGGCCTGTTCCAGACCGAGCCGTCGGCAGGCGGCTGAGATTTCCTTGAACCATAGGGGCTGCGTCCGCGCGGCCCTGTGGCGGAGAAAAGCATGAGACGTGTCGTCGTGACGGGGATGGGCATCGTATCGTCCATCGGCAATTCCACGCAGGAAGTGCTGGCCAGCCTGTACGAAGCGAAGTCCGGGATCACCCGGTCCGAGGAATATGGCGAGCATGGGTTCCGCTCGCAGGTGCACGGCCGTCCCAGCCTCAATGCCGAGGATGTGGTGGACCGCCGCGCCATGCGCTTCCACGGCGGAGGCACTGCCTGGAACCATGTGGCCATGGAGCAGGCGATCGCGGATGCTGGGCTCGAAACCGGCGAGATCTCGAACGAGCGCACCGGCATCATCATGGGCTCGGGCGGCGCGTCCACCCGCACCATCGTTGAAGCGGCCCAGAAGACGATCGAGACCGGCTCGTCCAAGCGCGTCGGCCCGTTCGCCGTGCCGAAGGCGATGTCGTCGACGGCTTCGGCCACGCTCGCTACCTGGTTCAAGATCCGGGGGGTGAACTATTCCATTTCTTCGGCCTGCGCGACGTCGAACCATTGCGTCGGCAACGCCGCCGAGATGATCCAGTACGGCAAACAGGACATCATGTTCGCCGGCGGCTGCGAGGACATGGACTGGACGCTGTCCGTCCTGTTCGACGGCATGGGCGCGATGTCCTCGAAGTACAACGACACGCCGCAGAAGGCTTCACGCGCCTATGACAAGGACCGCGATGGCTTTGTGATTTCCGGCGGCGCGGGGGTGCTGGTTCTGGAAGAACTCGAACACGCCCGGGCGCGCGGCGCCCGCATCTACGGCGAGATCGCCGGCTATGGCCTGTCGTCCGACGGCGTGGACATGGTGGCCCCCTCCGGCGAAGGCGCGATGCGATGCATGCGCATGGCGCTGTCCACGGTCGGCCCGAAAGTGGATTACATCAACCCGCACGCCACCTCGACGCCGATCGGCGATCTCAAGGAGATCGAGGCCATCCGGGACGTGTTCGGCGCCGGCGATGCCTGCCCGCCGATCTCGGCCACGAAGTCGCTGACCGGCCACGCCCAGGGCGCGACCGGCGTACAGGAATCGATCTATTCGCTGCTGATGATGAACAACGGCTTCATCTGCGAAAGCGCGAATATCGAGGAGATCGACCCGGCCGTTGCCGACATGCCGATCCTGCGCGAACGCCGTGACAATGTGCAGCTCGGCTGCGTATTGTCGAACTCCTTCGGCTTCGGCGGCACCAATGCCAGCCTGGTCTTCAAGCACATCGACGCCTGAGCGACAGGAAGGGCAGGTTTTCCATGGTTGCCGGATTGCTCGCGGGCAAGCGCGCGCTCGTCATGGGCGTGGCGAACGATCATTCCATCGCCTGGGGCATCGCCAAGCGCCTCGCCGAGGCGGGCGCCGAACTCGCCTTCACCTATCAGGGCGGCGCGCTGGCGAAGCGCGTGCGGCCGCTTGCGCTGAGCGTTGGCTCAGATTTCCTTCTGCCGTGCGATGTGGAGGATGAAGCGTCGGTCGACGCCGTGTTCTCCGCGATCGAGGAGAAATGGGGCGGGCTCGACATCGTCGTCCACGCCGTCGCCTTCTCCGAAAAATCGGAGCTGAAAGGCCTCTACGCAGACACGAGCCGTGCCAATTTCCAGCGCACCATGGTGATCTCGTGCTTCTCGTTCACGGAGATCGCCCGCCGCGCCGCGCCGCTGATGCGGGATGGCGGTTCGCTGCTGACCTTGACCTATGGCGGCTCGACCCGCGTCATGCCGAATTACAACGTGATGGGCGTGGCCAAGGCGGCGCTCGAGGCGAGCGTGCGGTATCTTGCGTCCGATTACGGGCCGCAGGGCATTCGCGTGAACGCCATTTCCGCCGGTCCGGTGCGGACGCTGGCGGGCGCGGGTATCGCGGACGCACGGCTGATGTTCAACTACCAGAAGCGGCATGCTCCCTTGCGGCGCACCGTGACGATCGAGGAAGTGGGCGGCGCCGCGCTTTATCTCGCATCCGAGCTCGGCTCGGGCGTGACCGGCGAAGTGCATTACGTCGATTCCGGCTACAACATCATCTCGATGCCGCGCCCCGACGCGCTGAAGATGGTCGATGCGGTTGAAGAGGCGGCCGAACAGGCGGCTGCGGAGCCCACCTCCGCCGACGGCGAATGAGGTTGTTCTGAGGCTCGACTGAAGGTAGCCTGTGTTCACCGGTTGTTCGGCACGTTTGCCGAATCTTCAGCCTCGGAACGCTCGATGGCCACCTCTTCGCTCAAAATTGCGCTGCTTGGCGCGGTGTCCCTGCTTCCGGCGACGGCCCATGCGGCGGATCTCTGGACAGAGCCCGCCGGCGGGTGGGCTGGTTTCTACGCCGGCTCGATCGTAGGTTATGGCTGGTCGCAGTTCGACACGGGCTCCGGAGCGGCGTCCGGCGGCGGCGATATCGACGGAACGACGGGCGGTGGCCTTCTCGGCTACAGCTGGCAATCGGGCAATTTCGTCTACGGCCTCGAGGGCGACATCACGCTGCACGAACTGCGCGGCGTGACCGATGACGGCACGTTCCCGGCCGCCGAAGTGGACACGATGTATTCGGCGCGCCTGCGTGCGCGGCTCGGCTATGATCTGGGCTGGGCCCTGCCGTTCGTGGCCGCGGGCGGCGTGATGAACGAATCCTATATTCGCAGCGCCGCTGATGGTTTCGATGGCGACGTACAGCGGCTGTTCGGGTGGACCGCCGGGGCCGGCGTCGATTTCAAGGTTCACGTCCCTTACGTCGAATTGCTGCTCGGCCCGCTCGTTCTGCGCGCTGAATATGTCTACGAGGATTTCGGCTCCGAGCCTTTCTCGGTGACGGGCGGCATCGATGCCGAGCAGAGCACGCATTTCGTACGTGGTGCCGTGATCTGGCGACCGGGCGAAGTGGGCGGGAGCTTCAGCCGTTCCGCAAACGCGTCTGTGGACTGGTCCGGGGCTTATGGCGGTGTGATGGTGGGCTATGGCGCCATGGACCTCGAAACCGAGGGCGCCGGAATAAGCGACACGATCGATGCCGATGGCGTGGTCGGCGGCCTGTATCTTGGCCGCAACTTCATGTTCGGCAATTGGGTCGTCGGCTATGAAGGCGCTCTTCTTCTTGGCAATATCGAGGGTAACGGTGCCCAGCCGGGCGCCGCCGACGTCGAGTTCCGCACCAATATCCAGGCGGACGCCCGCCTGCGCGTGGGCTATGCGATGGGCGCGTTCCTTCCCTTTGTCGCCGGCGGCGCGGCGTGGACACGCAGCGAGCAGGAAACCTCCCTCGGAGAGCAGCGCGGGCGTGTGCCGGCCGAATTATGGACCGTCGGCGCAGGCCTCGATTACCAGCTGACCGATGCCATCTCGGTGCGCGGCGAATATGTCTATGCGAGTTCCTTCGACTCGCAGACCACCAATTTTGGCGGCGTTCCGGCCGATCAGGACCTGGAACTGCACGAGGTCCGCTTCGGCACGGCCTACCATTTCTGATCCATGCGGAGCGGGCGCCATCAATTCGGGCCGCGATCGCGGCACGGGATCGCCCGGTCCCTGACGGCTTTTCTGGCCGCCTGCGCCTTGCTGTTCCATCTGGTGGCGATGTCGGCGGGCATGCCTCTGTTGCAGCCGGCCGGCGAGGGGCTTCACGCAGGTCTTGATGTCCATTGTTCCGGCGGCGGGGGGGATGCCCACGCCGGGCATCATTCTCCCGCGCCCGAGGATCCCGTCCCCTCCCATCATCAGAAGCGCATGGAATGCCCCCTGTGCAACCACGGGCAATGGGGGCTCGATCTGCCGCGGGGCATCATCGTCGCGGCGCCGTCCAATGCGATCCAGACGAAGGCCCTGCTGCCGCGCTCCGAGCCGCCGCCGGTCCCCGCCCGGCCGCCCTCCCGCCAGCCCCGCGCTCCCCCCGCTTACGCCTGAAGACAATCTGATCGAGCCATCCGTTTCCAGCGGAGGGCTGCGCATTTGTTACGCTCAGGAAAGCTCATTATGACCATCGATATCGCGTCCCCGACGCGGTCGGCGAATTCGCGCGCGTCCGGCTGGAGCCCGGAATTTCGTGCCTTCGTCACCCGCCTCCATTTCTATATCGGCCTCTTTGTCGGGCCATTTCTCATCGTGGCGGCCCTCAGCGGCACGCTTTACGTTCTCACGCCCCAGGTCGAGGACGTCCTCTACCGTGACTATCTCCGCACGGAGAGCACCGGCACGGCGCACCCCCTTGCCGCACAGGTCGAAGCGGCCCAGGCCCATATCGGCTCATCGGCGACCTTGTTCGCCATTCGGCCGGCAGACGGGCCGGGGCGCACGACGCGTGTCCTGTTCAGCGAGCCAGGCCTCCAGCCATCGGAAAGCCATGCCGTGTTCGTCGATCCTGCGACATTGCGCGTGCAGGGCGATCTCATTGCTTACGGCACCTCCGGTTCACTGCCGATGCGCACGACGCTCGATTACCTGCACCGGGATCTTCTGCTCGGCTCATTGGGCCGCAATTACAGCGAACTGGCCGCATCCTGGCTGTGGGTGCTCGCGGCAGGTGGGGTTCTGATGTGGTGGATGCGCCGGCACACGAAGCCCCGCGATGGTGCTCGCCGCTTCCACACGCTGATCGGCCTGTGGCTTTCGGTCGGGCTTCTCTTTCTGTCGGTCACCGGCCTGACCTGGTCGCGCTGGGCCGGCGGGAATATCGATGTCGTTCGACAGGCTCTGGGCTGGGTGACGCCTGCCGTTTCGCTTGCGCTCGATGCATCTGGCGCCCCAGCCGTTCCAGCCGAAGCGACAGAATCATCGGAACACGCCGACCATACTCTGCCTGTGGCACCCGCTGAGGACGCGGAACATGGGGAACACGCCCATCACGCAGCCCCGGCCGCTCCGGTGCCCGCCAATGGCGATGCGGCGGCGCTTGTCGACCCCGTGCTTACTGCCGCGCGGGATGCGGGACTTGATTCCGCAATGATCGAGATCCGCCCACCGCGCCAGCCCGGGCAGGCTTGGACGGTGCGCGAATACGACCGGAGCTGGCCAAGCCAAGTCGACACGCTGGCGATCGATCCCCGCACGATGACGGTGAGCAGCCGCGCCGATTTCGCGGACTTCCCGCTGATCGGCAAGCTGATCCAATGGGGAATCGCGGCCCATATGGGGATCCTGTTCGGGCTGGCCAATCAAATCGTCGTGGCGGCGATCGGGTTGTTCCTCGTCATCACAGGCGTGCTTGGCTACGTGATCTGGTGGCGCCGTCGCCCGGCGGCTGGCGTACCGCTGACGCAGACCTTCACGTATCTCCCGGGGCCGCAAAAGGTGCTGTGGGTGGTGCTCGCCGTCCTGCTGGGCTGGGCCCTGCCTGCGCTTGGCGTAAGCCTCGCGGCGTTCATCATTCTGGATATCGGACGCTGGGTATGGAATGGCCGCCACAGAACGTCACGCGCATCGGCGCAGGGCGATCTTTGAACAGTCGCTCCATGCACAATGAAAAAGGGCGGCCTTTCGGCCGCCCTTTCTGTTTCTGCGATATGCGCGACGATTACTCGCCTGCGTCCGCCTCGGCGGCCGGCTGCGGCTTGTTTTCGATGTCCTCTCCGGTCGCCTGGTCGACAACCTTCATGGACAGGCGGGTCTTGCCGCGATCGTCGAAGCCGAGCAGCTTCACCTTGACCTTGTCGCCCTCCTTAAGGACGTCAGAGACCTTGGCGATGCGCTGCTGCGCGATCTGGGAGACGTGGACGAGACCATCGCGCGAACCGAAGAAGTTCACGAAGGCGCCGAAATCGACCACCTTTACCACCGTGCCGTCGTAGATCTGGCCGACTTCCGGCTCCGCGACGATGGAGTGGATCCAGTTCAGCGCGGCCTTGATGGCCTTGCCATCGGACGAGGCGACCTTAACCGTGCCGTCGTCTTCGACATTGATCTTGGCGCCCGTCTTCTCGACGATCTCACGGATCACCTTGCCGCCCGAACCGATCACGTCACGGATCTTGTCGACCGGGATCTTGATGACTTCGATGCGCGGTGCGAACTCGCCGAGTTCGGGACGAGCCGCGGTCAGCGCCTTGCCCATTTCGCTCAGGATGTGGACGCGACCGTCCTTCGCCTGGCCGAGAGCGACCTTCATGATCTCCTCGGTGATGCCGGCGATCTTGATGTCCATCTGCAGGGCGGTGATGCCCTCGGTGGTGCCGGCCACCTTGAAGTCCATGTCGCCGAGGTGATCCTCGTCGCCCAGAATGTCGGAGAGAACCGCAAAGCGCTCACCCTCGAGGATCAGGCCCATGGCGATGCCCGCGACCGGGCGCTTCAGCGGAACGCCCGCATCCATGGCCGCCAGAGAGGTGCCGCAAACGGTGGCCATCGAGGAGGAACCGTTCGACTCCGTGATCTCCGAGACAACGCGCAGCGTGTACGGGAATTCATGGTTCGGGGGCAGCATCGGATGGATGGCGCGCCATGCCAGCTTGCCGTGGCCGATTTCGCGGCGGCCCGGGGAACCCATGCGGCCCGTCTCACCCACCGAATAGGGGGGGAAGTTGTAGTGCAGCATGAAGGATTCCTTGTAGGTACCCTCCAGCGCGTCGATGAACTGCTCATCCTCGCCGGTGCCGAGCGTGGCGACCACGAGGCCCTGCGTCTCACCGCGGGTGAACAGCGCCGAGCCATGGGTGCGCGGCAGAACGCCGACTTCGGACAGGATCGGACGCACGGTCTTCACGTCGCGCCCGTCGATGCGGATGCCTTCGTCGAGGATGTTGAGGCGCACGATCTTGGCTTCAAGATCGTGGAACACCGAGCCGACCTTGGTGGCGGTCGGTGCGGTCTCGTCACCCTCGGGGCAGAGAGCCGCGACAACGGCCTTGCGGATCTCGCCGACGCGGGCGTAGCGGTCCTGCTTGCGGCTGATCTTGTAGGCATCGCGCAGATCGGTTTCTGCGATCTCGCGGATGCGGGCCTCGAGCACGCTGTCATCGATCGTGGCCATGTCGCGCGGCTCCTTGGCCGCTTTCTCCGCGAGGCGGATGATGGCGTCGATGACGGGCTGGAAGCCGCGATGGCCGAACATCACCGCGCCGAGCATGGTCTCTTCCGAGAGCTCCTTGGCTTCGGATTCCACCATCAGCACCGCGTCCTGCGTGCCGGCCACAACGAGATCGAGATCGCTCTCCTTGATGCGGTCTACGGAGGGGTTCAGCACGTACTCACCGTCGATGTAGCCGACGCGCGCGCCGCCGATCGGGCCCATGAACGGCACACCCGACAAGGTGAGGGCGGCGGACGCTGCCACCATGGACAGCACGTCCGGATCGTTCTCGAGGTCGTGGCTCAGCACGGTCACGACGACCTGGGTGTCGTTGCGCCAGCCATTGACGAAGAGGGGGCGGATCGGGCGGTCGATCAGGCGGGAGACGAGCGTCTCCTTCTCGGTCGGCCGGCCTTCGCGCTTGAAGAAGCCGCCCGGAATGCGGCCGGCTGCGTAGAAGCGCTCCTGATAATTGACCGTGAGCGGCATGAAATCAACGCCGGGCTTCGGCGCCTTGGCGGCAACGACCGTGGCGAGGACGGTGGTGTCGCCATAAGAGGCCCACACAGCGGCGTCAGCCTGACGGGCGACACGGCCGGTTTCGAGCACGAGCGTCTGACCGCCCCATTCAATGACTTCGCGTTGGATATCGAACATGTAAATCTTCTCTTGGTCTGCGGCAGAGCGCCGGGCCACGAGCAGAACGACGAGGGATTCTTCCGGTGATGGACGTTCCGTCCCGGAGGGATGGAAGCAAATCCCTGGCAATCCTGCCCTGGCGTTTGGGCACCCTGCCTGAGAGGCTGCGTCATCCCCATGACGACGCGGCCGAAAAACAGCGGCGCGCCGAAGCGCGCCGCGTGGTGTCAGCGGCGAATACCGAGCCGCTTGATGAGGTCCTGATAGCGCGCCTGATCCTTCGACTTCACATAGTCGAGCAGGCTGCGGCGCTGGCTGACCATCTTGAGCAGGCCGCGACGGGAATGGTTGTCCTTGGCGTGGCTCTTGAAGTGCTCGGTCAGGTTGGTGATACGCTCGGTCAGGATCGCGACCTGAACTTCCGGAGAGCCGGTGTCGCCTTCCTTGGTCGCGTATTCCTTGACGAGTTCGTTCTTGCGTTCGGCGGTAATCGACATCGGGTATCCTTTTCTGATCCGGGCCCAGATCAACCGGGCAATTGAAACACGCGTTTCGGATGGATCTCGCCGCCCTCGGCTTCCGCCAGCGCGACCAGGACACCCTGAGCGGTGACATAGCAGGTGCCGTGGAGCAGCGGAGCATCACGTCCGCGCAACAAAATGGCCTGCCCCCTGCGGAGGCGGGCCGCATCCGCCCCGTTCACGGCCAACGCCGGGATGTCGTCCAGCGCGGTCTCGACGGGGAGAAGATGATCGGCGAGGTTGCCCTCATCAGGCGCACATAAGCGCAAGCGGTCAATCTCGTCCAGTGAAATCAGGGTGTGTTCGCCGAAGGGGCCGACACTGACCCGGCGCAGCGCCGTGATGTGGCCGTGGCAGCCAAGCCTCCTTCCCATGTCGCGGGCCAACGCACGGACATAGGCGCCCTTGCCCGTCTCGGCTTCGAAGGTCGCGCTGTCGGCATCGTCGGCGACGAGAACCAGGGAATGGATCTCGATGGCGCGCGAGGCGAGATCAAGCTCCTCGCCATCCCGTGCGAGATCGTAGGCCCGCTCGCCCGCCACCTTGATGGCGGAGAAGCTTGGCGGCACCTGCTCGATCGTGCCGGTGAAGTCGGGCAACAGGGCCAGGATCTCCTGACGGTCAGGGCGGCGATCCGATGTCGCCGTCACGGGGCCCTCAGAATCATCCGTGGCGGTCTCGACGCCCCAACGCACCGTGAAACGATAGACCTTGCGGCCATCCATGGCGAAAGGCACGGTCTTGGTGGCTTCACCGAAGGCGATGGGCAGGCATCCGGTGGCCAGCGGATCGAGCGTGCCGGCATGCCCGGCCTTCTTGGCCCCGAACGCGCGTTTTACCTTGGCCAGCGCATGCGTCGACGTCATGCCGCTGGGCTTGTCGAGGATCAGCCAGCCGTGAACATCGATTTTCTTGGAGCGAAATTGCTGGGGCTTGGGCGCGTCCATCAATCCTCATCTCCCTGACCATCGTCCTGATGGCCGGAATCCACATCGCGCCGGACCTCGGGGCGGTCGAGCAGGGCGTCCATGCGCTCGCCGATATCGAAGCTGGTGTCTTCGCGAAAGCGGAGATCCGGCACGGACCGCAGTTCGATCTTGTGACCGAGCTCACCGCGCAGGAACTTCTTGTTTCGATCGAGCGCGGAGATCACTCCCGCGACGTCCTTGCCGCCAAGCGGCATCACATAGGCCGTGGCGAGCTTCAGGTCGGGCGACATGCGCACTTCGGGGACGGTGATGACCGACCGCTCCAGGACCGGATCCGGAACATCGCCGCGCTGTAAAATCTCGGCGAGCGCATGGCGGATCACTTCGCCCACACGCAATTGCCGCTGGGACGGACCTGCGCCGCCCCCCGTCTTGGCCTTCGCCATAATCTTGAACCCAATCGTTTTTGCCGGAGGGCGGATTTGGACCGCGCCTTCTCAAAAAACCTAATCGCGCCGCGCCTGTTCCAACGCGGGGATGACGAATGCAAAGCGCCCCACCCGGTTGAGAGGCGGAGCGCTTCACAAAGTTCGGACGTCAGAGCGAGCGGCTGACCTCGGTCACGCGGTAGCACTCGATGATGTCGCCAGCACGCATGTCCTGGTAGTTCTCGAAGGCCATGCCGCATTCCTGGCCGACCTGAACTTCCTTGACCTCGTCCTTGAAGCGCTTGAGCGTCGACAGCTTGCCTTCGTGGACCACGACGTTGTCGCGGATGAGGCGCACGCCAGCCCCGCGCTCGACATGCCCTTCGGTGACGCGGCAACCCGCGACCTTGCCGACCTTGGAGATGTTGAACACCTCCAGGATCTGGGCATTGCCGAGGAATTCCTCGCGGCGCTCCGGAGCCAGAAGGCCCGACATCGCGTTGCGGATATCGTCCACGAGATCGTAGATGATGTTGTAATACCGCACTTCGACGCCCTGCCGGTCGGAGGCATCGCGGGCCTCCTTGAGCGCACGGACGTTGAAGCCCAGCACGGCCGCACCCGATGCACCCGCCAGCGTGATGTCGCTTTCGGTGATGCCGCCGACACCCGCATGCAGAACGCGGGCCTGGACCTCGTCGTTGCCGAGCTTTTCGAGCGCCTGGACAATGGCCTCGACCGAACCCTGCACGTCACCCTTGATGACCAGCGGGAATTCCTGACGACCCGCCGAGCTTTTCAGCTGCGACATCATCTGCTCGATAGAGCCCCCGACGGCCCGACCGCTCGTCGCGGCCTGCTTGTCGCGGCGCACGCGCTCACGATATTCGGTGACTTCACGCGCGCGGGCTTCGTTCTCGACGACGGCCAGCCTGTCGCCGGCCTCCGGCGTGCTGGAGAAGCCCAGGACTTCCACCGGCAGCGACGGCGGCGCGTCCTTTACGGGCTTGGCCTGATCGTTGACCAGCGCACGGACGCGGCCCCAAGCCGAGCCCGCAACCACGATATCGCCGGTGCGCAGGGTGCCGCGCTGAACCAAAACGGTCGCCACGGGGCCACGGCCCTTGTCGAGCTTCGCCTCGATGACGATGCCCTCGGCCGGACGATCCGGATTGGCCTTCAGGTCGAGCAGTTCCGCCTGCAACTGGATGGCCTCCAGCAGCTTGTCGAGATTGAGCTTCTTGAGTGCCGAGACCTCGACCTCGAGGATGTCACCGCCCAGCGTTTCGACCTGGATCTCGTGCTGCAGCAATTCGCTGCGCACGCGCTCGGGCTTCGCGCCCGGCTTGTCGATCTTGTTGATCGCCACGATGATCGGGACGCCCGCCGCCTTGGCGTGGCTGATGGCCTCCACCGTCTGCGGCATGACGCCGTCATCGGCGGCAACAACGAGAACCACGAGGTCGGTCGCCTGCGCTCCACGCTGACGCATGGAGGTGAAGGCGGCGTGGCCCGGCGTATCGATGAAGGTGATCAGGCCGCCAAGCGGCGAGGTGACCTGGTAGGCGCCGATGTGCTGCGTGATGCCGCCGGCTTCGCCGGAGACCACGTTGGTGTGGCGCAGCGCATCGAGCAGCGACGTCTTGCCGTGATCGACGTGACCCATGATGGTGACCACCGGAGGACGTGTGGTCTGCGTGCCCTCGTCGTCCACGGTGTCGAAGAGGCCTTCCTCGACGTCCGACTCAGCGACGCGACGCACGGAATGGCCGAGCTCTTCGGCGACCAGCTGCGCGGTATCGGAATCGATCACGTCGTCCGGACGCTTCATGATGCCCTGCTTCATCAGCAGGCGCACAACATCGACGGCACGCTCGGCCATGCGGTTGGCCAGTTCCTGGATCGTGATGATCTCGGGAATGACGACTTCACGCTGAAGCTTTTCCTTCGGCTCGGCCTGAATCTTGCCCGTCATGCGCTGCACGCGGCGGCGGAAGGCCGCGACGGAACGCGCGCGCTCCTCCTCGGTCTCGAACGCCGTGCTCAACGTCAGTCGGCCGCGCTGCTTCTCCTGGCCGGCCTTCGTGCGCTCGGGCTTCGGCGGAACGGCGGGACGCATCGGCATGCCGGGACGGCGCAGCCCAAGGGTCTTGGGCGCCTCATCATCCGCACCGAGAGGCCGTGCGCCGGCAGGACGCGGGGCATCGCCGCGCTTGGCGGCTTCGGCCTCGGCCTTCTTGCGTGCTTCTTCCTCGGCCGCGCGACGAATTTCTTCCTCGCGCTTGCGAACCTCTGCAGCCTCGCGCTCGGCGGCGCGACGGCGATCCTCTTCCTCGCGACGCTTGACGTCGGCGATGGCCTTCTGACGGTCATCCGCCTCACGCGCCTTGGCATCGGCCAATGCGCGATCGCGGGCTTCCTTTTCCTCTTCGGTCAGCGTGCGCAGGACAACGCCGGGATTGCGTGGCGCGCCGGGACGGGCCGCGCCCGGACGGGGCGCACTGCCGCGGGGGGCCTGGGCCGCGGGGGCGCCGGGGCGAGGACGGGCCTGCCCGGCAGGAGCCTGCGCCGGGGCAGCAGCCGCAGGGCGGGCCGGGGGCGCCGGAGGTGCCTTCGGAGCAGCTGGAGCGGGGGCAGGAGCCGGAGCTGCGGCCTTGGGAGCCTCAGCAGCCGGGGCGGGAGCCACAGGAGCCGGCGTGGGCGCAACAGGCGCAGGCTGGGGCGCGGGGGACGGAGCCGGAGCCGGAGCCGGAGCCGGAGCCGACTCGGGAGCCTTCGCAACCGGGGCGGCCGGAGGCGCGGCGGGAGCCGGTGCACGCGGAGGAACGGGGGCGGCGGCCGGCGCGGCCGCGACGGGACGCGGCGCCGGAGCAGCGGGAGCCGGCGGAACCGGAGCAGCAGGTGGCGCCGCCTGGGCGCTTTCGGCACCCGGCCCCAGAACACGCCGCTTCACCTTCTCAACCACGACGGTCTTCGACCGCCCATGACTGAAACTCTGGCGCACCATTCCCTGCTCGACCGGGCGCTTCAGCGTCAGCGTCTTTCCAGAAGCAACGCCTAAAGTTTTATCGCCCGGGTTCTTCGTATCCGTCATCGACTATCCGTTCCTGCGGGTTGCCCCGTTTCGTCATCCTGCACCGGCGCGGATGGTTCAGCGCCGGACCTGTAGCGCGCGAGATCGTCGATCCGCGCGAGGAGGGCGTTGCTCACGGGGCCCGCGAGCAGCGCCGCATGTATCACATTCTGGCGTCCGAGCGCCAAATCCATTTGGCCCGACGTGAATATTTCCCGCGTCGGGACGTCCCTGCCTTCACGAAGGCGGCGTGTTGCGGCGGCCAGCTTGCGCTTGCCGTCCTCGCCGCCGTCCGATGCGTGGACCAAGGCCACGGCATCACCCGCGAGCGCCTGCTCCACTTTTGCAAAGCCCGTCACAACGCGCCCTGCCTTGTTGGCCATGGACAGCATATCGAGCGCCGTCCGCTGAAGAAGGCCTTCGACCTCCTCCGGGAGATCCGTAACCGTCACCGGGCCTTTGAAGCCGCGGCTGAACGCCTTCCGCCGGATCGCTTCCGCCAGCACATCGCGGCTCGCCGTCACCCAAACACCCCGCCCCGGAAGCTTGCGCTTCAGATCCGGGACGACCGTTCCGTCGGGCGCCCGAACGAAGCGGATGAGCGCGTCGACCGGCCGAACCGTCCGCGTCGCCGCGCAGGTCCTCGACAGGGCACGCCGATCATCACCTGCGCCGTCTTCGCCCCGATCTTCGCTCAGGCCTGCGTCTCCTCAGCGCTTTCTTCGACTTCGCTCTCGGCTTCGTCGGCCTCATCGATCCAGCCGGCCTTGCGGCGGGCGTCCATGATCATCGCCTCGGCCTCCTCACGGGAGACCTCGAAACCTTCCAGCGCGCCGGGGAAGCGCTTGCTCTCTCCATTTGCCCGCTCGGTCCAGCCGACGAGATCGTCGGTGGCGCAGCCGGCAAGGTCATCCACGCTCTTGATGTCGTTCTCGCCGAACGCAACCAGCATGGCGAGCGTCACACCCTCGACCTCACGAAGGTCGTCGGCCACGCCCAGTTCGAGGCGGCGCGAATCGTGCTCGGCCTCGATACGGGCCAGATGATCACGGGCGCGGTTCTGGATTTCTTCGGCCGTGTCCTCGTCGAAGCCCTCGATCGAGGAGATTTCGCTCTGGTCGACATAGGCCAGCTCCTCGATGGAGGCAAAGCCCTCGGCCGCGAGAAGCTGTCCCACGACCTCGTCGAGATCGAGCGCTTCCATGAACATCTGGGTGCGCTCGTTGAATTCCTTCTGACGACGCTCCGATTCCTCGGCCTCCGTCATGATGTCGATGTCCCAGCCGGTAAGCTGAGAGGCAAGGCGCACATTCTGACCGCGACGACCGATGGCCAGCGACAGCTGCTCATCCGGAACGACCACCTCGATCTTGCCGGACTCCTCGTCGAGCACGACCTTGACCACTTCCGCCGGCTGCAGCGCATTGACGATGAAGGTGGCTTCGTCGGGCGACCACGGGATGATGTCGATCTTCTCACCGCCGAGCTCGTTGACCACAGCCTGCACGCGCGAGCCGCGCATGCCGACGCAGGCACCGACCGGATCGATCGAGGAATCACGCGAGATGACGCCGATCTTGGCCCGGGAGCCGGGATCGCGGGCGACCGCCTTCACCTCGATGATGCCGTCATAGATCTCGGGCACTTCCTGCGCGAACAGCTTCGCCATGAATTGCGGATGCGTGCGGCTGAGGAAGATCTGCGGCCCGCGCGGCTCGCTGCGCACATCGTACACGTAGGCGCGAATGCGATCGCCGGGACGGAACATCTCGCGAGCCAGCAATTCGTCACGCCGGACGATGGCCTCGCCACGGCCGAGATCGACGATGACGTTGCCGTATTCGACGCGCTTCACCAGACCGTTGACGATGTCGCCGATGCGGTCGCGGTATTCCATGTACTGCCGCTCGCGCTCGGCCTCACGTACCTTCTGGACGATGACCTGCTTGGCGGACTGGGCGGCGATGCGGCCGAAATCGAAAGGCGGCAGCGTCTCGGAGATGTAATCGCCGACCTGTGCAGCCGGGTTACGGCGGCGGGCATCCTCGATGGCGATGTCGGTCGAGGTGTTCTGCACCTGATCGGTAACGAGAAGGAGCCGAGACAGCCGGATCTCGCCGGTCTTGGGATGGATTTCCGCGCGGACCTCGGTCTCGGCGCCGTAGCGGGCGCGGCCGGCCTTCGCGATCGCATCCTCCATCGCGGCGAGAACGATCTGGCGATCGATCACCTTCTCTCGCGCGACGGCGTCGGCGATCTGCAAAAGCTCCAGACGATTGGCGCTGACGGCCATGTCCCTTATCTCCGTCCCTTGTGGCGTGGCGACCGCGATGCGGCCGGTTCCTCGCCGGAATCTGTTTCGGTTTCCGGCTGCGCATCCCCGCGCAGCGCACCTTCAGCAAACTTGCCGCGCTTCAGAGCCTCGTCGATGAGCGCGTCCGTCAAGACGAGACGGGCCTCCGTCATCCCCTCGATGGGAAGGCGAACTTCGCTCTCCTCACCGGGGCGGGCGTCATCGCGCTGCAACCGCGCCTGCTCTCCATCGAGGCCGAGCAAGACGCCGCGGAACCTCTTGCGGCCCCCGATCGGCTCGTCCATCTCGATCTTGGCGACGTGGCCGGACCACCGGGTAAAATCCTCAAGCCGGGCCAGCGGACGATCGATGCCCGGCGAGGACACTTCCAGATGATAGGCCCGACCGACAGGATCGTCCACATCGAGAACGGGCGACACCGCGCGGCTGACCGCCTCGCAATCCTCGACACTCATCGTGCCATCCGGCTTTTCAGCCATGATCTGCACGGTGCAGCCGTTCTGCGCCGTTACCTTGACGCGCACCAGCCGATAGCCGAGATCGCCCAGCGTGGCCTCGATGAGGGCGGCCACGCGCGCGGCAATTCCGGTCTCACGAATGAGACGGCGATCGTCGGCAATTGCGGGTTCCTGATCGGTCATCTGGCCCAAAGAATATTGGAGCGGGTCCCGGCAGGACCCACCCTCATGAACGTTTCATGAGAAGGAGATTTCCGTTGTCATATAGGAAAATGCCGGTTGTGCGCAAGGCTTCGTGAAGGAACACGCGGCCGTGACAGGTGTTTGGGCCTTGAACAGAGGTTCGTCACTCAAAGGGAGATCATCATGTTCAGCAGACGCACGCTTCTCGCCGGCGCGAGCGCTGGCCTGGCCCTGAGCGCAATGCCCCTCGCGGCCCCACGCCTCGCACGCGCCGCAGCGCCGTTCCAGCAGCCGAAACTGCCCTTTGCCGAAGACGCCCTGGCGCCCTCGATCTCCGCCCAGACCGTCAACCTTCACTACGGCAAGCATCATGCCGCCTATTTCAAGGCGCTGAACGATCTGGTGCCCAACCGACCTTATGCCGATATGACGCTTGAGGAAGTGGTGAAGGCCAGCGCGCAGAAGGACGACGACCGCAAGATCTTCAACAATGCCGGACAGGCCTGGAATCACATCTTCTATTGGGAGCAGTTCAAGACCGGAGGCGCGAAAGCCCCTCAGGGCACGCTTCTTCAGGCGATCGAGCGCGATTTCGGCGGCCTCGACGACTTCAAGACCAAGTTCACCGCCGCGGCCGGCGACGTCTTCGGGTCCGGCTGGGCATGGCTTGTCCACGACAATGGCAAGCTAACCCTGAGCGGGACACCCGGCGGTGACAGCCCGTTCGCGCGCGGGAAGACACCCCTCCTCGGCATCGACGTGTGGGAGCACGCCTATTATCTCGATTACCAGAACCGGCGGCCGGAACATGTGAAGGCCGTGCTCGACAATATCGTGAATTGGGACGTCGTCGCCGAACGGATGGCGTAAGCCTTTTCACGAAGGCAGGCGGCGGCATCTCCGACCGACGCCTGCCACCTTGCAGGGGAGCGCGCCCCTGATATACCGGCAGGACCTTGCCGCACACATTTCCCGTTCGCAAATTCGCGCTGCGCCGCCCGCTCCTGAGCCGTCAGGAACTTGTGCTCGTCCTCATCACCATGGTGTGGGGCGGGACATTCCTCGTCATCCAGAAAGCAATGGAGGTGTCGGGGCCGCTGTTCTTCGTCGGCCTGCGCTTCGTGATTGCCGGATTGATCCTGGCCGCCCTCTTCCACCGCCTGCTGCGCGGCACGACCCGTGTCGAACTGGTTGGCGGCGTGGTGATCGGCGTGAGCCTGTTCCTGGGCTATTTCCTGCAGACCTGGGGACTGCAGACGATATCCAGCAGTACGTCAGCGTTCATCACCGCGCTCTACGTGCCCTTGGTGCCGCTGCTGCAATGGGTCGCGCTGCGCCGCCCGCCCCATGTCATGAGCTGGGCCGGAATCGCGCTGGCGTTCACGGGCCTTGTGTTGATGACCGGACAGGACGCGGGCTCCCTGCGCTTCTCACAAGGCGAGATCGCCACGATCCTGTGTGCACTGGCCGTGGCGGTGGAGATCATCCTGATCAGCCGCTACGCCGGCCGTGTCGACAGCCGCCGGGTGACGGCGATCCAGCTCCTCGTGGCGGGCTTTCTCTCGTTCGGCCTGATGCCGATCGCGGGGGAGGCCGTGCCGGCATTCTCCTGGCAGCTTGCCGCCAGTGCGCTGGGTCTCGCCGCCGCAAGCGCGGGCATCCAGCTTGCGATGAACTGGGCGCAGCGCTCGGTATCGCCCACCCGCGCGACCCTGATCTACGCAGGTGAACCGGTCTGGGCCGGGATCGTGGGCCGCATTGCGGGCGAGCGGCTGCCCAGTTTGGCCCTGCTCGGCGCAGCATTGATATTGGCCGGCGTGCTGGCGAGCGAATTGCGGCCCAAATGGCGCCGACCCGAGAAATCTGACACTTCGTTCTAATTCCCGGTGACGGCCCATCTGCCGGAAAAATACCCGCTGCGCAGAAGATAGACGGCCATCGCGACCGACACATAACCCTCGACGATGCACAGCGTGATCGCCGCGCCGATCTCTCCCTTCCAGCGGACAAGCGGGATGACGAGGAGAAGGCTCAGCATGCCTGCCGTGACGAGGATGATGTTGAATGCCCTGTTGCGCCCGTTCGGCAGGATGATCTGCAGCCCGATGAAGGTGGAAAAGGACATGATGACGGGAAGCAAGGCAAGATAGCGAAGCACCTCCCCTGAGGCCGCGAAATCCGGCCCGCCGACGATCCGGACGAAATGGTCAGCCCCGACGAAGAGCGTGATCCCGATCAGAACGGAGGCGCCGATGATGACCAGCGCCGAGCGCTTGAGGAGATAGGATGCGTGTGCCGCGTCGGTGCGGACGAGCCGGCTCAGGCGCGGGAACAGCGCGTTGGAGACCGGCGCCAGCACCGATTGCGCAGCGAGGCGCAGTCGGTCTGCCAGAACGAAATGTCCCGTCGCGGCAGGGCCCGCCAGTGTACCGAGAATGATGGGCGTGAGATTGACGTACATGCCGACGGCGGAGGTCGACAGGAAGATGGTGCTGCCGTCCCGCAACTCACCCCACACATCCCGCCATTTCGGGAACGTCCAGACAAACAGGCGGCTTCGGTGCAGCCAGACGAAGGTGGCGGCGCCCGCGAGGATGGTGGCAGCGGCGTTGCAGCCGATCATCCATTCCGCATCACCCGGGCTTTTCACGAGAAGCACGATCAGGACCAGCGCGAGGATGCGCGACGCGATCTGGATGAGGGAGAACTCTTTCATCCGCTCCAGCCCCGTGAGCAGCCAAGTGGGAAAAACGGCCTGGCCGGCGATGGTGCCCAGGCCGAACAGATAGAGCTCCGCGTTAGTCTCAAAAAACGGCAGCGTCAGCACCAGCGCCAGGATGAGCGCAATCATCAACACGGCCAGGATCGCCTGCGAGGCGATCGTCGCAGCGGCGATGCGGGACACCTCATCCGGATCGTCCTGAGCGGCGGCGATCTTTCGCGTGGCGCTCCATGAAAAGCCCCAGCTGACCACGAGGCTGAAATAGCCGAGCACCAATTGCACCAGCGCAACCCGGCCCCAGGTCTCCACCCCCAGAACACGCGCGCTATAGGCCGCAATCAGAACGGGGATGACGTAGGACGAGATTTGAAGCACGCCCAGCGCCATAATGTTCGAAAGCAGGCTGCGCGGCTGTCTCATCGATGCTCGAACCGCTCCGGAATCGTCATGTCGCCGATAAGTATTCGGCGTTGCCCTCAAATGGGAGCTGCCGCCTCTTCGGCGTCCACGACTATGCCATCTTTCCTTTTGGGAGCTACCTGCAAACTGCGGTTGCATTCCTAAAAAAGTACGCTTAACTTTATCGATCAGTATTCCGATGAAGTCGGAGGGCCGTTTATGCTTAGCGTTTTGCGCAGCCAAGCCCCCCGCATCCGAACAATGCTAACGCCATCAGCGCTTTTGCTGCTGAAGGGCGTGCATCGTGTCGTAAATGCGCACAACAAGGCTGATTTTTACTGTTCCGGTCATGGCCTGGAGGTCGGAGCTCTTTCCTGCCCGTTTCGTTTTACGAACGCGAAGATGCGCTACGCGGACGTGATGGACGAGGTGCAGATGAGGGGTGTGCTCTCGGCTATTCCCATCGAGAACCTTTACCACGAACAATTGGTAAAGCCCGACATCATCATAAGACCACCGAAATACGACCTTCCATCAATTGAGGATAGTACCCTCGACTTCGTGTATTCATCGCATTCGCTGGAGCACAGCCCAAACCCGATCTTCGCTCTCTCGGAATATTCGCGTGTCATCCGACAGGGTGGTTGCATCTATACGATTATTCCGAACAAGGACGAGACCTACGACCGGAAGCGCGCAACGACACCCGTAACGATTCTGATCGACAAATATCGAAACGGCATTTTCGAATACACGCTGGAGGAAGCGCGCGATGTGGCCGAGAATACCGTTGATCATCCGCTTTATGTCGGCCGCGGCCCGGAATATGCGGCGGAGCTCCTGGCAGAAAACAGCGGTATCCACCATTTCCACACGTTCGACATCGTCAATTCAGCCGAGATCATCAAGTTCTCGGAAGCCGAATTCGGCCTGAAACTTCAATATCTCTGCGCAGAAGGCCTCAACATTCACTTCTGTCTCAGGAAAACTTGAGCGGGGCTGACCTCTCGGGGCCGGCACCGCGGTTCAACGTCGACGGAAGATCAGATAGGCTGGGGGCCGGTTTTCGCGCAGGGCCTTGGCCTCATAGCGCGTGCCGGGCCAACCGGCCCAGGGCTTGCGCCATTCATCGGCCCGCTCCGCCGTCCACTCGAAATCGGTAGAGCGGCGCAGATGTTCCAGCGTCCATGTCACATAGGTGTCGATGTCGCTCGCGAAACGGAACTCACCCCCCGGCTTCAGGGCGCGAGCGATGCGTCCGACGTTCGCGTCCGAAACAAAGCGGCGCTTCCAATGCCGGATCTTCGGCCACGGGTCGGGATAGAGCAGGTCGACCCGGACAAGACTGGCCGGGGGCAGCCAGTCGAGCAACAATGCCGCGTCGTTATCGAACAGCCGCACATTGCGCAGACCGTCCTGCTCAACGCCGCCAAGAGCCTTGGCCATGCCATTGAGGAACGGCTCCACCCCGATAAAGCCCGTCTCCGGATGTGCCGCCGCCTCGGACAGGAGATGCTCGCCCCCACCGAAACCGATTTCGAGACGCACGTCTGAAACGGACGCCTCGAACAACGTGTTAAGATCGTCCGGAGCGGGCTGAGACAGATCGATCCGCAGACGCGGAAGGAGATTGGCTACACGCTCGCTCTGCCCGGCACGCAGGGGCTTACCCTTGCGCCGGCCATGAAGAGCCCCTCGCCCGATCGCGGCGTCGGATGCGTCGGGCATCAGATCCTCCAGCGAGGCCTCAGCGGATGGCCGACTTCAGGGCGTCGGCGAGATCCGTCTTTTCCCAGGAGAAGCCACCCTCGGCATCCGGCTCGCGGCCGAAATGGCCATAGGCGGCGGTGCGCGCATAGATCGGCTTGTTGAGCTGCAGATGCTGGCGGATGCCGCGCGGCGACAGGTCCATGACCTCACCCAGCGCGCGT
The DNA here is from genome assembly GCF_052542005.1 of Terrihabitans aquatilis. Classification (NCBI taxonomy): domain Bacteria; kingdom Pseudomonadati; phylum Pseudomonadota; class Alphaproteobacteria; order Hyphomicrobiales; genus Terrihabitans; species Terrihabitans aquatilis. Next base: position 775,847 of record NZ_JBOCUO010000002.1, on the reverse strand, counting down.
TCGAGCGCCGCCTCATCCACCTGTCCCGTTCCGTGAAGGTCGGCGTAGATGGACAAGGGCTTCGACACGCCGATTGCGTAGGCGAGCTGGATCGTGGCGCGCTCGGCGAGACCGGCCGCCACAACATTCTTGGCGAGGTAGCGCGCGGCATAGGCTGCCGAGCGGTCAACCTTGGTGGGATCCTTGCCCGAGAAGGCGCCGCCACCATGTGGAGCCGCACCGCCATAAGTGTCGACGATGATCTTGCGGCCGGTGAGACCGGCATCACCGTCCGGGCCGCCGATGACGAACTTGCCCGTGGGATTCACGTGCCACTCGGTGGCATCACCGATCCAGCCTTCCGGCAGAGCGCCGCGAATGTAAGGCTCCACGATCGCGCGGACATCGCCGGAGCTCAGGCTCTCGTCGAGATGCTGCGTTGACAGCACGATGGAGGTGACGCCAACCGGCTTACCGTCCTCATAACGGATCGTGACCTGGCTCTTGGCATCAGGACCGAGCTTGGCAGCATCGCCCTGGCGCGCATGGCGTGCTTCCGCGAGACGGCGCAGGATGAGATGCGAATAATGCAGCGGAGCCGGCATCATCTCGGGCGTCTCGCTGCAGGCATAGCCGAACATAATGCCTTGATCGCCGGCGCCTTCGTCCTTGTTGCCGGCGGCATCGACGCCCTGAGCGATATGGGCCGACTGAGCATGCAGCAGAACGTCGATCTGCGCGTGTTCCCAGTGAAACCCGTCCTGCTCGTAGCCGATGTCCTTGATGGCGGCACGGGTCAGATCGACCAGATGTTCCTTCGTTACGCTTTCCGGACCACGAACTTCGCCGCCGATAACCACACGATTGGTGGTGGCGAACGTCTCACAACCCACCCGCGATTCGGGGAAAGCCGCGAGATAGGCGTCCAGAACCGTATCCGAGATGCGATCGCAGACCTTGTCGGGATGCCCTTCCGACACGGATTCACTGGTGAAGAGATAGGAGGAACGGCGCACGATGGAGGCTCCGGCAGAATAGACGGCGCAAGGATTTGAGCCGGGGTTCTCGCAGCCAGTGTGGCCGCCGTCAATACGGAGCGCAACCCTAGTTGGTCGACTGTTCCGTTGCGAGCGCGGTCACCAGATCCACAATGCGACGACGTACTTTGGGGTCCGAAACCTTCATGAAGGATTTCGTGAGCTGGAGACCATCGGACGTCGCCAGAAATTCCGCGACGTAATCATTGGCCTTGGGCTCACCCAGACCATCATCGATGCTCTCGCCCGCCGCATCCTCGAAGAAATAGGACACCTGAACACCGAGCAGGCTGGCGATCTGCTGCAGCCGGCTCGCACCGATGCGGTTAGTGCCCTTCTCGTATTTCTGGATCTGCTGGAACGTGATGCCCAGGGCGGAACCCAGCTTTTCCTGAGACATGCCCACCAGCAGGCGGCGCATGCGGACCCGGCTTCCGACGTGCTTGTCGATCGGATTGGGTGCCTTCGTGGTCATCAATTGCTCCTCAAGCACGCGGGCCGCTGTCAGGACCGACGCTCGGCGTGCTTACGCATGGCTAAGGGCAAACCGAGCGGGAGAAGCGGCGGCTTGGCCTCGTGGACATCTCAGGGCGTGCACAATGGTTCCAGCGTTTGGCAAAGTCAAACCCGTACACGGCCTACTAGAGCCCCGACAATAGTAGCAATGTAGACGAGAACAGCCGCCCAGAGCCCAAATCTGGCGAAGGGGGTCGGAGCCAGCGCTGCAGGGATTTTCGCGTCCAAAACCCCAGCAATCCCAAGAGGAAGGCTCGCAGTCCTTCGTCCCAATGGATCGATAACCGCAGATATCCCGGTATTGGCTGCGCGCAGAAGCGGCAATCCCTGCTCGATCGCGCGAACGCGGGCCTGCGCGAGATGCTGGTATGGTCCGGGCGTGATCCCGAACCAGCCGTCATTTGTCACATTAACCAGAACGCCAGGCCGTTGATCCGGGTCAATTGTTCCGGTGGAAAAGATCGCCTCGTAGCAGATCAACGGAGCAATGATCTGCCCTCCTGGCAGCATGAGATGGCGCGGTGTCTGGCCAGGCGTAAAGCCTCCCGGCAGGCGGGTGAGCTGACGCAGCCCAAGGGATTCGAGCGCGTCCTGAAACGGAAGATATTCACCGAACGGGACGAGGTGCACCTTGTCGTAGGTAGCGATGATCGAGCCGTCGCCGGCAAGCGCGTGGATCGAATTGAAGAACAGGCGCCTGCCGTCGCCGTCTTCTTCCATGCGCGCGGCACCGGTCAGGAGAATCGTTCGGTCGGGAAGCAGCGCGCCGATTTCCGCCAGGGCCTCCGGCGTGCGCGCCAACAGGAAAGGGAATGCGGATTCCGGCCAGATCAACAGGTCGATTTCGTCGAGACCGCGCGGCTCCGGTCCACCGGAGCCTACCGAGAGGGCGAGATAACGCGCCAAGGTGGCCGGGCCCGCCGATGCCCGGAACTTGTCGTCCTGCTGAACGACGGGCTGCATGATTCGGACATTCGTTTCCGTCTCGAGCGTCGGCGAGGCAGCCAGCCGCCATGCGCCGAATCCTGTGAGGAGGGCGAGCGCGCCGACGGCAAGAACACTCGGCCACCATCTGCCGCGTCCGGGATCCGCCAACGCGGCCGGCGCCGCAAAGATCAGGATCGCCAGAGGGGTAAGGCCATCGACGCCGAGAATGGACGCGCTTTGGCCCAGCACGGAATTGTCCGCCAGCGCGTATCCGAATTCATTCCAGGGAAAGCCGGACAAAAGACGTCCACGCAGGAATTCCGAAAGGCCCAGCCCGAACGCCAAAGCACAGATCCGGCCCCATCCCGGACTCCACAATCGCCAGGCCAGGGCGCAGCCGAACGCAGGAAAGACGGCCAGAAGCGCCGGCAGGCCGAGCACGGCAAACGGCATCAACCAGCCAAAGCTTTCCGCATCCACAAGGAACGCTGCACCGATCCACCAAAGACCGGCGAGGAAATAGCCAAATCCAAACGCGAATCCGGTTCCCGCCGCCGCGCGAAATCCCGCTCGGCCGGGACCCGCCCCGTCGAGCAGCCATACGAGGACCGGGAACGTCAGGGCAAGGACCGGAAAGATGCCAAATGGAGGCATCGCCAGCGCGCTGGCCGCCCCCGCTAGAGCTGCGGCCACAAGGCGCCGAGCGCCCTCCAGCAGGACGATCCTGTGCACCGGAAGTGCAATCAAGGCGTTTACTCCGACGGCTTGCCCGTGACCGGAGGCGGAAGAAGAATGGTCGGCCCGGTGTCCTCCGCCGGAAGCCCCTCCTCGGGCTTCCTGCGCCGCACGCGCACCCGCTTCACGCGACGGGGATCTGCTTCCAGCACCTCGAACTCGATGTCGCTCGGGCCGGAAATGATCTCGCTGCGCGCCGGAACGCGGCCTGCAAGAGTGACGATGAGGCCGCCCACGGTGTCGACCTCCTCGCCGAGCTCGATCAGATCCGGGTCGTTGCCCATGCGCTCGATCAATTGCTCGATGGGCGTGCGGGCGTTGGCGATCAGCGACCCGTCCCGGGCCTTCTGGATCATTGGCCCCTCGATCTCGTCGTGCTCGTCCTCGATCTCGCCGACGACGATCTCGATCAGGTCCTCGATGGTGACGAGACCGTCGGTCCCGCCATATTCGTCGATCACCAGCGCCATATGGGTGCGCGTCGCCTGCATCTTGGCCAGCAGATTGCTGGCGGCGGTGAACGGCGGCACATAGAGCACGTTGCGCAGCAGATTGGCTTGGCCCAGCGACACGGACAGATCCGCCCGGGTCAGATCAACGCCGGCGCTGGTGCGTCCGCGCGTGGCGACATAGCGCAGCACGTCCTTGATGTGGACCATGCCCCGCAGATCATCGATGCTCTCGCCGAAGACCGGAAGGCGGGAATGCTCGGCCTCCTCGAATCGCATCAGAAGTTCGGCGAGGGTGATGTCGATCGACACCGCCACGATGTCCGGCCGAGGCACCATCACGTCGTGGATGCGCCTCTCGCGCAATCCGAGGAGATTCTTCAGCATCGCCCGCTCAGCGGTCGAGAAGTCCGGCAGCAGCGTGTCGTCGGAGGCCAGCGCGTCTTCGATCTCGTGGCGCAGGGATGTCGCGGGCTTCATGCGCAACAGGCGCTTCAGAAGGCTCGTCCAGCGTTGCTCGGAGACCGGCTCGGAAGGCGGCACGACCACCGGAAGGTGATCGCTGGTTCTACTGGAATCGTCGGAAGAGGCTGTCATTGTCTCCTCGTCGGCCGCTCAGGCGGGCGACGTCTCGCTGTAGGGATCTGCGATGCCGAGGAGGGACAGGGCGGCACGCTCGGTGTCCTCCATCTCCTCGGCCTCATCGTCGGTCAAATGGTCGAAGCCGAACAGATGGAGCGTGCCGTGGACGACGAGATGCGCCAGATGGTCGGCGAAGGCCTTGCCTTCGTCAGCCGCCTCGCGCGCCACGGTCTCATAAGCGAGGATGACATCGCCCAAGAGGGTGGCCTCCTCGATCTCCTCGTCCTCGGCTCCGGGGAACGACAGCACGTTGGTCGCACTGTCCTTGCCCCGCCAATCGCGGTTCAGCTCGCGAACGCGGGCGTCATCGGCCAGCACGACCGACAATTCGGCGTTCTTCTGGCATTGCAGGCCCGCTGCCTCCATGGCCGCAAACACCGCCCGCTCGGCAATTTTGACACTCTCGGAATGGGCCGACCACAGGTCGCTTTCCGCCGCGACGTCGACGATCGGCCGTGGTCCGACGCCGTTCATCGCCGGTCCGCTGGGAGGCTGGCAGCTTCGTCCGCCGCCTCGTAGGCACGTACGATGCGGCCGACCAGCTCATGACGCACCACGTCTTCCTGGCCGAAGCGGGCGACATGGACGCTCTCGACGTCGCCCAAGAGGCGCACGGCCTCAGACAGACCGGATTTCTGGCCGGTCGGCAGGTCGATCTGGGTGACGTCTCCGCACACGATCATGCGCGAATGTTCGCCCAGCCGGGTCAGGAACATCTTCATCTGCATCGAGGTGGAATTCTGGGCTTCGTCCAGAATGATGGCCGCGTTGGAAAGCGTCCGGCCGCGCATGAAGGCCAGCGGTGCGATCTCGATGATGCCGGCCTGAAGGCCGCGCTCGACGCGTTCGGCGGGCATCATGTCGTAGAGCGCGTCGTACAGAGGGCGCAGATAGGGATCGACCTTCTCGCGCATGTCGCCGGGCAGGAAGCCGAGCCGCTCGCCGGCCTCAACCGCCGGACGTGACAGTACGATGCGATCGACCTCGCCGCGCTCCAGCAGCACCACCGCATGGGCAACCGCAAGATAGGTCTTGCCGGTACCGGCCGGGCCCACTCCGAACACGAGTTCGTTGCGGCCCAGCGCGCGGATATAGGCGTCCTGCGCGGGCGTGCGCGCCGTCACCGTCTTCTTGCGTGTGGACAGCTGCGCCATCAGCGGGCGCGTGGAATCATCACCGGGGAAGAGCGTGCCCTGGGAGGCCGTCATGCGGATCACGCCCTCGACATCGCCAAGCGCGACATGCTCGCCGCGCTTGACCCGCGCCGCCAATCCATCGAGAACGCGGCGCGCCTGCTCGATGGCGCCGACAGGACCGCGAAGGGCGAGATGATTGCCGCGGGGCGTGACCTCGACGCCGAGGCGCCGCTCGATGAAGGCGAGGTTCTGATCGTGGCTGCCGAAGACGCCGCTGGCGATGCGATTGTCCTCATAGCTGAGGACGATTTCGTTGCTTGCGCCCTGGGCGGGCGCGGCCGGCGAGGCAGGCAGCGTCAAGCAATGACCTCCAAAGCGTGCTGTTGCGATTGTTTCACGAGGGCCGGCTCGCCGAACAGGCTGTTGCGTCCGTTCGACAGGATGCGCACCGATACGATATCGCCGATCTTCACGTCCGGCGCCTCCATCTGCACCGGCTGGAGGAACGGCGAACGCCCCGCGACCTGACCCGGATGACGACCGGCGCGATCGAACAGCACATCCATGGTGCGGCCGACGCAGGAGCGGTTGAAGTCCTGACGCTGCTCCTCGAGCAGGCCCTGGAGGATGGCGAGGCGCTCGGATTTCACGGCTTCCGGCACCTGGGCGTCCATATCGGCCGCGGGGGTGCCGGGGCGCGGTGAATATTTGAACGAGAACGTCGAGGCAAAACCGACAGCCCGGATAAGATCGAGCGTCGCTTCGAAATCCGCATCGGTCTCTCCCGGGAAGCCGACAATGAAATCACTCGACAGGGCCAGCTTCGGCTGGGCGGCGCGGATGCGCTCGATCAAGCGAAGGTAATCCTCCGCAGTGTGCTGCCGGTTCATGTCGGCGAGAATACGGTCCGAGCCGGATTGCACAGGTAAATGCAGATACGGCATCAATTCCGCCAGATCGCCGTGGGCGGCGATCAGATCCTCGTCCATATCGCGGGGATGGCTGGTCGTGTAGCGCAGTCGATCGATGCCGGGAATCTTCGCGAGGCGTCGCAGCAGCCGGCCAAGCCCCCACACCGTGCCATCCGGCCCGTCGCCATGGAACGCATTGACGTTCTGGCCGAGAAGGGTGAGCTCGCGCACGCCCGCATCGGCAAGGCGCTCGGCCTCGCGGACGAGATGATCCACGCGCCGCGACAATTCCGCCCCGCGTGTGTAAGGCACCACGCAGAAAGTGCAGAACTTGTCGCAGCCTTCCTGCACCGTGAGGAAGGCGCTGGGGCCACGCGCGCGCGTCTTGGCTGAACTCGCCGCCGGCAGATGGGCGAACTTGTCCTCGACCGGGAATTCGGTGTCCACGACCTTGCCGCTGCGCGCACGGGCCATCAGATCGGGAAGGCGATGATAGCTTTGCGGGCCGACGACGAGGTCGACGCCTGCGGCGCGCTTCATGATCTCCGCGCCTTCGGCCTGGGCCACGCAGCCCGCTACCGCAATCATCGTGTCCTGCCCGCCGGCGGCGCGCTCGGCCTTCATCTCGCGCAGACGGCCGAGTTCCGAATAGACCTTATCGGCGGCCTTCTCGCGGATGTGGCAGGTATTCAGGACGACGAGGTCGGCGTCTTCGGGACGATCGGTTTCGACATAGCCTTCCGGCGCCAGCGCATCGGCCATGCGCTGGGCGTCATAGACGTTCATCTGACAGCCATAGGACCGGACGAAAAGCTTCCTGGGTTGTCCCATCATTCCTGCGATGTGCTCTGGCGCAGGCCCGTTTCGGCCACGAGGCGCCTGTGTATCCCGTCCAATAATCCCAGCTTCTCTTTAGACGTTTTTCCGGTCCAAGAGAATAGCGTGTCATTCAGCGCCGGAACGAAGGCGGCGCGTCATCTCGCGAACCTGCCGTTCCGCAGCACGGGCCAACGCCTTCCGGTCCGTGCCTGAATCGATCGCGATGGGCTCGCCGAACGAAATGGTGGCGTCGAGCACGCCGCGCTTCAAGAGCGCCCATAGATGCGGCGGCAAGGTCATGTCGCCGTACCAGGCGATCCTGGGACGCCAGAAGCGGCCGATCGGCACGCCGTGCCAGCCCGTATAGGTGATGGACACCGGCTGCACCCAGACACGCTCGCCGACGTCCTCGCCGAGCGCATCACGCGTCGCTCCCAGCAGCGCGCTACGAAACGGCAGCACGCGGTTGTGATCGCTCGACGTGCCTTCGGCGAACAGCACGATGGCGTCTCCCGACTGGAGCCGGCGCGCCATGGCGCCGGTCACATCGCGGGTGGCCGTCCTTCGGGTCCGATCGACGAAAATCGTCCGCTGCAAGCGCGCGAACAGGCCGAACACCGGCCAGGATCCGACCTCGCTCTTGGCCACGAATGAGACGGGAAGGACGGCCGAGAGAACGGAAATATCCAGCCATGAGACGTGGTTGGCGAGGAGAAGGAGCGGCCGCTGCGGGGCGGGCGCGCCCTCCACATGCCGCCGGACGCGGATGATGCGGTTCAGCGCGCGATGATAGAGCCAGGGCACCCGTCGGGCACCCGGCAGGCCGGTCTTCAGCAGCGCCCATTGCACTGGAATTCCGGCGAGGCTCAGCATCGTCAGGGCGCCGATCCGCCCGATCGCTCCCGGGACGGACATGAGGTGGCTAGCGCTCCTCGTCCTTCAGCGGCACGGCGTACAATTCCATGCGATGGTCGATCAGCCTGAAGCCCAGACGGCGCGCGATCTCGGCCTGGAGGCGTTCGATCTCCTCGTCGCGGAATTCCACCACCTTGCCGCTGCGCAGATCGATCAGGTGATCGTGGTGCTCGTCCGGCACGGGCTCATAGCGGGACCGGCCGTCCCGGAAATCATGGCGGGCCACAATGCCCGCATCCTCGAACAGCTTCACGGTGCGGTAGACCGTGGAGATCGATATCCGCGAATCGACGCGGGACGCACGGCGGTACAATTCCTCGACATCGGGATGATCGGTGGCGCCTTCGAGAACACGCGCGATCACGCGGCGCTGCTCGGTCATGCGCATGCCCTTTTCGGCACATTGCTCTTCGATGGAGGATGGGTCCAACACTGCCGCTCCCAGGCATTTACGTTTCGATGTTAGCCGCGGATCACGGTCTCAGCCAAGCCGGCGGGCCATGACAAGGGCAGTGCCGCGCGTGCCGTCGCGCCGCGCATAATAGGCCGGCCTTGTGCCGACCTGCTCGAATCCGAAGCGATTGTAGAGCCCGCAGGCCGGTGCGTTCGCCTCGTCGACCTCGAGCACGACGCGCCGCACGCCTGCCATCGCAACCCGGGCGAGATGACGGGTGAGAAGAGGCGTCGCGCCGCCTTTGCCGCGCTGCCGGGCCGCGATTGCGATGGAGAGAAGCTCGGCCTCGTCGGCCGCGATGCGCGACAACGCGAAGCCGTCGATGGAAGGGCTCTGTGCGGCCGAGCGAAGGATATCCGCGATCACCGCACGGTCACCGAGAAGATCCTCGATTTCGGCGGTGCTCCATCCCCGCGCGAAGCCTTCCGCATGCAGATCCGCAATCGCGGCCGCGTGTTGGGAGCCTGCGCGATCGACGCGCCATTGCGGCTTTCCGAAGAAGTCGAACATGGCGTCAGGCCCGCGCCACGCGTCCCGCCGTCTGCGGCTTGGCATCGGCGGCGCGCAGATAGACCGGACGCGGCGGACGGTCGGGCAAGGCCGAAACGGCGCCCAGCCGGGCCACCCATACGGTATCAGGGATTGCGGCATCCGCCTCGATGTCATGCTGCACGCCGCTCGCCGCCTCGGCGACAAGAGCCGAGCCGGAGCCGACCAGCCGGAAGGGCGAGGCTCCGGCCATGCGCGCCGCATCCTTCGCGGTGAGGAGGCGGGCCGGCACCATGCTGCGGCCATTGGGCGAGAACATCTGGAAGAAGACACGGCCATGGCGGGCGTCGATTGCGGCGCCGACCGCCCGCCCGTCATCAAGCGCGAGGATGGGCGCGGCAAGAGCGGCAAGAGTGGTGATGCCGATCAATGGGATGCCGGACACGAGACCGAGCCCGCGGGCGGCGGACAGCCCGACACGAATGCCGGTGAAGCTGCCGGGGCCTGTGGTGACCGCGATCCGATCGACGTCGCCCAAAGCCTCGCGATTGACCAGTACACGCTGGATCATGGGAAGCACGGCCTCGGCGTGGCCGCGCTCCATGTCCATGCTGTCACAGCTCAGCACCATGTCCTCGTCGGTGTCGAGCAGCGCCACCGAGCAGGCGGTGAGCGAGGTATCGATGGCCAGCACGCGCACTTTGGATCTCAGCCCCGAAAATCAGACATCACATTGGCCGAGATCGCACTGCGCCGGAAGCCCCTCAGACGGGACGCACTTCCTGCACTTCGGGCACGAAATGGCGCAGCAGGTTCTCGATGCCGTTCTTGAGCGTGGCGGTCGAGCTCGGGCAGCCGGCACAGGAGCCCTTCATGTTGAGGAAGACGATACCCTCGCGGAAGCCCTTGAAGGTGATGTCGCCGCCGTCCTGCGCCACGGCGGGCCGGACCCGGCTTTCGATCAGTTCCTTGATGGTGGCGACGAGGGTCTCGTCCTGCGGCTCGTAGAACTCGCCCTCCTCCGCGCCGTGGTCGGCCGCTATGCCTTCGGCAAGAAGCGGCCCGCCGCGCAGATAATGCTCCATGATGGCGCCGAGAATGGCCGGCTTGAGATGCTGCCAGTCTTCGCCTTCTGCCTTCGTCACCGTCACGAAATCGGAACCGAAGAACACGCCGCGCACCCCGGTGATGCCGAAGAGCCGCTCCGCCAGAGGCGAGCAGGGCGCGTCATGCGCGTCGGTGATCTCGAGCGTGCCGCCGGGCAGCACATCGCGGCCGGGCAGGAACTTCAGGGTGGCAGGATTTGGCGTGGCTTCGGTCTGAATGAACATATCGGTCTCCGTTCGCCACCGGGTTCAAGGCACGGGGCGTTCGCCCTCCCGATATGGCGCAAGGCACCGCCGATTGCAAAGATCAGCGGCGCACGAAGCCCACGATGTCCTTGATCTCGGCCATGTTCTTCGCGGCGATGGCCTCGGCGCGCTCGGCGCCATTGCGCAGGATGGCGTCGATCGCATCCGGATCGGCCATCAGGCGCTTCATCTCGCCGCCGATGGGCCCGAGCTTTGAAACCGAAAGATCGACCAGCGCCGCCTTGAACGCGGAGAATTGCGCACCGCCGAAATCGTTCAGCACCGCTTCACGGGTCGTGTCCGACAGGGCCGCGAAAATGCCGACCAGGTTGTCGGCCTCGGGCCGCGCCTTGAGGCCCTCGACCTCGGACGGCAGCGGCTCCGGATCGGTCTTGGCCTTGCGCACCTTGGCGGCGATGGTGTCGGCGTCGTCGGTGAGATTGATGCGGGAATTGTCGGAGGGGTCCGATTTCGACATCTTCTTGGAGCCGTCGCGCAGGCTCATCACACGCGTGGCCGGCCCGGTGATCAGCGGATCGGGCAGGGGGAAGCAGGCCTCGCCATAGCCTTTGGCGGCAATGCTCTCGGCGAAGTCGTTGTTGAACTTCTGGGCGATGTCGCGCGCGAGTTCGAGATGCTGCTTCTGATCCTCGCCTACCGGCACCTGGGTGGCCTTGTAGACGAGGATGTCGGCCGCCATCAGCACGGGGTAATCGTAGAGTCCGATGGACGCATTCTCGCGATCCTTGCCGGCCTTTTCCTTGAACTGCGTCATGCGGTTGAGCCAGCCGATGCGGGCCACGCAATTGAAGATCCAGGCCAGTTCGGCGTGCTGCGGCACCTGGCTCTGGTTGAAGATGATGCTCTTCTCGGGATCAAGGCCGCAGGCGATGAAGGCGGCAGCCACCTCGCGGATGGTGTGCCTCAGCTCGTCGGGCTTCTGTGCCACGGTGATGGCATGCAGGTCGACCACGCAATAGAGGCATTCGTGGTGGTGCTGGAGCGCCACGAAGCGCGAGATCGCGCCGAGATAATTGCCGAGGTGGAGATTGCCGGTGGGCTGAACGCCCGAAAATACGCGCGGCTGGAAAATGGCCATAACATCAACGTCCCGAAAGAGGCGCGGGTTATCGCAACCCCGCTTGCAGCGCGCAAGCCCGGCGGCTAAGCCTGCCCGACCCTTCCGGAGATACCCATGCCCTCGACCCGCTACGACGTTCTCGGCCTCGGCAACGCCATCATCGACGTTCTCGCCCGCGTCGAGGACGATCTCGTTGTCCGCGAGGGTCTGCACAAGGGCAGCATGACGCTGATCGACGAGGCGCGGGCCGCGGATCTCTACGCGAAGATCGGCCCCACGATCCTTGTTTCGGGCGGAAGTGCGGCGAACACCTGCGCGGGCATCGCCTCGCTGGGCGGCCGAGCAGCGTTCATCGGCAAGGTGCGCGACGACGCCTTGGGCGACAGTTTCGCCCACGATATCCGCGCCGTGGGCGTGCATTACGACACGCGGGCCGCCAATTCCGGGCCCGCAACGGCCAGCTGCACCATTCTGGTGACGCCGGATGGCGAGCGCACGATGAACACCTTCCTCGGCGCGAGCCAGCATCTCGGCCCGGAGGATGTCGACGCCGAGATCGTGCGCGCCAGCGGCACGATCTATCTCGAAGGCTATCTATGGGACCCGCCGCAGGCGAAGGAAGCCTTCCGGCGCGCGGCCGACATTGCTCACGAAGCCGGCCGCCAGGTCGCACTTTCCCTGTCGGACCTGTTCTGCGTGGAGCGGCACCGGCCGGAATTCCTCGACCTCATCCGCTCCGGCCGGGTCGATCTCCTGTTCGCCAACGAGCATGAGTTGAAGGCGCTTTACGAAACCGCTGATTTCGACACCGCCGTCGTCGCGCTGCGCAATGACGCGCGACAGGCGATCGTGACCCGCAGCGAAAAGGGTGCGCTTGTCGTGACGCGCGAGGAAACCTTTGCCGTTGCCGCTTTCCCCGTGGAGCGGGTGGTGGATGCGACGGGTGCAGGCGATCTGTTTGCCGCCGGCGTATTGACCGGCCTCGCCAAGGGACTGGCCCCCCGCGAAGCCGCTCGGCTGGGGGCGCTGGCCGCGTCCGAATGCCTTTCGCATATGGGGCCGCGTCCGCAGGCGAGCCTGTCCGATCTCGCGACGCAAAACGGCTTCTTCGCCGACGCATGAAGGCGTTCGCGATCTACGGCGCGGCCGCACTCTGCGAAATCGCCGGCTGCTTCGCCTTCTGGGCCTGGCTACGGCTTCATCAGCCGATCTGGTGGCTGCTGCCCGGCCTCGCCGCGCTGGCCGCATTCGCAGCCCTGCTGACCCTCGTCGAAAGCGATTTCGCCGGACGCGCTTATGCTGCCTATGGCGGCATTTACATTGCCGCGTCCCTGTTGTGGCTCTGGGCGGTGGAGGGCCATAGGCCCGATGCCTGGGATATGTCCGGCGCCGCGCTGTGCGTGGTCGGAGCGTCGATCGTGCTGCTGGCGCCGCGTGGCTGAGAACCGTCTGAACGGAGAGTGATGATGACCCGTCTTGTGCGCAAACTGACGATGGCTTTCGCGCTGCTGGGTGCCCTTGCCGTCGCCTCGTGCGGAGATTCCGACGCCGAGCACCGCAAGGCTTTCGCGCAATTCCTGCAAACCCGCATCGTCGACAAACCGGGCCTGCACGTGCCGCAGCTTACCGAGGACGAGCGAAAGAGCTTCGGTTCCTATGCGGCGCACTATGCCGTCATCACCGATTTCCACACAGCGATGAACGACAGCGTCTCGCCGAAGGTCAACGAGGCCATGCGCAAAGGCGGCTTCACCTCGGCGGGCGAGCTGGTGACCCGAAAAGGCGATATCGAAATCGCCCGGACGACCATCAACCAGATGGCCGCCGCGCTGGACGGGTCGCTGGCCAAGGCCGACACCGCGCATGCGGGACTGGACCAGCCGGACGACCTCAAGCCCGTCTACGATCAGGCCTACGAGCGCTCGGTGACGCAGCCTGCGGCGACCTTCAAGAGCATCGTGCCGGTGCTGGAGACGGTCTTCACCCAGGCGCTCGATCTCGGGGCGTATCTGGAGCAGCACAAATCCGTCATCACGATATCCGGGCCGGCCCTCCAGGTGACCGATCCCGCCGTGCTGAAGGAGGTCAACGCCAAGCTTCAGCAATTGCAGAGCTCTCAGCAAAGCGTGCTGAAGGCGCAGCAGGACATGGTGCGGATGATCCGCGGATAGGATGCAGACGGCAGCGCCGCCCTACAATTTCCGCAGCTTCACTTCCTCGACGCGGTGGTCGGCGCCCTTTTTCAGGATGAGGCTGGCGCGGCCGCGCGTGGGCAGGATGTTGTCGCGCAGGTTCGGCAGGTTGATGCGGTCCCACAGGCCCTCGGCCAGCTGGCGCGCCTCTTCCGCCGGCAGCTTCGCATAACGCTCGAAATAGGAATTCGGATCGCGGAACGCCGTGTCGCGCAGGCGCTGGAAGCGGCTGACATACCAATCGTGGATCAGCTCCTCCTCGGCATCGAGATAGATCGAGAAGTCGAAGAAGTCCGAGACGAATGGCATCGTACCCGCTCGCACCGTGCCGGCCTGCAGGACATTGAGACCTTCCAGGATGAGGATGTCGGGCCGATCGACAACGACCTCGCCGCCCGGCACCACGTCATAGGTCAGATGCGAATAGACCGGGGCGGCGACGCGGTCCTTGCCGGCTTTGATATCGGCCATGAACGCGAGCAGCGCCGCAAGGTCATAGCTTTCCGGGAAACCCTTGCGCTGCATCAGGCCTTCCTGCTGCAGGACCGCATTGGGCAGAAGGAAGCCGTCGGTGGTGACGAGATCGACCTTCGGCATGTTCGGCCAGCGCTTGAGAAGCGCCTGCAACAGCCGCGCGGTGGTGGACTTGCCGACCGCCACCGACCCGCCGATGCCGATGATGTAGGGCACTTTAGCGCCGCGCGTGTTGAGAAACGCCCGTGTCGCGTTGTAGAGGCCTTGCGTCGCCTCGACGTACAGGGCCAGCAGGCGGGAAATCGGGAGATAGATCTCCTCGACCTCCCGCTGGTCGACGGGATCGTCCAGCGAACGCAGCCCCACCACCTCTTCAGCCGTCAGCGTCATTGGCGTGTCGGCACGCAGCTTGGCCCATTCCTCACGGGCGAAGGTACGATAATGGGATTTCGGTCGGACCGGGCGCATGTCCATATTGTTCGCCCTCCTATCCACGTCGCGCCGCTTTTTCAGCGAGGCCGGACTGGGCCGTGCGCGATTCCAACTCCGCCATCACCTCATCGAGCGGCACGCCCTTCAGACGCAGCAGCACGAGAAGATGATAGAGCACGTCGGCAGCCTCCTTGGTGAGGCCGCTCTTGTCGTCGAGTGCCGCAGCCAGAACGGCCTCGAACGCTTCCTCGCCGAATTTCTTACCGCAGCGCTCGACACCGGCTTCGAGCAATTGCCGCGTATAGGACGAGCCCGCGTCCGCCGAGGCGCGCTGGGCGATCAATGCGTCCAGATCATGGAGCGTGAAACCGGCCATCAGAGATTCTCCCGCCAGGAGGGATCGAGCCGGACGGGAATGCCGCCGCGCGCCATGTGAGCCTTCGCCTCGCCGATGGTGAATGTGCCAAAATGGAACACACTCGCCGCAAGCACCGCGCTGGCGCCGCCGTCGCGCACGCCTTCCACGAAATGATCGAGCGTGCCGACGCCGCCCGATGCAACGACCGGCACCGGCACCGCGTCGGCCACGGCCCGCGTCAGCGCAAGATCGTAGCCGTCCTTGGTGCCGTCGCAATCCATGCTGGTCAGCAGGATTTCGCCGGCGCCCAAAGCCGCGACGTCGCGCGCGTAGTCCAGCACATCGATGCCGGTGGGGCGACGACCGCCATGGGTGAAGATCTCCCAGCGGTCGGCTTCGTTTGGCCCCGAAACCTTCTTCGCGTCCACGGCAACGACGATGGCCTGTGCGCCGAATTTATCCGCCGCGCGGCCCACGATGGCGCGATCCGCTACTGCTGCGGAATTGATGGAGACCTTGTCGGCACCAGCCAGCATCAGATTGCGCACATCGTCCACGGTGCGGACGCCGCCGCCGACCGTGACCGGCATGAAACAGTTCTCGGCGGTGCGCGCCACCACATCGAGCAGGATCGCACGCTCCTCATGGCTCGCGGTGATGTCGAGGAAACAAAGTTCGTCCGCGCCCGCGGCATCATAGGCCTTGGCGGCCTCGACGGGGTCGCCCGCATCCACCAGATCGACGAAGCGGACCCCCTTCACCACGCGGCCGTCCTTGACGTCGAGACAGGGAATGACGCGAACCTTGAGGGACATCAGGCAGATGCTCCCCGCACGAGGGCGATCGCCTCGGCCGGATCTAGCCGACCGTCATAGAGCGCACGGCCGGTGATGGCGCCGGCGATGGCCCGGTTCTCGGGCTCGAGCAGGCGCTTCACGTCCTCGATCGAGGCGAGCCCGCCAGAGGCGATCACCGGGATCGACAGAGCCTCGGCCAAAGCGCGCGTGCCGTCGAAATCGAGGCCCTTCAGCAGGCCGTCGCGCGAGATGTCGGTGTAGATGATGGCAGCCACGCCGGCATCCTCAAAGCGGCGTGCCAGATCGAGCGAGGTCAGTTCCGACAGCTCGGCCCAGCCTTCCACGGCGACGCGGCCATCGCGCGCGTCGACACCAACCGCGATCTTGCCGGGATGGGTGCGCGCGGCTTCCTTCACGAAGTCCGGATCGCGCACCGCCGCCGTTCCAAGGATGAGGCGGGCGATGCCCCGCTCCAGCCAGGTGTCGACAGCCGCCATGTCGCGAATGCCGCCGCCGAGCTGCACCGGCATGCTGACCGACTTCAGGATGGCTTCCACGGCATTCAGGTTGATACTCGAGCCGGCGAAGGCACCGTCGAGATCGACGACGTGCAGCCATTCAAAGCCGGCTTCCTCGAATTCCTGCGCGGTTGCGCCCGGATCGACCCCGTAGACGGTGGCCTGGTCCATGTCGCCCTGCTTCAGGCGCACGACGTTGCCCTGCTTCAGATCGATGGCGGGATAGAGGATCACGGCGTCCACCTCAGGAAGTTGGCAATGAGCGTCAGGCCGAGGCGCTGGCTCTTTTCGGGATGGAATTGCGTACCCGCCACATTGCCGCGCGCCACCATGGCCGTGACGCGGCCGCCGTAATCGGCGTGCGCCAGCACGTCCTGCGGATCGGCCGGCACGAAATGGTAGGCGTGCAGGAAGAAGGCATGCAAGCCGTCCGGACCGAGCGGCACGTCCTTCAGCAAGGGATGGTCCCGGTCGCGCTCCAGATTGTTCCAGCCCATATGCGGAACCTTGAGCGCCGCGTCGGAAGGCGTGATGCGCACCACCTCGCCGGGGATCCAGTCGAGGCCGTCGGCGCCTTCGTGCTCCACGCCGCGCGTGGCCAGCAATTGCATGCCGATGCAGATGCCGAAGAACGCCGCGCCGCGCGTGTGGACGGCCTCTTCGAGCGCCTCGCTCAGGCCATCGACCGCGGCCAGGCCGCGCCGGCAGTCGGGAAAGGCGCCATCGCCCGGCAACACGATGCGGGCCGCCGCCGCGACCTTTTCCGGATCGGACGAGATGACGAGATCGCGGGCGCCGGCCACTTCGAGCGCCTTGGCGGCGGAGCGGAGATTGCCGGCGCCATAATCGACGAGAACGACGCTCATCGCGACGGTCCCGGCTGAGGAAAGAGGCCGAGCACGGAATTATCAGGCTGCGGACGCAGCGCAGCCGCAAAACGCCCAGTGTCCGGAAGCTTCGGCGCGGGCGCCTGCTCGACTGCCGCAATGGGTGGATTGACGGTGAAATATTCCGTCTCGGCCGCCAATCCGTTCTTCGCCGCGATGCTGGCCACCTGGACGAAATCCCGTCGGGCCAGTTTGCGACGACGCAGATCGTTGCCCTCGAAGCCCGCATACAAGGCCGGAATTATGCCGAGGAGAAATTCGGCGCCGCCGGCAAGCGGAAGCCAGGCGCCGAGCAACCCGATTGCCGCCGTGACCAGAAGGTAGATGAGCGTGCCGAGCCAGAGCCGGTTGTAGAGCAGCCAGGGCAGCGAGAAAAAGAAGGCCAGCCACGAAAAGCCGTCCTTGACGACGACGAGCCGATCCGCCCGCTCCAGGGCGTTCTTGGCAGAGCGGGGCTCGTGAACGGTCCAGATTCGCATGAAGACCTCAGCCGCCGAGGCTGCCCTTGGTGGACGGAATGCGGTTTTCCGCACGCGGATCCACCGCGAGCGCCACGCGCAGCACACGCGCCAGACCCTTGAAGCAGGATTCAGCGATGTGGTGGGCGTTCACACCATAGGGGGTTTCGACATGCAGCGTGACCGCGGCATGGGTGGTGAAGCCCTGGAAGAACTCGCGCACCAGCTCGGTGTCGAAATCGCCGACCTTCTCGGCCGTGAACTGCGTGCGCCACACGAGAAACGGACGACCAGAGATATCGAGCGCGACTCGCGTCAGCGTTTCGTCCATCGGCATCGCGACGTCCGCATAGCGATTGATGCCTCGCATGTCGCCGAGCGCCTGCCGCACCGCCTGCCCGAGCGCGATGCCAATATCCTCCGTGGTGTGGTGGAAATCGATGTGCGTGTCACCCGTGGCGTCGACATCCAGATCGATGCCGGAGTGCCGGGCGAGAAGATCGAGCATGTGGTCGAGAAAACCCACACCGGTCGAGATGTTCGACCGACCCGAACCGTCGAGATCGACGGAGAGATTGATGCTCGTTTCGTTCGTCGTGCGGACGATGTTGGCGCGGCGGCTCATGGGCATACCTGACTTCGTGCGGCCATCAATGGACCACAAAGCATGAAAACCCCGTCACCGGGGCGTCATGGGCGCGTCTTTAGCAGGCCAGCCCCCGCCGCGCCAATGGTTCTGGCCCAAGCCTTTGCGGAACGCGCCCGCGCCCTTAGATAGAACGCCTGTTTTTCGGAGTGTTCATGAGCGATACCAGCACAATCTGGCACGGCACCACCATTCTCCACGTTCGCAAGAACGGAAAGATCGCCATCGGCGGCGATGGTCAGGTCTCGATGGGACAGACCGTGATGAAGCACACCGCCCGCAAGGTGCGGCGGCTGGCGGGCGGCACGGTCATCGGCGGCTTTGCCGGCGCAACCGCCGATGCCTTCACCCTGTTCGAGCGGCTGGAAGCCAAGCTCGAACAATATCCGGGGCAATTGCTGCGGGCCTCCGTCGAGCTCGCCAAGGATTGGCGGACCGACCGATATCTTCGCCGGCTGGAAGCCATGATGCTCGTTGCCGACCCGTCGACGAGTCTGGTGCTGACCGGCACGGGCGACGTTCTGGAGCCGGAGCGGGGTGTCGCTGCCATCGGCTCCGGCGGCAATTATGCCCTCGCGGCGGCCCGGGCGCTCGTCGATACCGAGCTTTCCGCTGAGGAGATCGTGCGGAAATCCATGAAGATCGCCGCCGAGATCTGCGTCTACACCAACGATCAGCTCACGCTCGAAGTTCTCGACGCAGCCTGATCCGGCCCACGACCGCATTCACGAAAGACCCAGATGACCGATTTTTCCCCCCGCGAGATCGTTTCCGAGCTGGATCGCTTCATCGTAGGCCAGTCCAAGGCCAAACGTGCGGTGGCGATTGCCCTGCGCAATCGCTGGCGCCGGCTGCAGCTCGACGAGGGCCTCCGCGAAGAGGTGCTGCCGAAGAACATCCTGATGATCGGCCCCACCGGCGTCGGCAAGACGGAAATCTCGCGGCGTCTCGCGCGCCTTGCCAATGCGCCCTTCCTCAAGGTCGAGGCCACGAAGTTCACCGAGGTCGGCTATGTCGGCCGCGACGTGGAGCAGATCATCCGGGATCTCGTCGAGATCGGGATAAACCTCACCCGCGAGGCGCGCCGCAAGGACGTCCAGACCCGCGCCCATCAGGCAGCCGAGGAGCGCGTTCTCGATGCGCTGGTGGGGCCGGGCTCCGGACCGGCGACGCGTGACAGCTTCCGCCGCAAATTGCGGGCCGGCGAGCTGGACGACAAGGAAATCGAGATCGAGCTGACCTCGGGCGCGGGAGCCGGCGGGATGCCGAATTTCGAGATTCCCGGAATGCCGGGCGGCGGGCAGATCGGCGTGATGTCCCTCGGCGACATTTTCGGCAAGCTCGGCGCCGGGCAGAAGCGCACGCGCCGCGTCAATGTGAAGGAGAGCCACGATCTCCTCCTGGCGGAAGAATCCGACAAGCTGCTCGATCAGGAGCAGGTGGTTCAGGAAGCGATCCGCTCGGTCGAACAGAACGGCATCGTTTTCCTCGACGAGATCGACAAGATCGCGGTGCGTGAGGGCCGCTCCGGCGGCGATGTCTCGCGCGAAGGTGTACAGCGTGATCTTCTGCCCCTGATCGAGGGCACGACGGTCGCGACGAAACACGGCTCGGTGAAGACCGACCACATCCTGTTCATCGCATCCGGCGCGTTCCATGTGTCGAAGCCGTCCGATCTGCTGCCCGAGCTTCAGGGCCGGTTGCCGATCCGCGTCGAACTGGAACCATTGTCGCGCCAGGATTTCCGCCGAATCCTGACCGAGACCGAAGCGAGCCTGATCAAGCAGACGGTTGCGCTGATGGGCACGGAAGGCGTGACCGTGACCTTCACCGATGACGGCATCGATGCCATCGCCGATGTGGCGGCGGAGGTGAACTCCACGGTCGAAAACATCGGCGCACGGCGTCTTTCCACCGTCCTCGAGCGCGTGCTGGACGAGATCTCCTTCACCGCTACGGACCGCACGGGTGAGCACATCGTCATCGACGAGGCCTATGTGCGAGCACGCATCGGCGACCTGGCGAAGAACGCCGATCTCTCCCGCTTCGTCCTTTAGACGTTGATTGGAACGTTGCAGCGTGTGCCGCGTCTAACCTGTACAAACACGGGGACGGCACATGCTGAAAGTACTGCTCTGGATCATCGCGTTCATCTTCATCGTCGGCCTTCTCGTGGTGACCGGAGTTCTGAAGCTGATCTTCTGAGCCTAACGTGTGCGGCGGATGCGGACGTAGAGCGCGCCGGATCCGCCATGGGCAGGCGCTGCGGGCGTGACCGAGAGAACGGCATCGCGCAGGTCGGGTTCGGCAAGCCACATCGGAACATTGCGGCGCAGCACTCCGCGTTCCTCAAACAGGGGCTGGTCGCGCAGAGGCGCGCCCTTTCCGGTGATAACGAGAACCACCCGCGCGCCCTGCCATTGCGCCTGTCGAATGAAGGTTCGCAGACGGGCGTGGGCCTCGTCCTGCCGAAGGCCATGAAGGTCAATCCGCGCATCGACCTCCCCGCCACGACGCAGGGTACGGGCGATTTTGGGCTCGAGGCCAACCAAAGGAGGCGCAGGTGGTTTGGAAGGAGCCGGTCGCTTCTGGTCCGGTGGAGCACCTCGCGACTTGCTGTTGGATGTCTGAGCGGGCTCTGATTCTTTTTCAGCCGAGGTGGGGAGCTTTGTGGGTTCGTGGGCAGCAGGCTTGAGCCGGCGCGGCTTCAATGGTGTGACGGTTTCCGCGATCTTCTCCCAGAGCGCCTTTTCCTCCGAGGTGAGTTCACGCCGCCGCCGGGGCCGCCAGACCCCGCTTTTCATCGCGAGCCGCGCGGAAGAAGCACCACGAAATCAGCCGGGTGCTTGGTGAGGCCGGCGATGTGCCCGGCCGCATCCCCGGACCCGACGAAAATATCGCCCCGCGCAGGCCCCTTGATCGCCGCGCCCGTATCCTGCGCGACCATCAGGCGGCTGATCTGCGCTTCGCCATTGCCGACAGGGAGTTGCCCCGAAATCCACACCGGCAGCCCCAATTGCCAGGCCGCACGGTCCACCGCCAGGCTGCGGCCGGCCGTCAGCGGCACCTGCTGCGCACCCAGCGGGCCTTGGCTTCCCTCACGCGAATCGATCCGGAAGAAGATGTAGGAGCGATTTTGCCGCATGAGCGCCGGTGCTTCTGCAGGGTGGGCCAGCATCCAGGCGCGGATGGTCTGCATGCTGACTTCTTCGCGCGTGAGTTCGCCACGATCGACGAGGATCTTGCCGATGGCCGTAAATGGCAGCCCGTTTCGACCGGCAAAGGCAACGCGGAGAACCGAACCGTCCTCCATGCGAATGCGGGCCGAACCCTGGATGTGAACGAAGAACGCATCCACGGGATCGAGCCATACGAGCGGCTGCGCCGTGTTCTTCAAGGCACCGGCCTCGATGGCCCCGCGATCCGGTGCCGGTTTCGGCAGCGCCTTCGGCATGGCCAGGAGGGGTGCCACGTGACGCGCGTTTCGACGGCGCGATCCGGAGAATTCCGGTTCATAATAGCCGGTGAGGAAGCCGGCGCCCGATGGCGGACGGACGCGAAAGGGCTGAAAGTGCTGCTCGAAGAAGGTCCGCGCAGAGGCTTTGTCGGCCCGACCAAGAGCCTGCGCCACCTGGCACGGCGCGCGGAGAGAGCGGCCCTTCATCACCGGCGTTGGCGACACCGGCTTGGCGCAGCTCTTGCGAAAAACCTCGAATGCCGCCGGGTGATCGTCCGCCGCCCAGTCCGGAAGAGCCTCGAACGCGGTGGGGGTGAGGTCGGCGCCAACCACCTGCTGCGCCGCTGCCGGAATGGACCCCGCGATGACGGCAAGCAACGCAGCCGCCGCCATACGGATGGCGGAAATCACGCCGCCTCGGTGCTGATGAGCTTCCAGTTCGGGTCCCGAGAGGTGACGTCGCGCGCGAAGGTCCAGTGATCGATGACTTCCGTCACCGTCTCGGGGCTGCCGTCGATGACGTTGCCCGATTTATCGCGGGTGACAGTGATCAATTGGGACGCAAAACGAACGCCGATTTGCGCCTGATTGCCCGCCAGCTCGGCTTCCTGGATTTCCGCCTTGCCGACGGCCACGAAACTGGATTCGACGGTTTCACCCTGGCGCTCGCGATCGGCGATCGTCGCAGCGAAGCTTTCGTAGACGTCCTTTGCCAGCAAGGTCTTGAGCATCTTCGTGTCACCCGACGCGAAGGATGTGACGATCATCTCATAGGCAGCGCGCGCGCCTTCGAGGAACATCTTTCCATCGAAGGACGGATCCTTCTCGACGATGGCGTCGAGGCCCGCTTCGGCGCGGTGACCTTCCGACACCACACCGTCCCAGCGCCGGCGCGGCGTGGCATCGTCCTCGTCGGCACCCTCGGGCAGCGGCAGCTTGACGACGTTTTCGTTGGCGCTCGTTTCCGGCGGGGCCTCGCGGCGGGCGAAGGGATCGGTCGGCGGGCGTTCATTGCCGGTCCGCGTACCGAGGACCGAACGCAGCCGCAGGAAAATGAATACGGCCAGAACGAGGAAGATGACGGTGTAGATATCGAACACGTCGCGAATTGACCTTGAGCAGGTGTGGCACTCAGCCCGAATATATGGGCGCGGACCGGGCAGGCGCCAGCTTTCGCCGTCGGAACGTCCCGCGGATCCAGCAATCTTAGAGCATAGGGCGCGGCCTGCCGTCCACCCGCGCTTGCGGCAGCAAGAAGCGGTGTGCTAGCCAGCCCCTCGGCCGGACAGGGGCCGAACAACGAGGATGTGACATGGCCACGAGCAACGGCGCACCGGAACAGAATGCGGCTCCTTCCCTCTCCGTGCTGGCGCAGTACGTCAAGGATTTCTCCTTCGAAAACCCCAACGCGCCGAATTCCCTGCGCGCTCAGGGCCAGAGCCCGAACATCCAGGTCAACGTAAACGTGAACGCGCGTGGCCTTTCGGAGAACGATGTCGAGGTCGAGCTGAAGATCGAAGGCCGCGCCGGCGAAGGCGCCGATACCGTCTTCCAGTTCGAACTGGTCTATGCAGGCGCCTTCCGCATCGAGAACGTGCCCGACGACAGCAAGGGTGCGGTGGCGCTGATCGAATGCCCGCGCCTTCTCTTCCCGTTCGCACGGCAGATCATTGCCGATGCGGTGCGCAATGGCGGCTTCCCGCCCTTGATGCTGGACCCGATCGATTTCGCGGCTCTGTATCGCCAGCGCGTGACGGCCCAGGCCGGCTCGCCGACCCTCAGCTGATCGCTTCTATTCGGCTGCGTCGCTCAGGGGCGTCTCATAGGCGCCCCAGATAGCCTCTCCACCCAGCGTGGAGATGAAGGCCGCATGCGCGGCCAGATCATCGGCCGTGAGGCGTGGCGGCAAGGCGATCGGGCGCTGCCCGATGGACGAGGTGCCATCGCCGAATGAACGCCGACCCGTGACGGACAGGCCGAGGCTGGCCTGTCGGCCCCCCATCAATTCGGCATAGACCTCCGCCAGCAATTCGGCATCGAGCAAGGCTCCGTGCTTGGTGCGGTGCGAATTGTCGATGCCATAACGTGCGCACAGATCGTCGAGGCGGTTCGAGGCAAAGCCGTGCCTACGCCGCGCCAGGGACAAGGTATCCACCATCCGGTCCGGATGAAGGATGGGCTTGCCGCACCGTGTCAGTTCGGCATTGAGGAAGCCGAAATCGAAGCTCGCGTTATGGGCGATGAGTTTCGTATCCGAGCCGACGAACGCCAGGAAATCGTCGACGATCTCATGGAAGCATTTGTGGCCTGCGAGAAATTCCGCTGACAGGCCATGCACCCGGAACGCCTCTTCAGGCATGTCGCGCTCGGGGTTTATGTAGACGTGATAGGTTTGCCCCGTCGCGATCATGTTGAGGATCTCGACGCAGCCGATCTCGACGACCCGATCACCCTTGTGGTGCTCGAGGCCCGTCGTTTCGGTATCGAAGATGATCGCTCGCATCGGCCCTGCTTCCCTCAGAGCGTCTTATCATCATCGGCGGGCAGGCTGTACCGCGCAATCAGCCGCTTCACAGCTTTGCGCGTGTCGTCCAGGCCCGTTCCCGTATCGATCACGGCGTCGGCCCTGCGGCGTTTTTCCTCATCCGCCATCTGATGGGCGAGTATGGCAGCAAACTTCTCCTCATTCATGCCCGGTCGCGCCAGCACCCGCGCGCGCTGGACCTCCGTCGGCGCCGAGACCACGAGGATGGCATCGCAGCGGTCCGCCCCGCCTTTTTCAAACAGAAGCGGGATGTCGATCACGGCCAAGGATGAACCCGCCTCGCGCGCAGCCTCGATAAAATCGGTCTCTGCCTGACGCACCAAGGGATGGACGAGACCTTCGAGCCGCTTCAGTGCTTCCGGCTTGCCGAGCGCCGCGGCTGAAAGAGCCCTACGATCAACCACACCTTCACGAACCGTGCCAGGGAACGCCTGTTCGATAAGAGGCGCTGCGGCACCACGGTAAAGGGCATGCACCGCCGCATCCGCTTCGAAGACAGGAACGCCCTCCGCCGCGAACATCGCCGCCACGGTGGTTTTTCCCATGCCGATAGAGCCTGTGAGGCCGAGGACAATCACCCTGCCTGTCCCAAGATTTCGGCTTCAACGATCGCGCGCAGCTCGCCCGTGACCTTTGGCCTGATACCGAACCATTTCTCGAAACCGGGAACCGCCTGATGGAGAAGCATGCCGAGGCCTTCCGCCGTGCGGTGCCCGCGAATCTCGGCCTCCTTAAGAAGCGGCGTCTTCAAGGGCACATAGACGATGTCGCTGACCACGGCGGCTTTTGGAAGCGGGCCAAGATCGATGTCGAGGGGTGGCTGCCCCTGCATTCCAAGGCTTGTCGCATTCACGAGGAAGGTTGCGTTCTTCAAAAGATCCGGCAGTTCTTCCCAGGCGAATGCCTGAACGGGTTCGCCGAGATCAGCTGAGATTGCATCGGCCCGTGGCTTCGACCGGTTGACCACGGCGACATTGTCGGCGCCGCGCGCTTTCAACCCATATGCCAGCGCGCGGGCAGCGCCGCCTGCGCCCAAGATCACCGCCTGCAAGGGGGATCTGTCCCATTCCGGGACAAGCTCATCGAGATTTGCGAGAAACCCATCGGTATCGGTGTTGCCCCCGATCAGCCTGCCGTTCTCACGCCAAACCGTGTTCACGGCCCCAATGCTGCGCGCGGTCGGTGTCACTTCGTCAAGGAGAGGCATGATCGCCTCCTTGTGCGGCACCGTGACGTTGCATCCGACGAAGCGGCCCTGGCGAAGCTCGCTCACGAAGGTCGGCAGGGACGTCGGCTCCACCGCGTGGCGCACATAGGATCCGGCAAGATCGTGCCGATCGAGCCAATGGGAGTGGATCAAGGGCGAGCGTGAATGGTTGATCGGCCAGCCGATGACGCAGGCCCGAGGTGCAATGTTCATTCGAGGATCAGACCCCGCGCGCGAAAACGATCGAGCAATGAGAGGAGCGGCAGACCGAGAATGGTGAAGTGGTTGCCCTCGACGCGGCTGAACAAATGCACGCCGGCGTTCTCGATCTGATAGCCGCCCACGCTGCTGCCGATCCGGTCGCCCATGAAGGCCAGATAGCGATCCAGAAATTCCTCGCTGAAGGCCCTCATCTCGAGGATGGCCTGATCCCAGACCCGCTCGATCACCACGCCATCGACGACGAGCACCGCGGCCGAGATCAGCCGATGTTCGCGTTCCCGGAGCTTCAGAAGCTGGCGGCGCGCGGCGGCCAGGCCGTCGGGCTTGTTGAAGAGTTCATTCCCGGCCGCGAGGATTTGATCGGCCCCAAGAACAAAACGCCCTGGAAAACGCTCGCTGACATGCAGCGCCTTGGCTGCCGCAAGGGCCAGCGCGATATCCGGCGGTGGCGATTTGGCCGCCACCAAGGGCGCTTCGACCGTGCGCTCGTCCAGATCAGCCGGTGCGCAGAGGATCGGAATCCCCGCACTTCTGAGCATTTGGGCGCGCGAAAGGCTGGCGGATGCCAACACCAGCGGCCAGGGCTCTATCCAGAGAGGGTGGGCGAGGTCGCTCATGCCGCACGATTTGGTTAACGTATTATTAACAGGGCGGCAGGGCATCTGTGGACAGCCGGCCGAGGATCGGGATCCTTCTGCCAGTCTGGGGGTTTTGGCTCAAGTCATCAACAGACAAGGCGCGGTGGATGAAGTCGGGAGAGGGTTCTGTGAAGAACGGTGAGAAATGCCGTCTCAATCTCTGGCCGGAGCATCGTCGCTGACGAGCGTCCTGTGTGGGTTTCTTGTGGACCCTCCGGAACGCCGCTAAAGAGCCCTGAAACAAACAACTAAAAGAAGAAAAAACCTTGGTAAATATTGGGTTAAGCGCGCAATCGGCCAAGCCGTTCCTGAGGGTCCTTGCGGGAGAGGTTCTCGACACCCCTCCTCTCTGGATGATGCGCCAGGCCGGCCGCTACCTGCCGGAATACCGTGCCCTACGGGCGGAGGCCGGGTCGTTTCTGGACCTTTGCTACAATCCGGAATTCGCGGCCGAGGTTACGCTCCAGCCCATCCGACGGTTCGGCTTCGATGCGGCAATCCTGTTTTCGGACATCCTGATCATCCCGCACGCGCTCGGACTCGGGCTTCAATTTCTGGAAGGCGAAGGCCCGAAGCTCGAGGTCATCCGGGATGCGGCGGAGCTTGGCCGACTGCGAAACGAACTCGATTCGTCAAAGACGAAACCGGTCTATGACGCGATCCGATTAATCCGGACCTCTCTGCCAACCGAGGTGGCGCTTATCGGGTTTGTCGGTGCGCCCTGGACAGTCGCGACCTACATCGCTGCTGGCGGAGGATCGAAGGATCATGCGGAAGCCCGACTTTGGGCGCTGCGCGATCCGCAGGGTTTCGATCAGCTGATGCGGCGGTTGATTGATGCTTCGGTCGAGCATCTGGCAGGACAGATCGAGGCCGGCGCGGAAGCCGTGCAGATCTTCGACAGTTGGGGAGGGGAATTGCCGCCCCGCGAGTTCGAGCACTGGTGCATCCGCCCAGTGGCCGAGATCGTGGCGCGCCTTCGGGCGCTTCATCCAACCGTTCCGATCATTGCCTTTCCACGGGGCGCGGGTTCGAAACTCCAGCGCTTCGGGGAAGGTGTGCCTGGCGTGGCGATCGGCCTCGATACGGCGGAGAGCCCCTCAGGCGCGGCGCTATTGCTTCCGGCCGATCGCGTGACGCAGGGAAATCTCGATCCTCTCGTTCTGGTCGCGGGGGGCGCGGCATTGGACCGCGCCGTCGATGACATCCTGGAGGGATTTTCGAATCGTTCTCATGTATTCAATCTGGGACACGGCATTCGGCAGGAAACGCCGATCGCTCATGTCGAGCAATTGGTCCGGCGCGTGCGCAGAGGGATGTGATGGCCGAATATTATCCATGGCTGAAGGCCTTCCACATCGTGGCCGTGATCGCCTGGATGGCCGCCCTGCTCTATCTGCCGCGGCTGTTCGTCTATCATTCCGGCGTCGCGGCGGGCTCGGACGCGTCGGCCACGTTCAAGATTATGGAGCGCCGGCTTCTCAAGGCGATCGCCACGCCGGCCATGATCGCCAGCTGGATCTTGGGACTGGCGCTGGCCGTAACGATCGGCGCCTTCAGCGAAGGGTGGATGCACGCCAAGTTTCTGCTGGTGCTGATCCTGTCCGGTTATCATGGCTTTCTGGCACGCACGACACGGCAGTTCGCCAGTGACGGCAACACCCGAACGGCGGGATTTTATCGGTTTCTGAACGAGGTCCCCACTGTGGCACTCGTGCTGATCGTCATCCTGGTCGTGGTAAAGCCGTTCTAAAATCACGAAAACGGCACTTGCGGGTTGTGGGCCGAATCCTTATTGCTAAAAGCATCTCCTAGCAGGTGGATGCATTCGGACGTTTCTGAAACCTCTGGCTTCAGATGAACCGGGGCAGATCGCGCCCAGTCTCATCCGGCACTCTGCTCTTCCGCCTCCCACCTTTGTCGCTTCGGCGACCACGTCATTGAAAGTTCTCCGATGGAGATCAGGCTTCAGGACCTGAAAAAGAAATCGCCGCAGGAATTGCTGGCGCTTGCCGATGAGTTCGAAGTCGAGAATGCCTCGACGCTGCGCAAGCAGGAATTGCTGTTCGCCATTCTCAAGCAGCATGCGGCGCGCGATCATGAGATCATCGGCGGCGGCGTCGTCGAGGTTCTCCAGGATGGTTTCGGGTTTCTGCGTTCCTGGGACGCGAACTATCTGCCGGGGCCGGACGATATCTACGTCTCGCCCTCTCAGATCCGGCGATTTTCGTTGCGAACCGGCGATACCGTCGAAGGGCATATTCGCAGTCCCAAGGAAGGCGAGCGCTATTTTGCGCTTCTTAAGGTCAATACCCTCAATTTCGAGGACCCCGAGAAGGCCCGACACAAGGTTCATTTCGACAACCTCACTCCGCTCTATCCGTCCGAGCGGCTGAAGCTTGAAATCCAGGATCCCACGATCCGCGACCAATCGGCCCGCGTGATCGACATCGTCTCTCCGATCGGCAAGGGCCAGCGCGGCCTGATCGTGGCACCGCCGCGCACCGGCAAGACGATGCTGCTGCAGAACATCGCCCGTTCGATCACCACCAATCATCCCGAATGCTATCTGATCGTGCTTCTGATCGACGAGCGTCCGGAAGAAGTCACCGATATGCAGCGGACGGTGAAGGGCGAGGTCGTTTCCTCTACCTTCGACGAGCCGGCTGTTCGCCACGTTCAAGTGGCCGAAATGGTCATCGAAAAGGCCAAGCGGCTTGTCGAGCATGGCCGTGATGTCGTCATCCTGCTGGATTCGATCACGCGTCTCGGTCGGGCCTACAACACGGTCGTGCCGTCCTCCGGCAAGGTGCTGACCGGCGGTGTCGATGCCAATGCCCTGCAGCGCCCGAAGCGCTTCTTCGGCGCCGCCCGTAATATCGAGGAAGGCGGCTCGCTGACCATCATCGCTACCGCCCTGATCGACACCGGCAGCCGCATGGATGAGGTGATTTTCGAGGAGTTCAAGGGCACCGGCAATTCCGAGATCATTCTCGACCGCAAGGTGTCGGACAAGCGCGTCTTCCCGGCAATGGACATCACCCGCTCGGGCACCCGCAAGGAGGAGCTCCTGGTTGCTCCGGACATTCTCAAGAAGATGTATGTCCTGCGCCGCATCCTCAATCCGATGGGCACGGTCGATGCCATCGAATTCCTCAACGACAAGATGCGCCAGACGAAAACGAATTCCGAGTTCTTCGATTCGATGAACACGTAATCGTGTCGAAACGGTCGCGACATCCAACGGGCCCGATCGATTCGGGCCCGTTTTATTTTGTCAGGCGGATGGTAAATCCTGACCCTGCCTCATTCGCCACGCCAGCGGGACGAGTTGGGTGGCATCCGTGATTGGACGGGAGCAGACCTGTCCGGCGCAAATGATGGCGCGTGCCTGACCCCCCGTTTGGGCAAGGGAATAAGCCGGGTGGCTTTCAGGGACGCTTGTCACGTCCTCAATCCAACGAACAATTGCGGTCGTGAAAGACAGCTTCTCAGCCTCGCGGCGAAGTTCATCGGCTTCTTGGCCGACGATGAGGATTTCAAGGCCAGCGATGCGCTGATCCAAGGCGTTCAATACGGAGAGGTGCCCGAACACATTCTTTGCGGCTGTGGCGCCCAAGGATTGCAGGATGGTATCGGCACGTTCGCCGTGCCGGTCTTCGCCGGTTAGAATCGCGGCTCGGATCAAGGCTGCGGCGGCAACGCCGGAGGCGCTTGGCGTTGCTTCGTCCTGATTCGCCGCAGGCCTGATGAGAAGCATTTCGCCATCGTCCGCCGAGAGGAAATAGCCACCCTTAGATCGGGCATGATGGCCATGGAGGCGATCCAGCCATTCGATGCTCTGCCGGAGATAGGCCGGTTTCCGGGTGGTTTCGGCAAGGGCGAGTCCGGCACGCGCCATCGCCGCGAGATCCGTCGCAAAACCCGGAAACACGAGTTGGCCGTCTCGCCAGGAATGACCGAGGCGATTGTTGCGCGACATCGATTCGGCCACGAAAGAAAAAGCGGTTTCCGCCCGCGTGATCCAATCCGGTCGGTCCAACGCATGCCCGGCACGTGCCAGCGCGGAGATGGTCAAGCCGTTCCAATCCGCGAGGACCTTGTCATCGAGACCAGGCCGAACGCGTCGTTCGCGCGCTTCAAGGAGCCTGAGCCTGAGCGCTGAAAGCTGTTCGTCCTCACGATCTTCATAGCGAACCGCGGATCGATTCGGGATCGAAACGCCTTCCCAGTTTCCGATATCGGTGATGTCGTAGGCTCCGGTAAACCGGGCTGAGTCGTCGCTACCCAGTACTTTTTCGATCTCTTCTTTACGCCAGACGTAAAATCGGCCTTCGTGCCCTTCGGAATCGGCGTCCAGGCTCGACGCGAATGCGCCGCCGGACTGAAGCATTTCCCGCTCCAACCAGATGATTGTCTCTTCGATTCGGCGACGAAACAGGTC
This sequence comes from Terrihabitans aquatilis, assembly GCF_052542005.1. Classification (NCBI taxonomy): domain Bacteria; kingdom Pseudomonadati; phylum Pseudomonadota; class Alphaproteobacteria; order Hyphomicrobiales; genus Terrihabitans; species Terrihabitans aquatilis. The sequence goes on along the minus strand of NZ_JBOCUO010000002.1, from coordinate 745,130 downwards.
TCGTCCGGTCTTACGCCAGGCGAGGACCAACAGCTCGATCAACTGGGCGTTGTCGTAGAGCATCTTTTCGAAATGAGGGACCAGCCATTCGGCATCGACGGAATACCGGGCGAAGCCGCCTCCGATATGATCGTAGATGCCGCCCTGGCAAATGCGGTCGAGAGTATGCACGGCAAGGTCTGTAAACCGATCGTCACCCGTCCGCTCACCGGCGCGCCATAGAAATTCCAGCAATGACGGGCTCGGGAATTTGGGCGCGCCCTTCAATCCGCCATGAACAGGATCTATGGCGCCCGCAAGCTGCTGCGCGACCGAATCAAGGTCGGCCCGTGACAGATCAACGGACGCTCCGCCATCCTCTTTCGCAATACGGCTTCGGATCAGTTCGGCGTTGTGGGCGACGTCCGCGCTCCGCTCCCGATATGTCGCGGCGACGCCTCGTAGCGCATCTACGAAGCCTGGCCGGCCATATGCGGACGTCTTGGGAAAATAGGTTCCTCCCCAGAAAGGCTCTCCGGAGGAGGTCAGAAACATGGTCAACGGCCATCCGCCTTGCTGGCCCATGGCGTGGAGGGCGGCCATATAGACCTGGTCAACATCGGGCCTTTCTTCACGGTCGACCTTGATGTTGACGTAGAGCTCGTTCATCACCTCTGCGGTTGCCTGATCTTCGAAGCTCTCATGGGCCATGACGTGGCACCAATGGCAGGCGGCATAGCCAACCGACAGCAGGATAGGCCGCCCGGTCCGTTGTGCTTCGGCCAGAGCCTCCGGTCCCCAGGGCCACCAATCCACCGGATTGTCGGCATGCTGGCGTAGATAAGGGCTTGTCTCGGCACGCAGACGGTGGGCGGGCACTGGCGGATCCTCCTGAACGAAGCCGAACTCTAGTTAGGTCGCGGAGACGGAATTGCGAACCGAAGATACGATCTTTGCGCTGTCGAGCGGCGCCGGGCGGGCCGGAATAGCCATTGTCCGCGTTTCCGGCTCCAAAGCCTTTGCGTGCGTCCAATCCCTCGCCGGCGATGTGCCGGCGGAGCGAAGGGTCACGAACGCGACCTTGCGCGACGGGAGAACCGGCGAGGCTCTGGATCGTGCCCTCCTGATCTGTTTTGCAAAACCGCGATCCTTCACAGGCGAGGATGTTGCTGAATTTCACGTGCACGGCAGCCCGGCCGTTGTTGCCGGTCTCCTGGATGCGCTTGGATCCATGGCAGGGGTTCGGCCGGCGGAACCGGGCGAATTTACCCGGCGCGCATTCGAAGCTGGCAAGATGGATCTTGCCGAGACAGAAGCCCTCGCCGATCTTCTTGCATCGGAAACCGCGGCCCAGAGAAGACAGGCATTGCGCGGCCTGGAAGGCGGGATCGGACGCTTGGCAGAAGGCTGGAGAACGCAGCTCATCGAGGCGATGGCCTTGATCGAAGCCGATATCGATTTCCCCGATGAGGGCGACGTTCCCACCGGATTGGTCGAACGCGCCCGTGACGTCGCGCACGGATTGCTGGGAAATCTTCGTGATGTGATCGCCTTGCCGGGGGGTGAACGCCTGCGCACGGGTGCCACAATTGTTATCGCCGGCCCGCCGAACGCTGGCAAATCGACGTTTCTCAATCGCGTGGCGCAGAGGGAGGTTGCGATTGTGACGCCCCATGCGGGAACGACACGCGATATGATCGAGGTCGCCCTGGATCTCGACGGTTACCCCGCCGTCTTGATCGATACAGCAGGATTCAGGGCGACCAGCGATCCCGTGGAAAGGGAAGCGCTCAATCGAGCACGGGGAAGAGCCGCCTCGGCCGACCTCGTTTTGTGGTTTCGCGACTCTTCAGCAATTGATTCGCAGCCGGATCGATTGCTCAGTGATGCGCCGATCTGGGAGGTTACGAACAAGATCGATTTGGCGAGATCGTCTGCCGATGGCTTCAATATCTCGGCCCAGACAGGTGCCGGGGTGGCCGACTTATTGGATGCGCTCACAGGTTGGGTGAAAACCAATTTTGCTTCCGCCGAGAATGCGATCGTGACACACCAACGCCATCGGCTAGCGCTTGCCGAAGCCGGAAGCGCGTTGGATCGAGCCATATCCTTGAAAGAATCAGATCTGATAGGCGAAGAATTGCGCCTTGCCGCGAGTGCTCTGGGTCGTATTTCCGGGCGAGTGGACGTAGAAGACCTCCTCGACGTGGTGTTCGGAACTTTTTGTATCGGAAAATAGATGTTTCACGTGAAACATTCTTTCGACGTGATCGTGGTTGGCGGTGGGCATGCTGGCTGTGAGGCTGCCTGCGCGTCCGCACGAATGGGCGCGTCAACGGCGCTGATAACCACGAATCCCTCCACGATTGGAGCTATGTCCTGCAACCCGGCAATTGGTGGGTTGGGAAAGGGGCATCTTGTCCGCGAAATCGATGCCCTCGATGGGATCATGGGGCGCGCCGCAGATCTGGGCGGTATTCAATTCCGACTGCTGAACCGACGGAAGGGCGCGGCTGTTCAGGGCCTTAGGGCTCAGGCAGACCGTAAGCTTTATGCGAGGGCGGTGCAGGACGCAGTCGCGAGACAAACAAATCTTATAGTCATCGAGGGTGAGGTTGATGATCTTGAGGTGAAGGACGGGCAGGTCCAGGCCGTTCTGTTGGCCGACGGATGTCGATTCGGAACCGGATCAGTCGTGCTGACTACAGGCACGTTTTTGTCAGGCGTGATCCATATCGGACAGGAGACATGGCCGGCGGGTCGGGTTGGGGAGCCGCCCTCGTTAGGACTGTCCAAAACCCTTAAATCTGCGGGGTTCGCAGTGGGCCGTCTGAAAACCGGCACTCCCCCACGGCTGGACGGGACAACAATTGACTTTGCGGTGCTGGAGCCCCAGCCGGGAGATGAATCCCCGGTTCCGTTTTCAACGCTGACCGATGTTCTGCCAAATACTCAGATCGATTGTCACATCACCCGCACGACACAGGCGACACATGATGTGATCGCAGCCAATCTGGCCGACGCTCCCGTCTTTTCCGGGCAAATTGCCAGCCGCGGACCGCGGTATTGCCCTTCTATCGAGGATAAGGTGGTGCGATTCCGCGAGCGGGAAAGCCACCAGATCTTTTTGGAGCCGGAGGGACTGGACGACAGCACGATCTATCCGAACGGGATTTCCACCTCGCTCCCAGAAAAGGTCCAGGCTCAGGTGATGAGCACCATTCCCGGTCTGGAGAGGGCGCGAATGGTCCGGCCCGGCTACGCGATCGAATATGATTATGTCGATCCGCGGGAATTACAGGCCAGCCTCGAGACGAAGCGTATCGCGGGGCTCTTCCTTGCCGGTCAGATCAATGGAACGACGGGTTATGAAGAAGCCGGGGCGCAGGGACTCGTCGCTGGATTAAATGCGGCTCGAACGGCTGCGGGCGGTTCGCAAATCGTCTTCGATCGGGCCGAGGGATATATTGGCGTGATGATCGATGATCTCGTCACACGGGGTGTGTCGGAACCCTATCGGATGTTCACGTCGCGCGCGGAATACCGCCTAGCGCTCCGTTCGGATAATGCCGATCAACGGCTTACCGAGAAAGGGCTCGCACTGGGGTGCGTCGGTGCGGAGAGGGCTCAAGCCTGGGCTGCCAAGAAGGATGCCCTTGACGCAGCCCGCGCGCTTCTGGAGCAGCTGAACGTGTCCCCTTCTGAGGCTGCAGCGAAGGGACTGCATGTGAACCGGGATGGCGTTCGCCGCAGTGCTTTCGAGCTGCTTTCGCGCGCAGACGTAGCCATGAGCGACCTCACGGGCGTCTGGCCTCAGCTCGCGGAGATGGATTTGGCCATTGCGGGTCAAATGGAGATCGAGGCCACCTACTCAGTTTATCTCCAACGGCAGGAAGCGGATATCGCAAGTTTCAGGCGCGAAGAATCGCGCGTGTTGCCTGAAGCTATCGTCTATCAGGAGGTGTCCGGGCTTTCCGCAGAATTGCGGCAAAAACTCGATTCGATTCGGCCCCGTACTCTTGGCCAGGCGGGCAGGATCGAGGGGATGACCCCGGCCGCATTGACGTTGCTTCTCGCCCATGCCCGGCGATATGCGGCATGAGCAACCGTCAGGCGGCGGAGGCCCTTCTTCCGGATGTTTCACGTGAAACATGGGATCGTCTCGCTATCTTGATCGAACTCCTTGGAAGATGGCAGCAGACGATCAACCTGATAGCCGCCTCGACCCTTCCGGAGGTATGGACGCGGCATATTGCTGATTCGCTTCAGATGGTTTCCCTGGCGCCTGACGCCGCCAAGGTCTGGGTGGACCTTGGCTCCGGGGCTGGATTTCCCGGCCTCGTCATCGCTGCAGCGCTTGCAGACCGACCGGGCGTCGAGAGTCACCTGGTGGAAAGCGATTCCCGAAAGTGCGCTTTCCTTCGGGAAGGCGCTCGTGCAATGGGCCTTCGTGTTTCCATCCACAATCAACGCGCCGCTCCATTGCTGGAAAAATGGGCTGGCAACGTGGATGTCGTCACTGCTCGTGCGCTGGCACCTGTCTCCGATCTGCTGGCTTTGGCTTATCCTCTTTTGGATAAAGGTGCTGTGGGGCTGTTTCCGAAGGGGAGAGACGTCGAGACCGAATTGACCGCAGCCGCCAAATCCTGGAAATTGATTTACGAAGTGATGCCGAGCATCGTTGATCCGCGGTCGTGCGTGCTGGCCATATCCCGCGCTGAACCGCTTGAAGCTTTCCGACCCAGGCGGTGATGAACATGGTGGATAGCGCCAAGACGATCCGGATTCTGGCCGTCGCCAATCAGAAAGGCGGCGTGGGTAAGACGACGACCGCCATTAATCTCGGAACCGCGCTTGCCGCGATTGGTGAGCGGGTTCTTATCGTCGATCTTGATCCGCAGGGAAACGCATCGACGGGTCTCGGTATCGACCGAAAAAGTCGCAAGATTTCGACCTATGACGTCATGGTCGGCGACGCGACCATGCGGGAAATCATCCTGCCGACGGCTGTGCCCCAGCTCGATGTCGCGCCCTCAACGATGGATCTGCTTGGAGTCGAGCTGGAGATCGCGAACGACCGCAATCGTGCGTTTCGCCTGAGAGAAGCCCTCAAGGTTCTTCAGCGCGATGAGGCCTACACCTATGTTCTGGTCGATTGTCCGCCGTCCTTCAATCTGCTGACGATCAATTCCCTCGCCGCGGCACAGGCGATCCTCGTGCCGTTGCAGTGCGAATTCTTCGCGCTGGAAGGATTGTCGCAATTGCTGCGCACGGTCGAGCAGGTTCGGACGACGTTGAATCCCGATCTCACTATTCAGGGGATCGTTCTGACCATGTTCGACGCGCGCAACAATTTGTCCAACCAGGTGGTCGCGGATGTGCGTGAGTTCATGGGCGACAAGGTCTTCCAGACCGTCATTCCGCGTAACGTCCGCGTCTCGGAGGCGCCGTCTCACGGCAAACCGGTCCTGCTGTACGATTTGAATTGCACGGGCAGCCAGGCCTATCTGCGGCTGGCCTCCGAGATCATTCAGCGTGAGCGTACTCTACGAGCGGCCTGAGCCGCGTTCTCTCTCCCAGGACGATTGATATGGCCGACGAACCCATACGCCCCCGGCTCGGACGCGGTCTCGCCGCCCTTCTCGGAGATGTCGGGGACGATGAGACAACGGCGCGTCCGAGGGCCGGACAGAAGCGCGTTCCCGTCGAGTTCTTGCGGCCGAACGCCCGCAATCCGCGCAAGAATTTCACCGAAGATGAGCTGGAAGATCTCGTCAATTCAGTGCGCGAGAAGGGCATCGTCCAGCCCATCCTCGTGCGCTCGGTTTCAAACGAGCCAGGGTCTTACGAAATAATCGCCGGGGAGCGGCGCTGGCGTGCGGCGCAACGAGCCGGTCTGCATGACGTGCCGGTGGTCGTTCTCGAAGTCTCTGATCGAGAGGCGCTCGAGCTTGCCATCATTGAAAATGTTCAGCGGGCGGATCTGAACGCGGTCGAGGAGGCTGCCGGCTATGAGGCATTGATTGCTTCCTACAATTACAGCCAATCCGATCTTGCCAAGATCATCGGAAAGAGCCGCAGCCACATCGCCAACACGATGCGGCTGCTGAAGCTCCCGCAGGATATCCAGCACGCGGTCCGTGAAGGTGAATTGAGCGCGGGACATGCCCGAGCTCTGCTCTCTCTGGACGATCCATCCGCCATTGCTCGGAAAGTCATCGAACAGGGATTGAGCGTGCGAGATGTCGAATCGCTCGTGCAAAGCGCTGCGCCGTCTGAACGGCGCACTGCACGGGCCCGTGCAGCAAAGGACGGCGATACCGTTGCGCTGGAACGGGAACTGACGGATTTGCTCGGATTGACGGTGAGCATCGATCACAAGTCCGGTTCGGGGCGCCTCAGCATTCGATATGAGAATCTTGACCAGCTGGACGGAATTTGTCGTCGATTGAAACACTGAGCGGTCTGCTCGAAGGTTCGGTAAACCGGCATACCCTCGTGCACGGCCGGAAACAGGGGTTCAGAGGCGGGTCGCGATTGGAGGTCCGATCGCACCTCCACAGTTGAGAATGGGCGCTGACGGCCTATTTCTCAGAGCAAAATTTTCCGGCGCTTGCCCTGAAAAGCGATCAGCGTCGACGGGCTTCGCTTGCCAAACTCGCGAGGACCCGCTTGGCGGCGATTTCTCCGAATGCTCCATGTCGGCGACCGTCCAACACCCCATTCGAGGCGCGGCCCAAAGCATCCTCAAGCCGGGGGATGTTCCATCGGTTCAGGGCGGCTTCTACCGACGCGCGCCGGCTGAAGTGCAAGGATGGCCAGTTACGCTCCAGCACCTGTGCGGCGTTCGATCCTTTTTCAACGTCGGCACGGAGGCGGTGCAGCTGCAGAAGAAAACGCAGCGTTGCTCCCAATATCTGACTTGGAGGCGTACCCGCACCGGCGAGCCGTGACAGGCCGTCTTCGAGCTTGGCCGCATCTCCCGCAAAGACGGCATCAACCACGGTATCGATCGCTCCGGCATTGCTGTCGGACGTGACGGCTTCGATATCGGCGGCCGTCAGTCGCGTTTGCCCATGCGCGTAAAGCAGCAGTTTGTCGATTTCCATCCGGGTTGCCAGACGGTCTGAACCGAGTGCCGAGACGAGCGCCCCCCGTGCATCTCGGTCGATCTCGATCCCGGCCTCGGCGAAGCTCATATCGACGAGGCGCGCCAGAGCGGCATCGTTGTCGGTGAAACACGGCAGCGCCGCAGCACCAGCGTTCCGCTCGCACAGCGCCCGCAACGGGGCGCCCTTCCGAAGCTCTCCCGCCTCGATCACGATTACCGCATCTGGTCTCGGACCTGTCAGCAGGCGTTCTACGGCGCTGTGAAAGGGACGTGAGCCGGCCTTGATGCGGATGACGCGTTGCCCGCCGAACATCGAGATGCTGTGGGCTTCATCCAGCAGACGGCTGGCATCGGCCGACAGCTCATCGCCGTCGAGCCGGACGAGACCAAAGGATTCATCGAGATCGGGCGCGACCTTCTTGATCAGCATCGCGCCGCGCTCGGCCACGAGGCCAGCGTCCGGACCGTAAATCAGAACGCAGAAGATGTCGGCGGGTGGGCGGGCGAGAAAGCCTTCGACACCGCCCGCCTTGACGGCGACCATCTTGGATCAGCCGCCCTTCGAGAAATGGCCCTGAAGCTGGGCGCGGATCTGCTCCACAACGGCGGTGGCGGCACGATCCTCGGCATCGCGACGTGCCCGCACGCTGGCGTAGCGCTGGCGGGTGCGCGTGTACGTGGCCCGGCCGAACGCCTTGCCGGTGAACAGGGCCGTGCCGTTGCCCGCATGCGTCAGCGTGAAGATGGCGTCGACACCGGCTGTCTCGACTTCCGGGCGATCCGTATAGGGATCGACGACCGCGGATTGTGCGCCGATGACCTGCGTCGAGATGTGGAGGCGATAGGCCGCGGCTGGCGGAGCCGATCCACCCGTGAAGGCGAAGATCAGATCGTTACGGATCCGCTGGCCGATACGGCCATCGATGGGCAGGATGTCAACTGACGCAAGCGCCCGCGCCGTCGTGCCGGCCGCGCCGGGCGTGATTGCGACCGACGTGGCCGTTCCGCCGCCCGCATTGTGCAGGGGTTGGAAACAGCCGCCAAGCAACAGCGCCAATCCCGCGACGCCGATGCCATAGGGCAGCCGGTGAAGCCTGCTAGAGCACGACATTGACGATCCTTTTCGGCACCACGATCACCTTGCGTACCGGCATATCACCAATCGCGCGTGCAATGGAATCGAGTTTCAAGACCTGCGCCTCTATGTCGGCAGCATTGGCATCGACCGGAACGGTGATTTCATCCCGTCGCTTGCCGTTCACCTGCACGGCAAGCGTCACTACGTCGGCGGCAACGAGGCCTGCATCGGCTTTCGGCCAGGGAGCCTCCGCGACGAGGCCCTGGTGACCGAGCGCGCTCCAGCACTCCTCCGCCAGGTGCGGCATCATCGGGGCCACCAGCTGAACGAGGATGCCGGCCGCTTCCCGCGCCGCCACGGCAAGGTCCTGAGCGCCCTTCCCCTCCCGGAGCTTCTGCAACGCGCCAGCCAGCGTGTTGGTGAACTCGTAGATGTGCGCCACGCAGCGATTGAAGCGCAGCCGGTCGATGTCCTCATCAACTGCGGCCAATGTGCGATGCGCCGCCTGGCGCAAGGCATGTGCGTCAGGCCCGAACGTTTCTGGTGCTGCCTCCGCCGGCAGGGCCGCCGTCTCCTGCACCAGGCGCCACAGGCGTTGAACGAAGCGCCCTGCTCCTTCGACGCCCGCTTCGGTCCAGATCACATCGCGTTCCGGCGGGCTGTCGGACAGCACGAACCAGCGGGCAGTGTCGGCACCATAGGTTTCGATGATGTCGGTCGGGTCCACCGTGTTCTTCTTGGACTTCGACATCTTCTCGATGCTGCCGATCTCGACGGGTCCACCGTCTGCGGCGTACGCCCGGCGAGCGCCATCGGTCTCCTCGATCCTGATTTCGGCTGGCGAGAGCCATTGCCCGGCCGCGTCCTTGTAGGTTTCGTGGACGACCATGCCTTGCGTGAACAGGCCGGCGAACGGCTCCTGAACACGTGTGTAGCCGGCTTCCGCCATGGCCCGTGTGAAGAAGCGCGAATAGAGAAGGTGAAGGATCGCGTGCTCGATGCCGCCGATATATTGATCCACCGGCAGCCAGCGATCCATGGTTAGCGGCACGACGGGCTGTTCGGCATTGGGATCGGTGAAGCGCGCGAAGTACCAGGACGAGTCCACGAAGGTGTCCATCGTATCGGTTTCGCGCCGTCCGGCCCCGCCGCATTGCGGGCAGGCGACGTGTTTCCAGGTCGGATGATGATCGAGCGGGTTGCCCGGACGATCGAAATTGATGTCGTCCGGCAACGTCACAGGAAGCTGATCTTCCGGCACCTGGACAACGCCACAGCTTTCGCAATGGATGACCGGAATCGGGCAGCCCCAATAACGCTGCCGGGAAATTCCCCAGTCGCGAAGACGGAACTGCACCTCGGCCTGGCCCCAGCCGCGCTCTTCATAAAGTGCGAGCGTGCGGTCCATGGCTTCCTGGCAGGTCTGCACGACACCCGGCTCGCCATGCCATTGAACGTAGCGCACCGTCTCGGTCTTCGGCGGCACGAAGGCCGTGTCGCCGACGCTCTCGTCGCTGTCGAGCGGCTTGAAGACGTCGATGACCGGCAGGCCGTATTTACGTGCGAAATCAAGGTCGCGCTGATCGTGGGCCGGGCAGCCGATCACCGCGCCGGTGCCGTAATCCATCAGCACGAAATTGGCGATCCACAACGGCAGGTGCAGCGTCGGATCCGCCGGGTGGGTGACCGTGATGCCCGTGTCGAAGCCGAGCTTCTCGGCCGTTTCCACCGCCTCTTCGGAGGTGCCCAGCGAGCGGCAACGGGCATTGAAGGCCGCAATCTCTGGACTGCCTTCTTCCAGCCGCTTGGCGAGCGGATGATCGGCCGCGATGGCCGCGAAGGTCGGCCCCATCATCGTATCCGGTCTAGTTGTGTAGACAGGCAGTTTTTCAAAGCCTTCTGGCGCGCCGTTCAGAGTGAATTCGAACGCCAGGCCCTTGCTCTTGCCGATCCAGTTGCGCTGCATCAGGCGCACCTTCTCCGGCCAGCGGTCCAGCGTATCGAGGCCTTCCAGCAATTCCTCGCCGAAATCGGTGATGCGGAAAAACCATTGCGTGAGTTCCCGCACCTCGACCAGAGCGCCCGAGCGCCAGCCACGGCCGTCCACCACCTGCTCGTTGGCGAGCACGGTCTGATCCACCGGATCCCAGTTGACGCGCGATTGCTTGCGGTCGACGAGGCCGACCTTCAACAGCTCCAGAAAAAGGCGCTGCTGATGGCGATAATAGGAGGGATCGCAGGTCGCGATCTCGCGCGACCAGTCGATCGACAGGCCCATGCTCTGTAATTGGCCGCGCATGGTGGCGATGTTGGCGTAGGTCCACTCGCGCGGATGGACCTTGTTCTGCATCGCCGCATTCTCCGCGGGCAGGCCGAACGCGTCCCAACCCATCGGGTGCAGCACGTTGAAGCCCTTGGCGCGCTTCATGCGGGCGACGACGTCGCCCATGGTGTAGTTGCGGACGTGGCCCATATGGATGCGGCCCGACGGATACGGGAACATCTCCAGCACGTAATATTTCGGGCGAGGATCGGAATTGTCGGTGGTGAAGACGTTGCGCGAGGTCCATTCGCGCTGCCATTTCGGCTCGGCTTCGCGGGCGTTGTAGCGCTCCGTCGTCATCGTATATGCCATCTCGAGGATTGGGCGGCTTGGCCGCAGGATCGAGCGGCGAAAGTGGCCTTTTGAGAGTACGGGGTCAATGGCACCTTCCGCCCAGGCGGGCGGCGCAGGCTGAAACGAAGGCAAGGGAACGATGGCAGCAGGCCTGACGGATATGGAAACGGCGGCCGAACGGGTGGGCGCCGTGCGCACGAACCTGGCGCAGGCAGTTGTGCAAAGCGGACGGGACGAAGAGGCCTGTGGGCTCGTCGTGGTGTCGAAGACCTTCGATGCCGATGCTGTCGCGGAGGTGCTCGGGCTCGGCGAGCGCGTGTTCGGCGAGAACCGCGTGCAGGAAGCCGCGGGCAAATGGCCCCAGCTGCGCGCCCGTTATGCGGACATCGAGCTTCATCTGATCGGCCCCTTGCAGTCCAACAAGGTGCGCGAGGCGGTGGAGCTGTTCGATGTCATCCAGAGCGTGGATCGGCCCAAGATCGCTCAGGCGCTTGCGGCCGAAATGGAGCGCCAGCAAAAGCGGCCGAAACTGTTCGTTCAGGTCAACACTGGCGCAGAACCGCAAAAGGCCGGCGTGCTGCCGGAGGATGTCGACGCGTTCGTGCAAATGTGCCGGGACGATCTGAAGCTTTCGGTCGCGGGCCTGATGTGCATCCCGCCGGTGGAGGAAAATCCGGCGCCTCATTTCGCGCTTCTCGAAAAGATCGCCCGGCGAAACGGCCTGACGGAGCTCTCGATGGGAATGAGCGGCGATTACGAGATCGCGGCCCGTTTTGGGGCGACCTGCGTTCGCGTGGGCAGCGCCATCTTCGGCGCGCGGCCGCCGCTTCCGGACGTCAGTGGTCCAGCTGCCTGAGAGTCGCGCCGATCTCGTCGAGCGCCGTCTGCCCGGCTCTCAGGCGGTCGGCCAGCCGCTGACGCAGAATGGCGGCGATCTCGGGAAACTCTTCCAGCATGCGCCGGAAGAGAGGACGAGGAATACCGATCAGACGCGTGGTTTCGGCGGCCAGCGCGTTGCACGGCCGCTCCGTCGGCACGAGCAGTGCCATTTCGCCGATCAAGGTTCCCGCGCCGACGATACGCTCGCTGACATCCTTGCCGTGAGCCGCCACAAGCCGCATGCGGCCGGATAGGACGATGAAGGCGCCTTCCGCCGGCGTGCCGCGTTGGAACAGCGTCTCGCCTTCGCCAAGCACAAGCTCCTCGCCCGAAAAGGCAAGCAGCCGCATCGCGTCGCGCCCGATCTCCGCGAACAGGGGCGCGCGTTCCATCACGCGAAGCGTGTCCTCCAGGCTCATACGGCTCCTCGGCTTCGTGCCCGAGGCAGCGCTTCTCACGGAATCAGCTTGTAGCCGCCAGCCTCAGTCACGAGCAGCGCCGCATTCGACGGGTCTTTCTCGATCTTCTGCCGCAAACGGTAAATATGTGTTTCCAAGGTGTGGGTTGTGACCTCGGAATTATAGCCCCAGACCTCCTGAAGGAGTTCGTCGCGCGCGATGACCTTGCCGCCGGCCCGGTAGAGGTAACGCAGGATGGAGGTTTCCTTCTCCGTCAGCCGCACCTTGGAGCCGCGTTCGCTGGTCAGCAGCTTCGTTGAAGGCCGGAAGGTGTAGGGACCGATGCCGAACACCGCGTCTTCGCTTGCTTCATGGCTGCGCAATTGGGCGCGGATGCGCGCCAGCAGCACGGCGAAGCGGAAGGGCTTCGTGACGTAATCGTTTGCGCCGGCATCCAGGCCCTGAATGGTGTCATCCTCGCTGTCCTGACCGGTCAGCATGATGATGGGGCCCTGATATCCACCGGAGCGGACGGTCTTTACGACATCGCGCCCGTCCGCATCGGGCAGGCCGACATCCATTAGAACAAGATCGAGATGACCGCTCTTGATGAGCGAAATGGCCGTCTCTCCGTCGGCGGCGGAGGAAACCTCGAATTCGCGATGCCCGGCCAATTGCTCGGTCAGCGCCTGCCGCAGGTCTTCGTCATCTTCAACGACGAGGATCTTGCGTCCAGCGGCCATGAAATTCTCCTTGTTTCGAGCCAGAACCGGCTCATGAAGATGCCTGGACGAAGTAGATCAGGCTTTACGCGCGGTGCAAGCCGCATCAACCCCATATTGTTTGTCGGGAATCGATGATCCAGCCCCTGAGAACCATTTATGTCCGGGCTTCGGCCTTGGACGCCCGCCGGGGCTGGCTCCGGGCGGGCGATCTGGTGGTGCCGTGCGCGCTCGGCAGCGGCGGGATCAGATCGGGAAAACGCGAGGGTGACGGCGCGACACCACGTTCCATTTTGCCGATGCGTCGTGTGTGGTGGCGTGCGGACAAGGTCGCTCGGCCGGCAACGTCGCTTTCTGTCCGGCGTACGCATCGTGATGATCTCTGGTGCGACGCACCGCTCCACCGCCGATACAATCGACCGGTGAAGGCACCGTTCGAGGCTTCGCATGAGAAGATGTGGCGCGAGGATGATCTCTACGACGCGGTCGTCGAGCTCGGCTGGAACGACCGCCCGCCGAAGGCCGGACGCGGCAGCGCCATCTTCATGCATGTGGCACGGCCGGGCTTCAGGCCCACGGAGGGCTGCGTGGCGCTGCGCAAGCGCGATCTCGTGCGGGTGCTGGCAAGGCTCGGCCCGCGCACCAAGCTCGTCATCGCCTGAGAAGGCTGCTGTCCTAGAGCTCGAACTCGGCAATCACCGGCACATGATCGGAGGGCCGTTCCCACGAACGGGCTTCCTTGCGGATGGCCACATTGCGCAGCGCCGGCTCCAGATCGGGCGTCGTCCAGATGTGGTCGAGGCGGCGGCCCCGGTCGGACGCTTCCCATTGCGGTGAGCGGTAGCTCCACCAGGTGTAGACGCGCTGCGGCTCCGGGATCAGATGGCGCACGGTGTCGACCCAGCCGCCTTCGATGCGGACCGCGTTGAGCCGCTCCGTTTCCGCCGGCGTGTGGCTGACGACATTCAGCAGCTGGCGGTGGCTCCAGACATCATCGGGCAGAGGGGCGACGTTGAGATCGCCGACAAGGATCGAGCGGCTGGAGGCGGCGTTGCCCGTCCAGGCGCGCATCTCGTCCAGATAAGCGAGCTTGTGCGCGAACTTCGGATTGAGTTCCGGATCGGGAATGTCGCCGCCGGCGGGAACGTAGAAATTGTGCAACGTGAGCCCGCCGCCGGCCGGCCCCATCGTGGCGGAGATGTGCCGGGCGTCCTCCTTGCCGCCGAAGCGAAACCGATCGACGGCCGCGAAGGGATGGCGCGAGAGGATGGCGACGCCGTGGTAGCCCTTCTGGCAGGTGAGGGCCGAATGTGTGTAGCCGCGCTGGTTGAAGGCCGACAGCGGGAATTGGGCCTCCATGCATTTCGTTTCCTGCAGGCAGACGACGTCGGGCTTTTCCTCATCGAGGAAACGCATGACCTGATCGATCCTGAGACGAACCGAGTTGATGTTCCAGCTGGCTATCTTGAAAAGCATCGCACATGACGTGGTGAAGAAGGGACGGCGGCAGGCTTAGCCTGTGCTGCTGCACTTCGCCAGACCTGCATCCGATGGGGTCCAGACAAAGCAACGCCCGGTCTGGGGGGATGACCGGGCGCGCTTTACGCTTATCGCGTGACCGCCGGGAGGGTTGGGACCGGCGTTGCAGGGGCTACTTGGAGACGGGGGCATCACCAGAAGCAGCCGTCCTGCCTGATGCAATATTTAGGTGTGGCCGTGCGTCGAACAAGCGGCAATGTATTCACGACGGCGTGAGCGCGGTTTCGCGCCAATCACTGGACGTAGCGTGTGTAATCGACCTTGAAGAGCTTCTCGTCCGGACGCGACCGGGGGTCGAGTTCCGACACGAAGATCGTGGTGTCCAGGCCCTGGGGGTCCGTCACCGTCCATTGCTTCAGCTCGATGCTCTGGGGATCGCTGCTGCTCGCGCCGAACACCAGCAGGATGCGGGACTTGCCGGCAAAGGTCGACTTCTCCTCGATCATGACGCTGACGACGTCGCCTTCCTGACGCACGCCGACGACCTTGGAATCGCGCACGAGATCGAGGTTCGGATCGAGCAGGAACCGAAGCGGTGTCTGCGACAGCGGGTAGACGTCCTGCGTCGCGAGCTTGCGATCACGCACGACGAGCGATTTGCCGTCGGCGATGATGTCGGTCGTGGAGGGCGCCTGATAGTAGAAGCGGATACGGCCGGGCTTCGCCAGGAAGAATTTGCCGGCCGTGCGGCTGCCATCCGGACCCACTTGGGAGAAATTGCCGACGAGCGTGCGGATGCCGTTGAAATAGGTGTTGACCTTGCGGACTGCTTCCGCAGGACTGGATTGCGTTGAGGCCGCCACGTTTTGCGCGGACGGGCGAGGCGACGGAGCCGTGGATGACGCTTGGGCCATGAGGGCCATGGGCGCATCGGATCGGCTCTTCGCACGCCGCGAGGCGGCCAGCGCCTCCGCGGTCAATGCCATCGGCGCCCCTGCGCCCGGCGCGTTTGCCGCCGCGATCAGCCCGGCAGGACGAGGCACGGGATGGGGAACGCCCTGCGCCCGGGCCTGATGCGGCATAGCGAGGGCGAGCAGGACGAATGCTGGGAGGGCGGCGCGCAGAATCATAATCAACCCGTTTGCCGGACCAGATAAAGCAGGTCTGTGGCGACAGTGCGGTGGCGGCCCTTGGGCACGCCGTTCTCAGTAATTTTCCGCGCGTTCGTTCTCGATCAGAATTTCACGCTTGCCGGCATGGTTCGCGGGGCCGACGACGCCCTCGCGCTCCATCCGCTCAACCAGGGACGCGGCACGGTTGTAGCCGATCTGCAGGCGGCGCTGAATATAGCTGGTCGAACATTTCTTATCGCGGATGACGATCTGGACGGCCTGGTCGAACAAATCGCTGCCCGGTTCGCCGAAATTGCCCTTGTCGAAGACCGATCCGTCCTCGCCGCCGCCCTCTTCGTCCTCGGCTTCGGTGACCGCTTCGAGATAATCGGGATGGCCCTGGGTTTTCAGATGCGCGACGACCTTCTCGACCTCGTCATCCGAGCAGAAGGGACCGTGCACGCGGCCGATGCGGCCACCGCCGGCCATATAGAGCATGTCGCCCTGGCCAAGCAGTTGCTCGGCGCCCTGCTCGCCCAGAATGGTGCGGCTGTCGATCTTCGAGGTGACCTGGAAGGAGATGCGGGTCGGGAAATTGGCCTTGATGGTGCCGGTGATGACGTCGACCGAGGGACGCTGCGTCGCCATGATGATGTGGATGCCGGCGGCGCGCGCCATCTGCGCCAGCCGCTGGATGGCGCCTTCGATCTCCTTGCCGGCGACCATCATGAGGTCGGCCATCTCGTCGACGATGACGACGATGTAGGGGAGGCGGCTGAGATCCATCTCCTCGGTCTCGTAAACCGCCTCGCCGGTGGCTTTGTCGAAGCCGGTCTGCACCGTGCGCTGGATGATCTCGCCCTTCTGGGCCGCCTCGTCGACGCGCGCATTGAAGCCGTCGATGTTGCGGACACCGACCTTCGACATCTTGCGATAGCGCTCTTCCATCTCCCGCACCGCCCATTTCAGCGCGATCACCGCCTTCTTGGGATCGGTGACGACGGGCGCCAGAAGATGGGGGATGCCGTCATAGACCGACAGTTCGAGCATCTTCGGGTCGATCATGATGAGCCGGCATTCCTCCGGCTTCAGCCGATAGAGCAGGCTGAGGATCATGGTGTTGATGGCGACCGATTTGCCCGAGCCGGTGGTGCCCGCGATCAGGAGGTGCGGCATGCGCGCCAGCTCGGCGATAACCGGCTCCCCACCGATCGTTTTGCCAAGGCAGAGCGGCAATCGCATCTTCGATTCCTCGAAGTCCGCCGAATCGATCATCTCCCGCAGGAAGACCGTGTCGCGCTTGGTGTTGGGTAGCTCGATGCCGATGACGTTGCGGCCGGGCACCACCGCGACGCGGGCGGACACGGCGCTCATCGAGCGTGCGATGTCGTCGGCGAGGCCGATGACGCGCGACGATTTGATGCCGGGCGCCGGCTCCAGCTCATAGAGCGTGACGACGGGGCCGGGGCGCACTTCGATGATCTCGCCCTTGACGCCGAAATCCTCGAGCACCCCCTCCAGGAGCCGCGCATTGTGCTGAAGGGTCTCACGACTCACGAGCCCGGCAACCTGCTTCTTCGGCGGTGCCAGCAGCGTGACAGGAGGAAGTTCGTAATCCTCGTTGCCGCTGAAGCGGGGCGGGGCCTCGTCACGAATCTGACGGCGCGGTGCGATCTTGTTGGCGGCGGGGACCACGGGCGGAGGCGCGGCGTTGCGGCCGGCCTTCTTCGCGGGCGGTGGGCTGACGAAGGAATCGTCTTCGTCCTCATCGTCCTGATCGAAGCCGTGCGACGTCAAAGGCGCGAAATCGTCCTCGTAATCGTCATCCGGAAGAGGCTGTCCCCGGTCCTCGGCGTCAAGCCGGCGCAGCACATCGCCCAGGCCCGTCGCGGGCTCACGGCGGGCGATGGCAGGGCGGGATCTGATCTGACGCCGGCGGGCGATGGCGCCGCGCAGCATGTACCAATAATGCGCGATGAGGCCGATCGGCAGGAACGAGCGATCCTCGTCCTCCAGATCGTCGATGAGATCGTTCTCCTCGTCGTCATCCTGCGCGGCACCGCCGGTGTGGAAGCCGAAGCCGGCGGCAAAAACCATGGCCAGTGCCGCGATGATGCCCAGGACGATCATCGAGACGATGCCGCCAAACCCCGCTTCCGGCACGAAAGCCCTGACGAACGCCAGCATGCCGTCGCCGCCAAAGCCGCCGAGGCCGCTTGGGAGCGGCCAGCTCGCGCCCGGGGGAATGGAGGCGGCAACCGCCGAGCCGGCGAGCGTCGCTGCGATCCAGGCCGAGAGGCGAAGCTTTTCCCGGTCGAGGGCGCGGTGGGTCACAAGACGCCAGCCCCAGGCCGCGACGGGAAACAGCAATACGATGGCTGCGAGACCGAAGGTCTGCATCAGGATGTCGGAGACGAAGGCGCCCGCCGCTCCCAGCAGATTGCTGACGGGCCCATCCGACGCATTGTTCAGCGACGGATCAAGGGCCGACCAGCTGGCAAGCGACAGCGCCGCCAGCGCCGTCAGCGCCACCAGGGCCAATCCGCCCAATTCAAAGGCGCGGCGCGTCAGCGCCTCCCACATTTCGTCGGAGAACGCCCGTTTGCGCCGTACTCCGCCGCGATAGACCAGCGTTCGCACGAGAGAACCTCCACAGCCGTTCGGAAGGTGTAACCGAACAGGGTAAAGGCTCGCTTAACCTTGATCGGCGGCACGAAGGAAAGCGTTCGGCGCAAAAAGAAAGCCCGGGCGGCGTGGGCCGTCCGGGCTTTGCCCTCTGGGAGGAGAGGGACCAGATTACATCGTGTAGGCGCGCTCGCCATGGGACGAGATGTCGAGACCTTCGCGCTCGGCCTCGGTCGAGACCCGCAGGCCGACGACCATGTCCACGATCTTGTAGAGGATGAACGAGACCACGCCGCCCCACGCGATGGTGATCAGCACGCCGACGATCTGGATCCAGACCTGGCCGCCCATCGTGTAGCCGTCGACGCCGACACCGCCGAGCGCCGGGCTGACGAAGATGCCCGTGCCAATGGAGCCGATGATGCCGCCGACGCCGTGGATGCCGAACACGTCGAGCGAATCGTCGTAGCCGAGGGCGTTCTTGATCGTGGTGCAGCAGAAATAGCAGATCACGCCTGCAATTCCGCCCAGCACGATGCCGCCGATCGGCCCGACGAGGCCGGCGGCCGGTGTGATCGCCACCAGACCGGCGATTGCGCCCGACACCGCGCCGAGCAGCGACGCCTTGCCCTTGGACATGGATTCCACGAGCAGCCATCCGAGAGCCGCGGCGGCCGTGGCAACCAGGGTGTTGATCAGCGCAAGAGCCGCGCCACCCGTGGCTTCGAGGTTGGAGCCCGCATTGAAGCCGAACCAGCCGACCCATAGAATGGCAGCACCGATCAGCGTCATCACAAGCGAATGCGGCGCCAGGATCTCACGTCCGTAGCCGATGCGCGGTCCGAGCACGAGCGCGCCGACGAGCGCGGCAATGCCGGCATTGATGTGAACCACCGTGCCGCCGGCGAAGTCGAGCGCGCCGAGCTTGAACAGGTAGCCTTCCGAATACCAGACCATGTGCGCGACCGGCAGATACACGAAGGTGGCCCACAGTACGCAGAACAGCAGGATGGCGGAGAACTTCACGCGTTCCACCAGACCGCCGATGATCAGCGTGGGCGTCAGCGCGAAGAACGTCATCTGGAAGGCCACGAAGACGTATTCCGGAATGACCACGCCGTCGGTGAACGTGGCAGCTGTGGAATCAGGCGTGATGCCCGAGAGGAAAAGCCGGCTTGTGCCGCCGAAGAACTGGTCGGCGATCGTCCCGGCGTTCAGGGCCACGCTGTAGCCATAGACCACCCAGATGATCATCATCAGGGAGGCAACCACGGTGACCTGCATCAGCACGGACAGCATGTTCTTGGCGCGCACGAGGCCGCCATAGAACAGGCCGATGCCCGGCATGATCATGAAGGTGACGAGGATGGTGGACACCAGCATCCAGGCCACGTCGCCCTTGTCGGTGGTGGCGGCCGCGGCAGCCGCCGGGGCGGCGGGATCCGTTGCGGATGGGAGGGCTTCCTGAGCCAAGGACGGCTCGATGGCCAGCAGGCCGAGCAGCGCTGCGGGCGCGGCCAGGCGTGCGAGTTTCGAAAGATTCATGGGCGGGCTCCGAATATCAAGATCGGGAAAGGTCGGGAAAGGGCTCACAAGGCGTCGAGGTCGGATTCACCGGTGCGGATCCGGACGGCCTGTTCGATCGGCGTCACGAAGATCTTGCCATCGCCGATCTGGCCGGTCTTCGCGGTGGTCGTGATGGTCTCCACGACGGCGTCGACCATGCCCGCCGCGACGGCCACCTCGATCTTGAGCTTCGGGAG
This sequence comes from Terrihabitans aquatilis, assembly GCF_052542005.1. Lineage (NCBI taxonomy): Bacteria > Pseudomonadati > Pseudomonadota > Alphaproteobacteria > Hyphomicrobiales > Terrihabitans > Terrihabitans aquatilis. The sequence goes on along the minus strand of NZ_JBOCUO010000002.1, from coordinate 725,367 downwards.
GAAGCTGACGGCGTATTCCGCGCCGCGATAGATTTCTGTGTGCCCCTTCTGCCGCCCGTAGCCCTTCACCTCGGTCACGGTCAGGCCGTGTACGCCCAAGGCCGTCAGCCCATCGCGGACTTCGTCCAGTTTGAATGGCTTGATGATCGCCATAACGAGTTTCATGTTGGCCCCCAATCGCTCTCCGCCGGGGCTTGTGCCGGGCGGATCGAGTGACCCGCCGTTCGACCGGCCGGATCAATCCGGATTGGTATATTCAAGTGTCATGCCAAGTTGCGTTACCAGACACAATTCGCGCCCAAACCGCAGGCAGACGCTCGAAAACCGTTCACGTGCATATTTTCTATGCAAAAATGGCCAACTAGTTTTGCCTAGATTCTAGGCTCACTTGCGTGCCTCACGGATCAGCCCTTCCTGCATCGTCGATGCAACCAGCCGGCCGTCGCGCGTGAAGATCTGTCCCCGCGCAAGGCCCCGTGCTCCACCGGTAAACGGGCTTTCCTGTGCGTAGAGAAGCCAGTCGTCGGCCCGGAATTCGCCGTGAAACCATACCGAATGATCGAGGCTCGCGGCCGCTATGTCCTCGGCGAACACCGTGCGTCCATGCACGACGAGGGAGGTGTCGAGCAGGGTCATGTCGGATGCATAGGCCAATGTCGCCCGGTGCAGCCAGGGCGCGTCGGGCAGATCGCCGGCGGCGCGGAACCAAGAGGCTTGGTGCGGGACGCTGCGCCGGGTGCCGGTGTAGCGTCCCAGATCCACCGGACGGATGTGGATGAGACGCTTACGTCCGAAATAGCTGCGGATCAGCGGCGGTGCATTGGCCAGGAGGCGGTCGAACTCCTCGCTGCCCGGTAGCTCCTCCGGGGCCGGCACGTCGGGCATAGCGGTGCGGTGTTCGAAACCGGGCTCGACCCTGTGAAACGAAGCCGACATGGCGAAGATCGGCCGACCCTTCTGGATCGCGAGAATGCGGCGCACGCTGAAGCTCCCGCCGTCTCGCAGGCGGTCGACCGAATAGATGATCGGAATTTCCGGGTCGCCCGGCAGCAGGAAATAGGAATGGAGCGAATGAGGCGGACGCTCCCCGTCCACGGTGCGCTCGGCCGCGACAAGAGCCTGGGCGACGACCTGTCCGCCGAAGACGCGGATGCGATGTTCGCGCGGCGACACGCCACGAAAAAGGTTGTCTTCCAGCTGCTCGATATCCAGAAGCGTGGAAAGATTTGCGATCGCATCGGGCATGTGGTCTCTCGCGGATGGCGCCGGAACGGGACTAAAGGGGCGAACCCCGACCCGCGGTCAAGCGAGGCAAAGAGATGATGTCGCCTGGTTCTGCCACACCGATGATGGCCGCGCGCGCCGATGTGGTGATCGCGGGAGCCGGTTTCGTCGGCCTTGCGCTGGGCACGGCGCTTGCGCGCGCCGGATTGTCCGTGCTCATCGCGGATCCCACTCTCGCCCGGCCCGCGGGCAACGATCCGCGGGCCTCGACGCTTGTGGCCGGCGCCGTGCGCATGCTGCGGGAACTCGATGCGTGGTCGGCGATCGAGCCGTCGGCCGAGCCGATGCTGGGAATGGACATCACCGACAGCCGGCTTTCCGACGTGATGCGCCCCGTTTTGCTCTCCATCATCGAGGCCGCTGCTCCGGGCGAGCCGTTTGCGTATGTCGTGCCAAATGGCGCTATCCGTGAGGGGCTTATGGAGGCGGCTTGGCGGGCGGGCGTTCAGTTCCAGGCGTCTGCGATCGCGAGCATCGAGGTGGGCGAAGGCTATGCGCAGGCCCTGTTGTCGAATGGAGAGGCGCTGGTCTCGTCGCTTCTCGTCGGCGCAGAGGGAGCATCATCACCCTTGCGCGGGATGGCCGGCATCGCCGTTCGCGGGTGGCGCTACGATCAGGCCGCCATCGTCACGAACGTGTCGCTCGAAAAGCCGCATGAAGGCATCGCCGTTCAGCATTTCGTCGACGGCGGACCATTCGCCCTTCTTCCGCTTCCGGGACGAAGGGCTTCGGTGGTGTGGTCCGATCGGCGGATCGCCGCCCTCAAATTTGCCGCGCTCGACGATGCCGATTTCCGGGACGAATTGCAGGCGCGCGCGGGCTACAGGTTCGGCAGAATCGAGCTGGACGGCCCGAGGGCTGTGAGGCCGCTCAAGTTTGCTGTTGCCCGCAGCTTTGTCGCCACGCGCGTGGCCCTTGCGGGAGATGCCGCCCATGCGATGCATCCGATCGCCGGGCAGGGTCTCAACGTGGGACTGCGTGATGTTGCGGCGCTTGCCGAGAGCGTGGTGGATGCCGCGCGCCTCGGTCTCGACATCGGGTCGGAAGAGGTGCTCCGGCGCTATGAGACCTGGCGCCGGTTCGACGTGATGGTGTCGAGCGGGACGATCGATGGTCTGGTGCGGCTGTTCACCGCCCGCTCGGGCCCGGCGCGGCTGGTGCGCGATGTCGGGCTCGGCGTGGTGAACCGGCTTCCGAGCGCGAAATCGGCTTTTGTCCGATCCGCGGCCGGGTTGGCGGGCGATGTCCCCCGGCTTCTGAAGGGCGAGGCGCTCTGAGCGTCTCCCCGTTCAGTCATCGAGATGGCGAGCTTCTTCCGGCAGCATGATCGGGATGCCGTCGCGAATGGGATAGGCCAGTTTCGCCGGTCGGGAAATCAGCTCCTGCCGCGCGGCATCGTATTCCAGAGTTGCCTTGGTGAGCGGGCATACCAGGATTTCGAGGACCTTCGGGTCGATCCGCTGGGTGATGGTGTCGGTCATGGCATTCCGATCATTGCAGTGAGGTGTCGGTCTCGCCCCGGGTTTTGGCAAGATCCATCTCGGTCACGGCGACAAGGATATCGGCCCGGCTCTTGAGGTCGGGCGCCTCCAGAAGGGCCTGTTTTTCGCGGGCGCCATAGGGGCTCATCATCGACAGGGCGTTGACGAGCGCCTCGTTCGAAGCATTGCGAATGCCGGACCAGTCGGCCTCGAGGCTGTTTGCCTCGAGATAGGCCTTCAATGTGGCGAGCAGGGCAATGCGATCCACCGCATCTTCGCCAGCGCCGGGTACGAGATCCCCGGTGAATTCCGAATAATCCACCTCGAACTGGCGGTAGGGCGTATCGACATTCACCTCGTCGCGGCGGCGGAAGCGGCAAACCCCGGTCAACGTCACGAGATAGCGTCCGTCGCCTGTCTCCTGAAACGCGGTGATGCGGCCGACGCATCCGACATGAACCAGCGGCGGAGCCGGATTGTCTTCGACGACGTCAAAATCAGGCTGGATCATGCCGATGAGCCGGTTGCCTGAGATCGCCTGATCGATCATGGCGAGATAGCGCGGCTCGAAGATGTTGAGCGGCATCTCGCCGCGCGGCAGCAGCAGGACCTCCGGAAGCGGAAACAGAGGCAGCACCGCCGGCAGATCCGATGGCGCGTGATAGGCTGTGTTGATCGGCATGATGCCTCAGGAAAACAGGACGGACGACAGTCGCCGACGACCGGCGACGGCAGCGGGATCGGTGAAGCCCCAGGCTTCGAACAATTGCACCAGCTGCTTGCGCGCGCCGTCGTCGTTCCAGGAGCGATCCTGCCGGATGATGGTCAGAAGGTGATCGACGGCTTCGTCCTTGCGGTCGGCGGCGGCAAGGGCCGTGGCAAGCTCGGCGCGGGCCTCGTGATCGGCCGGATCCTGCGCGATCCGCGCCTCCAGCTTCTCGATCTCCCCGGCTTCGGGAGCGTTCTCCAGAAGAGCGATCTGGGCGCGTACCGAAGCGATCGACGCATCGTCCGCTGCGGATGGCGGCACCGATGCGAGCAGGCCCTGTGCGCCTTCCAGATTGCCGGCGGCGAGCTGGACCTTGATCAACCCCGCCATCGCGCGGGGCTCCTCAGGGTTCTGCGCGAGAAGCGCGCCCAACATTTCCGCCGCGCCGGCCAGGTCGTTCTCGGCGAGCAAGGCCTCTGCCTGTTCGAGGATGGCGGACGTGTCGGCCGCCTCCATCGGCTTGGTGAGGCGCTCGATGAAAGCGCGGATCTGTCCCTCGGGTTGCGCGCCCATGAAGCCGTCGACCGGTTGACCGTCGATGAACGCGATGACCGAGGGCAGGGACTTGATGCCGAGCTGGCCGGCGACGGCCGGGTGCTCGTCGGTGTTCATCTTGACGAGCTTGACCTTGCCGCGCGCTTCCGCGACCACCTTTTCCAGCACGGGCGCCAATTGCTTGCAGGGGCCGCACCAGGGCGCCCAGAAATCGACGAGCACCGGCTGCGTACGCGATTCCTGAACGACATCGACCATGAAGTCCTTGGTCGTCGTGTCCTTGACCACCGGCACGTCCGAGGCGGGGGCATCGCTGAGCAGCATATTGTCTCTCCTGCACGAACGGTGGTGATCCGATGATAATTGGGATCGGGCGTGCGTCTGGCAACCGGGAGGCTCCCGATAGCGTGGAGCGCCCGGACCGGCAAGCCGCGCGCGCGTTTTGCCTCTTGGCTTAAGCGGCGCGTCAGGCATAGACTTTTGCCATGAGCACGCTAGCGATCGATCTACGTCCCGCCCGCTTCGACGATGCCGACGGCCTCGCGACGGCCCATGATGAGACGTGGCGCTATGCGTATCGTGGCATTATCCCGGGTCGTGATCTCGAGCGCATGGTGATGCGGCGTGGCCCGGATTGGTGGCTGCGAGCCGTGCGGCGCAATCGCAGCCTGCTCGTCGTGACCGTGGCGGACGAGATCGCCGGCTATGCCAGCTTCGGCCGCAACCGCGCGGCCACTTTGCCGGTCAGCGGCGAAATCTACGAACTCTACGTGCGCCCGGAATTCCACGGCATCGGTCTGGGCCGGCGTCTGTTCGCGGCCAGCCGTGCGGATCTCGAGACGCGGGGCATGCCGGGTCTCGCGGTGTGGGCGCTGCGGGATAATGAGGATGGCTGCCGCTTCTACCGGGCGGCCGGCGGGTCGGAGACGGCGCGGGGCGCGGAAACCTTCGGCGATGTCACGCTCGAAAAAATCGCCTTTACCTGGCCTTGATATAAGATAGCTAGAAGCCCAGCCGGCCCGGCCCTGCGCCCAGCAAGGCATCAACAGGAGCGTCAATGCGCATCGAAGCTATTCCGATCGGCACCAACCCGCCGGATGATGTCAACGTCGTGATCGAAATTCCGATCGGTGGCGAGCCGATCAAGTACGAACTCGACAAGGAGTCCGGGACGCTCTTCGTCGATCGTTTTCTCTACACTTCCATGCGCTATCCGGGGAATTACGGCTTCGTGCCGCACACCCTGAGCGACGATGGCGATCCGATCGACGTTCTGGTTGCGAACACACGCGCCATCGTGCCCGGCGCCGTCATCAATTGCCGGCCGGTCGGCGTCCTCAAGATGGAGGACGAGAGCGGTGGCGACGAGAAGATCATCGCTGTGCCGGTGACGAAGCTCACCCGTCGCTACGAGAAGATCCAGACCGTATCGGACATGCCCGAGATCACGCTCCAGCAGATCGCGCATTTCTTCGAGCACTACAAGGATCTGGAGAGCAGCAAATGGTCCCGCCTGGTGGGTTGGGGCCAGGTGGAAGAGGCGCGCGAGATGATCGTGAACGCGATCCAGCGTGCCAACGGCGTCAAGAAGCTCGCCAACGAGACCCTGCTGGCCGGCAAGTAAACCGGCGGCTCTTCGCACGATGGCTGGCGGTGGATCGTACCCCGTCAGCCGTCATCCAGTTGTAACACCCGCGCCCTACTAGCCCGTCCTTACCCCCTTCCAGGTAGGACGTCCGATGGCACGCTGGTTCATGCACTCCAGCCATATCGCGCTGGTGCTCGCTCTTTCTCCGCTTGCCGCGTGGCATGCGAACGCTGCCGATTTCTCGGTGCCCGCGGGCACGACCGATACCAGGTCGAAGACGGTCGGCGGTGCCGATCAGGGCCAAATCGCCGCAGGCGCGAGCCTTTCCACATCCGGAACGTCCATTTCCCAGAACGGGGCGGCCACGGGCGTCGTCATCACGAACGACGGCACGATCAATTCCGGCAATCGAGGGTTCGACACCAGCGGAAGCAGCACCGACCGCACGATCTCGCTGGTCAACAACGGCGCCATCATCTCGGCCGATGACAGCGTGCGGATCAACACCGCGCTGACGAACGGCTCTGTTTCCGTGATCAACACGGGCACGATGACTTCGAACGGCGGCCAGGTACTGGATTTTTCGGCCCTGACCACCTCGGCCGCGAACAGCGCGAATGTCGCCGTCAACATCAACAACAGCGGCCGGCTGGAAGCGTTGGACAACGACGCCCTGCGACTTGGCGGCGGCTCGATCAGCGTCACGAACAGCGGCGAGATCCTTTCGACACAGTCGGAAAATCGCGCCATCAACCTCAATTACGGCACCAGCATCGCGTCGTTCACACTCAAGAACGAAGCGGGCGGCGTCATAAGCTCCATCGACGATGCGGTGCGCATCAGCGAAGTGCCGTCATTGGGGAGCGTTCTTGTCGAGAACGACGGCACCATCTCGGCCCGCGATGGTCAGGCTATTGATTTCAACAATGCGCGCGCCGGCAGCATCGTGATCCGCAATACGGGGACGATCGAAACGGCCGATGCCGATGCGATCCGCTCCGGAAACGGCAGTCTGGTCGAAAACTGGGGCACCATAAGTGGCGGTGCGAGCGATCCCAACGGCTCTTCGGACGGCATCGATTTCCAGGATACCAATAGCGGCACCGTCATCAATCATGCCGGCACGATCAGCGGCGCGCGGCACGGCATCACCGGCAAGCAGAATTCCAGCATCACCAACGAGGCCGGTGCCACGATCATTGGCCACAACGGTTCGGGCATCAATTTCGATACCCTTCCCGAACAGGGACCGATGATCGTCACGAATTACGGCACGATCATCGGCACCTTCAATCCGGACGCCGAATATGGCGATGGCGACGGCGTCGATATCGATGCGCTGGGTACGATCTACAATTATGGAACCATCATCGGCCAGGGCTCGAAAGGCACGAAGGGAGGCGACCTAGCGCCAGCCACGAGCGAAGCCATCGCCATTGGCGGCGGCACGATCGTCAACGGCTCCACCGATCACCGCAACGCGCTGATCAGCGGTGTCGACAACGGAATCCTGGTCGACGACAGCGATACGGGGCCGGCCTTCGCCGCCATCGATATCGTCAATTACGGCCGCATCGAGGGTCTGGACGGGTACGGCATCCGCATCGTCAGCAACGACGAAAACACCATCGAGAATTATGGCACGATCAGCGGTACGAACGGGATCGCGGTGGAGTTCGGCGCGGGCGACGACCTGTTCGCCTATCATGTGGGCAGCAGGGTCGAGGGCTATGTCACGGGCGGCGCCGGCACCGACACGTTCCGCCTTGCCGCGGCCGGATCGGCCAATTCCTTCGATGTCGCTCAGCTCGGCGATGATGCCACCTACCGTGATTTCGAGGTCTTCGAGGTCGCGCAGGGCGGTGTCTGGACGCTGAACGGGACGAGCAGCTTCGCCGGCGATACCCGGATCGGTTCCTCCCTCGTCGCGCTCGACGGCGCCGATCTCGGCGGATCCGCCGTAACCATTGCTGACGGCAGCCTCAGCGGATCGGGCACGATCGGATCGCTGGCTCTCGCGGGCTCCGATGTGCGGCTGTCGACATCCGGCGGCGCACCGGCGGTGCTTCAGGTCAATGGCGACGTGTCCTTCGACGCCAATTCCAGCCTCGTCGTGGATGTGAACGGCGATGCCGGAACGCTCATGTCCGGCGGTACCGTGTCGGTCGCGGATGGCGCGAGCTTCATCGTACAGGGCACCAGCGGCTGCGCAACGCGCGCGCCGTGCACCGTGATTTCCACGCAGAACGGTATCACCGGCACTTTCACGATCGACAATCGCCTCGCATTTCTCGATGCCAAACTCGATTATGTCGGTCTGGATGCGCTTCTGTCCCTGAGCCGCAACGGTGCCAGCTTCGCGAGCATCGGCGCCACAATGAACCAGACGAATGTCGGCAACGCGCTGGATCTCGCGGGTTCCGGATCCACACTCTACGATGAGATCGTCGGCTTCACCGAAAGCGCTGCCCTCGATGCCTTCGACCAGCTTGCCGGCGACGCCTTCGCCAGCCAGGCCAATGCGGTGAAATGGCAGGAACTGGAATTCGGCGATGCCCTGCTCGGCCGCGCACGCAGCAATCTTGCCCTGCGGCCACAGACAAGCGGTGCGCTGGGCTATGCCGAAACCAGGGCGTTGCCCGAGCCGTTCCGCGAGGACGCCACGTCCGGTGCCGCTTACGGCACATGGGTTCGTGGTACCGGCGGGCGCCTGGAACTCGATGGCGACGGCAATGCCGGCGGGCTCAAATCGACCTATGCCGGCCTGGTCGGCGGCGTTGATGCGGTTTGGGATCGCTTCACGCTCGGCCTCGCTGGCGGATACCAGAACAGCAGATCCGATGTGGACAGCCGCGATACCGAAATCGAGGCGGACACCGGTCGTGTGGCCATCTATGGCGGCGCCCGGTTCGACGCCCTACGGATCACCGGCGGGGGCAGCTTCGGATGGTCGTCCTATGCATCGGAACGCGAGATTGCGTTCGGGGGCATCGATGAGACGGCCGAGGGCGATTACGAGGGCAATAGCGGTTCGCTGTTCGCGGAGATCGGCTACACGTTTCTGGCCGGCAATCTCGGCATCGAGCCCTTCGCCGGCGTGAACTGGACGCATGTTTCCACGGACGGTTTCGACGAGGACGGCGCGGATGTGACGGGCCTGAGCGTTGGAAAGATCAGCGACAGCAGCACGTTCACCACGGTCGGCCTACGGCTCTCGCAGGAATTTGCCACGGCCGATGCGCTGGTCGTTCCGAGCGCTGGGCTTGCCTGGCGCCACGCCTTCGACAACGATCCACTCAATGTCGACATGAGGCTGCTTGGCACCGGCACCGACTTCGAGGTGCAGGGCCTGCCGCTCGGTGAGGACAGCCTGCTGGTCAATGCCGGTATCGACATCGGCTTTGCTTCGGGCCTCGCGCTTGGCCTGTCCTATCAGGGTGAATTTTCGGACGAGGGCGTGAGCCGTACCGCCCGGGGCATGGCATCATACCGATTCTGACAAAAGGCGGCGCGCTCCCCGCAGGAACGCGCCGCCTCAATTCTTTCCGTGATCGGCGCTGTCAGAAATGGGGCGCGTTCAGCCCCGCCTTCAGCATGGCCGCTTTCAGCGTGTTGGCAAGCAGGCAGGCAATCGTCATCGGTCCCACCCCGCCCGGCACCGGCGTGATGGCGCCCGCCATGTCACGCGCCTCCGCGAAGTTCACGTCGCCGACGAGCTTCGACTTTCCGTTTTCGCCCGGCACGCGGTTGATGCCCACATCGATCACGGTCGCGCCCGGCTTGATCCATGAACCGCGCACGATTTCCGGGCGCCCCACTGCGACGACGAGCAGATCGGCGCGGCGGCACACCGCTTCTAGATCGCGCGTCTTGGAATGAGCCACGGTGACGGTGGCGTTCTCCTGCATGAGCAATTGCGCCACAGGTTTTCCAACGATGTTGGAGCGGCCAAGCACCACTGCCTCGAGTCCCGTCAGATCGGGATGGACGGTTTTCGCCAGCAATACGCTGCCCTGCGGCGTGCACGGCACCAAGGCGTCATGCCCCACAGCAAGACGGCCGGCATTGATGGGATGAAAGCCGTCGACGTCCTTGTCCGGATCGATGGCGGCGATCACGAGATCGCCGTCGATCTGCGGCGGCAATGGAAGCTGGACAAGAATGCCGTGGACTGCGGGATCGCGGTTGAGACGCTCAACCAGCGCCAGCAATTCCTCCTGAGACGTCTCGGCGGGAAGAACATGCTCGAAGGACGCGAGCCCGGCTTCCTTGGTCTGCCGCACCTTGTTGCGGACATAGACCTGGCTGGCGGGGTTCTCGCCCACGAGGACCGCGGCGAGGCCCGGCACGATGCCGTGCGTGCGCTGCAATTCGGCTGCAGCCTCGGCAATCTTCGCGCGGATGGTCTCGGCAAGAGCTTTGCCGTCGATGATCTGGGCCGCCATGTCAGTCTCTCTTAGATGCGATAATGGATGAAAGCCGCTGGGCGATCCGCGATCCGTCGCCCGTAATGCGCAGTGTCTTCAGGCGGGCGGTGTGGCCGGCGGCCAGCGTGATGGACGAGCGAGGAACATCGAGTTCGGCCGCCATCAGTGCAATCAGCCCCGCATTGGCAAGGCCATCCTCCGGCGCGGCGCGCACGCGCGCCTTCAGCACCTGCCGGCCGTCCGACAAAGCAATGATCCCGTCGATGGCATCCCGGCCACCTTTCGGTGTCAATCGCACCGAAAGGGACAGCCCGTCTGCCGTCTCGGCCCAGGCGCCGGCGCTCAAAAGGCCAGAGCGGGCCGGATATCCCACCACAACAGATTGCGCAGGAAGCTGATCAAAAGGAGCACGATGACGGGCGAGAGATCGATGCCGCCCAGATTCGGCAGGAAGCGGCGGATCGGGTTCAGTACCGGTTCCGTCAGGCGCACAAGGGTGTCCCACACCATGCCGACATATTGATTGCGCGGATTGGCAATGTTCAGAGCAATCAGCCAGCTCATGACGGCCGACAGGACGATGACCCAGAACACCAGGGACAATATGGCGTCGATCAGGATGAAAAGGGCATTCATGCGGGGCCTCGGCGCGGCGGGAAGCAGGCGATATGTATCGGTGCATGCCCCAAGCCACAAGGCCACGCGCCTTTGCTTGACAGTGTTCCCGGCCACACCGTAAATGGCGCTGCCTGCGAGGGGCCGTAGCTCAGTTGGTAGAGCGCATCGTTCGCAATGATGAGGTCAGGGGTTCGATTCCCCTCGGCTCCACCACGCAGGCCAGCCCCCTATATTTTCGGAAGAGATCCGGCGGCGCCGTAGAGGTCGCCCTGCAGGAAATCCGTGCCGATCTCGCGCAGAATCTCGGCGATTTCCGGGTCCTCGACACTCTCGGCCACGGTGCGGAAACCGATCTCGCGGGCCAGCGAGACGATGGCGCGGATGAAGGCGCGGTCCCCGGAATTGCTTCTCATGCCGCGGATGAACTCGCCGTCGATCTTGACGAGATCGACGCCCAGCGCGCGCAGCGCGCGAAACGAGGTCTGGCCGGCTCCGAAATCATCCAGCGCAACCCGCACACCGGCCTCCCGAAGCGCCGAAACGAAATCGAGCGCCTCCGCAAGGTCGCCCGGAGCTGCGGTTTCCGTGATTTCGACGAGCAGGCGCCGGGCGGTCTCGGGGTGGCGGCGAAACGCGGCCAGAAGATGCTCGCGCCATTCATGATCGCTCATCGTCTCAGCCGAGATGTTGATGGCGATTTCGGCGGATGGCGCGGCGACGAGGGCTGATATCGTCAATTCCAGAACGCGGCGGTCGAGCAGATGAATGAGGCCGAGCTTTTCGGCGGCCTCGACATGCCGGCTGACCGAAATTGCTTCACCGTCGACCTTCCGCAGGCGAGCCAGCGCCTCGTACCAGACGGGCTGCAGCGAGCGCGCATCGACCACGGGCTGGAACGACAGGATCAGCCGATCGTCGTTGAGCGCTGCGATCAGTTCTTCGGCGAGCCGCATGTCCTGCCGGCGTTGCGCGTCGCGTGCGGGGCTCGGCGCGTAGACCTCGAAACGTCCCCGCCGCCTGCGGCGAAGCGCAACCAGCGTATCCACCGCCCGGCCCACCATTTCCGCCTGGTCGGCGGCATGGCGGGGGGCGACGATGCCCGCGCCGGTGACGCGAACGCCTATGGGCCCGGCACCGGTCTGCACCGGTTCGTCATGGATGGCGTCCATGAAGCGGCGCGCGGCCACGAGCAGATCGGCCGACGTGCAATTGGCCAAGGCGAGGCCGAAAATGGTGGTCGAGAACCGTCCGATGGCGTCTCCCGCGCGCATGCTCGCCCGCAAGCGTCGCCCAACGGCTCCGATCAGTTCATCCGCCGCGCGGCCGTAGGAATGATCCAGCAGGCCGACATTTTCCACCGCGAGGAGAAGAAACCCGCAGGAGGTCTGAAAGCGGCGCGCATCCGTGATCATGACCCCCAATGTGTCGAGGAGGCGCGGCCGGCTCAGCGTGCCTGTCAGCGGATCGATGCGGCTTGACGATGAGGCTCCGGAGGTTCCGCTGCCCCGACCTGCGACGATTCTGACAATGCCGTGAGCATAGAGAGGGCGACCGTCGGCACCGGCGTAACAGCGGCCGATATCCTCGATCCATACGAGCCGCGTCCCGTTCCGGTCGCGCACACGCAGCGGATATTCCAGTTCGTAGGGAATTCCGTTGCCGTCATCGGCGCCGGCAATCCTGAGAACCGAATTGCGGCGGTCGGTGATCGCGTCGGAATCTGTCCGCTCGTCCCATTCGGCTCCCGACAGCAGCGAGCCGGACGCGGCGAGGCCCTGCGGGGGCGCGGGAAACCAGTCCAGCTGATCGCTTTCAATCGTCCAGCGATAAAGCGCGCTGTCCAGTGCCGTGACAAGGGCCGATGCATCCAGTCGCGCTTCGTCCCCGATGGAACCATCTGTCTGCCCAGGTTCCATTGGCGCGACCATCTCTCCCGTAAACTGGATTATCGCGGCAATCGAGACGCGCGTCCAGCGTGCATGATCCCATCACGACAGCAAAAAGCCGGCGCGAGGCCGGCTTTTCAAGCACATGCGAAAATGGATCAGGCGTCGGCCTTGGGCGTCAGAACCTGGCGGCCACGATACATGCCGGTCTTCAGGTCGAGATGGTGAGGACGGCGCAGTTCGCCGGAATCCTTGTCCTCGATGTAGGTCGGAGCCTTGATCGCGTCGGCGGAGCGGCGCATGCCACGCCGGGACGGCGAGGTCTTTCGCTTTGGAACGGCCATGAGAATACTCCTGAAGAAAGCGCAGTGCGGCTTGTTCAGGCGCGCGCTAATTGGAATTGGGTGGTGCTGATATCAGAGAAGGGCCCGAATGGCTAGACCCCTCCGACGCGCTTACGCTAGTTCGCGGCGCAGGAAATGTCGGCCGTGCGCCGGGCGATCAGGGCGGCCCGCTGGATCTGGCCTCTGGTCGGCCGCGCCGTGTTGCGAATGATGGGATTGGGCAAGGCGGCGGCCATGAGGGCGGCTTCGCGCGGTGCGAGATTGGTGGCGGATTTGCCGAAGGCGTGCCGCGCGCCGGCCTCCGCGCCGAAAACGCCGTTGGGTCCCCATTCCGCCACGTTGAGATAGACTTCGAGAACCCGTTTCTTTGTCCAGACCAGATCGATCCAATAGGCGAGCACGATCTCGATGGGTTTGCGGATATAGCCTGCGCCGTTCCAGAGAAAGAGGTTCTTGGCAACCTGCATTGTGACCGTGGAGGCTCCGCGCGTGGGTCCATCCTCGCCAGCGGCTTCGAGCACGCCGCGCAGTTCGCGCCAGTCGATGCCGTTATGAGTGCAGAATCGGGCATCCTCGGAAGCGAGAACCGCGCGCTGGAGCGTGGGCGAGATGCTGGCGATCGGCACCCATTGCCGCTGCACGGGGCGCAGGGTCGCCCAGCGCGCCACCATCAGGGTGGAGACGGGCGGAATGACCGTATAGACGAGCGTGAGCGCAAACGGCAGCGCCACCAGCAGAACCACTAACCAGACGATGGAACGGAACAAGGAACGCGGCCTCCGATCCTCAAGCTGGATATCGTCGAATGAGTAATCGTCGGTAGGCACATCCCGCCGTGCCACGAGGTCGTCGTCCATGCGCCCCCGCAGCGTTCGGCGGTTTGCCCGAGATTATTCCGCAGCCTGTTCCGGAACCTTGCCCGTGACGCCAAACCGGCGCTGGACGTAATCCTCGACCATCCGGGTGAAATCGGCGGCAAGGGTCGGGCCACGCAGCGTCGTGACCTTCTGCCCGTCCACGAAGACGGGCGCGGTGGGCTGTTCGCCCGTACCCGGTAGCGAAATGCCGATATCCGCGTGCTTGGATTCGCCGGGACCGTTGACGATGCAGCCCATGACCGCGACGTTCAACGTCTCGGCGCCCGGGAATTCCGTCTTCCAGACGGGCATGCGGGTGTGGATGTAGCCCTGAATTTCCTGGGCCAGTTCCTGGAAGGTCGTCGAGGTTGTGCGGCCGCAGCCGGGGCAGGCGGCGACGAGCGGCACGAAGGTGCGGAAGCCCATGGTCTGCAGGATTTCCTGCGCGACCTGCACCTCCTTGGTACGATCGCCGCCCGGCTCTGGCGTGAGCGACACGCGGATCGTGTCGCCGATGCCGTTCTGCAGCACGACGCCCAGCGCCGCCGCCGAAGCCACGATGCCCTTGGAGCCCATGCCGGCCTCCGTCAGGCCGAGATGCAGCGCGTAGTTCGAACGTGTCGCGAGGTCGAGATAGACGGCGATGAGATCCTGCACCGCCGAGATCTTGGTGGAGATGATGATCTTGTCCGCGCCCATGCCGAGTTCCTCGGCGCGTTGAGCGGAAAACAGGACGCTGCGGATCAGCGCCTCGCGCGTCACGGCCCGAGCGCTTACCGGGGTGGCGCTCTTGGAATTCTCGTCCATCAGGGCGGTCAGCATCTCGCCGTCGAGCGAGCCCCAATTGCCGCCGATGCGGACCGGCTTGTCGAAGCGCAGCGCGGTCTCGATGATCTGGGAGAAGTGCTTGTCCTTCTTCTCCTTGAAGCCGACATTGCCGGGATTGATGCGGTATTTCGCCAGCGCCTCGCCGCAGGCGGGGTGATCGGCCAGCAGCTTATGGCCGATATAGTGGAAGTCGCCGACCATCGGCACGTCCACGCCCATGGCGGCCAGCTTGTCGCGGATGTGCGGCACGGCGGCCGCCGCCTCGTCGCGGTCGACGGTGATGCGGACCAGTTCCGAACCGGCCCTGGCCAAAGCCGCGACCTGACGGACAGTGCTCTCGATGTCCGCGGTGTCCGTGTTGGTCATGGACTGGACGACCACTGGCGCGCCGCCACCGACGGTCACGTTGCCGACCCGGACCGCCACAGATTGCCGGCGCCGGTTCTTCAGAGCCTCGTCCACCATCACGTCCTCTTCTCAGCCATCATTCGTCGCGCCGGGCGCGCAGCCTACGCTCTATAACAGATGATCGCGTGCCCGTCGCGCCAGGATCGGCACCGTTGCCAGAGTCGGTTTATCATCCGTGGATGGCAGACATGTAGCAATGTTGGACGAGATTGCCAGAGGCGCGGTTCAGCCTTCGATGGAGGCCATGGCCGCGCATCCCGTCAGGGCCGGGTAGGGGGCGGTGATCACCCGCGTGGCAATGGTGGAGACAAGCCGCTCGTGCGGCGCCTTCGCCTCGAACGATGCCCGGAAGGCTGCGCGGTCCATCAGGTCGATGGTCTTCTGCATCACGCCCCCGGCAAGATAGACGCCGCCCTGGGCGAGGAAGGTAAGCGCCATGTCTCCCGCAAAGCGGCCAAGCGCCGAGAAGAAGATGTCCATGGCCTCGCGGCCGCGCGCCTCTCCATCGCGGGCGGCACCGGAGATATCGGCACCCTTGCGCGATGTGCGTTCGCCGGAATCGATGAAGGCGAGCGCGGCGTCGATGCGGGTGAGACCGGTGCCGCAGGCGATCGCCTCGGCGGAGACGCGCCCCAGACCGCGGCGCACATGGTCGAACACCGCGGCTTCACGCTCCGTGCTCGGGGCGAGCTCGGCATGCCCGCCTTCGCTGGGAACCGGAATCCAGCGCTCATGATAGCGGATCAGTGCGGCGACCCCCAGCCCGGTACCGGGCCCGAGAACGAGTTTCGTCGCGTCATCGGTCGGGATGGCATCCCCGATCGCGCGCAGATCGGCCGGCAAAAGATGGGGCAGCGCCCAGGCGAGCGCCGCGAAGTCGTTCATCACGTCGACGCGGGCAAAGCCGAGTTGATCGGCCAGCACTCCCGGCACGAACGACCAGCCGCGCCGGTTAGTCAGATGCACCGTGCCCCCCTTGATCGGGCCCGCCATCGCGATGACGGCCCGATCCGGCCTGAAGGACGCGCCGGAGAGATAGAAGGGGACCGCCTCCTGGAGATTGGCGAAATCGTCGTTGCTGAGTTCGCGAATCTCCTTGGGGACCAGGGAGCCCGGCGTGACGATACCAAAGCGGCTGTTGGTGCCGCCGATGTCGGCGACGAGAACGCAATCGAGAGAAGCCATGCCGCGAGTCTAGCCCGCCATGCGAAGTGCGCACAACGCCGGCAAAGAATGCCTGCGCCTTCGCGGTGTGCTAAGCGCAGCGTCATGACGCCGCAAGACATCCAATCCCGTGTGCTTTACCGCGATGCCCTGATGCTCGTCATCAACAAGCCCTCGGGTCTGCCGGTCCATGCCGGACCGAAGGGCGGCGAGACGCTCGATCAGCATTTCGATGCGCTGACCTTCGGTCTGCCCAAGCGTCCCGAATTGGCACACCGACTCGATCGCGAGACGTCGGGCTGCCTGGTGCTGGGGCGTCATCGGCAGGCGCTGGCCAGCATCGGCAAGATGTTCCAGCGCGGTACGGTCGAGAAGATCTACCTTGCCGTGGTCCGTGGCGCTCCGCCGGAAGAGGCCGGGCGGGTGGAATTGCCGCTCGCCAAGCGCGATGCCAAGCGCGGCTGGTTCATGAAGGTGGACCAGGAGCATGGTCAGGCTTCGGCAACGAGCTACCGCGTGCTGGCGCGTTCCGGTGATTTCAGCGTGCTGGAGCTCAACCTCCACACCGGCCGCACCCACCAGATCCGGGTGCATATGGCGGCGCTCGGCTGTCCGGTTCTGGGTGAGCGGATCTATGCGACCGCCCCGCCGCCTCCGGCCGGCCCCTTGCTCCACCTTCATTCGTGGCGCGTGGGGCTGCCGCTGTATCCGAAACGCGAGCCCATCCGCGTGGAGGCGCCGTTACCGGGCCATATAGAAGCCACTTTGGCGGCTCTCGGTGTGGATCGCGACATTATGCGCGAGGGAACCAACGCCGACCCCGGCGTTTAGAGACCAGTTTCCCACGGCGAAGGACGTCATGACCTGTCTTGTTCTCCTCAATGCCCGTGCCGGAACCCTCCTCAGCGGCGGCATCAGCAATGCTGCCGACATCGTACGCGACGCCTTCGAAAAGGCTGGCCGACAGGCTGAGGTCCATCTGGTCGAGCCCGCGCAGATGGATGAGCGGCTGCAAACCGCCGCCCATTCGTCCCACGAGATCGTCGTGGTGGGCGGCGGCGACGGGACGTTCTCCCATGCTCTCCAGGCGCTGGCGAAAACCGACAAGGTTCTCGGCCTGCTGCCGCTCGGCACGATGAACCTGCTCGGCCGCGACCTTCAGTTTCCGCAGGGCGACCTCTTCACGCTCGCCTCTGCGCTGGCGCTGGGCGAAATTCGCAAGCTCGATCTTGCCACCGTCAACGGGCGACCGTTCCACACATTGTGCGGGCTCGGCTATTTCAGCCGTGTGGCGCGTGAGCGGGAACAGACGCGCTTCAGCATTCCGCTGGGCCGGCTTCTCAGCGTGACCATGTCGATCTGGCGTTCGGTGACCAAATCCGGCCGCATCCGCTACATGATCGAAGCCGACGGGCAGCGGATCGACACCGACGCCTACGCCATCCTCGTCACCAACAACCGGATCGGCAATGACTGGCGCCGCACCCGCCTCGACGAGGGCATTCTCGAACTTCACCTGATGCGGCATTCCCATCTGGCCGGGCGCGCTCGGGCGGGCTTCGAGCTGATCTCGGGCCGCTGGCGCGACGGCGAGGCGATCGAATCGTTCGCCACCCATGAAATCACGATCAGTTCGGCGCGCAGCCGGGTCTGGCTCGCGGTGGACGGAGAGCTCCGCCGCGCGAAGATGCCGTTGAGCCTCAAGATCGAGAAGGATGCACTGCGCATGCTGATGCCGGCGCCGCGGCTTACCGAACTGGAACGCTAGGCGCCGAGCTCGACCCGGCCCGGATGTTCCTGGGCGCTGCCGTCGATCGACATGGAAATACGTACCATGTCGTCCTCGATCAGCTGCAGATCAGCCCCGAGCTGGGCCTTGTAGGCGGCGATCAGCCGAGCTGCCAGCCCCATCGTCGGGACGGTCTCCACCAGCCTTTCGCTCTCGATTTCGATCTGCACGGAATGGGGGCTGGCGCGCAGGATCGTGAGGCTGATGGGACGGGAGGCGATGTCCTCGCGATCGAGGGCCGCCGACATCAATTCCGAGGTCAGCAGGCCGAGAGGGACAGCACGGTCGAGATCGAGCCAGACCGCTTCCTCGCTGCGAATCTTGATAACAGGGCTGGAGACCGCAAAGCTCTGGCGGAGCTGGGCCGCGATATCGCGCAGAAGGTCGAGCAGGGAAACGCGGCCGATCTCACCCGTGGCATAAGAGGCCTTGTAGGCCGACGCCATTGCCAGAACGCGGTCTTCCGGCACGCGCAGCAGGGTGCGCAGCCGAACGGGCAATTCCCTGCGCTGAAGCGCCAGCAGGCTCGCGATCATCTGGAAATTGTTCTTCACACGGTGATGAAGCTCGCGCAGCAGGCCGTTCTTGCCGTCCAGCGCTTCCTGCAAAGCGTGGGAGCGCTCCTCGATCTTGCCGGCCATCACGTTCACGCTGTTGCCGAGGTCCGCGATCTCGAGCGGTGCGCGCGACAGATCCTGCACGCGCGGGCTGTAATCGCCCTGCGCATAGGAGCCGGTGACGTTGCGCAAGGCCGCGATCCAGCGCAGGACGAGCCGATCCACGCCCATGAAGACGGCGGCTATCCCGAGCACGAGCATCAGCAGAGGGGCAAGAAGCGCCGCACCCAGTCGTGACCAATCCGGAGCGGTGATGAAAGAGGTCGGCGTGGCCAGCACGACATTCGACATGGTGCCTCGTACCGGGGCCACGGCGTAATAGAAATTCTCGCCGCTGGCATTGGCGAACGTCATTCCCGAGGCGGGGTCCCCGGGTATGCCGACAGGGAGCGGTTGAAGGGGCCGCCAGCCCTGCAGCGAATTGCGGCCCAGTTCGCTGACGATCTGCCCGCCATTGCGGATCAGCGCGAGAGCGCTGTTGGATTGACCCCCGCTGCCCGGCATATCCGCGAAAATGGCGTCGAACGCGGGACGGCGAATCAAAAGCCCGATGGCGCGGCGGGCGCCACTTGCGTCGTTGAATGGCCGCGATGTCAGAACGACGTCCTCGTCAGGGCTGATCTCCTCCGGCAGAAACACCGTGTCGCCGATGTCGTTGGGAGAACTGATCGCCCGCAGGAGGGACGAATGTCGCGTGGCGGCAGGCGGAATCTCACCAGCCGCACAGACGATGTCGCCATGGCGGTCGGAGACGAGAATGCCGACATAATCCGCGCGGGAGGAGAGCGTCGCCTGAAGCATTTCAGGGCAGGCGGCGCTGCCGCTGATCACGGCGGGATTGGCGGCCAAAGTATCGGCCACGCCCTCCGCAATTCCCAGGGTCAGGCCCGCGCGCGTGGCGATGAGCTCCGCCTTTTGCACGGCGGCCCCTTCCCGCTCGGAAACCGTTGCCTGTTGGGTCTTCCAGGTCGCGCCGACCGCGAGAACCGCCGCCGGGAGATTTGCCAGCAAGAGCAGAAGGGCGAGACGTCCTCGAAGGCTGCCGATCACGACGGCGGCCTAGCTGGACGATCCAGAGCCCGGCACCATGGCTGCCTGCAATGTGGCTTCCGGGCCGAACTCCGAGCCAGCCTGAACGGCC
This sequence comes from Terrihabitans aquatilis, assembly GCF_052542005.1. Lineage (NCBI taxonomy): Bacteria > Pseudomonadati > Pseudomonadota > Alphaproteobacteria > Hyphomicrobiales > Terrihabitans > Terrihabitans aquatilis. The sequence continues at coordinate 705,671 of NZ_JBOCUO010000002.1, read as the reverse complement.
AATGCGCGTGTCAGTGCGCCGCGCGCACGGTTGACGCGGCTTTTGATCGTTCCCACCGCCACCTCGCAGATTGCCGCCGCTTCCTCATAGGAGAAGCCGGACGCGCCGACGAGAATCAGGGCTTCGCGCTGATCGGAAGGCAGGGTCGAAAGTGCGTCGCGAAAATCCTGCAGGTCCATATGGCCGTTCTGGGATGGATGAACCATCAGACGGGCCGAAAACATCCCATCGGCGTCCTGCACCTCGCGCCGGCGCTTGCGATGCTCGGAATAATAGACGTTGCGAAGAATGGTGAAGAGCCACGCACGCATATTGGTGCCCTCGGTGAAACTGCCGAGGTTGGACCAGGCCTTTACCAGAGCTTCCTGAACCAAGTCATCCGCCTTGTCCATCTGGCCGCAAAGCGACACGGCGAAGGCGCGCAGGCTCGGGATCTGCGCGAGGAGATCGTCACGGACAGACGAGCTGTCAGTCATTGCTGTCGTCCTGCGAAGATCCGTTCTGTTCCTTCTGTTCGAGCGTCTTCAGCAGTTCGAGAAAACGGTCCGGCACATTCTGGACCAGAATATCGTCGTACGATGCTTTCAGGTGGCGACCGATATGGGCCTGGAGCTCGCTATCGATCTCCGGGGAACCCTTGTCTGAGTGAGCCATGTTCCGCACATCCTGTTGGGCCTCGCCACCGGCCCGTACTGTGTTCGATGATCATCGTCGTACGCCAAGCGTCTGGTTGCACGCAATCGTACGATGTTTGCCCGCGGCCGCAGTCAACTCGAACCAACGTCGATGGGGCAATTCCGTTCCCGCGGGTTGAAACTTTTCTACTCGCCTGAACGTTTGGTGGTTGCTACCGTCGCGCCGCGACGAAGAGGGGAACCAGTCTCGTTATGTCCATCGTGCCCATCATCGCGGCCCAGCTGCCGTTTTTGCGTCGTTATGCCCGTGCGCTCACGGGAAGCCAGTTGAGCGGCGATTCCTATGTGGCGGCGGCGCTGGAGACGCTGGTCGAGGATCCGTCCCTGTTCCCGAAGGATATCGAGCCGCGCATCGCGGTCTATCAGGTATTTACCCGTATCTGGTCGTCAGTCCGGGTGAACCTCGAGGGTGAAAGCGGTTCCTCCACCTCCTCGGGCCGCACGCTTGAGGCGCTTGCCCCATTGTCGCGTCAGGTTTTTCTGCTTGTTTCGGTCGAAGGCTTCTCGACAGCCGACACGGCGCGCATCCTCGGCATTACCGAAGAAGATGTGACGACGGCGATCGATGATACTGGCCGCGAGCTGGCGGGGCTTGTCGCCACCGATGTCCTCATCATTGAGGATGAGCCCATCATCGCCATGGATCTCGAAGCGCTTGTCGAGAGCCTCGGTCATCGCGTCGCCGGCGTCGCCCGCACGCATAAGGAAGCTGTTGCGCTGGCGCAAAGCACGCGGCCGGGCCTCGTCCTCGCCGACATCCAGCTGGCCGACGGATCGTCCGGTCTCGAAGCCGTCAACGATATCCTCACCGAGTTCGATGTGCCCGTTATCTTCATCACGGCCTATCCGGAGCGGCTGCTGACCGGCGAACGTCCCGAGCCGGTCTTCCTGATCTCGAAGCCGTTCCAGACGCAGACCGTAAAGGCGATCGTCAGTCAGGCGCTGTTCTTCGGAACGCGGGCGCATCGGCGCGGAGAACGCGCGACAGCCTGAACGTTTCAATCCCGCGCATAAAAGAACGCCGGGTCCGTGAGGACCCGGCGTTTTTTCTTCTCAATGCCTCGTCGCTTACGGGGCTGCCGGAGCTTCAACCGGAACGTTCGAGGTGCCGGCTTTCAGCGTGATCTCCGGATCGGAGGGCGTGCCCGCGATGTTGAGGTTCTCGAATCTTACCTCGGAGACATCCGTGCCTAGGCCGAGCGCGCCCTTATCCACCAGGGCTGCAGCAACCTTGTTGCCTTCGAAGCGCAAATCGTTGATCGCCGCGCTGTCCTGAGCGTTCGTGATGGTCGCACCCACGAGTTCGCTCGCGGGCCACAGCGCATCAGAGGGAACGATTGCTGCGGACGGAGGCGCCATGCCGCCGGCCGGCGGAGTTTCCGTGGTGTTTGCGGCCATGTCGTTGGTGCTGCCGGGAACATTGCCGCCCGGCGCGACGGTGCCGGCGGGCGGGTTGGTTCCGGCCGGAGCCGTCGCATCGGTCGCGGCGCGGCCCGTCTCTGCCTTCGGATAGGTGAATTCCGGCAGGGCTTCCAGCGAAGCCGTGGTCATCTCGCCGAGGCGCACCTTGCCATCGGCCACCTGGGGCAGCTCGCTCGCATCGTAGGCGCGAAGCGTCTCACCGACACCGAGGAGGCCGCCATGGCCGATGATGACCTGGCGAAGCTGGCCGGTGTTGTCGAGCAGGATGTCGGCGATACGGCCGAGCGACTTATCCTGGCTGTCGACAAGGTCGGCGCCCTGGACGTTGGAATAGAGATTGGGGTCATCGGCCTGCGCCTGGGCAGCGCTGGCGTCGGCCGGAACGGTTGCGTTTGCGGGCGCATCCATTGCGGCCGGCGCACCTGTCACTGACGGGGACGTCGCATGGGGCGGGGCCGGGTTCGTGCTCGGATCGTTCTGCGCCGGAGCGGTGGTCTGAGCGAGGGCGAGCGTCGCGGTCACAGACAGGGCTGCGCCGGAAAGAAGAAGTCTCTTCATCATCGAATTGGCTCCTTGGGGTTTGTCTCCAGGCTCCTGCGAGAGCGGGGTGGCCTGTTGATAAATCAACGCAAGACATCCCCGATGGTTCGGCCGGTGGGCCGATTTAACGCCTCCGCGTCACGGGTTTTCGTTTTCCGGCGGTGCGGAACCGGCCATAACAGAAGCCCGCCGGAGAATGATCGTGCCCAGTCTTTTATCCATCGTCCTGCCTATCTTCGGCCTCATCGCTGTAGGCTTCCTAGCAGCGAAACTCGGCTGGATCGGCGAGCGGGTCGGCGAGGGGCTGGCCGATTACGTGTTCGCCCTGGCCGTGCCGGCGCTGATCTTCCGGATGCTGTCCGAGAGCGAAGCCCCGATCACCTCGAGCCCGTGGGGATATTGGGTCACCTATTTCGCGGCGGTCGCCATTGTCTGGGCGATCGCGATGGTGATTGCCCGGCGGGTCTTCCACCGCGATCAGCGGGAGGCGGTGATCCATGGATTCAGCTCCGCGCAGTCGAACACGGTGTTTCTCGGCATCCCCCTCATCCTGCGGGCCTATGGCGATGCGGGCGCCGTGCCCTTGTTTCTGCTGCTGGCCATCCATCTGCCCATCATGATGGGGGTGGCCTCGATCCTCATCGAGACGTCCGGATCCAGTGAAAAGAAGGGCGGGCTTCGGCGCTTCGCCAAGACGCTTCTGACGCATCCCATCCTGCTGGCGCTGGCCGCAGGCCTGATGGCCCATCTCATCGGCTTCCGAACGCCCGAAATGCTGCGCCCCATTGTGGACGGCCTTGCACAATCGGCGTCCCCGGTCGCCCTCGTGTCGATGGGCATCGCGCTTGCGCTTTATGGCTTCCGCTCCGACCCCTGGGCGGCGAGCCTTGTCGCGGCGCTGAAGCTCGTCCTCCACCCCCTCCTCGTGTGGCTGATCGGCACCTTCGTCTTCCGGCTGGAACCCGTCTTCGTCGGCGTGGCCGTGCTGTTCGCCGCATTGCCCAGCGGCATCAACGGCTATCTCATCGCCATGCGCTACAAGACGGCCGAGGCGTTCGCGTCCAACACCATCGCGATCTCCACCACCGTGTCGGCCGTCACCGTGGCGGTGTGGCTGTGGGTGTTGGGGGTGGGCTGAGGCCGATCATGCGCCGGATATCGCCCGGTCCGACGCCTTCGGCCCGAAGGTCGCGCAGAGCTGGCGATCCATGGCTCTTGGCGAGCTTGTGGCCGTCTTCTCCCACCAGCAACCGGTGATGGTGATAGAGCGGCGCCGGCATTCCGAAAATCTCCTGCAGGAGACGATGCAGTGCCGTAGCGAAGTAGAGGTCGCGGCCGCGCACCACATGCGTCACGCCCTGCGCCGCATCGTCGTGGACCACGCACAGATGATAGCTGGCCGCCACATCGCGACGGGCCAGCACGGCGTCGCCCCAGATCGCCGGATCGGCGGCAATCCGGACCATTGATCCATCGTCGGAAATCTCGTCCCAGCCGAGGGCGCCGCTTACCCCGGCACAGGCGTGGGCCATTTCCACTCTCCAGACATGGGGCGCGCCGGAGGCGAGGCGTCGGGCGCGTTCGGTATCAGGAAGGTGGCGGCATGTGCCGGGATAAAGCGGCGCGCCGTCCGGATCCTTCGGCCAGGCGCCGCCCTTTGCCGCCACCGCCGCCCGCACCTCGCCGCGTGAGCAGAAACACGGATAGATCAGCCTCCGCGCGCGCAATTCGTCGAGGCGAGCGGCATAATCGCCGAGGTGCGCGGACTGGCGCCGCACCGGCTCTTCCCATTCCAGGCCAAGCCAGGCGAGGTCCTCGAAGATCGCCGTTTCGAACCGGGCCTGGCTGCGTGTCGGGTCGATGTCCTCGATGCGCAGCAGAAGGCGTCCGCCGGCCGCGTGCGCCATGCCGGCGTTTAGAATTGCGGACAGAGCGTGGCCAAGATGAAGATAGCCGTTGGGGCTGGGCGCGAAGCGAAAAACGGGAGACGTCATGGGGAACCGATCGCCATCTCCACGGCTGAAGAGAACATGAAGCCCGTCGTCATCCTTCCAAATACGCCGCTTCCGCCCGCCATCGCAAACGAGGACGACCTCGCGGCCCATTTGCGTGCGTTGATTCTGGCTGCGCCGGACCTTGCGGCTGTGGCTGAGCGCGCCGGTGCCATTCCGCTGCGCAAATTGAGCCCGGATTTCGCGGGATTGGCCTGGGTTGTCGTCGGCCAGCAGATCTCGGTGGCCGCCGGACGAGCCATCTTCAACCGGCTGGAAATTGCGCTTGGTGGCCATGTGAGCGCGGGCGCCGTCATGGCGGCCGGCGACGACGATCTGCGGGGTGCCGGTCTGTCCATCCAGAAGATCCGCACGCTTCGCGCTTCGGCGGCGGAGATCGCGGCGGGCCTCGATCTTGCCGTTCTGGCGCGCACCGAAGCCGAGAACGCCATCGCGGAAATGTGCCGGATCAAGGGTGTAGGCCGCTGGACGGCGGAAGTGTTCCTGCTGTTCGCGGTCGGCCATGCCGATGTCTTTCCGGCAGGCGATCTCGCTTTACAGGAAGCGGCGCGGTTGGCGTTTGGTCTGGATGAGCGCCCCGGCGAAAAAGCCCTGCGCCAGCGCGCGGAGGGCTGGCGGCCCAACCGTGGCATCGCCGCGCGCCTGCTGTGGGCCTATTATCGGGTCGCCAAGAGCGGACGCGACACAACGCCCGTCTGAGACGGCTCACGGTGCAGCGCGAAGAAAAACGGCTGCATGCCGTCCATCTCCATGAGCCCGAGCACGGTGTCGCCATCGATCGTGCGGAACACATCGCGGATCGGCCGGGCGTCGTAGATCATGGCTGTGGTCTGTGCCCCGCGATGCGCGACGCGCTTCAAGCTGGCCTTTGGCTTCGAGGTGCGCAGCAGCGGCAAGGCGGCGCGAAACGGGCGGTGCACGGGAAGGCGGCTCAGCCGGCGGCCGTAGAACCGCGCCACCCAAACCGGAATGAGAGAAGGATCGACCGCGCAGGTCTCGTGTTTTCCCGTGTGAAACAGGAGAGGATGTACGCTCTCCGGACCCAGGAAGGCCTTTCCGTACCAGCCAAGCATTTCCAGCAAGCCGTCCATATCATGCCCGCTGGGAACGCCAGTGCCCCGCCAGAAACCGGTCATCATTTCCATCTCTACGGGCGGCAGGCTGTCAAAGAAGGCCAGCACATCGGGCAGGCGCGGCGGCAGTTCGGCGAGCCGGTCCAGTGCCGAATTGTAAGGCGTGCCGATCATCATCTTCCGTGAACCCGTCCGTGGCGGAAACGGTTTCGTTCGCACGGCGTTTGCGCGTTGCTATATCTTGCCGAACGCGGGCGCTTCCTCATCGTCCGCCGAAACATCTCCGAAAGGTTCGCGATGCGCTTTCCTCTTGTGATCGGGCTGCTGGCTGCCCTGTGCGCCCCGGCTTTCGCGGCCGACGATCCCGACCTCATCTTCAAGAAAAGCACGGTGTGGCGCTTCCTGTCGCCGGACGCCAAGCTTGCCGTCTATGCCATCGACGATCCATTGGTCGAGAACGTCTCCTGCCATTTCACCCTGCCGGAAATCGGCGGCTGGAAGGGGTGGGCGGGTCTCGCCGAGGAAGCGTCCGATGTATCCCTGACCTGCCAGCAGGTCGGTCCCATCTCGATCAAGGGCAAGTTCAAGCAGGGCGAGGAAGCGTTTCGCGAGCGCCGCTCGCTGTTCTTCAAGAAGGTGCAGATCGTCCGCGGGTGTGACGCCCGGCGCAATGTTCTTGTCTATCTGATGTACACCGACAAGATGATCGAGGGTTCGCCGAAGAACGCCACGTCCGCCGTTCCGATCATGCCCTGGGGCACCGAAGTCGGTCCTCGCTGCAGCGATTTTCTGGAGTAATGTCTATGTCTCTCGACGGTCCCCGTCTCGACGCCGCCAGCGGCACCATCTCCTCGCTCGTCATCTTCCTCCACGGCTATGGCGCGGACGGCAACGATCTCCTCGGGCTTGGCTCGGAATGGGCGCGCGCTTTGCCGAACACGGAATTCGTGTCTCCGCACGCGCCGGAAGTGTGCATCCAGAACGCGCAGGGGCGTCAATGGTGGGATCTTTCCGACCGTAGCGACGAGGCTCGTTGGGCCGGCGTCCAGCGCGCGGCTCCGCGTCTCGATGCCTTCATCGACGCCGAGATCAAGCGTACGGGCCTGCCGGCGTCGAGGATCGCACTCGTGGGATTCAGCCAGGGCACGATGATGGCGCTGCATGTTGGGTTGCGCCGGGCGGACCGCCTCGGCGCCATTGTCGGCTATTCCGGCGTGATCGCGGGTGCCGAGCATCTCGGCGCGCAAATCCGCTCGCGGCCTCCCGTATTTCTGGCGCATGGCACGCTGGATCAGGTCATCCCGGTCGATGCCCTTGTGCAGACCGTGGAGGCGCTTGCGGAGAACGGCGTGCCGCGCAAATGGCACGTCGCTCATGGCATGGCGCATGGCATCGACCGGGTCGGCCTTGCCGCCGCCGCCGACTTCCTGAACAGCGCGCTGTCGACATCTTCATAAGGGGGCTTCACAAGGGCGACATACAAACCATAGACTGTCGGAGTGCGTCGGCTGGGCGCCGGCGCATAGCCCGGAGCGCTCGGTGACGATACACGTCTCCCCCGAAGCATGTCCTGCCCTCGTCCTGAACGCGGATTATCGTCCGCTGTCCTATTATCCCCTGTCGCTGTGGTCGTGGCAGGATGCGACGAAGGCCATTTTCCTCGACCGCGTCAATGTGCTGTCGCATTACGATAGAGTGGTCCGAAGTCCCACCTTCGAGATGCAATTGCCCTCGGTCGTGTGTCTCAAGAGCTACGTCAAACCCTCCCGCAATCCCGCCTTTACCCGCTTCAACGTTTTCCTGCGCGATCGGTTTACCTGCCAATATTGCGGCTCGCGCGACGATCTGACCTTCGACCACCTGATACCGCGCTCGCGCGGCGGACAGACCACCTGGGAAAACGTGGTCACAGCCTGCTCGCCCTGTAATCTGCGTAAGGGAGCGGCGCTGCCGCAGCATTGCGGCATGATGCCGGAGCAGATGCCCTATCCGCCGAGCGTCAACGACCTGCACCGCAACGGACGGATGTTCCCGCCGAACTATCTGCACGAATCCTGGATCGACTATCTGTACTGGGACACCGAGCTGGAGCCGTAGAACCGGGCCCGCGCGGCCAGGCCGAACGCCGCGATCGCGGCAAGGACCGCGCTGATCGCCATGTTCCAGCCGGCGAAGGACAGGCCCAGGAAATGCCAGGGAGCGGCATCGCATGCGACGATGCGGGTGCGTTTCAGGTCCTCGATCAGATTGCCCGTGTTGGGCCCTGCCGCGCCCGCCGAGCAGGTCGAGGGGCCGGGCCAGAAACGCCATTCCACGCCCGCGTGATAAAGGCCGAGTACGCTGTTGACGGCAAACAGGATCAACAGAACCGCGAGCCCGGCGATCACGGCTCCGCGCGGCAGGCTTACCCCGCCAGCGGCCAGAACCGCCGCCACTGGGATGCCGATGTAATAGGGCCAGCGCTGCCACAGGCACAGCGCGCACGGCACATAGCCGAACACATGCTGGAACACGAGCGCCGTGATGATGGAAGCGATGGCCAGCAGGGCGATCACCAGGGGCACGGCGCGCGGAAGAACGAACTGCCTGTTCATGGTCACACCAGATATTTGGCGGCGATGAAGCCGAGCACGATCACGATGAACAGCAGGAGCATGATCAACTCCAGCCGTTTCTCGATGAAGGCCCGCACCGGCTCGCCATAAATGCGCAGCAGGGCCGCGATGAGAAAGAACCGGATGCCGCGTGTGATGACCGACAGCACCACGAACCACGCGAAGTTGTAGCCGGCAAATCCAGAGGCGATCGTCACGAGCTTGTAGGGGATGGGGGTCAGGCCCTTGAGCAGGATGATCCATGCGCCCCATTCGGCATAGGCCGCGCGGAAGGCGTCGAGCTTATCGCCATATCCGTAGAAATCGATCAGCCATGCGCCGACCGAATCGAACAGCAACGCGCCGATGAGGTAGCCGACGATGCCGCCGATCACGGAGGTGAGGGTGCACCATGCCGCGATCCAGTAGGCGCGGTGGCGGTTGGCGAGAACCACCGGGACGAGGATGACGTCGGGCGGGATGGGGAAGAACGAGCTTTCCGCAAACGACACCGCGCCGAGAGCGGGAAGCGCATGGCGACTGGCGGCCAGCTTCATCGTCCAATTGTAGAGCGGGCGCAGCATCGGGCGGCCTTATTCGCGAGGGCCTCTCCCTGTAGACCTTGCGATGGCGGCCGTCCATTGAGGATCAGCCCAGCAGCACACCCTCGTCCGGCGCGAGATCAAGAGCCTCCGCGGGCGGGGCCGGGCCGCGATCTGTCGTCGAGCAGAGCACCTGCATATCCCGGAAGTTCGCGGGCAAGACGATCGTCTGTGCCTCATTGCTGAAATTGAGTGCGATAAGGCGGCGATCCCCCTCGGCGATCCGGGCGAACGCCAGGACGTGATCCGATACGAACACACGCTCATAGCGTCCGATCTGCAAAGCAGGAGACGCACGGCGCAGCGCAATGAGCCGGCGATAGAGATTGAGGATCGATTCCGGGTCCTCGCTGAGCCGGGCCACATTTCGCGCATCGTGGTCGTCCGTCAGCGGCAGCCAGGGCTCGGCCGAGCTGAATCCCGCATTCTTGCCCGGCTCCCATTGCATCGGCGTGCGCTGCGGATCGCGTCCGAAGCCGTGGCCGCCCTCGTTCTTCTCCCATGGGTCCTGCACACAGTCGGGCGGAATGGGCACATTCGGGATGCCAAGTTCATCGCCGTAATAGAGGGTGGGCGTGCCGCGCAGGGTCAACAAAAGCATCGCCGCCACCCGCGCCTGCGCATCGCCTACGCGCGTCGCGATCCTCGGCTGGTCGTGATTGCCGAGCACCCAGTTCGGCCATCCGCCCTCCGGCAGCTTCTGCTCATACTCGCCGATCACCCGCGCAACATCCGGCGCATTCCAGGAGGTCTGCAAAAGCTGGAAATTGAAAGGGAGATGCGTCCCATCGAGGTCGCGTCCGTAATAGGCCATCAGTCGCCCGATCGGCAGATAGATCTCGCCAATCAAAACCCGCTCCGAGAATTCATCAACGACACGGCGAATTTCTGCAATTACGTCGTGAATATCTGGATGATCTGTTGAGTATACTTGGAGAAGTCGCGCAATGTCTGGCTGTTCTTCGGTCCAAGACGGGTTTGGCGGATTGTCACGAAGGTCCGGATCCTTCATCAAATGCCAGATCACATCGACACGGAACCCGTCCACCCCACGTGCCAGCCAAAAGCGCAGCACGTCGTGCATGGCGGCACGCACGTCGGGATTTCGCCAATTCAGATCAGGCTGTTCGGCGAGGAAGGCATGGTAATAATACTGGCCCGTGGCCTCGTCCCATTGCCAGGCGCTGCCACCGAAATTGCTGTACCAATTGTTCGGCGGTGAGCCATCGGGCCTAGCATCGCGCCAGATGTACCAATCGCGCTTCGGGTTCTCGCGCGAGGAGCGGCTCTCCTTAAACCATGCGTGCTGGTCTGAAGTGTGGTTCGGCACGAGGTCGAGGATGACCTTGATTCCCAACCGGTGGGCATCCGCGACCAGCGCATCGAAATCGTTCAGGGTGCCGAAGAGAGGATCGATCGCCCTGTAATCGGCGATGTCATAGCCAAAGTCGGCCATAGGCGAGACAAAGATCGGGGAGAGCCAAACTGCGTCAACGCCCATCTCCGCGAGGTAGGGTAAACGCGTGCGCACGCCCGCAAGATCGCCTACGCCATCCCCGTCACTGTCCTGGTAGGATCGTGGATAGATTTGGTAGATGATGCCGCTCTGCCACCAAAGCACCTGCATGACGTCTCCCTGAAAGATCCCCGGGTTTCAACGCCTGGGGTAGCAATGCGTTCATCCGACTTGGTTTTCAGCGGTCGAAGGAACGGCCGAGGGATCGCTGCGTTCCATCTGTAACTTCCTCAAAGCCAGAATCAGGGTGCTTGCGATGTGGTATCAGGATGCGGTCATCTACAGCGTGGACGTGCGGCGGTTCGCTGACAGCAATGGTGACGGCATCGGTGACTTTCCGGGTCTGACGGCAAAGCTTCCTTACCTGAGCAGCCTTGGCGTGTCGTTGGTCTGGCTGCTCCCGTTCTTCGAGACGCCCGGCTATGACAACGGCTATGACGTCAGCAATTATTACCGCGTCGATCCCAATACGGGCACGTTGCAGGATTTCATCCATTTCGTGCAGAAGGCGGGTGAGCATGGCATCCGCGTGATTGCGGACCTGGTGGTCAATCACACATCGAATGAGCATCCGTGGTTCGAGGCTTCTCGACGTGATCCGAAAAGCCGGTTCCGGAACTTCTATATGTGGACGGACATGCCGCCCAAGCTCGATCCGGACGACACCCCGATCTTCCCAGGTGAGGAAGATTCAGTCTGGACTTATGACGAGATCGCCCGCTCCTATTATTTTCACCGATTCTACAAGTACCAGCCCGATCTCAACGTCGCGAACGACGAGGTACGACACGAGATCACCAAAATCATAGATTTCTGGATGGCGTTCGGACTGGCGGGCTTTCGGGTGGATGCCGCGCCCATCATCGTGGGTGAGAACGGGCTCGCCAGTTCTGAGCCGGAGGATCCGCATGGTCCGCTGAGGGACATGCACAGGGAATTGTGCCACCGGATGCCGGACGGCCTCCTTGTGGGAGAGGCGAACGTGCCGCCCGCCGAAATCAAGAAATTCTTCGGCCAGGGTGATCAGCTCGGCCTGCTCTTCAACTTCCTGCTGAATTCATATCTTTACCATGCGCTTGCGCGCGAGGAGGCGGCACCGATCACGGAAGCGTTGACGCTCCTGCCGGTTCCCCCGGAGAAATGTGGCTGGGCCAATTTCCTGCGTACGCTCGATGAACTCGATTTGTCGCGCCTCACCGAGGCGGATCGACAAGAGACGTTTGCGGTGTTCGCCAGGGACCCAGACATGAGACTCTACGAGCGCGGTATAAGACGGCGTCTTGCCCCCATGCTGGAGGGCGATCAGAGAAGGCTGGAGATGATCCATTCCCTCCTGTTCTCGCTGCCGGGCTCGCCCACCCTGGTTTACGGTGACGAGATCGGCCTCGGGGAGGATTTATCTCAGGATGCCCGCAATTCGGTGCGCGTGCCCATGCAATGGTCCGGCGGGCGCAATGCCGGCTTCTCGAGCGCTGCTGCGACAAAGCTCGTGCAGCCGATTGTGAAGCAGGGCAAGTTTTCCCACCGCCGCGTGAATGTCGAGAAACAGGACGCCGATCCAAACTCGCTGTTGAACAAAATACGTAGGTTCAGCGTCGTTCGCCGGGAAAGCGAGGCGATCAAGCGCGCGGCATTGCAGGCGATCCATACCGGGCACAAGGCGGTGCTGGGACATAGATGTCAGCACGACGGCGGCGGGCTTATCATGCTGCACAATCTTTCCCGCAAGCCGGCCAGAGTGAGCATCAATTCCGGGTTCTCCGGTGAAGGGTCCTTTACGGACCTGATCTCGAATAATGTGATCACATTCACGGACGGCCAGATCCAGATGACATTGCCGCCCTACGGATATTCCTGGGGGCAGCTGAGCTCTCCGGCCGCCGAAACAAAATGAAAACGGCCGGCATCGAAGCCGGCCGTCCGATCAATTCATGTTAGCCCTGCTGGATGGCTGAAACGGTCCACTTTCCGGCAGGAACGCGGCGGAACGTCCAGACTTCTGTGACTTCCACAGGCTGAGCCGAATCTCCATCGACGATGGCGTTCGAAGCCCTGTCGCGCATCACGTCTCTCATCTGAAACCGCATGGCAGCGCTCGCATATTCTGCGCCATCCTCGCGCCATGCTTCGGCGACGTCGCCCTGGAGCAGTGCAACGTCCCCCAACTCGTTGATCACGCCCTTGCTGGCATTATCCGCGAGATCCTCGGAGATGAAGCTCAGCATTTCAGGCGTCACGAGCGCACGCAGCTTGCCGAGATCCTCCCGGCCATAGGCCTCCTGTGTCTCGATCAGAAGACGGCCGAATTCCTCCTGGTCGGCTTCCGAAACCGTGAAATCCCGGGCAGAGCTGCCAAATGCGAAGCCGCCGGCGTCGCGGGCCATTCCAAGGTTCTGAGGATGAGCGGAGGAGGCGCGCGTGGAACCGGGATTGCCTGCCGCGGCCGCGAAAGCCGGCTGTTCCCTGCGTCGACGGAACCAGCCCATGACCAGACGCACCGCAAGCACGATCAGGCCGACCTGCAGCAGCAGGCCGAAGATGGAGGCCAAACCTCCCAAGCCACCGAAAAAGCCATTGCCCATCAGGAGGCCGAAAAGGCCGGCGCCGAGGAGACCACCCATGAGGCCACCCGCGAGACCGCCACCAAACAGGCCGCGACGTGGCTGTGCCTGAGCGGCTGCACCGCGTTGCGCCGCCGATCCGGACTGCATGGCGCCGGGCTGCGTCGTCGAGCGTTCGATGGGCTGAGCCTGGCGGGGGGCCGTGGGCGTGGCTGGAGGCGCCTGGAATGTACGCGCGCCGCGACTACCAAAGCTGCCGCCCCGGCCCATGCGGGCATCGGCGTAATCGCCAGTGACGACGATAAGGGCTGCGGTGGCCGCGATGAGCGTCAGCAGACGGGTAGAGCGTGACATGAGAGGCGGCGTCTCCTGAAAGATGTTTTTGTTCCTGTTGTTTATGTAGTCATCTCCGGTCCAACTCGCCATAAAAAGACTGTGACCGCTGAGCTTCGTTTCATTGGTCAATGAAAAGCACAGTGATTTTGGTGCGACGATTCAGTTTTCGATCATCTCAGCGCGCTATCACCGAAACAACGAATCGCAAACGCCTCTTGGAAAGGGCGGCTTAACCGACGTGCAAGCCATACTGCCCTCGACCCAGGATGACGGCGACGTCAAATTTGCGGTCTATACGTCTTTGGACGCCGCCGAAGCCGTTTGGCGCGAGATCGAGACGCGCGGGGTTCTCACCCCTTATCAGCGCTTCGACTGGAACAGGGCTTTCATGGAATCGGGCGGTGAGCCCTTTGCGCGCCCGATCATAATCACTCTCTTAGATGCGGACGGAGTAATTGCGCTTCTGCCACTCGTGGTGGAGCGTCGTCGTCGCTATGGCGTCTCGCGGGCGCGCTTCCTTGGATCCTGCGTCTCGAACAGCGACTGGCCGATCATTGATCCGTTGCGAAGCGCCAAACTGACCTCTGCCGATATCGGGCGGGTGCTCAGGGCAGTTTCACGAGAGGTGGGTTTTGATATGGTGGGCCTGTCCAATCAGCCGGAAAGCTGGCAGAGCGTGACTAATCCTCTGCTTGGTTTTCCGCACGGTGCAGCGCCAAGCCACCTCTATTGCGCAACAATCGAGCCGGATCCGCGCCCTTTTCTCGAATACGGATTGTCGAGCAAGGATCGCAAGAATATCCGACGCGGAATACGCCAACTTACCGAGAGCCATGGCCCGGTGACGGTTCGGCGGGCCAGGACAGCAGCGGACATAGAGCGCATTCATGAGACCTTCCTCGCGCAGCGGGGAAAACGGTTCGTGGAAATGGGCGTCGAAAACCTTTTCGCCGAGGATTGTTTCGTAGCCTTTTTCCGCAGCCTCGCTGTGCAGGGCTTGGGCGATGCAACGCCGGCGCTGGCCTTCCACGCCCTCTATGCCGGCGACACGATCCTTGCGACCAGTTGCGGTGCGTTCACCGGCACGCATTATTCGAAGTACATGAACTCGACGACAGCCGGTCCCGAAGCTCGCTTCTATCTGACCGGCATCATGATGGTTTACCTGATCGACGAGTTAAAGCTGCTCGGCATCCGCTCATTCGACATGGGGATCGGCGATTTTGCCTATAAAGCCGACTGGGCGGACCCGCGGTCCGTTTACGATGCTATTATTCCGATGACGCGGCTTGGCCATCTCGCCGCGCCCGGTTTTGTTGCGGCACGCCGGTTTAAAAGGGCGGTAAAACAGAACGAGCGTTTGTGGAAAATGGCGCGCTTGCTGAAGCGTACGGCACGCCATTGGACCCGCCAGGATACCAATTGACGCTGATGCTGTCTTTGGCGAAAGGGGATGGCCCTTTCGCCACGTTTCCTCTTGTCAGCTCAGCCGATCAAGTGCCGCGCCGAGACGTTCGGCGATCTGGTTGATCTCCGTGGGCTCGATCGTGAGCGGGGGTGAGATGGCAACGATGTCTCCCGAAACACGGATCAACAGATCACGGCTGAAACAGTCGACCAGAAGATCATAGCCACGCTTGCCGACTCCATCCTCGCGCGGCTTCAGCTCGATCGCCCCCATCAGGCCGATATTCCGAATGTCGATGACGTGCGGCTTGCCCTTCAGACTGTGCAGCGCATCCTCAAAATGTTGGGCGAGGCCGGCGACGCGGGTCAAAAGGCCTTCCCGCTCGTAGATATCCAGCGTAGCGAGCCCGGCAGCGCAGGCGGTCGGATGTCCGGAATAGGTGTAGCCGTGGAAAAGCTCCATGGCGTTGTCTGGGCCAATCATCAGCGCGTCGTGCACGTCCCGTTTAACGAACACGGCGCCCATCGGAACCACGCCATTGGTAATGCCCTTGGCGGTGGTCATGAGGTCTGGCGTGATGCCAAAATACTGGCCTGCAAACGGCCTTCCCAGGCGGCCGAACCCGGTGATGACTTCGTCGAAAATCAGCAGGATGCCGTGCTTCTCGGTGATGGCGCGCAGCCGTTCGAGATAGCCCTTGGGGGGCGGCAACACGCCAGCCGAGCCTGCGACCGGCTCAACGATGACGGCAGCGATGGTGTCGGCGCCGTGCAATGCGATGAGGCCTTCCAGCACATCGGCCTTCTCGACCCCATGCTCGGGCAAGCCCCGGCTGAACGCGTTTTTCGAGAGATCGAAGGTGTGTGGCAGATGGTCGACGGCGGGCAGCAATTGGCCCGCGAACTGGCGGCGATTGTTGACCAGGCCGCCCACTGACATTCCCCCGAAGCCGACGCCGTTATAGCCTTTCTCACGGCCGATGATGCGGAAACGCCCGCCTTCGCCGCGCGCCTTGTGATAGGCCAAGGCGATCTTCAACGCGGTGTCGACGGATTCCGAGCCGGAATTGGTGAAGAACACGCGGTCCATGCCTTCGGGCGCCAGCTTCGCCAGACGCGCCGCAAATTCGAAGGCCGCGGGTTGGCCCATCTGGAACGGCGGCGCGTAATCGAGCGTCATGAGTTGGTGGTGAACCGCATCGGCGATCTCGGCCCGTGCGTGCCCGGCATTGACGCACCACAAGCCTGCGGAAGAATCGAGCAGGATGCGGCCGTCATCGGTCGTGTAATGCACACCTTTCGCTCCCGCCAGGATGCGCGGCGCCGCCTTGAACTGGCGGTTCGCGGTGAAGGGCATCCAATAACTCGAAAGATCGAGCGCGTTGGTGGCGTGCACGGGGGCGTTCATGATGGGCTTTCTCCTGCTGCGGATGTGCCTTTAGGTGTTCCAAGGATGGGGCGGTTGCGCGGCGGCGGCAAGACAGGGAAAGAACGGGATTAGTCGTCCTCGGAGAGACGGCGCTTCACGCCCCATTCGGCCAGTCGCTCGTTGATGTCATTGAAGACGAAATGACGTGCGCTGTCGCGGTCATAGCCGTCGGCCAGGAGGTCGTCGTAATCCGCGAGCGCGTGGCGGATGTAGGCAGTCATCGAAAGCCAGACTGCATTCTCAGGGCTGGCATGACCGAGCCCGGGGCTGGTGACCGCATGATCGGTCACCGCCCCGAATTCGAAATCGGGAATATCCGGCGCGAGATGGCGAAGCGCTTCTTCGATCGCGCGCCGGGATGCCATGGATCAGGCCGCGTCGAGGGTCGGATAATCCGTGTATCCCTTGGCGCCACCGCCATAATAGGTCTCGCGCGAACTTTCAGCCAAAGGCGCGCCACGCTTCAGCCGCTCCACCAGATCGGGGTTGGCGATGAACGCACGGCCGAACGCCACCAGGTCAACTGCCCCGCTGTTCACCCGCTCGCGCGCCAGCTCCAGATCGTAGCCGTTGTTGGCGATGTAGGTGCCGGTGAAGAGCTTGCGCAGCTTTGCGAAGTCGAAGTCCGGTGCGATGTCGCGCGGACCCTGCGTCTGGCCCTCGACCATGTGAAGGAAGCCGATCCGGCGCTTCGCCAATTCGGAAACCGCCAAATCAAAAAGCGGCTGCGGGTTGGAATCTGTAATGTCGTTCGACGGTGTCACCGGCGACAGGCGGATGCCGGTGCGGCCGGCGCCGATCGCGTGCACGACTGCGTCCACGACTTCCGTCATGAAACGCACGCGGTTCTCGATGGAGCCGCCATATTCGTCCGTGCGGGTGTTCGCGCCATCGCGAAGGAACTGGTCAACCAGATATCCGTTTGCGCCGTGGATCTCGACGCCGTCGAAGCCGGCTTCGATCGCGTTCCTCGCTGCGGTCCCGTAATCCTTCACCAGTTGATGGATCTCTTCGATCTCCAGAGCGCGGGGCTCTGACACCGAATCGAATCCCGAGGCCAGATAGGTCTTGGTGTTGGCCGGGAGGGCGGAGGGTGCGACCGGTTTTTCGCCGTTCAGCAGCGAGGTGTGCGAGATGCGGCCGACATGCCAGAGTTGGCACACGATCTTGCCGCCCGCGTCATGGACGGCCTTGGTGACTTTCTGCCAGCCCTTGATTTGTTCGGGCGAATGAATGCCGGGCGTGTCGAGATAGCCTTGGCCGTCGGGGCGAATTTGGGTGCCTTCGGAAACGATAAGGCCGGCGCTAGAGCGTTGAGCGTAGTAAGTGGCCGCGAGGTCACTCGGCACCTGGCCTTCATCGGCACGATTGCGCGTCAAGGGTGCCATGACGATGCGGTTGCTGACGTCGATGTCACCGATCGTGGTGGGCAAGAACAGCTTTTCTTCAGACATGGGGCGAAGGCTCCGAGGTTCCTGTGTGCTGGAAGTGTGGTTCTGACCCGCATTCAACAAGGCTTCACTGGCTCATTCGATCCGCTAGTTTGAGAAAACAGGTGGGAGAGGTGCGCGGCGTATGGTCAAGCGGTGGGTGTCGCGGACTTTGGTCTCGCTGGTTGTCGGCTTCGGATTGTTCTGGCTGACGATTGACCACCTACTTGATCGGCTTGTCCCCCGCCGGGACATGACGGTCGCCAAAGGCTTGCCTTATCGTGACGGGCTACGGGGCCTCCTCGACGTTTATGCGCCGGCAGACGGCTGCGGCCTGCCGGTCGTCGTATTCTTTTACGGCGGTGGTTGGACGCGCGGTCGGCGGGAGCTCTACGAATTCGTCGGAAAGGCGCTCGCCACACGTGGCATTGTTGCGATCGTGGCGGATTATCGTCTTTATCCGGAAATCCGCTTTCCTGACTTCCTGCGCGACGCCGCGGCTGCCACTTCGTGGGCCCGACTACATTGTTCGGAATTCGGCGGTGATCCCAATCGGCTTTTCCTGATGGGACATTCGGCTGGCGCGCATATGGCTGCGATGCTTGCTCTCGATCCCCAATGGCTGAATGTGCACAGCCTCGACCCGCAGAGGGATATCGCCGGTTTTATCGGCCTATCTGGGCCCTACGATTTCGGGACTCTCACACGTCCGGAGCTGATTGATTTGTTCGGCGGCGCCAATCGGCCTGAAGCCAAGCCCATTCGCTTCGTCACGGCTGGAGTGCCACCAGCTTTTCTTCTTTCGGGCCAAACCGACGCGACTGTCGAGCCGGGCAATACGTCCCGAATGACGGCTCGGCTTCGTGAAAAAGGGAATGACGTGCGCGCGGTATTCTATCCGGGAGGACATTTCCGCATCATCCTGGCGTTTTTACGTTCGCTTCGTGGGTTAGGTTCGGCTGCGGATGATGTTGCGGACTGGATTATGGGCCGGACTGCCAAAAAATGAAGTTTTGCTAATGTACCGGAGTCCTTGTGAACGAAACCAAACACAATTCGATGATGGTATTCGGTATACATAATTATATTACGTTATGATTATTTGGAATGTCTGGTATCCATAGGATTTCTAGCAGACTTTCCTTGCCGCAGCTTCGTCGTTGGGGAATGAATTAGAGCCCGCTGCTTTGCAAAGACGTGAGGCCAGCAGGACCTGATTCAACCGAGCTGGCAGGAAACGTTGATGCGCAAATGGGTTTACGCTTTCGGTGACGGTAAAGCGGAAGGCGAGGCTTCTTTTCGTAACCTTCTGGGGGGTAAGGGCGCCAACCTAGCGGAGATGTCGCGAATGGGGCTGCCCGTTCCCCCTGGTTTCACGATCACTACCGAGGTCTGCAATCTCTTCTATGAGAATGGGCAAACCTACCCGCAGGAATTGCAGGCTCAAGTCGATGCTGCTCTTGCCGACGTCGGACGTCTGACATCCCGAAAATTCGGAGACGAAAGGGACCCCCTGCTGCTATCCGTCCGCTCCGGCGCGAGGGCGTCCATGCCAGGCATGATGGACACTGTCCTCAACCTTGGCCTGAATGACCGAACCGTCGAGGCGGTGGCTGCCGCTTCCGGAGATCCGCGTTTCGCCTACGACAGCTATCGCCGGTTCATCCACATGTATGCGAATGTCGTTATGGGAATGCCGCACGATGCGTTCGAGCATCAACTCGATGAGCTCAAGTCTGCTCGCGGCCACGTCCAGGATACCGATCTTTCGGCCGATGATCTGAAACATCTTGTGGGGGCGTTCCGCAATCTTGTCGAGGAGCATTGCGGGACGCCGTTTCCTCAGGATCCCCACGATCAGCTGTGGGGTGCAGTCGGCGCCGTCTTCCAATCATGGATGAGCCGCCGGGCGATCGTCTACCGCCAGCTCAACAATATTCCCGAGAATTGGGGCACCGCGGTCAACGTCCAGGCGATGGTCTTTGGAAATATGGGAGCCCAATCGTCGACCGGGGTCATGTTCACGCGCAATCCATCGACAGGTGAAAACCGGATCTACGGGGAATTTCTTGAGAACGCTCAGGGAGAAGACGTCGTGGCCGGCATTCGTACGCCGCGTTCCATCATGACGGCTTCGCGGCTGGAGTCGGGCTCCGGTGAAGCCTCGATGGAAGAGGCCTTTCCAGAGGTGCATGCCGATCTCATGCGTGTCGCAAAGCTTCTGGAGGAGCATTTCCGCGACATGCAGGATGTCGAATTCACCGTTGAGAAGGGCAAATTGTGGGTCCTTCAGACACGCTCGGGAAAACGCACCGCGAAAGCAGCCGTCCGGATCGCGGTGGAACTCGAAGGCGTGGGTTCAATCTCTCGCTCAGAAGCGATCCTGCGGGTCGATCCGGCCAGCCTCGATCAATTACTCCATCCCGCGCTCGATTCCTCGGCAAAGCACGAGGTCATCGGAATGGGGCTGCCGGCGTCGCCCGGTGCGGCCTGTGGTGAGATCGTGTTTTCGGCCGAAGACGCAGAGCGGCTGAAGAAGGAAGGCCGAAAGGCGATTCTTGTGCGGTTGGAAACATCTCCCGAAGACATCAACGGCATGCACGCGGCCGAGGGGGTGCTGACGGTCCGTGGTGGAATGACGTCGCATGCGGCCGTGGTGGCGCGAGGCATGGGCAAACCTTGTGTCTGCGGAGCGGGTGGGGTTCGGATCGACGTAGCCGCCGGCTTGCTGATAGCAGGTGGTGTAACGCTGCGCCCAGGAGACATCCTGACCATCGACGGCGGAACGGGGCGCATCATTGCTGGGGAAGTGCCGATGATCGATCCCGAGCCTGGCGAAGATTTCGTCACGCTTATGGGATGGGCGGATGCCGCGCGGCGGCTAAAGGTCCGTGCCAATGCCGAGACCGCACGCGATGCGCGGATGGCACGTTCCTTCGGTGCCGAGGGCATCGGCTTGGCCCGTACGGAGCATATGTTCTTCGAGGGTGATCGCATCACAGCGGTGCGCGAGATGATCCTCGCCGAGGACGAGGCCGGACGAACAGCCGCGCTGGACAAGCTTCTGCCGGCGCAGCGCGCGGATTTCGTCCAGTTGTTTGAGATCATGGCCGGGCTGCCGGTCACGATCCGTCTGCTCGATCCCCCCCTGCACGAATTCCTTCCGCATGGCGAGGAGGAGATAGGGGAGGTGGCGGCATCGCTCGGCACCAGTCCTGACACGTTGCGAAACCGGGCTCGCGCGCTGGCCGAAGCCAATCCTATGCTGGGCTTCCGTGGCTGTCGGCTGGCAATCGCTTTTCCCGATATCACCGCCATGCAAGCGCGTGCCATCTTCGAGGCCGCGTCCGAGGTGCATTCGGCAACGGGCGCCGCGCCTGTGCCGGAAATCATGGTTCCACTCATTACAGGCCGGCGTGAATTCGACATCATCAAGAAGATCATCGATGACACGGCCCGTACGGTTGCCGAAGAGCGCGCCGTGAGGATCGATTATCAGGTCGGCACCATGATCGAGCTGCCGCGTGCGGCGCTGAAAGCCGGGGAGATCGCGGAGACGGCGCAGTTCTTCTCGTTCGGGACGAACGATCTCACCCAGACCGCGTTCGGCATTTCGCGCGATGATGCGCATTCTTTCCTGGGCCATTACCTCGCGCAGGGCATCTTCGAGGCAGACCCGTTCGTCTCGATCGACGAGGACGGTGTGGGCGAACTGGTCAGCATTGCAACGGAGCGGGGCCGCGCGGTTCGGCCTGACATCAAGCTCGGCATTTGCGGCGAACACGGCGGCGATCCGGCCTCGGTTGCCTTCTGCGAAAAGGCCGGACTGGATTACGTGTCCTGCTCGCCCTTCCGGGTTCCTATCGCCCGCTTGGCCGCCGCGCAGGCGGCATTGGCCAAGGCCATTTGAATGGCTGGCGATGTTCAGCGGCGCCGGGCGCCGCTGAACATAATAGGCCGGCTTTAGCGAAGACGCGCGCTTGGCATCCCGTCGAATTTTACGCTGATGGCTGCCGACACGATGCTGACATCGAGATCTGACGCGGCATAAAATGGCAGGCCTACATAAGAAGGCTTGTCGGGGCCGATCTCGATGTCACTATCACCCACGCCGATGGATTGCAGATAGCTGAAGTCGAGCGTGACGCGGTCGTTATATTTGTAGGATAAACCAGCCGACAGGATAACCTGATCCGCCTCCGGGAACCTTGTGTCGCGGTTGGCTGAAGAAAGTGGCGCGACTTCGTAGCCGAGACCTGCCCGGACGGTCATCTTGGCGGTCGCGTCATATTCCGCTCCTACCGAATACAGCCAGCCATCCCGATAATTCAGGTACAGGGAGGTCAAGGGCGTTCCCTCTGGCGTAACGAGCGGAAGCGTGCCGACGCGGCTCCAATTGTCCCATTCGATCGTGCCATGAACACGCAGCCGGTCCGTCACCCTCTGGCTAAGACCGATGCTCAGGACGTCCGGTGTTTCCAGGGTGGTCTGGCCATTGAAGACCATTCCCGGAACCTGGAGTGTACCTTCGAGATCGTGTGAGATGGAGGAGCGATAGCCAATGCCGATGGTGGTGCCATCCACCGGTCTGAGCTGCAGGCCTAGGGTGAAACCGATGCCCAGATCATCCGCGTCGAGCGCGACATCCGGCGCGTCGGCAAACGGTGACGATGCCTGTGTGAGATGCGCATCGAAATACTGGAACTGAACGCCGGCACCGACCGCAATCTTGTCGTTGATCCGGTAGGACATCATCGGATTCGCGTTCAAGGAAAACATCTCGGATGTGCGTGAATAGGCCTGGCCGGCCCAGTTTCTTGGCGCTTCCGTGGCCAAGCCGAATGGGCTTGTAATGGCAAGACCGACCACGAGATCCTGAGTGAGTGGAGATGCGGCAAAAGCGGCCGGCACGCGCGCATTTCGGCCGATGTCGACGCGCGATGTCGGCGTTCCGCCGATACCGCCGACGATTGCGTTGGTCGTCGTGTCCGGCATGATCTCGACGGACGGGAATATGCCCGTCGCGACGCCTTCGAATTCCGGCGCGGATATGGTGCCGAGAACGGCCGGGTTCCAGAACGAATATGACAGGCGATCACCCGACGCGACGCCCGCGATTGCCATGCCAAAGCCGGCGGCACTGTGGTCACGGATCAGGAAGCCACCCGCATGCGCGCTAGAAAGGGAGGTGAGGGCAAACAAACCTCCGGCAATCCAGCGCGCGCTACTCTGACGTGCCGCTCCCATAACGCTACAATCTCCAATTTCAGACTGTTATTATAGGCAGCCGCTTCTTTACGGAGCGTGAAGGCGTGCGTGAGCTTCTACAGGCTCTAACGCCCCTTTGCCGCCCATGCGCCAATAAGGCGTGGAAAGAAAACGCAATGCTCACCGCCTGCTGCCTGCTCAGCCAGGCGTTGCCCCAGGGTGTCGATGTCGATATCGGCTGGTGTTGCGATCGCGAGCTTTTCCATAAACGGCATCAGGCTTCGCACGGATTCGACGACAAATCCGATTCCCGGGATTTCGGAGCCAGCGGCGATACGCGTAAATCCGCTCAATTGAGGATCAAGACCCGCTTTACGGAAGGCGGCAAACAGATGTGATCCCATATCCATCTGGCGGCCGGACCGCCGATAGACATCCATGATGCGCTCGAGGGTCTGCTGGAGCAGAGGCAAAGGCGGCAGCGCACCGGCCGTGCTCATGTCCATCTCGATCATTGCGAGGATGGCGTCGTTCTTCAGATTCGAGGCAACGTGGCTCAGCACGCCGGCGGGGTCCGGCATATGAACGAGAATGAACCGTCCGATGACGGCGTCATAATCAGCAAAGCCGGAAAAGGTCTCAATCGCGGATGTTTCGAAGCGTACGTGTTGTTTCCCCATGGCTGATGCTCTGCGCTCGGCTACAGCGAGTGCGTCCGCCGAAACATCTATGCCGAGCACAGATCCGGTCGGCCCGACGAGGTCTGCGGCGATCAGTGAGACATCTCCCACGCCACAACCAAGATCCAACACGCGCATGCCTTCCGTCAGCCCCGCGCGGGTGAGAACATCCCTCGTTGCATCAGCAAAGAAACTGGCCTGCTTCTCCAAGCGCGCGAGTTCTCGCTCGGAAGAGCCAAGGACGTAAGTGTTGGTCTGCTCGTCAGCCTGCTTCATGAGTCCGCCCTCTTAATGTCGTATGTTGGGTGTGCTTCGGTATGCCGTCGAAGGCCGCTCTCTCGCCTAAGGGTGCGTACACCTTTTGGGGTCATTCTGACCGGTATGGACATCGCCCCGACATGACGCTGCGCCCCAGAACGGTTCGGCTCCCGCAGGCCGATATTGCCGTGATCGAGACGTCGGGCACAGGAATCCCGGTGGTGTTTCTGCACGGAAATTCGAGTTGCAAGGAGGTGTTCCAGGCCCAGTTCGACAGCTCTCTCGGAGAGCATTACCGGATGTTGGCGCTGGATCTTCCCGGCCACGGCTCGTCGAGTGACGCGTACGACGTCGGCACCTATTCCATTTCTGGCTACGCTGACAGCGTGCTTGGCGTCTTGGATGTTTTGGGGGTGATAAACCCGGTCATCGTGGGTTGGTCGCTCGGCGGGCACGTCGGCATTGAGCTGCTTGGGCGGAATGTGGCGCTTCGGGGCCTGATGATTATCGGCGCGCCGCCGTTCGCAAAGGGCGTCGTGGGATTGCTTAAGGCCTTCCACCCGCATTTGAGCCTGTTACTCGCAACCAAGGGCAGGCTGAGTTCCCAGGATGTAAAGCGCTTTGCCGATACCTGCCTGGATGGCCATCTCGATCCGTTCTTGATCGACATGA
Organism: Terrihabitans aquatilis; assembly: GCF_052542005.1. NCBI lineage: Bacteria > Pseudomonadati > Pseudomonadota > Alphaproteobacteria > Hyphomicrobiales > Terrihabitans > Terrihabitans aquatilis. The sequence goes on along the minus strand of NZ_JBOCUO010000002.1, from coordinate 681,236 downwards.
TGGTGCGCACGGACCCTCGTGCCCGCCCGCACCTGTTCCGGAGCATGATGGGAGGTGAAAATGCCGATCAGAGAGCTCTTGTCGCGCACACATCGACTCCTGTCGCCGTCCTGAACGGTGCCGGCGAGCCTTTCGCAAGGCTCGATCATCTTGCTGAGCTCTCTTACGGCCATCTTTGGGAAAACCGAACTCACGTCATCCGGGGGGCCGGGCATGCGCCGTTTCGGACCTGTCCGACTCAGTTCAACGATATCCTGGGGCGCTTCTTGGCTGACGCTGAACATCAGATTTACAGCTCCTCGGAACAGCCTGCCTCGTCACGTAAAGCCTGATCGTATCGCTTATGCTGCCCGATGATTGGCGTTACGCGGGGCATCTCGCTTCGGAGGCGGATCGAAGGACGGTTCCGGGATGCTTCCGTCCGGCTTGCCAAACAATTGCGCGCGCTCCTCTGGTGTGGAGAGCAAAAACGGATAACGGTTGACAACGCTTTCGCGAAATTCCCGATATTCGATGGCCATCAGGCTGATTGGCTTTGTGAGGCTTGGGTATTCCCGCGGCGGGCATAAGGGTTTGAAGCTAAAAATTCGTCGGTAAAAGGCCTGATGCTCTGCCCTGACAGTGGCGAGAGCAAGATCTGCCTTATAATACTCTGTCGCTACGAACCCTAGTCTTACTGTCGCGTAGGGTAGTTCCGGATGCAATCGTGCAAGTCGGTGGTCCGCAACGAAGCGTGTCGGATCGATGATGGTCCTTCCACGCTCAAGTTCCGGCACCAGGATATCGGAAAAAACTCCCATTCCCGGCACGTCCGGGTAAGCTGGAGAGGCGAGATGAACCCTTAGGGAACTGGCGAGCACGCCCTCAATGTATATGCCGAAAATATGGGCGTTGGGTGAGAGATCATAGGAATCCGTGAACCGTTTCGACGGATCGCCAGAGATCGCTCCCTCACGAAGATACGCATTATAGCGTAGCCGGAATACCGCCTCCAGGTCGTCCGGCTCGGTCAATTGGCGCGCCTCGATTACATCGAGAAAATCGAGCAGCCGATCAGAAAAGCTGCGGCCTGCCACTGCGCCCATTACCCCCGCTCCTGTCTGGGTATTTCGACTGCGGAGTTAATCAGAAAGCCATACCCATACAAAGATAAAATTTTAATAAATTTTTAAACAATTTGGCGGGGTCGCTCCATGGTCCGCAGAGAAAAGGAACAATTTTCATAAAGCGCGGGACGGATCGTAAAGGAAATCAGGAGCAAGGTACGCCTGGTATCCCAACGAGAGATCAGGCGACTTGTCGCGTTCTTCAAGGCATTCCTCCAGTTCGCTGCCTCAGCACGTCTACGTGTCGACGGTTGATGCGCTTTATGCCGACGCGCGCTCTTTGGCTGCAGGCGCGGGAGCGGCGTCGTTTGCGGCGTTGCTGACGTTCTGGAAAAGTTCGGACTGGACGCTTTTAGGATGCGCGATTGCGCTGATCCTCATCGGGACCGTGCGCGGCCTCGAAATGCGTTCCTATGCTTTAAAGACCGCGAAGGCCAAAAGCATAGAGACCGCCCGGCACTGGGAAACGCGGTACATGTTCTGGTCTGCAGCGTATGTGGCTGTCATGGGCCTGTGGTGCCTGCTCGCCTTTGCGCGCACCTCCGATGCGGTTGTGCACCTGATCAGCCTCTCGGTGCTGCTCGGCTACCTTGTCGGCATTGCGGGACGAAATTTTAGCAGCGACAGGCTCGTCGTCGTCCAGATCGCCTGCGCGGCATTGCCCATGCTGACAGGGTTGCTGCTGCAAAATGAAATTTACTATATTCTTCTGGCAGCTTTATTCGTTCCTTTTTATTTGAGTATTCGATTTATAGCCGCGAGGCTTAGGGGAATTCTATTTGATGCCGTAATTACCAGCCACGACATGCGAGAGCTGACTACACAATTCGATACTGCGTTGAACAACATGCCGCATGGCCTTTGCATGTTCGACGCACAGCACAAATTCGTAGTCTCCAATTGGCGCTTCGAGAAATTGCTTGGCTTGCGTCCCGACGAGGATCGGCGTGGCGTCTCTGCGAAGGATGTTCTCCTGGAGGCTGGCTCTTTCGGTCAAATTTCGTCGTCTGGCATTGATGGTCTTATCGTTCAGGTGGAGGCGCGTTTATCTGCGGCTCAACCCGAGATCATGGTGATTGAAACCGTCAGCGGGCGGTCCCTCGAAATGACCTTTCAGCCAATGGAACGCGATGGCTGTGTGCTTCTTGTTGAGGACATCACGGATCGTCGCATCTCAGAGGCTCGGATCGAGCATATGGCCCGATATGATCAACTTACCGGTCTACCGAACCGCAGCTTCTTCACCGAAGAATTTCAGGAGATCGTTTCAAGGGAAACAGAGGACAATATTCGCGCGGTTCTGTTTGTTGATCTTGATGAATTCAAGCAGATCAACGACACGCTAGGGCATCCATTCGGGGATGCCTTGCTATGTGAGGTGGCCGAACGCCTGCGGGGTGTGGTTGCGCCCGATGATTTCGTTGCTCGGTTTGGCGGCGACGAATTCGTTATTCTGCAGAAGATAAGAGAAGTCGATGATGCGGCGAGTTTGGCGGAGCGGATAATCAAAACTCTGGGTCAAATCTACAACATTGATGACCATCAGATCGTCGCGGGGGCGAGCATCGGCATTTCGCTTCTGCCACGTGACGGTGAAGATGCCGATTATCTTCTGAAATGCGCCGATATCGCCCTCTATGATGCGAAGACTCATGGCCGCGCGGCATGGCGCTTCTTCGAGCCTTATATGGACGTGAAGGCCCAAGCTCGGCGCACCCTGGAGCTCGACCTGCGCGGAGCATTGAGCCGCGACGAGCTGGAAGTTCATTATCAGCCGATCATCGATATCAAGACCGGCCGTATCGTCACCTGCGAGGCCCTTCTCAGATGGAACCATCATGAAAAGGGAATGATTTCGCCTGCCGAATTCATCCACGTCGCGGAGGAAATGGGTATCATCGTTGATATCGGGCGTTGGGTTTTGCGAGAGGCGTGCCTCGAATGCAAAAAATGGCCTGGTGACGTGGGCGTTGCCGTCAATATATCCCCGATTCAGTTTCGCCGAGCGGACGTTGGACTTGCGGTGCGAGAGGCCCTCGAAGTATCGGGCCTGCCTCCTCGGCGACTGGAAATCGAAATTACGGAAACGGTGCTGCTACAGGATACGCCTCGAACGCGCGAGATATTGGATGATCTCCGCTCGCTGGGCGTGAGCTTGGCACTCGACGATTTCGGGACCGGTTTCTCGAGCCTTAGCTATTTGCAGGCCTTCCCCCTGGACAAAGTCAAGATAGACCGCTCCTTCCTGTCCGGAATCACCTCGGACCCGAGAGCGATGATCCTCGTCCGCGGCGTGGCGCGGCTGAGTGCAGAGCTTGGGATGACGGTCATTATCGAGGGTGTTGAAACGCAGCAGCAGCTTGCGGCCGTCGCCGCAGAGAAAAGTGTGAGCCACGTGCAAGGCTTCCTGTTCAGTCAGGTGCTGCCGGCTCAAGAGCTTCGGAAGCTCCTGTCGGACGACGCCGCGGAAATGATCCGGGTCGCGTAGCGGGGATCAACTCCTGGACGTGCGAAGCGATTGCGGAAGAATAAACGGCATGCCGGGTGACGGGCTCACGTTTACCTGAAGACTTATTTCGAATACATCCCGCATCAGTTCGCTTGATATCACTGTTGACGGCCTTCCTTCCGAGGCAACTTGGCCGTTTCGCATAACGATGAGATGGTCGGCGAAGGTAGCCGCGAGATTCATGTCGTGCAGGATTGCAAGAACCGCGCCCCCTTCCCGGGAGAAGCGGTGGGCGGCTTCCAATGTGCTTATCTGGTGGCGGATGTCCAGGCTGGACGTGGGTTCATCCAGGAAGAGATATTGCGGCTTCTCGTCCACGACGGGCGCTTCAATCTGGCATAGGACGCGCGCGAGGTGGACGCGCTGCTGCTCGCCGCCCGAGAGTTCCTGGTAGCGTCGATTGCCGAACCCGCCCAGATCGACCTGTTCGAGCGCGTCCAGAGGCGCACGACGACGCTGTCTTGCATCTAGCCCTGCACGCGCCTGCAGGCCGAGGCGAACGACTTCCAGCACCGTGAAGGGGAATGCCAGTTGCGAACTCTGAGGCAAGACCGCACGCCGGCGCGCGAGGTCCCGCGGAGGAAGCAAGCTCAGGTCTTTGCCGTCAAACAAGGCCTTTCCTGAATACGGCGCGATCTCGCCTGTCATGACCTTGAGCAGTGTCGATTTTCCAGCTCCGTTTGGACCCACGACGACCGTCAGCCGCCCGGGCTCAAGGCGGGCTGAGACGTTGTCCAGGATCTGACGTGAGCCGAGCTGGACACTGACGTTCTGAAGCTCGAACATCGTCACAGGTCCATGAAACCGCGCCGCCTTAGCAGCATCCACAGGAAGAACGGGGCACCGATTGCCGCTGTGACGATGCCGATGGGCAGTTCAGCCGGAGCAACGATGGTGCGCGCCAGCATGTCGGCCATCATGAGCAGAATTGCGCCGAGAAGAGCGCAGGCCGGCAGCAACGATCGGTGATCCGCTCCGATGGCGAGGCGGAGGAGGTGGGGGACGACGATGCCGACAAAGCCGATGACGCCGCTGGTGGCTACCGCGGCTCCTGTCGCCAGGGCGACGAGGACAATGGCGGATGCCTTGAGATGCTGCACCTTCACGCCGAGGTGATAGGCCTCTGCTTCACCGAGGACGATGGCGTTCAGACCGCGCCCCAGGAAGGGCATGGCGATCAGGACGAGGAGCATGATCGGCCCGGCCACGGTGAGCTTGCTCCAGGTCGCGCCGCCCAGGCCGCCGAGGGACCAGAAGGTGATGTCGCGCAATTGCTGGTCGCTGCTGATGAACACCAGAATCCCCGTAGCTGCCGCGGCGAAAGCGCCGAGCGCGATGCCCGCCAGCAGCATCGTGGCGACGGAGGTGCGGCCCTGACGCGTGGCGATGACGTAGAGGATGATCGTGGAAGCAAGGCCTCCCAGAAAGGCCATGAGGGGCAGGGCGTAGGCACCGAACAGGGCGATGACCGGCGCCAGCGCGGTGCCTCCGAGGACGATGGTGGAGACCGCTCCCAGCGCCGCTCCGGACGAAACGCCGACGAGGCCGGGGTCTGCCAGAGGGTTGCGAAACAGGCCCTGCATGACGGCTCCGGCGACGGCGAGCGATGCGCCGATAAGTGCGCCGATGATCAGCCGAGGTGCGCGGATCTTCCACACGATCAGCACATCGCCGGCATTCTCGCCGCGTGCCGCGGGTCCCATCATCAGAACCTCGATGACGCGGCCGGGCGCCAAAGCCGCCGGCCCGGTTCCAAGCGACAGGATCGTCACGACGATGAGGGCCAGAAAGAGCGCGACGATCGTGATCGCGGCCACGCGGGATCGATCGCCCTCGATGTGGTGTGCGTCTCGCAACATTGTGTCAGCGGATTTCGGAGAAGGCGATGTCCGGATAGAGCTTGCCCGCCAGCTCGCGCGCGGCAGCGGGCGTACGGGGCCCGAAGCCCAGCAGATAAAGCCCGTCCATTATGACGAGGGCCCCATTCCGGCCCGCCGGCGTTTCGGCAAGGGCGGGCTGCGCCAGCACGGCGGCCCCTCCTGTGGGAGCCGCATGGCTGGCCATCAAGACCAGTTCGGGTTGCAAGGCGGCTGCGGCCTCGGTGGAGAGGGTCTTGTAGCCCTGCATGCCGCTCAAGACATTCTCGCCCCCGGCCAGGCGGATCATGGCATCGGCTGCGGTTCCCGTGCCGGCGGCCATCGGGCGGCCGTCCACCATGGACATGATGAAGATGACCTTCTTCGGCGTCTTGACGGCGGACAGATCACGCTTCAGGGCGTCGAGCGTTCGTTCCGCCTCTTCCGACATGGCCTTTCCTTCCGTCGCCCGGCCGACGGCCTCGGCGACCGTCTGGATCTTCAAGGGTACAGCGTCCGGCACGGCACCCGAGGGAACGCGGACGATTTTGGCCCCTGATTGCATGATCAGATCGACGGCCTCGGGAGGGCCGGCACCGTCTTCCATCAGGATGAGGTCGGGCGAGGTGGCGAGAACGCCTTCCGCGGACAGGGCCCGCATGTAGCCGACATTCGATTTCGACGCGGTTTCAGGCGGATATAGGCTCGTCTCGTCCACGGCGACGATGCTGTCCTGAAGGCCGAGCCGGTACAGGATTTCCGTCACCGCACCTCCGATGGAAACGATGCGCTTCGGCTCCGCTTCGGGCTGGGACAAGGCCGGGCCGCACGCCAGCATGGCCGCGAGCGCAGCGATTGCGGACATCCGCGGCAGTTCTTTCAAGCACGTCATCTTCATCCCCTGAATGGGCATCGGGTCATGGGCTATTTGTTGAGAATGAGTTTCCCGCCGCGCGTTATGCGAAGCCTATACAGGGAATCCTCGTGGAGAATGCCAATCTCAACAGATGATCCGAACAATTCCTTGCTATCGACGGTCCGGAATCCAGAAGACGGCGAAGCTGCAGACGCCGGGGCAGGTTGCGACCGAGCGTTGTCTTTTTGGAACTTCTCCAAATCGGTTTTCTTGTTCATTAGAATTGTTTGATTTCTAATTTACGTGAGTTTGTCGTATTAATTTGACTTTCCTTGTCAGGTTTCGCTACAGGCGTCAATCAACGAAAGGGCGCGGGGCTGCGACCTTCGAAAAGGGGCTAGCAAGCCAGGTTCCGGACAGGTCCGACCCAGCCAGCAAAGCCTGTTTCCTCATGGATTCAGGGGCGGGGCATGTACAGGACTTCACTTTACGCAAGCGTGGCGCTGATGGCGCTCGCCATCGCAACATCCGCTCAGGCGCAGAACGCGGACCAGGAGCCGGGTATCCAGCTCGAAACCATCACCGTGGACGGAGCCCGCGGTGACGGCGACGGAATGGCATCCGATGTGCCCACAGAGCGCGAGACGGTTCTGACGACGCGCGTGGAACGGGCGGAAATCGACGATCGTCAGGTCACCGACATCCGCGACATCGACCGGCTGGCGCCGGGCGTGTCCTATGATCGCACGTCGCGCAGCTTCAACGTGCGCGGGCTGGACCGGAGCCGCGTGTTGACCACCATCGACGGCATTCGCGTGCCGTGGATCGAGGATGGCGCGCGCGGCCTGACCGGTGGCGTCAACAGTTTCGAATTCGACAGCCTGTCCTCCGTCGACATCGCCAAGGGATCGGACTCGACGGTGTTCGGCACCGGCGCACTGGGCGGTGCGGTGGCACTGCGCACGCTCGATCCGGAAGACCTCATCAAGCCCGGCCGGAACTGGGGCGCCATCACCCGCAGCGGGTTCGACAGCGCGGACGATAGCTGGCGCGTCGATCAGGCCGCGGCGCTTCGTGTCGGCGAGACCTTCATGCTGGTGCAGGGCGGCTATCGAAACGGCCACGAGCTCGACAACAAGGGCGAGCTGGATGTCTATGGCGCAACGCGCACGGCAGCCAATCCCTCCGACTACGACCAGGAAAACCTGCTCGTGAAGCTCCACCATTACGCTGATGGCGGTCATCGCTTCGGCTTCACGGGCGAGCTGTTCAACCGCGACGAGAACATCGATAACCGGCTCGGGACAACCTTGCCGACCTACCGGCCGGGCTCGGTAACGACCGACGAGGCGATCAAGCGCCAACGCATATCGGCGGATTATCGCTACGACGGTGGCGGCGTGATCGATCAGGCCAGCGCCATCGTGTACTGGCAGCGCCAGCAGCTCGATACGGAGTTCAACGGGTTCCGCGAGGGCGCCAGCCGCCCGTTCGGCGATTACCGCCGGCTGACGGAACGCGAGGAAGAACGGATCGGTACGACCGGCAGCGCGCTGTCCATCGTGGACATCGGCGGCACGGAACATCGCATCGGATTCGGCGGCGAATTGTTCGCCAGCAAGGCGTCCTCGTTTTCGTCGGGCCAGGACAATTGCCTGCCGCCACCCTATCCGCCGTTTGCCGCGTGCAGCTTCCTGCACACGAACCAGGCCGACATGCCCGAGGTTGAAGGGACGACGTTCGGCGCCTTCATCGAGGATGAAATCGGCCTCATGGGTGGGCGGCTGCGCGTAACGCCGGGTGTTCGCTTCGACTGGTACGAGGAGCGGCCGCAGGAAACGGCCGGGCTGGACGAAAACCCGACCTATGACGGCAGCCTGCCGCCGAATTCCAGCGATTCCGCGTTCTCCGGCAAGCTTCGCATCGAATACGATGTCGAGACGGACGTCACGGTCTATGCGCAATGGGCACAGGCTTTCCGGGCGCCGACGGCGAACGAGCTCTATCTGACCTATGGCGGTTCCGGCACCTATCTGCGCGTCGGCAACGAGGATCTGAAGCCCGAAACCAGCAATGGGTTCGACGTGGGCGTGAAGCTCGGCGATTCCGATTTCGGCGGCAGCGTCGGCGCATTCTACAATCGCTACGAGAACTTCATCACCACCGTGGGCATGACCGATGCGGAATATGGCATGCCGGGTGCTTATCCGCAGGGCGTGACGCAGACGGTCAACCTCAACAATGTCGAGATCTACGGCACCGAGATCGCCGCGCATTACCGTCATGAATCCGGCTTCCGGACCTGGGGTAATCTCGGCGTCTATGTCGGCGAGGACCTGGATACGGGGATCGGCCTGAACACGATCCCCGCTGCGAGGGTGCAGGTGGCGGTCGGCTATCAGGCCAGCCATTGGGGCAGCGACCTCATCATGACGGCGGCCGCCTCCCGCGATTTCGAGGGTAATTTCCTGCCACCGACACGGCCGGGCGGACCGGTCACGGCCGTTCCCGTGGCAGGCTCCGATGTCTCGAACCAGACCTCAGCAACGCCCGGCTACGCGCTGCTCGACCTCACCGCCTGGTGGCAGCCGCACTTCGTGGAAGGGCTGACGCTGCGGGCGGGTGTGTTCAACATCCTCGACAAGACCTATTACAAGACGCTCGACATCACGGCTTTGAACAAAGGATATTACTCCGAACCGGGCCGTAACTTTAAGGTCAGCGCCACGTATCAGTTCTGAGACCTGTTACACACATCTTCCAGCCGGGTGGCAGCGATGCCATCCGGTCTTTTCGTGAAAGGACCAAACCCATGTTCATCGCCATGAACCGCTTCAAGGTGGCCAAGGAATCCGGGAAGGATTTCGAGCAGATCTGGCTGGAGCGTGAGAGCCATCTCAACGAACTGCCGGGTTTCGTCGAGTTCCACATGCTGCGGGGGCCGGAGAACGAGGATCACATCCTCTACGCGTCCCACACCGTGTGGCAGAGCAAGGCCGACTTCGAGAACTGGACGCGCTCCGACGCGTTCCGTGCCTCGCATGCCCGCACGAACACCAGCGGCCGTGCGCCGACCTATCTCGGCCATCCGCAGTTCGAGGGCTTCGAAGTGTTCCAGCACATCTCGGCCGAGCAGGTGCCCGCAGAGTAAAGAAACATTTCGATCGGCCGTTTCTGCAGAGATGTAAAACCCCGCAGACCGCACCATTTCTTTCGGGGGCACGGATCGCACGCCCCCGGGAGATGTCCATGAGCGCAGGAACGAACGATTTCGCCTATCGTTTTGAGAGCCCGCGCGCCGCGCGGCTGGCGCGGCTCGACCGGCTGGCGCGCCTCATGGACAGCGCCTTCGCCATTCCCGGAACGCGCATTCGCTTCGGTGCGGATTCGGTTATCGGCCTCGCGCCGGGGGTGGGAGACCTCATCGCACAGGGCGTGGCGGCCTATATCGTCTATGAGGCGTACCAGATGGGCGTGCCCAAGCATAAATTGCTGCGCATGGGCGGCAATGTTCTGGTCGATCTGGTGTTCGGCTCGGTGCCGCTTTTCGGCGACGTATTCGACGTGTTCTGGCGCGCCAACAATCGCAATATGAGGATTGTGCGCGACCACCTCGAAAAGAGCGTGGATTAGCTGTCCGATTTGGGCAGCTTCTCGCACATGCCGTAAAGGCGCTCGCGCCGCTCCATCTCGGCCCAGACATCCGCCGGGCGGATGTCGAGCTCAGCCCAGAGCACGCCGAGATTGTAGATCAGGTCGACACTTTCGAGGATGACGTCGTGGCGATTGCCGGCAACGGCGTCGAGCGACACCTCCACCGCTTCCTCGGCCACTTTCTTGGCCATTTTGGGTATGCCGTCCTGGATCAGCTTGGCCGTGCGCGAACGGCCCGGATCCTTTCCTCGACAAGCCAGAATATCCGCATAGAGGCGGTCGATCGCATTGCTCATTCCGGATCCCGCCAGAGAGTTGTCTCAGGAGGTTAATAGAGCACCGGCGGGGTAAGAAAAAGAGGAGGCCGCCACTATCCCGAGAACAGAGATGTAGAAGCCACGGGTCTCGCCAAATCTCTCGCCGAGTTGCGGCGGATTTGATAATGGTTTGACGGTGCGCGCCATTCGCGATCAGCACCGTCACTCGCTAAGGACCCGATGCCCGTCTTTGAAATCGTGACCATCGTCGCGTTGATCATTCTCAATGGCTTCTTCGCAATGTCTGAATTGGCCGTGGTATCGGCGCGGCAATCCAGGCTTCAGAACCTCGCCAAAGACGGAAACCAGAAAGCAGCGCGCGCCCTCGAACTGGCCGAAGATCCCGGCCGCTTCCTGTCGGCGGTGCAGATCGGCATCACCCTTATCGGCATCCTGACGGGTGCTTTCGGCGGCGCGACCATCGCCGAAAGGCTGGCGGGCTGGCTCGTGCAGTTTCCGATGCTTGCGGCTTACGCGCACCCGCTCTCGGTCGGCATCGTCGTTCTCATCATCACCTACCTCTCGCTGATCCTTGGCGAGCTCGTGCCCAAGCGCATGGCGCTGTCGGCGCCCGAACGGATCGCCATGCAGGTGGCGGGGCCGTTGCTGCTGCTGTCGAAGGTGGCCAAGCCCATCGTTTCGCTGCTGAGCGTATCCGGCAGCGCGGTGCTGGCCCTGCTGGGCATCAAGGAAACCGACAAGGAACAGGTGACGGAAGAAGAAGTGCGCACCGTGATCGCCGAGGGCACGGCGTCCGGCGTCATCGATCCCGTGGAGCGGACCATGCTGGAAGGCGTGCTGCGCCTGGCCGACCGTCCGATCCGGGCCATCATGGTGCCGCGCCCGGACATCGTGTGGATCGACATGGACGATTCGGAGGAGGAGATCCGCAAGGAGCTCGTCAGCGGCACCGCCTCGCGCGTGGTCGTCGCCAAGGGTGGCAATATCGATGAGCCGATCGGCGTGGTGCGCAAGAAGGACCTCCTGGCGCAGATGCTGAAGGGCGAAACACTCGACATTCCGGGCTGCATGGTCCAGCCGCTGTACGTTCCCGAAGGCATTTCCGTCCTGACCATGCTGAACATGTTCAAGACGCAGCCGGCGCACATCGCGCTGGTCGTCGACGAGTTCGGTTCCCTTGAAGGCCTCGTCACGCCAACCGACGTGCTGGAGGCCATTGCGGGCGATCTCGGCACGCGCATGGCCAGCGATGTGCCGGAAATCTTTCCGCGCGGGGACGGCTCGTATCTTGTGGAGGGCGCGGCGTCGATCGACAGCCTTGCCACCACCTTCGGCATCACCCGCGACGAGGATGACGATTTCCATACCGCCGCGGGTCTCGTGCTCGATGTGCTCGGCCGGATTCCCGAAACCGGTGAGCGGCTGAAGATCGGCGCATGGACGGTGGAAGTCGTGGATATGGACGGCCGCCGCATCGACAAACTGCTTTTCACGCCGGCCCTGAACTGAGGCCGGCGCACCCCCGCTTTTTCCGGAATGGCGCATAAAATTCCGCCACATGCCTAGCAAACGGCTAGGTTGTGCTGTGCGAATGGGCTTGTGCGTAAACGTGCGCCGCATAAGCTGGCAGAATGCTGATTGTTCAGGTCCCGCTTCTTTTCCCAATCTCTGTGAAACGCCCGGCGCCCCGGAGCATTTGTTCCTCGCGGAGGGTGCGATGAGCGAGCGGATCTTTGATGAAATGTCCGGCCGGGATGGAGCCTGCCGCGACCCGTATCGCATTCTCAAGGACTGGCTGAAGAATGTGCCGGCTCCGCTGCTGGAAGGCCGGCGGGAAGAGGCCGAACTCCTGTTCCGCCGCGTCGGCATCACCTTCGCGGTCTATGGCCAGGACGAGGGCGAGGAACGGCTCATCCCGTTCGATATCATTCCCCGCATCATCGCCGGCAGCGAATGGAATCTGCTGGCGCGCGGGCTGGAGCAGCGGGTGCGGGCCCTCAACCTGTTCCTCAAGGATATCTACGGCGCGCGCGAGATCCTGCGGGCGGGCGTGGTGCCCGAAGAACTCGTCTTCCAGAACCCGTATTACCGGCCGCAGATGAACGGGCTGCAGGTGCCAGGCGATCTTTACGTCCAGGTCGCCGGCGTGGATGTGGTGCGCACCGACGACCAGGATTTCTACGTTCTGGAAGACAATCTGCGCACCCCTTCCGGCGTGTCCTACATGCTGGAGGGGCGCGAGATCATGATGCGCCTCTTCCCCGACCTGATCACCCAGCAGCGCATTCTGCCTATCGACAATTATCCCAACGAATTGCTGGCAACGCTGAAATCGGTGGCGCCGGAGAGTGCGCCGCCGGATCCCAATGTGGTGCTGCTGACGCCCGGCTCTCTGAACAGCGCCTATTACGAGCATTCCTTCCTGGCGGACCGCCTCGGGATCACACTTGTGGAAGGCCGCGACCTCCTGGTCCGCGACGAGACCGTCTACATGCGCACCACACAGGGGCCGCAGCGCGTCGACGTGATCTACAGCCGAATCGACGACGATTTCCTCGATCCTTTATCGTTCCGGCCGGACTCCGGATTGGGCGCGCCGGGGCTGATCGGCGCCTATCGTGCCGGGAACGTGGCCATCTGCAACGCGCCGGGGACCGGCGTGGCGGATGACAAGGCGATCTATTCCTATGTGCCCGAGATCATCCGCTTCTATCTCGGCGAGGACGCGCTCCTCAAGAACGTCCCGACCTGGAGATGTCGGGAGAAGGAGGGGCTCTCCTATGTGCTCGATCACCTCGATGAGATCGTGGTGAAGGAAGTTCACGGCTCCGGTGGATACGGCATGCTGGTGGGGCCGCACGCCAGTGCCGAGCAGCGCGAGGATTTCCGCCAGCGCATCCTTGCCCATCCCGCCAATTACATCGCCCAGCCGACCCTCTCGCTGTCGACCTGCCCCGTCTTCACCGATGGTGATCTGGCGCCGCGCCACGTGGATCTGAGGCCCTTCGTGCTTTCAGGGCGCGATGGCGTGCGGATCGTGCCGGGCGGCCTCACACGCGTCGCTCTCAAGCAGGGCTCCCTGGTCGTCAATTCCAGCCAGGGCGGCGGCACCAAGGACACATGGGTTCTCAGCGAATGATCTCTTGCCGCAGGACTGAACCGTGCTGAGCCGCGACGCCGACAGCCTTTACTGGCTCGCCCGCTATGTCGAGCGGGCCGAAAACACGGCGCGCATCCTCGATGTCGCCCAGCGTCTGGCCTCCATGCCCGTGTCTTATGGCGCCGGACACAGCAATGAATGGGAATCGGCGCTGCTGACGGCGAGCGCTTTCGATCATTTCAAGGAAATCTATGGTGAGGTGACGCCTGAGCGCGTCATCGAATTCCTGGCCGTTTCGGATGAAAACCCCTCAAGCATAAGACGCTGCCTGGAGACCGCCCGGCACAACGCACGCTCGGTGCGTGGCTCCATGACCTCCGAAATGTGGGAGGCGATCAATGGCGCCTGGCTCGACATGCGCAAGTTCAAGCGCAAGGATTTCCAGCTCGAGACACTGCCGCACTTCCTGAACTGGGTGAAGGAGGCATCCCTTCGTTTCGACGGTTCCGCCATGCGGACCATGCTGCGCGACGATGCGCACTGGTTCTCCCGCTTGGGCGTCTATATCGAGCGCGCCGACAACACCGCGCGCGTGCTGGATGTGAAATATCACGTGCTGCTGCCGCGCGGCGCGAGCGTGGGCGGCGGGATCGATTATTATCAATGGGCGGCCATCCTGCGCTCGGTCTCTGCGCTCGTCAGTTATCAATGGGTCTATCACCAGAACCTGAAGCCCTGGTTGGTGGCGGACTTCCTCATTCTCCGTGCCGAGATGCCGCGTTCACTTGCCGCCTGCTATTCGGCCATCACCCGGCATCTCGACGATATCTCGATGGCCTATGGCCGGGCGGGGCCCTCACAGAGGCTGGCGCGCAAGATCCACGCGCGGCTCGAGCAGGGGCAGATCGAGGAGATCTTTCAAAGCGGCCTGCATGAATTCCTGCAGGACTTTCTCGTCGACAACCAGCGAATCGGCCAGACCATCGCCGACCAATACCTCAACTGACCCATGCGCATCCGCATCACTCACGACACGACCTATCGCTACGCGCCGGCGGCACGCTCGGCGATCCAGGTCCTGCGTCTCACCCCCCGCGACCATGAAGGACAGTTCGTGGCGGACTGGGATGTCCGCACCGAGGGAGACGCGAGCCTGGCGCGGCGCGAGGATTGCTACGGCAACATCACGCATGTGCTGTCGGTCGGAGGTCCGCTGGAGGAGATATGTCTGCGCGCCACCGGGGTGGTGGACACCGAGGACCAGGCCGGGATCGTGCGGGGGGCGGCGGAGCGGTTTCCGCCGGGCCTGTTCCTGCGCCAGACCAGGCTGACGGAAACGACATCGTCCATTCGCGACTTCGCTGAAACGGCCGTTTCCGGCGAAGTGGAGAACCTGGCGCGTCTTCATGCCCTGACCGCCGCGCTATACGACCATCTGCGTTTCGATGTGCATGCGACGGACGTGCTGACGACCGCCGATGAAGCCTTCACGGCCGGCCATGGTGTCTGCCAGGACTTTGCGCATGTGTTCCTGGCGGGGGCGCGCAGCCTGCAGATCCCTGCGCGCTATGTGTCGGGCTATCTCTACAAGCCGGGCGAGGAGGAGCAGGAAGCCTCCCATGCCTGGGTGGAGGCCTATGTTCCGGAACTGGGCTGGGTGTCGTTCGACCCAACCAACGGCATCAGCGCCACGGAATCTTACGTGCGGATGGCGGTGGGCCTCGATTACCTCGATTGCGCGCCGATCAAAGGCTCCTACCAAGGCCTGTCGACGGAAAGCATGAGCGTGACGCTGAAAATCGAAAGCGCGCGCCGCCGCCGCTCCTGATAGACAAGGCACGACAATCCGCGGTGAGGGAGGACGCCATGACCTATTGCGTCGGGATTCTGGTCGACGACGGTGTGGTGATGATCGCCGATACCCGCACCAATGCCGGCATCGACAACATCGCCACCTTTCGAAAGCTGCACGTTTTCGAGGTGCCGGGAGAGCGGGCCATCGGCCTGGCGACCAGCGGCAACCTTTCGGTCAGCCAGTCGGTGTTGTCGTTGCTGCACGAGGGCCTGGCTAACCCGGAGACGGGGCAGGTGGAGACGCTGCTCAACGTGACGTCCATGTTCGGGGCGGCGCATCTGATCGGGCGCGCGATCCGGAAGGTGTACGCGCTGGATGGTGAAGCGCTGGAGGAGCACGGGCTTCATTTCGACATGAAGGTCCTGCTCGGCGGGCAGATCGGGCATGGCCCGATGCGGCTGTTCCACATCTATTCCGAGGGGAACGCCATCGAAGCCACAGTGGACACGCCGTTCATGCAGATCGGGGAGCCCAAATACGGCAAGCCGATCCTGGACCGCGCGATCTCTCACGACGTCGATATACGTGACGCGCTGAAGATCGGGCTGATCTCGATGGATTCGACGCTGCAATCCAATCTGAGCGTGGGCCTGCCGGTAGATATCGTGGTGATGCGCCGCGATCAATTGCGTGCCGCCGTGTCATGCCGGATCACCGATCATGACGATTATTTCCGGGATCTGCGCGAACGCTGGTCGAGCGCGTTGCGCGCGGCGCACCAATCGATCCCCTATCCGCCTTATTCCGAGAACCTCTGACTCGGACGGCCACTGGCGCGTATCGGTGTTATCCGGCCGTTATGTGCTGCTTGCCGGTGAAGACCTCGAATTCGGAGCCACGGGCGATGGCTATGAGGGTTATGCCCGCAGCGTCCGCCGTTCGGAGGGCGAGGCTGGTGGGGGCCGAGACGGCGACGATGGCCGATGCTCCGAGGACGGCCGTCTTCTGCACCATTTCCACCGACACCCGGCTTGTCAGCACGACGATGCCGTGAGCCGCCTCGCGCTTTTCCCGGATCATGCAGCCCACGAGCTTATCAAGAGCGTTGTGCCGGCCCACATCCTCGCGGACCGCCAACAGCCCTTGCTCGGGAGACCAGAAGCCGGCCGCGTGCATGGCGCGCGTCTGCTGGTTCAGGATCTGAGCGGGCGAGAGGCTTTGCGCCGCCTCCACGATCTGAGTCGTGGTAAAGGACGTCTGATGCGGCACTCGACGGGTCGGCTTCACCGCCTCCTCGAGGCTTTCGATGCCGCACAATCCGCACCCGGTGGGCCCGGCAAGGAGGCGCCGACGCCGTGAATATGTGTCCGCGAGCTCGGGCGCCAGCCACATACGGAGCTCGATGCCCTGGTCTTCTTCCACGACTTCGAGGGAGGCGATGTCGTCAATCCCCGAGATCAGGCCTTCGGTGATGCCGAAGCCCACGGCGAAGTCTTCGAGATCGCCCGGCGTGGCCATCATCACGGCCTGCGTGGATCCGCCATAAGTGATTGCGATGGGGACTTCGGAAGGAATAGCGCGCTCGATGGTCGAGAGCGCTTCATTACGCCAGGCAAGGGATTCGACGTGTTCGGCCGGGTCAGGCATGGCCCGCCGGCTTCTCCGCGTCGAGCCGTTCCGCAACTTCGATCAGGGCTTCGGCCAGATTGCGCAGCTGATCCCGCTCCAATGCGAGCTGGAGCGCCGGGACCTTGTCACCCTCCTTGACGGGAGCTGCAATCTCCAGACGAAGGCCGCCCCGTTCATTGGCGAACAGAGCGGTGGTGAAGGCTGCCAGAGGCCACACCTTCAACCGTCCCTGATCGTCTTTTTCCCAGTCCTGAAACGCGTCGCTCATGATCGTGGCGTCAGCCTGCGTCGCTCGTCATCTCACCGAATTCGCGCTGGGTGGGCGCGAGCCGGTCGTCCGTCAGACGCTGGAACGCCTGAAGGACGATGGGCGAAAGGCCCTCGCCTCCGTGCTCGATGTGCGCCGCGAGATCGCGACGCATGACGGGCGACCAGAATTTGTGCAGATGCAGATGGACGCCCGCCACCCCTTCTTCTTCCGGATAGGGAGCGAAGAAGGCGGCGATCTGGTTCGCCATGCGAACCAGAGTCTTGGTGTTGTCGCCGGCCATTTCTTACTCCGCCGCGTCCAGAATACGGGTCAGGGAGATGTCCTCTTCCATGAACTTCTCCTGCCAGTACGACGGACCGTTCGTCTTGCGGATCTGCACTGCCGTGACCTTGTATTCCGGGCAGTTCGTGGCCCAGTCCGAGAACTCGGTCGTGATCACGTTGGCGCCCGTCACCGGATGGTGGAAGGTCGTGTAGACGACGCCGGGCTGCATGCGCTCGGAGATCTTGGCACGGAGAGAAACCTCACCCACGCGGCTCTGGATGGCAACGAGATCGCCATCCCGCAGGCCACGATTTTCGGCATCGAACGGATGGATTTCCAGCACATCCTCGGGATGCCAGGCGGTGTTGTCCGTACGGCGGGTCTGCGCGCCCACATTGTAGTGCGCAAGGATGCGGCCCGTGGTCAGAACCAGCGGGAAGCGCGCCGTGGTGCGCTCGTCCGTAGGCACGAACTCGGTGAGCATGAACCGGCCCTTGCCGCGAACGAAGCGGGAGACGTGCATCAGCGGAGTGCCGAGCGGCGCTTCGTCGTTGCACGGCCATTGCAGCGAACCGACCTTTTCCAGCTTCTCATAGGAGACGCCGGCGAACGTCGGCGTCAGCGCCGCGATCTCGTCCATGATCTCGCCGGGGTGAGAATAGTCCATCTCATAGCCAAGAGCCTTGGCGAGCATCACCGTGACTTCCCAATCGGCATAACCGGCGAGAGGCGGCATGACCTTACGGACGCGGTTGATGCGGCGTTCGGCGTTGGTGAAGGTGCCGTCCTTCTCGAGGAAGGATGCGCCCGGCAGGAAGACGTGCGCGTATTTGGCCGTCTCGTTGATGAACAGATCCTGGATGACCACGCATTCCATGGCTTCCAGACCGGCTGCAACGTGCTGGGCATCCGGGTCGGACTGAACGATGTCCTCGCCCTGGATGTAGATGCCCTTGAAGCGGCCGCCAATGGCCTCGTCGAGCATGTTCGGGATGCGCAGGCCCGGCTCCGCGGAGAGCGGACGGCCCCAGAGGCCCTCGAACATCTCGCGCGTGGCGTCGTCTTCGACGTGGCGATACCCCGGCAATTCGTGCGGGAACGAGCCCATGTCGCACGAACCCTGCACGTTGTTCTGACCGCGCAGCGGATTGATGCCCACGCCTTCGCGGCCGATGTTGCCGGTGGACATGGCGAGGTTGGCCATGCCCATGACCATCGTCGAACCCTGGCTGTGCTCGGTGACGCCGAGGCCGTAATAGATCGACGCATTGCCGCCGGTGGCGTAGAGGCGGGCGGCAGCGCGAACCTGCTCGGCCGGCACGCCTGTGATGCTTGCGACGTTCTCGGGCGAATGGCGCTCATCGGCGATGAACCGCGCCCAGCTCTCGAATTCCGCCAGATCGCAGCGCTCGCGAACATATTGCTCGTTCACGAGGCCTTCCGTCACCACGACGTGAGCCATGGCGTTGATGAACGCCACGTTGGAGCCGGGCTTCAGCTGCAGGTGATAATCGGCCATCACATGGGGCGATTTCACGAGGTCGATGGCGCGCGGGTCCGCCACGATGAGGCGCGCGCCCTCGCGAATACGGGCCTTCATGCGCGAACCGAACACCGGATGGGCGTCGGTCGGGTTGGCGCCGATGACCAGAATGACGTCGGAATGCGCGACGGAGGCGAATTCCTGCGTGCCGGCTGAGGTGCCGAGCGTGACGTTCAGGCCATAGCCCGTCGGCGAATGGCAGACGCGTGCGCAGGTATCGACGTTGTTGTTGCCGAAGGCTGCACGGATCAGCTTCTGAACGAGATAGGTTTCCTCGTTCGTGCAGCGCGACGAGGTAATGCCGCCGACCGAATCGCGGCCGTATTTGTTCTGGATACGGTGGAATTCGGAGGCCGCGTGGTTCAACGCTTCCTCCCAGGAAACCTCACGCCACGGGTCCGTGATCTTGGCGCGGATCATCGGCTTCAGCTTGCGATCCTTATGGGTGGAATAGCCGTAAGCGAACCGGCCCTTCACGCAGGAATGGCCCTCATTCGCCTTGCCATCCTTCCACGGCACCATGCGCACCAGAGTGGAGCCGCGCATCTCGGCCTTGAAGGAGCAGCCCACGCCGCAATAGGCGCAGGTCGTGACCACCGAGTGCTCGGGCGTGCCGATCTCGATGACCGACTTCTCGTTGAGAGTGGCCGTCGGACAGGCCTGCACGCAGGCGCCGCAGGAGACGCATTCCGAGGTCAGGAACGGCTCGGACATGCCCGGCGACACGCGGCTCGCAAAACCGCGGCCGGAAATCGTCAGGGCGAAAGTGCCCTGGACTTCCTCGCAAGCGCGAACGCAGCGGTTACAGACGATGCACTTCGACGGCTCGTAAGTGAAATAGGGGTTCGACTCGTCCTTCGGCATGACGAGCTCGGATGTGGGCGCGAAATGGTTCTTGCCCTCCATGCCGTAGCGAACTTCACGCAGACCGACGGCGCCGGCCATGTCCTGCAGCTCGCAATCGCCGTTGGCGGAGCAGGTCAGACAGTCGAGCGGGTGATCGGAGATGTACAGCTCCATCACGCCCTTGCGGAGGCGTGCGAGCCGATCCGTCTGGGTGGACACCTTGATGCCAGGCGCAACCGGCGTGGTGCACGAGGCCGGAGTGCCGTTGCGGCCTTCGATCTCGACAAGGCAGAGTCGGCAGGAGCCGAACGCCTCGAGCATGTCGGTGGCGCAAAGCTTCGGGATCTCGGTCCCCATCTCCATCGCGGCGCGCATGATGGAGGTGCCTTCCGGCACGCTCACCTCAACGCCGTCGATGAACAGCGTGACCATGTTTTCCGAACGGGACTTCTTGGTGCCGTAGTCGATTTCTTCAACGAGAGACATGAGACGGCCTCCTCTTATTCAGCGGCCTGGAGCTGAGGCTCCGGCGCGAAATCCTCAGGGAAATGACGCATTGCGCTCACCACGGGATATGGGGTGAATCCGCCGAGCGCACAGAGCGAGCCGAGTTTCATCGTCTCGCAGAGGTCTTCGATAACAGCGAGATTCTTTTCCCGCTCCTGGCCAAGACGGATCTTGTCCAGAGTTTCGACGCCCCGTGTCGATCCGATGCGGCAGGGCGTGCACTTGCCGCAGCTTTCCACGGAACAGAATTCCATGGCGAACCGGGCCATTTTCAGCATGTCGACGTTTTCGTCGAACACCACGATGCCGCCATGACCGATGAGCGCGTCCTTCGCGGCGAAGGCTTCGTAATCGAACGGCGTGTCAAACTGATGGACCGGAAGATAGGCCCCCAGGGGGCCGCCCACCTGCGCCGTGCGCACGGGAAGGCCGGAATAGGTGCCGCCACCGAAATCGTTGATCAGTTCGCCCAGCGAAATGCCGAAGGCCACCTCGACGAGCCCGCCGTATTTGATGTTGCCGGCGAGCTGGATCGGCATCGTTCCACGGGAACGGCCCATGCCGAAGTCCTTGTAGAACCTGGCGCCTTCCGCAAGGATCACCGGGACGGAGGCCAGGGACATCACGTTGTTGATGACGGTGGGCTTGCCGAACAGGCCGACAAAGGCCGGCAGCGGAGGCTTTGCACGAACGAGGCCGCGCTTGCCCTCGATGCTTTCGAGCAGAGAGGTCTCCTCGCCGCAGACATAGGCGCCGGCGCCCATGCGGACTTCCATGTCGAAATGGTAGGGCGAACCGCCGATGTTCGTGCCCAGCAGGCCGGCCTGGCGGGCGATCACGATCGCGTCGTTCAGGGCCCGGATGGCGTGGGGGTATTCGGAGCGGGTGTAGACGTAGCCCTTGGTGGCGCCGACCGCGATGCCGGCGATCGTCATGCCCTCGATGAGGACGAAGGGGTCGCCTTCCATGATCATGCGGTCGGAGAAGGTGCCGCTATCGCCTTCGTCCGCGTTGCAGACGATGAACTTGCGGTCGGCCTGGGCGCCCGCGACGGTGCGCCATTTGATGCCGGTGGGGAAGCCCGCGCCGCCGCGACCGCGCAGGCCGGATTCGAACACCTCTTCCACGATGGCCGCCGGGCCGAGCGTGAGGGCGCGCTCGAAGCCCTTATAGCCGCCGAGCGCCTTGTAGGCGTCGAGCGAGCGGGGATCGATTATGCCGCAACGGGCGAAGGTGAGGCGCTGCTGGCGCGTCAGATAGGAATGCTGGTCGACGACGCCGATGCAGAGCGAATGACCGGCCTTGCCTTCGTGGAAGCCGGCGTCGAACAGGGCCGGCACGTCGCCCGGGGTGACCGGGCCGAAGCCGATGCGGCCCTGCGCGGTCTCAACCTCAACGAGCGGCTCAAGCCACAGCATGCCGCGCGAGCCGTTGCGGATGATCTCGACCGGAAGGTTGCGGTTGGCCGCTTCCTGGCGGATGGCGGTGAGGACTTCCTCGGCGCCGCAGGCGAGCGCGGCGACATCGATGGGGACGTAGATGCGGATGGTCACGACTGGGCCTCCGTCAGGATGGCGTCGAGCTTGTGCTCGTCGAGCCGGCCGATCATGCGGTCATCCAGCATGGCGGAGGGGGCTGTTGCGCACAGGCCGAGGCAATAGATGGGCTCCAGCGTGACGCGGCGGTCGGCCGTGGTCTCGCCCAGCTTGACGCCCAGGCGGGATTCGGCCCTCTCGGCCAAACGGTCCGCGCCCGCGGCCTGGCAGGCCTCGGCGCGGCAGATCTTGACCACGTGGCGGCCCGGCAGCTCGCGGCGGAACTCGTGATAGAAAGTCACGGTACCGTAGACTTCGGCGCGCGACAGGTTGAACGCGTCCGCGATCATCGGGATCACGGCCTCGGGAATGAACCCGAATGCGTGCTGGATCTCATGGAGCACAGGCATCGTCGCACCTTCGACGTCCTTGAACTCCTCGATGATGTCCGCGGCCCGTTCGCGGTTCCACGGCTCGAAATGGGACATGATCTACCTGTGTTGCATCTCTGGAACGTCTCCAGAAATGGGGCTTATTCGCTCAAAGATCAACGCGGGATTCTCGTTGAGCGATTTGAAATCGCTATCGTTCTAAACTGGATGCGACGTTTTTCATCGGAACTGCCGATCAATGTGCCGGTTGTGTGCCGGTAAGTGCCGATGATGCGCACATGTGCCGATGACGACGAGGTGACCCGAATGTATCTCCTTGCCTTTGCCACCGATTACGACGGCACGCTGGCTGAACATGGTGTGGTCGACGACAGCACGATCGCGGCGCTGGAGCGGTTGAAGGCAAGCGGACGGCGGCTTCTGATGGTGACGGGCCGAGAGCTTCCGGACCTGAAACGGGTGTTCGAGCGCCTCGATGTCTTCGATGTGATCGTCGCGGAGAACGGATCGCTTCTTTATTTTCCGGAGACCAAGGAGGAGCGGCTCGTCGCGGCCTGCCCGCCACCGGCGCTCGTCGACGCGCTGCGCGGGCGCGGCGTCGAGCCCTTGTCTGTGGGGCAGGGCATCATCGCGACCTGGGAGCCCAACGAGACGGCCGTGCTGGAATGCATCCGCGACCTCGGGCTCGACTGGCAGATCATCTTTAACAAGGGCGCGGTGATGGTGCTGCCGCCCGGAATCAACAAAGCGAGCGGGCTTCTGGCCGCGCTCGACACGCTCGACCTGTCTCCGCTCAACGTGCTGGCGATCGGCGATGCCGAAAACGACCATGCCTTCATGCTGGCGAGCGGGTGCGGCGTGGCGGTGGCCAACGCACTGGATTCGGTGAAGGAGACCTCGGACGCCGTGATGAAGGGCGAGCGGGGCGCCGGCGTGGTGGAGGCGATCGATCTCCTCATCGAGGATGAAAACCATTTCATGGACCGGGCCGAGCCGCGCCGCCGCATCACGCTCGATCCCGATGCGACCGCGATCCTGCGGCCCAACCATGGCGGCGTGCTGATCGCGGGCTCGTCGGGCATCGGCAAATCGACCCTTGCGACCGCAATCGTCGAAAAGCTGTCGGCGCAGGGGTTCCAGACCTGCGTGCTCGATCCGGAGGGCGATTACGACCATCTGGAAGGTGCGGTGGTGTTGGGCGACGCGCGGCATCCGCCGGTGGCGAGCGAGGTCATCGACGTGCTGCGCAAGCCGACCGAGAAGGCGCTGGCGGTGAACATGCTCGGCCTGCGGCTGGAGGACCGCCCGAATTTCTTCATCAGCCTGCTGCTGCAGATCTGCGAGTTGCGGGCGCAAACGGCGCGGCCGCACTGGATGATCATCGACGAGGCGCACCACATGCTGCCCTCGGAATCCGAGATGCCGACGGCCTCGTTCCCGCAGAACCTCTCGGCGGCGATCTATGTGACCGTGCATCCGGACATGATGAGCGCGAAGGTGCTGTCGGGCGTCAACACCATCATCGGCGTCGGCCCCAAGGCGGGCGACGTGATCGCCAGCTTCTGCCAGATCGTGAACATTCCGGTTCCGCCGCTGCCCGAGGGCGGCGACCGCGAACAGGTGCTCTATTGGGACCGCACGAACGACGACCCGCCGCGCCGCATCGAGGTGGACAAGCCGAAGCAGGCGCACCAGCGCCACACCCGCAAATATGCCGAGGGCGAGCTTGGCGAGGAGAGCAGCTTCTTCTTCCGCGGACCTGACGGGAAACTGAACCTGCGCGTTCACAATCTGATGATCTTCCTGCAGATCGCAGACGGCGTGGACGACGCGACCTGGCTGCACCACCTCAAGCAGGGCGATTATGCAAACTGGTTCCGGGACGGCATCAAGGACGACGATTTGGCGGAAGAGGCCGAAGGGGTGCATGGCGACGACGCGCAGGAGACGCGCCGCCAGATCCGCGAGATCGTGGAGCGGCGCTACACCGCCCCGGCACAGGCGAAGGACGGCCGCTAGCGGTAGGCGCCGGAACCCGGCCCCGCCGCAAGCCGTTTGCGGACAGCGGCGCGGGGTCGGTCCGGCCGAAGGCCCTGGGATCACGTCCTTATGCGAGCAGCCGTCGTTCTGAACGCCAAGGCCGGCGCGGATGTCGGCCGTGCGTCCAGCCCGGATGAAATCATCGCCGCCCTGCGGGAGCGGGGCGTGGATGCCGCTCTGGTCGGTACGGCGGACGAGCCAATCGGCGAGCGCATCTGCCGCGCGATCGACGACAGGCCCGATATGGTGATCGTGGGCGGGGGCGACGGGTCGATCGGTTGCGCCGCCCAGAAGTTGATGGGCACGGATATTCCGCTCGGCATCCTGCCTCTGGGCACGATGAACCTGCTGGCGAAGGATCTCGGCCTGCCGCTCGATATTGCCGGCGCGATCGACGTGATCGCGCGTGGCGAGAGCCGGCACATCGATGTCGGGACGCTGAACGGGCAGGTGTTTCTCTGCAAATCCATGATCGGCCTGCCCGCCAACATCGCCCAATTGCGCGAGCGCGGGCGCGGCAGCATGAACGTGCTGAGCTGGCTGCGGCTGGTGCGGGCATTCGCGGTGGGGCTGACGCGCTATCCGCCGCTGTCGCTGGGCCTGAGGATCGACGGCCGCATGCGGCGCGTGCGGGCGCGGGCCATCGCCGTGTCGTGCAACGCCTACGATGCCGGGTTCGGCCGGGTGCTGAAACGCTCGCAGCTCGATGCCGGGGAACTCGTGCTCTACATCCCGCACGGCCTGACCTTCTGGAAATTGCTGAGGCTGGGGGCGGGGCTCGCGACCGGGACCTGGCAGAACCAGGAGGGGCTGGAGAGCCATAAGCTGCGCAGCATGGTCGTCATGAGCCCGCGACCTTTGCTGCGCATCATGCTGGACGGCGAGGTGAGCCTGATGACGCCGCCGCTGCGCTTTCGCATCCGCCCCCGCGCCTTGCGGGTGATGGCCCCGCCGCCCGAAACCGCCGAACCCACGGAGACGACATGACCCGCCTGGTGCACATTTCGGACCTGCATTTCGGCCGCACCGACCCCGAAGTGGTCGACGCCCTGCGCGCGGAGATCCGGGCCGACCCGCCGGACATGGTGGTGTGCTCGGGCGACCTGACGCAGGTGGCGGCGGTGCAGGAATTCAAGGACGCCAAGGACTTTCTCGACAGCCTGGGCGTGCCCGTCTTCGCCATTCCCGGCAACCACGACATCCCGCCGACCAATCTGTGGGAACGCTTCACCGACCCCTACAAGAGGTGGCGGACCTATTATTCCGAGGTGAAGGAGCCGGTCTGGTGCAATGACGAGGTGGCGCTGCTGGGCGTCAACACGGCGCGGCGTTTCGGCTGGCACTGGAACTGGGCGCATGGCCGCGTGACGAAGAACCAGCTGGAGGCGCTGGAAAACCGTCTCGCCGCGCTGCCGAAGGACGTGGTGCGCATCGTCGTGGCCCATCATCCCTTCCTGCCGCCGGACAAGGCGCCCGACACCAAGCTTGTCGGCCGGGTGGACAAGGCGCTTGCCCTGTTTGCGCGCCACGATGTAAAGCTTATCCTGGCCGGGCATCTGCACCGCGCCTATGCCCGCGTGGCGACCGCCGGCGGCGCAGGCTCGGTGGTGGTGGTGCAGGCCGGGACCGCGACTTCGACCCGGCTGCGCGACGAGGCCAACGCCTACAACCGCTTCACGGTCTCGGCGGGACGGGTGTCGATGGACACCCGCGTCTGGAACGAGCACGGCTGGGAGACGGGCTACACGTCTGCGAACCTGCTGGCCCCGCAGCCCGACGAGGTGAAAGAAGTGGTCCCCACCGAAACGGCGGGAACCACGGCCAAGGTGGAGATCACTGGATCGGCGGGCTGATCTCGTCCGGGTTCGGATTGGGCAGCTCATCCGGCAATTGCTCGGGCGGCGGCTCCTCGACCGGTGCCGGGGGTGTGGGCTCGGGCATTGGCGGCGGGATCGGCTGTGGTTCGGGCGTGGGGGTCGTGCCGGGTTCGTTTCCGGGAATGGACATGGCGGCCTCCTCTGCGTGTCCCAGAGGGAACGGGGCGCGAGCGGGCGCGGTTCCGCGCGATCAATCGGCGAAGGTGTCGCTGCGGGCCCGGTCGAGTTCGTCGGCGTAGCGGCGCACCGCATGGCTTTCGTTGAGAAGGCCGATGGGCGTGAGGCCGGTATCGACCACGGTGAGGGTTTCCGCCTCGGTGCGGTCGAACACGGCGATGGCTTCCTTCACCATCATCGCCGGCGTGAGGACGTCGGAGGCGTGGCGCAGGAGCTCGGACACGCGGGTCTTGCCGGAGCGGTCCGACGAGAACGCATCGGGCAGATAGAGCATGCCGGCATATTTGCCGCTGCCATCGATGGCGATGAGGTGCTGCGTGGTGCCGAGCGGAAAACTGGCGCGGACCTCGTCGAGGGGCGCGTCGTGCCGCACCATGGGGACGTCGCGCCGCATCAGCCGTTCGACGGTGAGGGAGCGCAGCCAGCCGACATCGTGGGCGCTGCGGATGGTCTCGCCGCGCAGATGCAGCCGCCAGGTGGAGAAGGAATAGCCGAACAGTTCGCGCACCGTCAGGCCGGAGATGATGGCGGAGGTGAGCACCGCGCCGGTGATGACGAAATCGCCCGTCATTTCGAGGACGAGGAACGTCATCGTCAGCGGGCCGCCGACGATGGCGACGCCGAGCGCCGCCATGCCGATGAGGGCGGCCGTCATGGGATCGACGGCGATGGCAGGCAGCGTCCAGATGAGGATGCCGGCCGCGAGCTTGCCGAACACGCCGCCGAGGAACAGGGAGGCGAAGAACAGGCCGCCGCGAAAACCCGCGCCGAGCGAAATGGCGGAAGCAAACGCCTTCATGACGAAGAGGAGCGCCAGCGCGCCGATCTCGAGGTTGGGCACCAGTTCGTAATGCAGCGCCTCGTGGCCGCTCGACAGGATCTGCGGCGTGACGAGGGCGAGGCCGCCGAGAGCGAGGCCGCCCAGCATCGGGCGAAGAGGCGCGGGGATGCGGGTGGCGTCGAACAGGGCCTCGACCGCCGTGACGCCGCGCATGATGGCGATGCCGCACAGGCCGCAGACGAGGCCGAGTGCGGCGAACAGGGCGTATTCGCCGAGATGGGTCGGCGCTTCGAGCATCAGATGGAGCGGGGCGATGCCGTAGCCCAGCGTGCGCACCGTGAGGGAGGCGGCCAGAGCGGCGGCCATGACCGGGGCGGCGCCGGCGATGGAATAGGTGCCGATGATGAGCTCGAAGGCGTAGAAGGCGCCGGTGAGGGGCGCGTCAAAGGCCGCGGCGATGCCGGCTGCCGCGCCCGCTCCGACCAGAATGCGCATGTCGCTGCGGCGCAGGCGGAACTGCCGGCCGAGCCGCGAGCCCAGCGCGGAATTGACCTGGGTGTAGGCGGCTTCAAGCCCGACCGAGGAGCCGCAGCCATTGGAGATAATGGTCTGCACGGCGACGATGAAGCTGTCGGTGAGCGACATGCGGCCGCCGTGCAGCGCATTGGCCTCGATGGGATCGACGGCCCGTTTCGGCCGTGCGCGGCGGGAAACGATGATGACAAGGCCCAGCACGATGCCGCCGAACGCCGGGACAAGCGCCATGTAGGGACTGGCGAGGCGGGCGGTGCCGCTCAGCCGATCTCCGGCGGGGAGCTGGTAGAGCCATGTCTGGATGGCGTAGGCGGTCTGGCTGATGAGCGTGACCACGGCCCCGCCCGCGACGCCGATGAGCACGGCCAGCACGACGAGCGCCAGTTCGCGGCGGCGGACCAGCGCGCGCAGGCCGGCCCACAGATGAGCCCGGCGTGAGAACATCGGAAAGAGGCGGTGGGCGCGCATGGGTGTGGCAATACACAGGGGCGTGGCGGGACACCACGACAAAGGGCGGGGCTCCGGTGAGCTCCGCATTGAAGATGACAATGGACATGCTACTTTAGCGTGAAGGCGTCGGATGTGGGCGCCGGTGGAGACGGGCCATGACCGTGCTGAACCGCTTTCTGCTCTTGCATGCCCTCGGCGGATTTTCCGTGGCAGTGGTGTTTGTCGGCGCGATGTTGTGGTTCGACGTGGCCGGCCTCGGCACCCTGATCGGGCATTCCTCGTCCGGACTTCTGGCGGCCGCCATCCTGACCTTCGCCACGGGGCTGACCTTCGGCAGCGTGCAGATGGGATTCGCCGTGATGACGCTCGGCACCGGTTCGGACACGCCGCCGCGCGGCCGGCGCATGCCGGCCGGCCTTGCGCGTCCGATCCCGGTTCGCATTCCCGCACGACGGTGACGGCGCCCGTGGGCGATTACGCCACGAGCCCCGAGCCCGGAACGATCCGGCTGGAACGCCGCTTCGCCGCGTCGTGCGAAACCGTGTGGAGCCATCTGGCCGAACCCGAGGCGCGCAGTCTTTGGCTGGCGGGCAGCACGCTCGATCTGCGGCCCGGCGGGGCGGTTGACCTGAAGTTTCACCTCGACACGCCGATGATCGGCGACGAGCCGGGCCTCAATCGCGACGACGACGAGCATCGCCATGGTCGTGTGACGCGGCTGAAACCGCCCCATCTCCTCGCCTTCACATGGGGCGAGGATGGCGAGGTGTTGTTCGACGTGACGGAAATGGGCGAGGATAGCTGCCGGATCGTGCTGACCCACAGGCGCCTCGGCGGGATGGGCGAGATGATCCGCGCGGCGGCCGGCTGGTATGCCCATTTCAACCGGCTGGGCGACGTGCTGGACGAGCGGATGCCGCGGCCGTTCTGGGCGGATTTCGCGACGGCGCTTCTGGAGCATGAGGACCGGATCGGCGAGCCGCCGCTTTCGGTGCGTCTCGTTCGGCATTTCGCCTGCGCGCCCGAACGGATCTTCGACGCCTGGCTCGATCCGTCACACGCCGCGCTGTGGATGTTCGGCGATGGCGCCGGGCAGATGGTGAGGACCGAACTCGACCCGCGCCCGAGCGGCGTTTTCGTGTTCACGGAACGCCGGCGGGGAGAGGACATCGAGCACCGCGGACGATTTCTCGAGATCGACCGGCCGAACCGGCTCGTGTTCGAGTTCGGCATTCCGCGCGTGTCGCCGGAGCGCGATCGCGTCAGCATCGACATCAGCCCGCGCGGCGAGGGCTGCGATCTCGTGCTCGTGCATCAGATGAAGCCGGTCTGGGCGAAATTCCTCGACCAGGCCGAAGCTGGATGGGTGCGAATATTGGCCAAGCTCGTCGACCGGCTGCACCAGCGCGATTAAGTCTTAGCTTATTCCGGCTCGGCGGCGGCGATGCGCTTGCCGCGCACGCGACCCTTCTGCGCGCCCATGATCCGCGAACCGATGGCGACGGCCCCGAGGCTGAGCACGACCACCACGAGGCTGATGCCCAGCAGGTGCCCTTCGCTGATATCCTCCGCCGAGCCGAGGCTGCGAGCGGCGAGATAGCCGGGGGCGAACATGGCCGGCACCCACAGAACGGCCGAGCTGATATTGGCGATCTGGAAACGGCGCTGGTCCATCTCCATCACGCCGGCGACGAGCGGAATGGTGGCGCGGATGGGGCCGAGAAAACGGCCGAGAAAGATGGAGACGAAGCCGTAGCGGCGGAAGAACAGCCGGGCGCGGGCCACCATGGAGCGGTGACGGTTGAGCGGCCAGCGGCGGTAGACGGAGGGGCCGATGTTGCGCCCCACGCTGTAGGACACCCAATCGCCCAGCACCGCGCCGAGGACGGCGCAGGCCATGACCGGTGCGGGGTCGAGCACGCCCGTGCCGATGAGCCCCCCGACCGCGATCATCAGGGCCGTGGCCGGGATGAGGAGGCCGACGAAGGCGAGCGATTCACCGAACGCCAGGAGGCCGACAATGGGCCCGGCCCAGACGCCGTGTTCCGTGATGAACGCGGTTGCGCGTGCGATGAGCTCTTCCACCCGGGAATTCCCTTCACGGTGCGGCCGAAGGGCCGCACCATCGATGCCGGTCCATAAAGACCGCGACGCCTTGCCCGGCGTCGCGACCAGTCTAGACCGGATTTCGTTCCCGCAGGGTTTAAAACCACATCATGGCTGAAGAACGATGCGCCCCTCGACCTTGCCGGCGCGCAGGCGATCGAACACCTCGTTGACGGCGGTGAGCGGCTCGACCGACACGTTGGTCGTCACCTTGCCCTCGGCCGCGAAGGCCAGAGCCTCGGCGAGGTCCTTGCGGGTGCCGACGATGGAGCCGCGCACGGTGATGCGCTTCAACACGACGTCGAAGATCGGAGTGGGAAAATCGCCCGGCGGGAGGCCGACCAGCGCGACCGTGCCGCGCCGGCGGACGCAGGCGATGGCCTGACCGAAGGCGGCCGGCGAGACCGCCGTGACCAGAACGCCGTGGGCGCCGCCGCCGGTGGCCGCGAGCACGGCAGCGGGCGCATCCTCGGTGGCGCAATTGACGACGAGGTCGGCGCCGAGCTTGCGGGCGAGATCGAGCTTGTCCTGCGATACGTCGAGCGCCGCGACATGCAGGCCCATGGCCTTGGCGTATTGCACCGCGACATGGCCCAGCCCGCCGATGCCGGAAATGACGACCCATTCGCCCGGCCGGGCCTCGGTTTCCTTGAGGCCCTTATAGGTGGTGACGCCGGCGCACAGGATGGGCGCGAGCGTGGGGAAATCCGGATTGGGCGGCAGGAAGCCGACATAGGGGGCGCTGGCAATGGCGTATTCGGCATAGGTGCCGTTGACGCTGTAGCCGCTGTTGTTCTGCTTCTCGCAGAGGGTTTCCCACCCCGTCTGGCAATATTCGCAATGGCCGCAGGCATCGTGCAGCCACGGAATGCCGACCGCGTCGCCTTCCCGGAGGCCGGTGACGCCGGCGCCCAGTTTCACCACATGGCCGACGCCCTCGTGGCCGGGGATGAGGGGCATGATGGGCTTGACCGGCCAGTCGCCGTCGATGGCGTGGAGATCGGTGTGGCAGACGCCCGTGGCCTCGATCTTGACGAGAACCTCACCGGGGCCGGGCTCGGGGATCGGAAGCTCCTCGATCGTGAGAGGACGGCCGAACTCACGGGCAATCGCTGCCTTCATCAACGCCATCTGACTGTCTCCTTTTTCTCTCGGGTGTTTGCTTATCCGCCCCTTGCCCAACCCGGTCCTTGATCTTCCTCAAATCCGCGCCCGGAAGCGGCGATACTTTCCGACGCTTTATGCGCCCGGCTCAGCCACGCCCGGCGCGGCCTTCGGCGCGGCGCGCGACAGCAGGACGGCGATGGCGCACGATGCCATGCGGGTGCGCTGGCTGTCGGCGCGGCTCGTCAGGATGATGGGGGTGCGGGCGCCCAGCACGACGCCTGCCGCGTCCGCGCCCGACAGGAAGGTGAGCTGCTTGGCCAGCATGTTGCCGGCCTCCAGATTGGGCACGACGAGGATCTGCGCGCGGCCCGCGACGAGCGAGACGATGCCCTTCTCGCGCGCCGCCTCCTCGTTGATGGCGTTGTCGAAGGCCAGCGGCCCGTCGAGCACGCCACCCGTGATCTGGCCGCGATCGGCCATCTTGCACAGGGCCGCGGCCTCGATGGTGGAGCGCATGGCCGGCGTGACGGTCTCGACCGCCGACAGGATGGCGACACGCGGATGTTCGATGCCGATGACGTGCGCCAGATCGATGGCGTTGCGCACGATGTCGGCCTTCTCCATCAAGGTCGGTTCGATGTTGATGGCGGCGTCGGTGATGATGAGCGGACCGGAATAGCCCGGAACGTCCATGACGTATGCGTGGCTGATGCGGCGCTCGGTGCGCAGGCCCGCTTTGGAGGAGACGACCGCCGACATCAGCTCGTCGGTGTGGAGCGAGCCCTTCATCAGCAGCCCGGCCTCGCCGGAGCGAACGAGGGCCACCGCCTCCTCGGCCGAGGCATGGCTGTGGGGGGCGGGCACGATGCGCAGCGCGTCCGGGGCATGGCCCAGCTCTTCCGCCAGCGTTGTCAGACGCGCCGGCGGCCCGACGAGGATGGGTGCGATGAGGCCGGCTTCGGCCGCCTCGAACGCAGCGCTGAGGGCCGCGGGGCTGCAAGGATGGGCGATCGCGGTTGGCACCGGCTCGCCACCCGCCGTGGCCTCGATGAGGCGGCGATAGCCATCGCCGGCATTGCGTCGGGGACGGGCGATGCCGGCAGCGTGGCCTCCCGCCAGGCCGCTGTCGGTTTTGGAAGACGTGATCATGGCGACAGCCTAGCGCGCGGACTTGACGGGAAGAAGCCGATACTGGCCCGGGGAGCCGCCGATCATGTCACCCATGCAGAGCGGGCGGTCTCGATTTCTCGCGCCAATGTGGCCACAAGATCGGCCGCCGGCATCGGGCGGACCAAAGGTGCGCCCTGGCCTGCCCAGTGCGCACCAAAGCCATGTTCGCCGCGCGCCTTGGCCGCGCCGTGCAGCGCTTTTCCGGCATCGTAGGCGATGGGATAGTCTGGCACGGCGGGATGCGCGAATTGGCCGAGCGCGGTGAAGTGGTTGGCGAGCGCGCGGGCCGGCCGGCCGGAGATGAGATGCGTCAGCCGGGTGTGGGCGGCGCCGGGGCCTGCCAGCGCGATGCGATAGGCGTCGTCGGCCGCGGATTCCGGGCAGGCGATGAAGGCCGTGCCGAGCTGGGCGGCGACAGCGCCGAGGCCGAGCATTGCCGCGATGCCTGCGCCGTCCATGATCGCCCCCGCCGCGATGACGGGCAGCCGCCCCTTCCGTACGAGTATTTGGGTGACCGCGAAGGTGCTCAGCGCATCGTCCGGCTCGGACGGATCGAACATTCCGCGATGGCCGCCGGCCTCGATGCCCTGGGCGACGACGGCATCGAGGCCGGCCTCTTCGATCCGGCGCGCCTCGTCGGGATTGGTGGCGGTGGCGAACAGAAGCGAGCCCGCCGCTTTCAGTGCGTGGATTGCCTCGGCCGGGGGCAGGCCGAAATGGAAGCTGACGACCGCCGGCTTCGTGTCGAGCAGCACCGCGAGCATATCGGGATCGTCGGCGAAGCTTGTGTAGATCGTGCGCAGCGCCTGCGGAGGCTCGGCGCCGAACTCGGCGAAGCGGGGGCCGAGAAATTTCAGCCAGGCAGCCTCCCGCGCCGGATCGGGCCTGGCGGCGGCATGAGCGAAGACATTGACGTTGAAGGGGCGATCGGTGCGGGAGCGGAGCTCCTCGATCATGGCCCGCGCGCCTTCGGCGTCCGTCGCACCCACACCGATTGAGCCGAGCCCGCCGGCGTTCGACACCGCGGCTGCCAGCGCCGGCGTCGACACCCCGGCCATCGGCGCCTGGATGACCGGCAGCTTCAGTCCCAAACGATCGAGCATGATGTCCCTCCGATGGTCTTCACCAACGAAGCAGCGGAACTACCAGCTCGCGTCAAGACCCAGATTGGCGAGCGCCTCGCCGCGCAATTCGTTCAGACGCGGATCGCCGCGCCGCCGGGGATAGGGCAGATCGTTGGCGATCTCGGCGACGATGCGGGCCGGACGATCGCTGAGGATGATGACGCGCTGGGCGAGAAAGAACGCCTCCTCGACATCGTGGGTGACAAGGAGCGTGGTGAAGCCCTTCTGCCGCCAGAGATCGACCAGTTCGCCCTGCATGGTGATGCGCGTCAGCGAATCGAGCTTGCCGAGCGGCTCGTCGAGGATGAGCACGGAGGGGTCATTGACGAGCGCCCGGGCAAAGGCCGCGCGCTGTGCCATGCCGCCCGACAATTGGCGCGGAAAGGCCTGTTCGAACCCCGTGAGGCCGACGAGCTTCAGCGCCTCGTCGACGCGGGCGGACTGGCGGCCCAGCAGACCGCGCGCCTCGAGGCCGAGCGCGACGTTCTTCCAGACCGTGCGCCAGGGATAGAGCGTGGGGTCCTGAAAGACGACGATGCGGGACGGATCGGGCGAGACGACCTCGCTCCCATCGGCCTGTACGGAGCCGGAGGTGGGGTGATCGAGCCCGGCGAGAAGGCGCAGGAGGGTGGACTTGCCGCAGCCGCTGGGACCGAGCAGGGCCACGAACTCGCCCGGCGCGATGTCGAGATCGATGCCGTCGAGAACCGGCAGCGAGCGCCCCTCCAGATGAAAGGCGTGCCGCACCGCTGTGAAGCGGACGTCGACGCCGACCGCCGTATCGGTCTCCGCCGCTACCATTTCAGCACGTCCTTCTGCCAGCTGAGGAGCCGGTCGCGGACGCTGAAGAGCAGCGTGATGAGGCCGGAGAAAACGAGCGCCATGACGAACAGCGCGCCGTACATGTTGGAATAGGCGGCCCAGCCCTGCGCCCATTGCAGATACCAGCCGAGGCCGGATTTCACGCCCATCATCTCGGCGGCGACGAGCACCGAGAAGGAGGCGCCGAGGCCCATGAACAAGCCGACGAAGAGGTGCGGAAGGGAGGCGGGGATGGCGACCTTGAAGATGAGGAAGCCCTCGCGCGCGCCAAGCGTGCGGGCGACATCGTAATAGGCCTTGTCGACGCTGGAGACGCCCGACCAGGTGAGCACGGTGACCGGAAACCAGGTGGCCAGCGCGATGAGGAAGACGGCCGCCGAGAAGCTGGACGGAAAGAAGAAGAACGCCATGGGCAGGAGCGCGGTGGAGGGCACCGGGCCGAGGAAGCGCAGCACCGGATGGACCCAATAGCCGAGCCCGCGCGACCAGCCGATGGCGACCCCGGTGATGAAGCCGGCAATGGCACCGAAGAGATATCCGAACGCCAGCAGCCGCAGCGAGTTCAGCAGGCTGTCGGACAGGCGCGGCCAATCGCCGACATAGACCTCGACCAGCGCGGAGGGCGGCGCGAAGAACGGTGTGGGAAGGTAGGCGGTTTTTGCCGTCAACAGCTCCCACAGCAGGACGAAGGCCGCCAGTACGACAAGCCAGGGGGTGATGCGCCGGAGGGCGACGCCGGCCGCCGGCCAGAACGCGGAAACGGCGGTCCAGAGCCCGAGAAAGGCGGCCCAGCCGACATAGCCGAGATGGGTTTCGCGCGCATAGAGCGGTTCCGCGAAGCCGACGACTTTGTCGGGCAGCAGAAGGGCTATTGCCGCGACGATGGCCCAGGCGGCGACCGACGCCGCCCCCGCCACGAGAAACGGCGTGGCGGTGTGTGACGGGGCGGCGAACTCATGTGCCGGATGGCCGATCTGGTCAGCCGAGGACATCGGGAACGATCTTCTGGGCGAACAGCTCGGAATTGGTGTTGGGTCGGATGACGTTGATCTTCTTGAGCTGTTCGGTGAACAGGACCACGTCCTTGCGCAGCGCGGCCCCTGTGGCATGATGATTGTGGGTGTGGCTGCGCAGGATGTCGGCCACCGTTTCCTTGGGCACATTGCCCGGCACGAAGGGCGCGAACACCTCGGCGGTCTGGTCCGGGTTTGCCGCCGTCCAGGCCTGCGCATCGACGATGGCACGGGAAATGGCGGCCGCGACCTGCGGCTCGTCGCGGATCAGGCTGCCGCGCAGGCCGAACACGCAGCAGGTGGAATTCGCGTAATGGTGGTCGAGGTTGGTGGCGACCTCCACCAGCTTGTCGCGCTCGCGGATGAGATAAAGGTGCGGATCGTCGCCGGCGATGGCCTGCACCTCGCCCTTGCGCAGGGCCTCTCCGAACAGATCCTGCGGATATTGCAGCCATTGCACTTCCTTGTCGGGATCGATGCCGAGCTCGGCGAGGCGGATGGCGAAGAAATTGCGGACCGGGCTGGCCTGGTCCGTGACCGCGATGGATTTGCCCTTCAGGTCTTCGATCTTCGTGATGCCCGCCTCGGGCGGGGCCAGAAGGCGCATGCAGCCGCCATGGGTGCCCACCGTGAGACCGACGTCGAAGCCCTGTTCGAGCGGCTTCAGCCAGCGCAGTGCCATGCCGATGCCGCCATCGGCCTGGCCGGTGGCGATGGCCTGAAGAAGGGCGTCGGTCGGGCCGCTGAAGTTCACCGGCTCCACCTGCAGATTGTATTTCTCGAACAGGCCCTGCTTCAGGCCGACCGAGATCGGCGCCTGGCAGACCGCCGTCTGGCCCCAAGCCAGCTTGAGTGTGCGCTTTTCCTTCAGCGGCTCGATCTGGGCCCAGGCCGCGGACCCGAAGGTTCCGAACGCGGCGCCGAGGCCGGCTGCGCCTGCGAGCTTCATGAGGGCGCGGCGGGAGAGATGATTGTGCTGTGAGCGGTGATCCATGGCGTGTTCCTTTGATCGGATGAGAGCGTTCACGCGGCGCCGCTGAGGGCAGGCGCCGTGCCGCTCGCGGGCAGGCGCCGCACCTCGCCCGGAATATCGATCGCCCGGCGCAGCAGATTGAGGATGGGACAGAAGCGTGCGACTGCGTCGTTCAACTCGGCCAGGTCCTCGACATCCGTGGTGACCGTGACGCGGTAGGACAGATCGTGCGGGTAGACGGGGATGGCGTCGAAGTCCTTCGAGCCGCCGCGCGGATCGATCCGGCCGTCGACCTCGACCGACACGGCCTCGAGTGGAATGCCAAGGTCCGCGGCCTGGATGAGGTAGGTGTGCGTGAGGCAGCTCGACAACGCGCCGAGCAGAAGCTCCGGTGAACTGGGGCCGAGATCGTAGCCCGCGAAATCGGGCGGGCTGTCGGAAATGACCTGGAAATCGCGAATGCGGATGCGGCGGACGCCGCTGCGTCCTTCCGCGCTGGCCCGCGCCGACAGGGGAAAGGGACCGGCGCCCGGCTGGTGGGCCTTTTCGCGGCGCGCCTGAAGGGCTGCGCGCTTCTGGTGGAGATATTCCGGAAGAGTGGACATTCGCGACCTCTTGGATCGAAACGCAGCCTCGCGGCCGGCAATTCACCCGGCCTCTTCGAACTCTCCATAAAACTACAGAACGTGTCAATTAAATAAGAAGAAACAACATATGTAATAAGTATATCGTGTTCCGACGCGTTGCGTGCCATTCGCAGGCCGACATCCGTCTGGCGTTCTTTTCCCGGTTGCGATATAGCAGCCGCCGGCCCGGTCTCGGCTCACCGCCCGAGGGGCCGCAGGCATGCGGGTGTGGTGGAATTGGTAGACGCGCCGGACTCAAAAAGTGGTTTGTCTATCAATCCACAGGAAATCACGACGAATTGAAAACGTCGTTTTTTCAATGGCCTAACGCGGAGGGTGATTGAGAGGGTCGGACTGCCGATTAGGCGCTAGGTGCAGAATAGGTGCAAAGCGCATAGGATAGAATCGGCGGCCATGTGCGGGCGTGGCGGAATTGGTAGACGCAGCGGATTCAAAATCCGCCGTCCTCACGGATATGTCGGTTCGAGTCCGACCGCCCGCACCATCAGTTTTCGGTCCTCAGAAAATCTATTCGGCCGCTCCCTAAATGTGGAGGCGCCACGTTTGAATCGTGTCGAACTCGTCCTCCCTTGGGTGTCCCTCTGAGCAACTGTAGTCCCTGGTGCGAACCAAGCAGGAATAGCGGGCGGAACAGGTGTCCGCCCGCTTTGCCCTAGTGGCCTCGATCGCCGAGCCATCCTCGCATCATCTCGATCTCGGCTTCCTGCGCGGAGATCACTTCCTCGGCCAGAGCGCGGACTTCGGGATCGGTTCCGTGCTCCAGCACGACCCGAGCCATGTCGATCGCCCCTTGATGGTGGGGAATCATTCCAAGCATGAAGTCGACGTCCGCATCGCCGGTGTATTCGATCGCCATGTCGGCGTGCATTCGATCGTTGGCTTCCCGATAGGCACGAACCGCGGCATCGTCAGTTTGTGTGCTCGCGGCTTGAGGCGCGTGCCCGCCGTGATCCCTATGCACGTCGTGGTCGGTTCTGCCGATTTGCGATTCTGCGACCCCGAGCCCGGCTGCGACCGCAATCGCTCCAGCGATGAAGATTGGCGTGAGCCGGTTCATGGCGCACCCTTTTTAGCGACTGACCTGGGCGGCCGGGTAGCCAGCATTTGCGAGAGCGGCTTCCAGAGCCTCGCGTGGCCGATCGGATGTGATCTCCACGTTCCGGTTGGGCAGGTCCGGGGTGACGGTCGCGGCCGGATCGACGGATTGAACCGCCTTGGTGACGCTGCGGACGCAGCCTCCGCAAGACATATTCTTGATGTGGAATTGCATGAGAACCTCCTGTTCGTCTCTCATGCCTCTCCAGATGGGGCTTCCCACCGTTGGAAGGTCAAGGGCAGAAAATAAAAAAAGCGTATTGACCTTCCCATCGTTGGAAGCCCCACCTTGATCGGCGAATGTTGAATTTCGCCTGCAAGGAAGCACGATGAACGCGCCGCTGAGAAACCACATCGCCAAGCGTCAAGACATCACTCTCCCTATTGAGGGGATGACTTGCGCCTCGTGCGTGGGCCGCGTCGAGAAAGCATTGCGGGCTGTGCCGGGCGTGGAATCTGCCAGCGTCAATCTCACGACGGAAAAGGCCGAGGTCTCTTTCGGCGCTCCGGCTGGCCGCGTTGCGCTTGTCGCAGCCATCGAAGGGGCAGGCTATGCGGTTCCTTCGTCGACGATCGAACTTTCCGTCGAAGGCATGACCTGCGCGTCGTGCGTCGGCAATGTGGAGCGTGCGCTGAAGGCGGTTCCGGGTGTGACGGATGCCACGGTAAATCTCGCCACAGAGCGCGCTCAGGTTCGCGGGCTCGCTGCCGCCGCCGAGCTGATCGGGGCGATCGAACGGAGCGGTTATGTGGCGCGGGTGCTGGATCACGGTGTCCCGCACGAAGACGAGACGGAAGCCCGCAAGGACCGAGAGCAGGCGGAATTGAAGCGCGATGTGATCGTGGCCGCGACGCTGACGCTGCCGGTCTTCGTGCTGGAGATGGGCTCCCATCTCATTCCCGGCGCGCACGATCTCATCATGGCGACCATCGGCATGCAGTGGAATTGGTATCTCCAGTTCGCTCTGACGACCATCGTGCTGTTTGTGCCGGGCGTGCGCTTTTATGAGAAGGGCTTTCCCGCCCTCGTGCGCTTGGCACCGGACATGAACTCGCTGGTCGCGGTCGGCACGATGGCCGCATACGTCTATTCGATGGTCGCGACCTTCTCGCCCTCGCTCCTTCCGGAGGGCACGATCAACGTCTATTACGAAGCCGCCGCCGTCATCGTCACGCTGATCCTGCTCGGCCGCTTTCTCGAAGCACGGGCCAAGGGCCGCACCTCCGAGGCGATCAAGCGCCTCGTCGGCTTGCAGGCCAAGACCGCCCGCGTGCGCCGCGACGGCAGGACGGTCGAGATCGCCATCGGTGAGGTCGCGCCGGGCGATGTGGTGGAAGTCCGGCCAGGTGAGCGCGTGCCTGTCGACGGAGAAGTGGTCGAAGGCGAGAGCTACATCGATGAATCCATGATCACCGGCGAGCCGATCCCCGTCGCCAAGGCGGCGGGCAGCCAAGTCGTCGGCGGCACGGTCAACCAGAAAGGCGCGCTGGCCTTCACAGCGACCGCCGTGGGCGGCGCGACGGTGCTCTCGCAGATCATCCGCATGGTAGAGCAGGCGCAGGGCTCGAAGCTGCCGATCCAGGCGCTGGTCGACAATGTGACCATGTATTTCGTGCCCGCCGTGATCGGCGTGGCTTTCCTGACCTTCCTCGTCTGGCTCGTCTTCGGACCAGAGCCGGCTCTTACCTTCGCGCTGGTCAACGCGGTCGCCGTCCTCATCATCGCCTGCCCCTGCGCGATGGGTCTCGCCACGCCAACTTCGATCATGGTCGGAACCGGGCGCGGCGCGGAAATGGGCGTGCTGTTCCGCAAGGGCGAGGCGCTTCAGCTCCTGAAGGACGCGAGGGTCGTGGCGCTCGACAAGACCGGCACCCTGACCGAAGGCTGGCCGGCCCTGACGGATCTGGAGGCGGCCGAAGGCTTCGACCGGAGCGACGTGCTGGCGAAGGTCGCGGCGGTGGAAGCGAAGTCGGAGCATCCGATCGCGCGCGC
Source organism: Terrihabitans aquatilis (assembly GCF_052542005.1). Lineage (NCBI taxonomy): Bacteria > Pseudomonadati > Pseudomonadota > Alphaproteobacteria > Hyphomicrobiales > Terrihabitans > Terrihabitans aquatilis. The sequence goes on along the minus strand of NZ_JBOCUO010000002.1, from coordinate 641,186 downwards.
CATCGTCGAGGCGGCCGAGGCCGAAGGGCTGGTCATTCCCGCGATCTCGGGCTTCGAATCCGTGACCGGATTCGGCGTGAAGGCGGAAGCGGACGGCGAGCGGATCGAGGTCGGCGCCGATCGCTACATGAAGAAGCTCGGCCTCGATGTCTCCATCTTCGCCAAAACCGCATCTCGGCTCGGCGACGAGGGCAAGTCGCCGCTCTACGCGGCGATCGGCGGCAGCCTAGCGGCGATCATCGCGGTCGCTGATCCGATCAAGACGACGACGCCGCAGGCGATCGCCGCCCTGCACGATCTCGGCCTCAAGGTCGCGATGATCACCGGCGACAACGCCCGCACCGCAGACGCCATTGCAAGACGCCTCGGCATCGACGAGGTGGTCGCCGAGGTTCTGCCCGAAGGCAAGGTCGAGACGGTCAAGGCGCTCAAGGCGCAGCACGGAAAGCTCGCTTTCGTCGGCGACGGCATCAACGACGCGCCGGCGCTGGCCGAAGCCGATGTCGGCATCGCCATCGGCACGGGCACCGACATCGCGATCGAGGCGGCCGACGTCGTGCTGATGTCGGGCAGCCTGAAGGGCGTGCCCAACGCCATCGCGCTGTCGAAGGGCACGATCCGCAACATTCGGCAGAACCTGTTCTGGGCCTTTGCCTACAATACGGCGCTGATCCCGGTGGCGGCGGGCGTGCTCTACCCGGCCTTCGGCATCCTGCTCTCGCCGGTGCTGGCGGCAGGCGCGATGGCGCTGTCCTCGGTCTTCGTGCTCGGCAACGCATTGCGCCTGCGTGGATGGAAGCCGCCGATGGGAGCTTCGGGCAACGCAGCGATCCCGGCCGCCCGAAATGCGGCGTCGGACGTGACCGGCAACGACCCTACGGGAACTGAAAGGAGCGCGGCATGAACATCGGTGAAGCGGCGCGCGCTTCGGGCGTCAGCGCGAAAATGATCCGCTACTACGAGCAGACCGGCCTGATCCCGGCGGCCGATCGCACGGTGGCCGGTTACCGGGACTACTCCGAGACCGACGTGCATATGCTGCGCTTCATTCGGCGCTCGCGCGATCTCGGCTTCTCGGTCGCGGAGATCAACGATTTGCTCGGGCTCTGGCGAGATCGCAGCCGGCAAAGCGCAGACGTCAAGCGCATCGCGCTCGCCCGCATCGAGGACCTGCGACGCAAGATCGACGAGATGGAGCAGATGGCTGCGACGCTGGAGCACTTGGCGTCCTGCTGCGCCGGCGACAATCGGCCGGACTGCCCCATCCTTGCCGACCTCGAAAGCCCCGGTGAATCCGATGAAGAGCCGAAGCGCCCGCGCGGAGCGATAGACACGCGCCTGCAATGATGAGCAGGCGCCCGACAGGGAATGGAGATCGACGATGACAGAACTATCACGGCGAAAGGTGCTTGGCCTGGCTGCAATCGGCCTCAGCGCGACCGTAGCCGCCAGCATTCCGGGACTTGCAGCGGCCGCGCAGCCGGTGATTGACGTCGCTCGCTCTCCGAGCTGCGGCTGCTGCGGGGACTGGATCGACCACATGCGCGCGGCCGGCTTCACGGTCAACGACAGGCTTATCGACGATCTCGCGCCTCTCAAGGCGCAGCTCGGCGTGCCGGCCGACCTGCAATCGTGCCACACCGGCGTTGTCGAGGGCTATGCGATCGAAGGCCACGTCCCGGCTGAGGACGTGCTTCGTCTCCTGCGTGAGCGACCATCCGCGACCGGCCTTGCGGTGCCCGGTATGCCCCTCGGCTCTCCGGGCATGGAGGTCGGCGGACAGACGGAGTCCTACGAGGTGATCCTGTTCAGCGCGTCGGGCCGCGACGTATTCGCCCGCCACTAAGACTCGCCTCATGTTGTCCGTCCTCGCCAACCGCACCTATCGGAATCTGTTCGCCGCACAGATCCTTTCGTTGATCGGAACTGGCCTGACCACGGTAGCGCTTGGGCTGTTGGCCTATGATCTGGCCGGCGCCCATGCGGGACAGGTTCTCGGCATCGCGCTCGCCATCAAGATGATCGCCTATGTGGGCGTCTCGCCCTTCGCCGGGGCGCTGGCGGGGCTGTTACCCCGGCGCGGCTTTCTGGTGAGCCTCGACGTCGTCCGGGCTGGCATGGTCCTGCTCCTGCCGTTCGTCACCGAGGTCTGGCAGATTTACGTGCTGGTCTTTCTGTTCCAGTCCTGCTCCGCCGCCTTCACGCCCACCTTCCAAGCGACGATCCCCGACATCCTGCCGGACGAGGAGGAGTATACCTCGGCGCTGTCGCTCTCGCGGCTTGCGTATGATCTCGAAGCCCTGCTGAGCCCGCTGCTGGCCGCGCTCGCGCTGACGATCATCAGTTTCCATTGGCTGTTCGTCGGAAACGCCGTCGGCTTTCTCGCCTCCGGCCTGCTGGTTCTTTCGGTGGTCCTGCCTGCCGCGAAGACGGTGCAGCGTCCCTTTATGGAGCGGCTAACGCGAGGGAGCTGGATCTACTTCGCCACACCGCGACTGCGCGGGCTTCTAGCGCTGAGCTTCGCGGCGGCGGCCTCCGGCGCGATGGTGATCGTCAACACGGTCGTGATCGTCCGTGCCGGCTTTGGCGGAGACGAGGGCGACGTTGCGTGGTTCTTCGCCGCCTACGGCGCAGGCTCGATGGCCGTTGCGCTCGCCCTGCCGAAGCTGCTCGACGGCCGCTCTCCGCGTGCCGTGATGATCGGTGGGGCTGCCGTCCTGCCGGTGCTGCTTGTGATCGCGGCGGTTCATCCGACGTGGTGGACGATCCTTTCCGTGTGGTCGTTGCTCGGCGCCGGCGCGTCCGCGATCATGACACCGGCCGGCATCCTGCTGCGCCGGTCCGCCCATCCGGAAGACAGGCCGTCGCTGTTTGCGGCGCAGTTCGCCCTCTCCCATGCCGGCTGGCTGGTCACCTATCCGCTCGCCGGTTGGCTCGGAGCGAATGTCGGCATGACTGCGGCCTTCCTCGTGCTCGGCGCGGGAGCGGCGGCAGGCGCATTTGCGGCCATGGTTCTGTGGCCCAGCCACGATCCGGGGATCATCGAGCACACCCATGAGGAGATCGAGCACAGCCACCCGCTGGAGGCTGGCGCCGATCATGCCCCACCGATCGCAACGCGCTCCCGGGACTCTCACCGGCACGCGGCCATCCGCCATGCGCATCCCTTCGTCATCGACGATCACCATCCGATCTGGCCGAAGCCCTGACCGCAAGAACGACAACGACAGGAGGATGAGATGACAACTCTCACCGACGGGAAAACGGCGACCCTCTATCGCCTCTCCACCACTGACCATCTGTGCCCATATGGGCTGAAGACGAAGTCGTTCCTCGAACGGCGGGGGTTCGCGGTCGAGGACAACTTGCTCACCTCGCGCGCAGAGGCCGACCGCTTCATGGCCGAGCACGATGTGAAGACTACGCCGCAGGTCTTCATTGGCGGGAAGCGGATCGGCGGCTACGACGAGACCCGCGCGCATTTCGGCAAGCCGCTGCGGGGAAAGGACGAGACCACCTATCAGCCGGTGATCGCGCTGTTCGGCGTGGCTTTCCTGATGGGTCTCGCCGTAAGCTGGTTTGCGTTGGGCACGATCTTCGACCTTCACGCGATCGAGTTCTTCATCGCGATCGCCATGTGCCTGCTCGGCATCCAGAAGCTTCAGGACGTCGAGAGCTTCTCCACGATGTTCCTGAACTACGACCTGCTTGGGCGGCGCTATGTTCCCTACGCCTATTTCTACCCCTTCGGCGAGACACTGGCGGGCGTGTTGATGCTGGCCGGAACGCTTCTGTGGATCGCGTCTCCCGTTGCGCTGTTCATCGGCACGGTCGGCGCGGTTTCGGTGTTCAAGGCAGTCTACATCGACAAGCGCAAGCTCAAATGCGCTTGCGTGGGCGGCAACAGCAACGTGCCGCTCGGGTTCGTCTCGCTGACGGAAAACCTGATCATGATCGCCATGGCGATCTGGATGCCGCTGCGCATGGGGTGGATTTAGCCGGGAAATGGCAAGTTCACTCGAAATACTCGGCCTCGATCTCTTTAACCTGCATCAACGATCGGCCCGCGTTTCCCGGTGATCCTTCTGTCGTTCCGCAATGCCCAACAATGGAGCGATGGCAATGTCAGACAGCGAAACGATAGCGGCCGGCGAGCTGGTCCACCTCAGAATCGAGCAGCGGGCGTATCAGATCTGGGAGGACGAGGGGTGTCCCACGGACTGCGAACTCGACCACTGGCTGCGCGCCGAGTCCGAGGTCACAGCAGCAGATGCAGTGCCCGAGCTGGAAGTGGCAAACGGCGCGGGGTCGAGGAAAAAGTCCTGAGCCTTGCTGCCTGCAACGACGAAGCGAAGCCGTCGCCGAGTTCAATCGTTCGGGTGAAGTGAGACCTGCCCGGATCGACGAGTGGCCGGCACACGACCACGTGTGGTCGGCCACTCATGTGTCAGTGCGCGAACCACATCAAACAGGGGATACGAGTTGAAATTCTTTGAGCGCTCCGTGCGCCGGGCCCGGATCGCCTACTTCTCGATGGAGATCGCGCTGCGGCCGGAGGTCCATACTTACAGCGGCGGGCTCGGCGTCCTTTCCGGCGACACCGCCAGATCGGCCGCTGATCTGGATTTGCCTATGGTCTTCGTGACGCTGCTCAGCAGACAGGGCTATGTCCGTCAGGCGATGACGCCAAGGGGCGAACAGGAAAGCGGCCCCAATCCCTGGTCGCCCGCGGATTGGGCCAAGCCGCTTCCAGGGATGGTCGCTGTGCAGATCGAGGGACGCGATGTCTGGATTCGGCCGTGGCTCTATGCAGTGGAATGTCCGCTCGGCCACGCTGTTCCGGTCCTGTTGCTTGATACGGACCTCCTGGAGAACGAGCCGGCGGACCGGGGCATCACTGATTTTCTCTATGGCGGTGACGACGCGTATCGCCTGAAGCAGGAGATCGTCTTGGGGATCGGCGGCCGGCTCATCCTGCGGGCGCTCGGCTTCGAGATCGACAAGTTCCATCTCAACGAAGGCCACGCCGCGCTCTTGACGTTGCCGCTTCTGCGGGAGGCATCACTAAGCGACGCCGATTCATCCCAACGCCACTTGCGATATGACATCGGCGCTGTCCGCGACCGATGCGTTTTCACGACGCACACGCCTGTCGAAGCAGGCTTCGACAAATTCGACTACAAACTCGTGGGGACCATACTGGGCGACTACGTCGAACTCGAAACACTGAAGGCTCTGGCCGGTCCAATGCGGCTCAACATGACGCAGCTCGCGTTGAATCTCTCCAGCTATGTGAACGGTGTGGCGCGCCGACATGCAGAGACTTCTCGCCAGATGTTTCCTGGCTACGAGATCACTTCGATCACGAATGGCGTGCATGTTCACACATGGACGCATCGTGCCTTCGGCGACCTATACACCAGCCGATACCCCAATTGGGCTCACGAGCCGGAGACACTGGCCTTTGCCGACGAGCTCGATGACGCCACGGTCTGGAGCGCCCATCAGGAGGCAAAGGCGGAGCTGCTTGCGATCATATCGGAAGAGACGGGCGTGCAACTGCGCGACGACGTTCCGCTTATCGGCTATGCCCGCCGGATGACCGCCTACAAGCGGCCCGAGCTGGTTTTTTCTGACATCGAGCGGTTGATCGCGATCGCGCACAAACACCCCTTTCAGATCGTCCTGGCCGGGCTGGCACATCCCAAGGACGAAGGGGGTGCCAAGGCAATCGCGGCGTTTCGCAGGCATATCGAACGTCTCGACGGCATCGCTCGGATCGTCTTCCTTCCCGGCTATGACATGCGGCTTTCGGCTGCCCTGGTGGCTGGATGTGACATCTGGCTCAACACGCCCCTGGCTCCTCTCGAAGCTTCGGGCACGAGCGGGATGAAGGCGGCTTTGAACGGTGTTTTGAACCTGAGCGTGCTGGATGGATGGTGGCTGGAAGGCTGTGTCGACGGCGTCACCGGGTGGTCGATCGAGGGATCGCCGCCTGGCACGGGTGATGGTGCAGCACTCTACGCGAAGCTGGAGGATGTGGTCCTGCCTCTCTACTACCAGGATCGGCCAAGGTGGGTGTGGATGATGAAGCAGACGATCAGCAAGATCGGGCCCCTGTTCAACAGCCACCGCATGATGAACCGATACGTGACCGAGGCATATGCACGCTAGGGGAACGGGGCTTTCCGATGCAGGCGAAGGACCTGATGACAAGGAACGTGGCGACGGTCAGCCCAGACCATAGCGTTTGGCATGCTGCCCGCATCATGCTCGCCGGAGGCGTGAGCGGCTTGCCGGTCGTAGACGACACGGGCAGGTTGCTCGGGCTCATCACCGAGGGCGATCTGTTGCGAAGAACCGAGCTTGGGACGTCGGGCCTGATCCTCGACGCCGGTGGTTCGCAAAATAATGCGGCGCGCGAGTTTGTCAGGAGCCGGAGCTGGAAGGTTGGCGACGTCATGTCCCCGCAGGTCATCACGATCGAGGAAGACACTCCTGTCCATAAGGTTGCGATGCTGCTGGGCGTTCATCGCATCAAGCGCCTCCCCGTCATTCGGGATGGCCGGCTTGTTGGCGTCGTAAGCAGGGCTGACCTGCTCAAGGTCGTGGCGGCTGGCAAGCCCGAGCCAGAGGTCAAGGGGGACGAAGCCGCGCGTCGTGCGATCGTGGCCCGCCTTCAAGACGCCCTGGTCTACCTGAGCCGCCAACCCTCGGTCGAGGTTGCCGCAGGGCGCGTCCGCGTCGCCGGCACGGTGCGATCGTCCGCTGAACGGGATGCAATCCGGTTGATCGTCGAGAGTGTTGCAGGTCCGGGATTTGATGACCGGCTTGAAGTTGAGGTCGAGCAATGAAGATCGCGGTGTTCGAGGCAGAGGACTGGGAAGAGGCCGCGTGCGCCGGCCTGCGACCCGTCCATGAGGTGCGCTGCACCCGCCAGTCGCTGAACAGAACCTCGGCCGGTGAGTATGCCGACGCGGAGGTGGTCAGTCCCTTTATCGCCTCGAGGATCGATGCCGAAGTGCTTGAGAGCCTCCCCGCTCTCAAGCTTGTCGCGACGCGATCGACAGGCTTTGACCATATCGACCTTGGAGCGTGCAGGCGCCGAGGGATCATGGTGGCCAACGTCCCCGACTATGGCGATTCCACTGTGGCGGAACACGCCTTTGCGTTGCTTCTCGCGCTGGCCCGCAACATCGTCGACAGCGTGGACCATACCCGTCGCGGTGGCTTCTCCATGGCGAGAACTCGCGGCTTCGAGCTTCACGGCAGGGTCATGGGAGTGATTGGAACCGGCCGAATCGGACGTCGCGCCATTGAGATCGCCAATGGCTTCGGCATGAGAGTTATCGCCCATGATCGCCACGAGGACCATGAGGCTGCGTCCAGGCTGGCGTTTTCCTATGGCGCGCTGGGCGCGGTGCTGGAGCAGGCGGACGTCGTTTCCCTCCACGTGCCGTCCCTGCCCGAAACGGTCGGGCTCATCGGAGATGCGGCGTTCTCGGCGATGAAACAGGGGGCTATCCTGATCAACACGTCGCGCGGAAATGTTGTCGACACCGAGGCGCTGGTGCGGGCGCTGGCGGAAGGAAAACTGCGCGCAGCGGGGCTCGATGTCTTGCCGCAGGAGCCTTTGATCCGCGAGGAAGCCGAGATATTTCGCCAGCAACGGTTTCTCGATGCCCCTGATCTCAAGGCACTTGTGGCAAACCATGTGTTGCTGCGGTTTCCAAACGTCCTCGTCACGCCACACAACGCCTACAACACGGACCACGCGCTTCGCCGGATCATCGACACGACCCTGGCCAACATCAGGTCCTTCGCTGCGGGAAACGCCCTCAACATCGTGGAGGGCCGATAGCGTGGCGGCCGGCACCCGCCAGCGCAAGAGAGCCGACCGGATGTGACGCGATGTGCCTTTCCGCCACGGTCAGTTTTGCCGCCGCTGCGGTCCTCATCCCTTCCGGCGCCGTTGCGACGGTCTGGGCGTGGACCGGGGATCGCCGCTATCTGATGCTCGCGATCCTGCCTCTTCTTTTCGGCCTGCAACAAGCGGCGGAAGGCATGGTGTGGGTCGCCGGAACTGCCGGGCATGCTCATCATGTCGAGCAATATTCCTTCATCTATATGTTCTTCGCCTGGATCGTCTGGCCGGTCTGGATTCCGATGTCGGCCTACTTCCTCGAGAGCGGCGGGCGAAGCGCGATCATCCTGTTGTTTGTGATCGCCGGAGCCATGCTCGGTGGCCTCCAGTTCGTCCCCTACTTCGTGCATGACGGGTGGCTGTCGACGTCGTTTCTTGCCTGGGCGGTTCGATACGAGGACATCAACCTGCTCGATGCTATCGTGTCGCGGGTGGTGACATACGGGATCTACCTGGCCGCGGTAATCGTGCCGCCCTTGCTGGTCCGCGATCGCGCCGTCAAAGTATTCGGACTGCTGGCAGGCGTCGTCGTCGTGGTTACCTACCTGTTCTTCTCCTACGCCTACATCTCCGTCTTCTGCTTTGGCGGCGCGCTGATCTCGACCTACTTGCTAGCGCTGATCTGGTGGAAGCGATCGGATCGGAGAGCTTTGCTCAGCGCATAGGCGTTCGCCCGGATGGCGTCAGACAAGACCGCGTCCGATGCCCAACGCGGCGTTGGTGCGGGCGATCGAATCCGCGGCCTCCGGTGCGGGTGACGCAAGCGCGCGGATGGCATCGATTGTGTCGGGAATGACGATCGCCTGGTTGTCGACCATGTAGGCGTAGAACAGCTCGTCGCCCTGGACCTTCAGCATATCCTCCCACAAGGCGACCTCGTAGAGGCTGTCGTGCGGGCGGCTGAGATCGGCCATAAGTTCTTCTGACGGTGTTGAGCGCCGTCAGCCCCTCGTCCGTGCGGATGAGGGCGATACGGGGGGAGGCGCGAAACGCGTCGACCACCTCGTCCTTGGTCGCCGCCCGCGTCAACTGAACCGACCAGTAGTGCAGGTGCGCAAGCGTCTGAGGGACCTTTACAGCCATCGTGACGACATCGAGATCAGGATCGACACTCTGAGCATCGGGGCCTTGATGGCTTGGGATTTCGGGCTCCGGCACCAGCGTGTTCATGATGCCTCCCTCGTGGCTTTCCCAAGGATCGGTGGCGCGCCGAAGAAGCGTCCCGCGCGCCCGTTTCAAAAGGCCGGCAGTCTTGAGCGCCGTGAGGGTCCGGACGATCGAGGTGGTGTTGCAGGAGACCACGCGGGTCGCTGTGCGGCCGATTGCGCTGGCGAAAGATACTTCTGCAACGAACGAGTGGCCTGTCACGTCGTGTTTTTCGCCGCCGTGGACGATGAATTTAAGTTCGCGTGCCCGATAGGTCTCGACATTCTTCGCGGCGATGCGCTTGGGCGTGCAATCCACCACCACGTCAGCTTGCCCGAGAAGGTCGTCCAGCACGCCAGTCACCGTCACGCCGGCATCGGTCATCGCCTTGGCGTCCTCCTGCGTCGCGCCGAAGAGCGCGATCCCTTTCGGCCCGAGCGGGCGGACGCGCCAATCCGCAACGATGTCGGCCACTCCTGCCAGCTCCATATCGTCCTGTGCGAGGACGGCGTCTGCGACGCGTTTTCCGATCACGCCATACCCGTTGATGGCGACGCGGATGGGGGTGCTCTGAGTCATGCCGATTGCCTTCCCTGGGCAAGGATGTGTGACAGATTTTGCCGAGTCTCCCCTTCTGCCGTAGCTGCATCCTTGATCGAGGTTAAGGACACCAATAGAAGTGACGGCATTGGTGCTCCGGTAGTTCTCAACTTCTGCTGGAGACAAGCATGCAAACGACACAGAACCGCCTAACAGGCGGCCTCCTTACGATCCTCGGCGTGCTCGCCTTGGGAACCGGCATCTATTTCCTGGGCATCCGTCCCACATTGCTTCCCGAGGATATCCGGTTCACCGGCATCGACGCGGCGACGTTGCCGCAGCCGTTCCTCGATTGGCTCGGAATCGTCTTTCGGACATGGGGTGGGTTCATCACCGGCTTCGGCATCGTGATCATCGGGATCGGTTTTGCGACTTTTGTAGGGGACACCAAATGGCTGCGCTACGGGACAGCCGCGGGTATCCTCGTCGCCTTCGGACGGTTCGCTTACAGCAACGTCGTCATCAGCGGGGATTATCTGATCTTCATCGCGTCGATGTTCGTCGTGGCGCTGATCGCCGCTGCACTTCTGCTCTGGAGGGCCGAGCCATAGTCAGTGTGGCTCGGCCTGTTGAGCCGATGTGAGGAAGGTGGCCGGCAAGCATGGGAAAGGCCACAAAACATATCCTGATCGTCGGCGGATACGGGCATGTCGGAAAGCTGATTGCTCGGGAGCTGCTTGCAAAGCCGAACCTGGGAGTTCGGCTGGCTGGCCGAAACCGCGAGAAGGCTGAGACGGCGGCGGCTGCGCTCGGGTGCGGCTTCGCAGTCCTCGACATCGCCAAGAGCGAGACCTGGGAGCCAGCGGTTGTCGAGTCCGATGTCATCGTCATGTGCATCGATACGCCCGACAACAGCTTCGCGGCGCATGTCTTGATGAAGGGGAAGCACTACGTCGACATTTCGGCTAATCCGGCTGTGATCGAGAGTGTCGAGTCGCTCGACAGCTTGGCGCGTTCTTCCGGCGGCAGCGCGATTGTGTCGGTCGGCTTCGCGCCTGGACTGACCAACCTGATGGTCAAGTCCGCTGCCGCGCGGATGGATCGCGCCGAAACGGCGCGGATCGGCGTCCTGCTGGGGCTCGGTGATGCCCACGGCGAAGCGGCAATTCTCTGGACGCTGAGCAACGCGAGCGATCCCAAGATGCCTGATCGAACGCCGGCACACATCCGCTTTGGCGACGATCGCAAGGCTTCCGTCGCCTATCCATTTCCCTTTTCCGATCAGTATGCGGTGCGACGAACGCTTGGTCTCTCGGACGCCAATACGTTTCTGTCGGTCGGCCACGACTTCTTCACGACGCTGGCGTTCCGTGGAGCCCCGCTCTTGCGGGATCGTCCCCGCGCGCAGCGGGCGATTGCAGCACTCCTTACGCGATTGCGGGTCGGCTCTGATCGGGCCGCGCTTGCCGTCGAGGTTCTCGGCCGCCTGAATGGCCAGCGGGCGTCGGTTACGATGACATGCGAGGGCCACCGAGAGGCCGTGATAACCGCCCGAGTGGCGGCTTTTTTGATCGGCCGACTGCTGGTCACAGCGGCGGCGCCGGGCGTGCATCACATCGACGAGGTCGTCGACGCCAACGCAGTTTTTGATGAACTTGCAGCCTTCGGCGTCGCCATCACCGTTCGCTAGAGGGGCTCACCAACTCGGCCACTATGAGCCGAGAACACCGGGGGAGCCGGGCCAATCGAAATGGGGTAGCGTCAGGAACGCGGCGTAGCCGATCGCTCCGGCGAGAAGGGTTGCGAAGACGATCGGAAGCCAGAAGCGCACGGGACCTGTCGCGGCTGCGACGAAGAGCCGGCCCAGCGCGTTGGTGGTGAGCGCAAGCAGAACGGCGTGGCCGACTGCTTCAAGGTGCGCGGCCTCACCAAGCAAGCGCAACGCGCTCAGCACGGCGACGTCGACCTCGAAAATTCCGGAGATCGCTGACGTGACGACCATGCCGCTCGTGCTTCCCATGGCCAGGACGGCGCTGATCGTCGAGACGACGGCGAAGAAGAGAGCGAAAACCAGCAGAGCTGGCAGGTCGAACGGATTGCGCAGCACCTGAGCGCCGTCGCCCTCCAGTCTGCCCCTCATGAGAAAGAAGGTGCCGCACGCGGCAAAGACGACGACAGCGGCAAGGATGGCGAGGCCGGCTACGCCCAGCACCGCCGGCGCGACGATGATGACTATGCCGGTCACCCGCAGCACGGACACGCCGGCAGCAAGCGTTGCCGCGCCAGCGAGCGGCCAAGGGTTTGCGCCGCCGGCGGCGGTGCGTGCTAGCGCAACGGTCACGGCCGTTGACGAGACGACGGCCCCGGCCAGCCCGCCAACGAGGATACCGCGAGTGGTGCCGAACAGGCGAACGGCGATGTAGCCCAGGAAGGAGATCGCTGCCGTCAGGACCGTGAACAGCCAAACCTGATAGGGATTGAAACCGCCCCAGGGATCGATGGCGCGGGCGGGGAGCATCGGCAGGATGATGGCCGTCATCACGGCGAGCACCATCGCCGACCGAAGCTCTACCCAGGACAACTTTCGCAGCAGGCCGTGGAGCGCGTCCCGGCTGGCGAGGATCGCAGCCAGCGCGGCGCCCCCGGCCGCTGCGGCCCGCTGATCCCCGGCGATGGCCAGTGCGCCGAGCATGAACACGCCGAGCCCAGCGATGATGCCTGTGACGCTGAACGTCTCATCACGGAGGGCCTCGCGCGTCTTATACCAGGCAAATACCGCCGTGAAGGCGAGAAGCCCCGCGATCAGCACTGCCGGCGAATCCATACTGATGGCGAGCGCGGCAGTGACGCCGCCGAGAAGCCCGGAAATCCCGTAGGTCCGAATGCCCGCCGTGCGACCGCCCTCGGCCGTCTCCCGGTCTCGCCAGCCGCGCTCGAGTCCGACGAGGAGGCCGATCGCGAGCGCAAGCCCGAGGTTGAGGATCAGCGTGTCCATCAATCGGTCCGGCCGGGGCGAGCGCGAAATGTTCCTAGCCGGGTCATCGGGCGCCGCCGATCATGCGACGCAGCACGTCATCGCGGCGGTAGAAATGATGCCAGAGAGCGGCCGTGACGTGGATCGAGACGAGGACGAGAAGAGCCCAACTCAGCAGGCTATGGGCTGGAGCGACGCGAAAGCTCACATACATCGCGACCGTTCCGGTGACCGGCAGCGCGATCAGCAGGCCATAGAGTGCCCAATGCGCGGCATGAGCCACCCAGCGCTCCAGATCCGATCGGTTGTCCGGGTATGCAGGTCGACGGAGAACAAGGCGGAGGCCGAGCTGACCCAGCGCCAAAGCCAGGATGAGCCAGCCGCTCCAGGCATGAACCTCATGGAGGAAGAGATCGAACGGGTCCGGCTGGGCGGGCGGATGGGCCAAATGAGTGCGCCGGATCGCCCACGAGGTCGGAATCTGAACCAGGCAGAGGGCGAGCACGGCCCAATGCATTGCGCGCTGCTGGATGCTGTATCCGGTGCGAGACCGGGCATCTTGCTGCTCGGTCGCCGCCGACAATCTCAAGGCTCGATCTCGATCATGTCGCCGGCCTGCGCCGCATAGTCCAGAGCATAGGCCAGCTCGCCGGGCGTCTCGGCGTGGACGTGGAGAAGCGGCTGTCCCCGGTCGATCTCGTCGCCCAGCCGGACCTCCATGTGAATGCCGGCCGCTTTGGCGTCGGGGGCGCCCGCGAGCTTCGCAAGCCGGGCGAGCTTGCGGTTGTTGACGTGAACGACACGTCCGGCACGTGAAGCGACCAGGGGATGAATGTGAGAGGCGCTCGGCGGCGTGCGCAGTCCGCCCTGCGCCTCGCAGATCGCCGCGAACTTCTTCCATGCGCGACCTTCGGCCAGCGTGTCCAACGCGAGCGCCAGACCCTCTCCCTTGCCGGCCTTGCCGCCAATCTCCAACGCAGCGCCGGCCAACATGGCCGCGCGGCGGCGCAGATCGTCCGGAGCGTCGGGCGCATCCTGCAGCACAGCGAGGACGTCGAGCGCTTCGAGGGCGGGACCGATGCCGCGGCCGACCGGCTGAGACCCGTCGGTCTGGACGCACGTTGCGGAAAGACCGAAGCGGCCCGCGACCGCGCTCATGCGGGCTGCAAGATGGGCGGCCGTCTCCTCGTCTCGAACTTTCGCCGTGGGTCCGACCGGAATGTCGATCACGACGTGGGTGGAGCCAGCGGCGATTTTCTTTGAGAGCACCGAGGCGATGAGCTGGCCTTCGGTGTCGACGTCCAACTCGCGCTCCACGCGCACGAAGATGTCGTCGGCCGGGCTCAGATGCACGGCTCCGCCCCAGGCGACGCAGCCGCCTTCGGCCTCGACGACGCGCCGCAGCGTGGCGAGGTCGAGATCGACGGGCGCGAGCGTCTCCATCGTATCGGCGGTTCCGGCCGGAGAGGTGATGGCGCGCGAGGAGGTCTTGGGCATGAGCAGGCCGTTCGCCGCGACGATGGCCACGACGATGGGCGTGGTGCGGTTGCCCGGCAGACCGCCGACGCAATGCTTGTCCACCACCACAGGGGCATCCCACTGCATCTGGTCACCGACCGCGATCATGGCCCCGGTCAGATCGGCGGTCTCGTTCTCGTCGAGCGGCAGGGCCGCGCTCGCGGTCAGGAAGGCTGCGAGGTGGACGTCCGTGTAGCGCCCGGCAACGACGTCTCTGACGATTGCAGAGAAGGCATGGCCGTCGAGCCGATGCCCATAGATGCGCCGGCGCACGCTGGCGAGCGATTCCAGTGCCGGAGGATGGGTGACGCGAACGGCGTCGCCCTCGGAGACGCCGAGCAGGTTCCAGGCTGTTTCGGACAGGCCGACCTCGTCGTGGCCGAGCAACGCATCGCCATCGACCTGAAACAGCGTTGCCTGAACCTGTCCCTTTCCGTTGGTGACGAGGACTTGGGCGCGCGCGGACAAGCCTTCGGCACGGCAGACGTGACAGTCGGAACGCATGACGACGACGGGCTGATGCTGGGTATGCAGAGCCAGACGCCGAGCGCGCAGCGTGGGTTGCTCAGGACCGGGAAGGGAAAGGAGCGCGGTCATAGGTCGAACGCTTGCTTCTGGCGTGGCACGGTGGCGTTCCAGCCCAGTTCGCGATCGATGCGGACGCGCAGGGCTTCCGACGCTTCGTCCTCGCCATGGACAATGAAGACGCGGGAAGGCGCATGCTGGAAACCGGATAGCCAGCGCATCAGCTCGTCGGCGTCCGCGTGGGCAGAAAGCACGGAGAGGTCGTCGACCTCGGCGCGCACGGGCACCCAGTGTCCATGGATCTTGATCTCCCGCGCGCCCTGAACCATCGCGCGACCGCGCGTTCCAGCCGCCTGATAGCCGGAGAACAGGATGGTGTGCTTCGGATCGGACGCGAAGGATTTGAGATGGTGGAGCACGCGGCCGCCGGTCGCCATGCCGCTGGCGGAAATCACCACCTTCGGCCAGGCGCTCGCGGTGATCGCTTTGGAGTCTTCCACGTCGCGGGTGTAGGTGGCGATCTTGCAGATCGCGGCGCACTCATCATGGCTGAGGCGATGATCGTCGCTGTGGGCGTGCAGGAGGTCGGTCGCGTCGATCGCCATGGGGCTGTCGAGATAGATCGGAATGCTGGACAGACGCCCCGCCGATTTCAGCTTCCACAGGTGATAGAGAAGAGACTGCGCGCGGCCGACCGCGAAGGCCGGTATGACGACTGTGCCGCCGCGCTTGACGGTGCGTTCGACGACAGCGCCCAACGCGTCGGTCGTTTCGACGGGATCGTGGATGCGGTTGCCGTAGGTGGATTCGACGACGACAAAGTCCGCTTGCGGAATGGAAGCCGGATCGGGAAGCACTGGGTCGCCATAGCGGCC
Organism: Terrihabitans aquatilis; assembly: GCF_052542005.1. Classification (NCBI taxonomy): domain Bacteria; kingdom Pseudomonadati; phylum Pseudomonadota; class Alphaproteobacteria; order Hyphomicrobiales; genus Terrihabitans; species Terrihabitans aquatilis. The sequence continues at coordinate 625,684 of NZ_JBOCUO010000002.1, read as the reverse complement.
GAGGTCGCCCGAAAAGGCCACGCGGCGGCCGCTCCATTCGACGTCCGCGCTGGCCGCGCCGAGGATATGGCCCGCGTGGCGGAACGTCAGGGTCGCGCCGCTCGGCAGTTGGACGGCAGTGTCGAACGGCACGGTATAGAAGGACTCCATCGCGCGCTCGGCATCGCGGACGCCGTAGAGCGGGAGGGCCGGCTTGTGCTTCGAAAACCCCTTGCGGTTGGCGTAATCGGCGTCCTTCTCGTTGAGGTAGCCGCTGTCCTTGAGGATCAGCTCGGCCACGTCGCGCGTCGCGGCTGTGGCATAGATGCGCCCCTTGAAGCCGTCGCGGACGAGCTTCGGCAGGTAGCCGGAGTGATCGAGATGGGCGTGGGTAAGCACCACCGCGTCGATGCTAGACGGGGCGATCGGCAACGGCTCCCAGTTCATCTCGCGCAAGTTCTTGAGACCCTGGAACAACCCGCAATCGATCAGGATGCGGTTGTCGCCGTTGGTGAGAAGGTGTTTCGATCCGGTGACAGTGCCCGCACCGCCGAGAGAGGTGAGCGTGAGCATGAGGGCCTTCAGATGGTAAATGCAGCGATGTCGCCTGGATGGCCGCGACCGTCCACGGCGTCCCGCTCGGCGGGCGCGAGAAAATCGTCACGGCTCCAGCCGGCAAGCGGGACGGCGGCGTCGATCAGATGCGCCCAGGAACAGCGATTGGCGAACAGCATCCCGGCCACGTCGAGCGTGCCCCCTCGGCTGACATAACCGCGTGCGGCCGTTCTTTCGGGCCCACCATCCAGTCGCCGAAGCAGGCCGAGCATGGGTTCCGGTCGGGTGTGCGAGACGACTACGCGCGGCATGCCCTTCGGGAAGAGCGCGGCCAGTTCTTCGTCGCTCACCGTGAAGTCGGCCTCGATCGGGTCGCGGGGGACACGGAAGCGGCCCGGCTCGAACAGGGCCGTGACGAGGACGCGACGCCCGTGGGCCTTGAGACGATGAGCGGCCTTCAACGCCTCCTCGAGTTGGTAGGCTCCGATGGCGGCGATCTGAAGCTCGGCGCTCGCCGCGTCCCCCTCGATATGCGCCGCCCCTTCGCTGACCAGGCGTGCAGCCGCTCCGGCGTCGAAGCGGTGCGGCATGTCGCGCTTGGAGACGATCAGGCACGCAACTTGGCCGCGGCCGTCATAGACCGAGCGGAGCGCAGCCATCGCGGTGTTGGCGTCGACCGGGAACAGGACGCGGGAAGTGTCGGACATTTCACCCAACAGCGCCTCGCCGATCGTCGGGTCCTGATGCGACTGCTCGTTTTTGGAGTTCTCCCAGGTGTGTGAAGTGACGACGAGGGGCACGGAGATCCACCCCGGTTCTTGTCCGGTCTCGCGTTGACGCCGAGAGAAGACGATCTCCTGCCGCAGGCCACCGAGCATCTTCATCGCGAAGGCTTCGTAGCTGACGATCAGGTTGATGCCGCCCTTGTTGGCGAGCGCGGCTCCCGCCACGGCTTCCTCGTTGAGCGCGGTGATGACCGCGCCGTCGATCGCATCGGCGACGCCCGGGTCCGAGATGTTCACGCGATGGCGCAGCCTGTCGAGTGTGGCGCCCATGTGGTTTGAGCGCAGTTCGTCGGGATTGCCGACGCGCGGACGCAAGCCGGGGTTGGCTTCAACAACACGGACGAAAAAGCGGTCGAGCGCGTGCATGGCGCAATCGGGCGGATCGCCCGCAGCGGTCCATTGCGGCTCCGGCAGGTCGGGCGCGGGCGGATTGCGCGTGGCGAGCGGGTGCCGGCTCTCGCGCTGACGGCCCTGCCAGTCATGGGACGCGATCTCGCCGACCGCGCGCTCGATCGCATCGGGCGCAACGAACAGAGCGCGGGCCGCGTCATTGAAGGCGGCTCGAGCTTGCTCGTCATGTGCGGGGTTGCCGCCAAGCGGAAGATTGTGAGCGGCGTTGGTGCCGGCGCCGGGGAAGCCGAAGCCCTTGACCGTCTCGGCGATGACGTAGGGGATCGGCGCAGGATAGGTCCGGCCGGGATCGGCCGCAAAACGTTCGAGCCGGGTTTCGGCCTCTATGATCGCGCAGGCGATGGCGGCAGGATCGCGGCCATCGACGATGAAGGGATCGAAGCCGTTGAGCCTCAGATGGTCGGCGAGCCACCCGGCGCCACCCTGCTGCGCGATCTGGACGCGTTCCTCGATCCGCCGGCCGTTGAGGATCATCACCGGAACGGCAAGCCCGGAATCGTTCGCCCGCCACCAGCGCGGCGTCCAGTCCGAGCCGCGCTGTTCCTCGAACGCCCCGTCGCTCAGGAAGGCGACGAGGCTTTCGCCCGGCAGCGGCGCATGGACGTATTGCACCTCGGCGAAGCCGAGATAGCCGCCTTCCGAGATCGCGCCGGCGGTATTCGGTCCGGCATGGCTGCCGAGCGGCACCGCGGCGCGCCCCTCCGCGTCGATCGCATAGGAATAGAAGTCGGCCGCGAGCTGCGAGAGACCGATTTCGCTGCGGTCATATCGGCCTCGTTGGGCGTCCGAGACGTCGCCGGTCAACGCATTGACCGCCTCGATCGCGGCCACGCAATGGCCCTGACCCATCATCCAGGCGCGCGTCCTCGCGGTAATCGCGTTGGCCGCAAGGTAGCCGACGAAGGCGGGCACCATGTTGAGAGAGCCGCCGGTGTGACCCTCCGGCGTCGGCTTGAACGCCTCGGCCGGCAGCGGCGCGCCGGAAAGATCGACGCGGCGGGCGTAGGTCATGTGAACGACGGTCCACATGGCAGCGGATGTCAGACGGTCGGCGGCAGAGAGGATGCGGTAGAGGGCATCCGGGTCGATCCGTCCGGACGAGGCCAGGGTTGCGACCTGCTCCAACGTCTCGTTGTTGTGCTCGATCGGGCCATAGCCCTTTCGCCATATCTCGAAAGCTGTCGTAGTCGTTTCGCTCATATCGTCGCCGCTCTCGGTCTTCTCGTTCGTCAGCTCACGCCGCCTGTCCAGGACGGAGGGTCACTGGCGGGAAAGGAATCGAAGCCCGCCTGCTCCACCTCGTCGCGCGGCTCCGGTGGGCGGCGATGCCGCACGAGGTCGCCGTCGCTGGTGTCTGCGGAGGCCATCGCCTTCGCGACCAGAGGGGCGAGACTGACGACGTCGCTCTCATGGGGAACCGAGTCGGCCGAGACCACCCGATCGCATAGCGGCGCGAGCCGCGCGAACGAGTCCTCCGCAAAGAGGCCATGCACCACGGCGACCACCGGCCGAGGGAAACCCTGAAGCGGGAGTTGCCGTGCCGCCTCGATCAATGTGTGCCCCGAGGCTGCTATGTCGTCGGCGAGCACCGGCGTTCGTCCGCGCCATTCGGACAGGTCCGGCAGGGCGATGTCGACATTGCGGTCGCCATGACGGATCTTGCGCAGGACCGCGTGCGGGGCGCCGATCCGCTCGGCAATCGCCGAGACCCATTGCTCGCTTTCCTCGTCGGGGCCGACGATCAAGGGCATTTCGACCTCTGCTGCGATCCAGTCCGCAAGCAAGGGAGCTGCGTGCAGCGTATCGGTCGGAATGGTGTAGAGCGCCGACAGCGTCGGATAACGATGGAGATGCGGATCGACCGTCACCAGCCGGTCGAAACTCGACGAGACCAGGCGCGCGAAGCTCTTCGATGTCACCGCCTCGCCCGGCTGAAAGCGTCGGTCCTGCCGCATGTAGGAGAGATATGGAGCTATGAGGTTCACTTGCCGCGCACCGAGATCGCGGGCGGCATCGGCGGTAAAGATCAGGCGCAGAAAGCCATCATCCGGCCTGGCCAGGGTGCAAACGAGATCGACCGCCTTCTCCTTCACATCCGACAGGATGCGCACATAGGTCTCGCCATCGGGAAAGCGTCTCGTCTCCAGCGCGCCGAGTTCCCATCCGCCGGCATCGGCGAGCCGCCGCGCGAACCCTTCGTTTCCGGGCAATGGCAGGATCAGTCTGCCGCTCTTTTCCGGCGTCTCGTCCGTCATCGTCAGCCCTTCCGCCTGTAGTTGCGCAGGAACTGGGCGTTGATGGCGACGATGACGGTGCTGGCCGACATGAAAACGGCGGCCACAGCAGGCGTCATCATGAAGCCGGTGCCGAAGGTGATGCCGGCCGCCATCGGAATGGCGACGGCATTGTATGCGGTCGCCCAGATCAGGTTCTGCACCATCTTGCGGTAGGTGGCGCGCGAGAGCCCGAGGATCGCAGCGACGTCACGCGGGTCGCTCCTGACCAACACGACATCGGCCGATTCAACGGCTACGTCGGTGCCCGCACCGATGGCGATCCCGAGATCGGCCACGACCAGCGCCGGCGCGTCGTTCACGCCGTCGCCGACCATGGCAACGGAGAGCCCGCGCGCTTGCAGCTCCTCGATCTTCTGAGACTTCTGATCGGGCAGCACCTCCGCGAAATACTCGGTAATGCCAAGCTCCTCCGACACCGCTTTCGCGACGCCCTCGGCGTCCCCGGTGAGCATGACGGAGCTGATGCCGAGCGATTGAAGCTCGGCGATAGCTTCCTTCGATTCCGGGCGGACGATGTCAGCGAGCGCGAACAGCGCGCGCGGCGTGCCCTCGCGGACAAGGACAACCACCGTCTTGCCCTGTCCTTCGAGCCGCTTGAGGCTGTCGTGAGCGATCGCGTTGCCCTGCCGCGCAAGGTGACCGGGGCTGACGATGCGGATGTCCTGGCCGTCGACTTTGGCGACGATACCTTCGCCGGTGATGTTGCTGACCTCGCTCGCCTTCGGAACCGTCAGATCCCGGCCCTTCGCCTCCGCGACGATGCCGTGGGCGATCGGGTGCTCTGACTGGCTCTCGGCCGCTGCCGCATAGGCCAGTTCCTCGTTCTCTTCGCCATCGCCGAGCAGCACGATGTCGCTGACGCCGAAGCGGCCTTCGGTCAGCGTGCCGGTCTTGTCGAAGACGGCGGCGTTGAGATTGCGGGCACGCTCGAAGGCGGCGCGGTCGCGGATCAAAAGGCCATTGCTGGCTGAGAGCGAGGTGCTGACGGCCACGACGAGCGGAACGGCGAGCCCGAGCGCATGCGGACAGGCCACCACCATCACCGTCACCATCCGCTCCATCGCGAACGCGAGGGGCGCACCCAACACCAACCACCAGATGAAGAGCGTTCCGAACCCGACCGTGAGGGCGATATAGGTCAGCCACGAGGCCGCGCGGTTGGCCAGGTCCTGCGTGCGCGAGCGGGTCGCCTGCGCTTTCTTCACCAGATCGATGACCTGCGCGAGATAGGTCGCATCGCCCGTGGCCGTAACGGTGATGGTGACGGCATTGGCCCCGTTGATCGCCCCACCTATGGCTGTCGCGCCTACGCCTTTGGTGACGGGGCGGGATTCGCCGGTCAGCATCGCCTCGTTGAAGCCGGACGATCCCTCGACGATCTCGCCGTCGACCGGAACCTTGGCGCCGGGCCGCACCAATACGCGGTCGCCCGGCTGGAGCGCCGAAATTGCAACCTCGTGCGTCGTGCCGTCAGCATCGATCCTGGTCGCGCTGTCGGGAAGAAGCCGCACCAGCTCCTCGAGCGCGCGCGAGGCGCCCATGACCGAGCGCATCTCGACCCAATGGCCGAGCAGCATGATGGCGATCAGCGTCACCAGCTCCCAGTAGAACTCCTCGCCGGGAAAGCCGAAGGTGACGGCGGCTGAGAAGAAGTAGGCCGCCGATATCGCCAGCGCGATGAGTGTCATCATTCCGGGCTGGCCCTTGCGCAGCTCGGAGCTGAAGCCGGTCAGGAACGGCCAGCCACCATAGACGTAGGCGATGGTCGAAAGGACGAAGAGCACATAGCGGTCGCCCGGAAAGGCCAATGCCTCGGCGATGCCGAACCAGTGCTGGATCATCGGCGACAGCAGCAGGATCGGGGGGGTCAGGACCAGCGTGATCCAGAAGCGGCGGCGGAAATCGGCGACCATCGCGGCGTGGTCGTGCCCACCATGGCCCGCGTGCTCGGAATGGCTTGACCCGGCGGCGGCCACGATCTTCGGGTCGCCATAGTAATCGTCTCCCCCGCGATGCCCGGTTGCATGCGTCTGATGGTTCTGATGGCCGTGGTGGGAATGGGGAGAACTCATCAGGACTGTCCTTGGTCTGGTCGCGGCGATGCTGAGAGCGCAACTGGTGTGTTGTTTCCGTCCGGAGCCTCGCCCGTTCCCGGCACCGAATCTTTGATCGAGGTTAAAGTCTCCATCGGCGCGGAGCACATTCCACCGGGAGTCTTGACCATGCCGACTGATGGCGAGAGGCGGGTGGTGAGACGACTGCTATCTCACCACGAGAACGGGAATCGGTGAGTGGCTGACCACCTCGCCGGTCTGGCTGCCGAGCAACAACCGGCCCAGGCCACGCCGGCCGTGCGAAGCCATGACGATCAGCGAACAGCCTTGATCCGCGGCGACGTCGAGGATGGCTTCTGCGGGTCGACGGCCCGGAACGTGGCGCGTCTCACAGGCGACCCCGAGCTTTGCGGCATCAGCCTTGATGGGGTCGAGAAGTTCATGGGCGAATTTGACCTGATCCGCATCGTAGCGCTCGAAGTCACCCGGTCCGAGGGCCCAGCCCTCCCCGGCATAGATCGGGAATGGTTCGGTGACCGTCACAACCGTAACCCTCGCGTCAAGGTTCTTGGCCAGTGACAGTCCGTGGTCGACGCCCTTGCGGGCAAGCTCTGATCCGTCCGTGGTGATGAGGATGTGCTTATACATCGCGTTGGTATCCGTTCTTTTTCATTGCAGGGAGAATGTTGTGCCCCAGCGCCGTTCGAGGATCGCGCGGGCATCCTCGAGCCTGCCGATTCCGGCGATCCGCCCATTCGCCGAGGCGAATGCGACCGACGCCTCGACCTTGGGGCCCATCGAGCCGGGCGGGAAGTCTGTCGGGTCGATCTCGTCGGGGCGGACGCGCTCGATCCGACGCTGGTGCTCAGTGCCCCATCCCTCGTAAACGCCGTCCACATCGGTAAGCATCAGGAAGGCGTCGGCGGACAGTTCTTCAGCCAAGAGTCCGGCGGCACGGTCCTTGTCGATCACGGCCTCCACGCCGACGAGGTCGCCTTCCTTGTTGCGGATCACGGGAATCCCGCCGCCCCCGGCGCAAATCGCGATCACACCGTTTTCCACCAGAAGGCGGATCGTTTCGATCTGGGTGATGCGTCCGGGCAAAGGCGAGGCGACTACGCGTCGCCATTTGCCGGGACTTTCCTCGACAAGCGGCCAGCCGTTGCGTTCCCCGATCAGTTTGGCTTCCGGCGCCCCGTAGTTCGGCCCGATCGGCTTCTCGGGCCGCTGGAAGGCTGGATCGTCGCGGTCAACCTCGATCTGGGTCAGCAGCGTCGCGATGCGCGTTCCTTCCGGCAACACGTTGGCCAGCTCCTGCTCGATGAGATAGCCGATCATGCCGATGCTCTCGGCGCTGATAATGTCGAGCGGAAAAGGCGGGACCTCCTTGTAGGCCGCCGCCTGCAGAGCGAGCAAACCCACTTGCGGCCCGCTTCCATGAGCAACGACGATCTCGTGCTCGCGAGCAAGATCGGCGAGCGCGCGGGCCGCCGTGCGCGCGTTGGCCCGCTGGACGTCCGCCGTCATCGGCTCGCCGCGCTTGAGGAGCGCGTTTCCGCCTAGCGCCACGACGACCCGCATGTATCGCTCCCATCCTCGAAACCATGCCGCCGCGCACCGCGCTTGGTGCGAAAGGCGGACCGGACTCGACTGTTCTCCCCATCTTGGGGACCGCCCGGAACTGCATGTTGCTGGAGCGAAAGTGTCGATCGCAGCGAGTGCGTATTCTTTAATCCAGATCAAGTCTTGGCACGACGACGGCCGCTAGTTTCCGGAACGACGTGCTTCTCTCTGAACATTCCGTGGGAGGCGTGCGAACTAGGAGATGTCGCGATGCAACTCTTTGGACGAATGGCCCTGGTCGCTGGGCTAGCCATCCTTCCGATCGGCGTGATGGCGCAAACCGATCCCCACCACCCGGACGGAGATGGTGAGCATACCGAGCCCGCTCCCGTTCAGCCATCCGGGCCCATGATGCAGATGATGGAAGGCATGATGGCGGAGCGCATGGCGACGATGCCAGAAGCCTCACGAGCCTATATGGGCGCTATGATGGGCATGCACGCGCCCATGATGGAGGCGATGCAGGAAGAGAACGCCGACGTCGCGTTCGTCAAGGGCATGATCGCGCATCACCAGGCCGCGATCGACATGGCCCGTGCGGCTCTCGAGTTCGGTGAGGACGAGCAAAGCCGCCAATGGGCGCAGGAGATCATCGACGCCCAGCAGGCCGAGATCGACGCGATGCGGGCGTGGCTGTCTGATCGCGGTGAATAGCGAGATGGTCAAGCGCAAGCCGTCAACGGTGAGGAGATTGTTCGCCGGGCGAACCCTGTCCGCAACGCTCGGCGCGCTTCTCGTGTCGGCAGGCTTGGCGTCGGCCGACGACGGCTACCAATCGGCCGATGGGCTTTCGGTGTATGTGGGCATCATGCCGGCTTCTGTCGTTCGCGGCCATCCCTCCGACCATGAGGAAGGCGCGATGCACGGCGGAGCACCCGCTGGACGGCACCCTCAGCACATCGTCGTCGCCGTCTTCGACACTCGGACGAGCGACCGGATCGAAAACGCCGAGATCGTGGCAACGGTCTCCTCGCTCGGCCATGTCAGCCATGAGCGGATCGATCTGGAACCGATGTCGATCGCCGGCACGATCACGTATGGCGGCTTCGCGAACTTTCCTGGCCGCAGCCGTTATGAGATCGAATTGTCGATTTCGATCCCCGACCGGGACCGGCCGACCCACCTCACATTTTCCAGCGATCATCCGTAGTCGCGTTTGCCGGAGGGCAAGAGTGGCAAAGCCCGGAGCGGAAGGGGCAGAGGTCGCACCGTTGCGGCCGCTAGAATGGCTTTTGCCTACACCGCACTCGTTCGCACTCCGGTATCGGAGCTGGAGTTATGAAGACGGGCCTCTTCCGCGCCGATGTAATCGCGCTTCAGCGGAACGCTCGTCTGCCTCTTAGCGATCTGCATCTGAAACACCATCATACCCTGATACCGGAACGCCATTTCCGAGACCGCAAGGTAGAACTCCCAAAGGCGCGCAAAGCGCTCGTCGTAGAGATCGACCGCCTCGTCGCGCCGCGCAAGGAATCGCTCCCGCCAATGGCGTAGCGTTTCGGCATAGTGAAGTCGCAGGATCTCAACGTCGGTGACCACAAGTCCAGACTTTTCCACGGCCGGAAGCACTTCGGACAGGGATGGAATGTATCCGCCAGGAAAGATGTATTTTGCAATCCATGGATTGGTGAAACCTGGCTGGTCGCCCCGTCCGATCGAGTGAAGCAATAGAACGCCGTCGTCGGCAAGCAGATCACGGCACTTGCGAAAGAATGTGCCGAAGTGGCTGACGCCGACGTGCTCGAACATGCCGACCGAGACGATACGATCGAACCTCCCCTCGACCTCGCGGTAGTCGCAAAGCTGGAAATTCACCCGGTCGCCGTGAGGCGCCGCCGCCGCTCGTTGGCGTGCATATCCATGCTGCTCTTCTGAAAGGGTGATGCCGGTCACGCGAGCGCCATAGGTCTCGGCCAGGAAGAGCGATAGTCCTCCCCATCCGCAGCCGATGTCGAGAACCGACGCGCCAGGTTCAACGAGAAGCTTTGCGGCGATATGCCGTTTCTTGGCTGTCTGCGCTTCGTCCAGCGTCAGGTGCGACTCCGCGAAATAGGCGCAGCTATATTGCCGATCCTCGTCGAGAAACAGATCGTATAGGCGCCCGTCAAGGTCGTAGTGGTGAGCGACATTCCGCCTGGACCGTTTTCGGAGGTTGCGTTGAAGGATACGACGCAGCGCGAGCCGGGTTCCAGATAGCAGTCGCGACGTAAACCGGCGTTGGAGGGCCTCGCCCTGCGACAGGAGAAGATTCAGCAGATCGGCAATGGTGCCGTTTTCGATCGAGAGCTGGCCATCGGCGTAAGCTTCTCCGAGCCGGAGTTCGGGGTCCGCAAGCACACGCCTCTGCGCGGCCATGCAGGCAAAGCGGACCGAAACGGGCGGACCGCTGCCGTCCCCGAAGACCTTGGTGTTGCCTCGGGCTGTTGTGAGCTGAAGTGAGCCGTTTTTGATCAGACGATCAAGCGTTCCAAACAGAATTGCGTCCACGTGTCGATACCGAGCTTTGCGAGAAAACCAGAGCAAGGCGACAATGGCGCGAGGCCGAATATTCAGACTTTAAAGTGGATCAATCAGTTCGAGGGGCTGTGGGTATCGAGCCCTACCGCTGTTCTTAGTAGGTCTCATAGCACACCCGCGCGATCATCCGGCAGAATGTCTTCATCAGCCTCGGGGTCGTCGCGCTCCTGGTGCCCGCGACGATCTTCGGCCTCGGCATCGGGCCGGCGGTCGCGCTTCACGAGGGCTCGACGCTGATCGTCGTCTTTAACGCACTACGGCTGCTCGCCTGGCGAGACTGATGGAAGGCGCTGGATTCCCGTCAAGCTGGCCGTGGGGTTAAACGAGGGAAGTATCCCGGCACGTCTCGCATGTAGCGCGCATATGCTTCCCCGTGCTGAGCAAGCACTTCCTGCTCCTCCCGGCGGGCAAGCCGCCAATACATGAAGACGAGGATCGGGAACATAACGGCGGTCAGGAGGGTCGGCCACTGGAGCAGGAACCCGAACATCACGAGGACGAAGCCCACATATTGGGGATGACGGACCCAGGCGTAGACGCCGGTGGTCGCGAGCACGGCTTGCTTCTGAGCTTCGTAGAGCACCTTCCACCCGGAGGCGATCAGCATGAACCCGCCACCGATGAACACGAAGCTCAGAAGATGGAACGGTCCGAAATGCGGGTTTAGCCGCCAGCCAAGCAGCGTCTCCAGAAGATGGCCGGCATCGTGGGATAGCCAGTCGATCTGGGGATAGCGCGTCTGTAGCCAGCCCGAGAGGAGATAGATCGTCAACGGAAACCCATACATCTCCGTGAACAATGCGACGATGAACGCGCTGTAGGCGCCGAAAGAACGCCAGTCGCGAGTTGTCGACGGCTTGAAGAAGCTGAATGCGAAGAAGATGAACACGGCCGAGTTGAGGAACACCAGCGACCAGAGCCCGTAAGCTTGAACGTCGTCGTGCATGTCTTCGTGCTTCCCTGGATGCTTAATGTTTGTGGGGAGGATTGTCAGAACGCCTCGAAGACGAGCTTCCGCCATGGTCGTGGCCACCGTGGCTTCGGTGCATGAAAATATGGAGCAGCGGACACGCCAGGATGATAAGCCATGGCAGCCACCCGAGCAGGTGCGCACGATGCTCGGCGATGAGGTAGAAGGCGCCAATGGCAAGAAAGCCCCACAGCGCGATGGTCGTGGCTGGGCTGCGCCGTGGCGGTTGATCGTCGTGATCGTGATTTCTCTCGCTCGGTGCCATGATCCTTCGACCTTCCTGGAAATAGTGTGCGCGTTCCCGGTCATGGTGGGGCTCGGGATGATCCAACATGAGCAGGCGAGCGCATGGAGACTTTGATCTCGGTTATAGTTTTGGCCGGTTTCGCCGCGATCCCGGCAACCCGCCTCGAAGCGTTCCGAGGCGGATTCCGGGCGCCTTCGACACCGTTTGACGCTTGATCTGGATTAAAGATCGCGGTCTGGCCTCAGCCCTAAGCTGCTTTGGTGTGGCCACTGCGAACGATGCCGATCGGCCACGCAAACCATCCTCGCCAGCAGTATGGAGACAGGAAAATGCCCGTGGAGACGAAGGACGGTGTGACGTCAGGAACCGAACGATTGAACGCAGTCATCGCTCGGTGGGGCCTCCCCTCGGCGGCCTACCCCGGCGCGATCGAAAAGAGCCTCAAGCGATGGCAGGCTCTTGCCACCGAGCTACAGACAATCTTTGCCGAAGCCTACGAAGCCGAGATGAAATCGGGCGTCGAGCGCGGCGACCGCCTTGGCCAATCGCTTCATGCATTCATGCTTTGTCGCAACCCGAGTGATTTCCTAGCCGCGCAGTCCCAGCTCTCCGCCGTCCTTCACGAAAGTGCTTCGCATCGCGCGAAGCGCTTCTCCGACGTGACGCAAGGTGTGCATGGGTGCTGTGCCTCGATGGCGCGGGAGACGGCAGACGATTTCCGTGGGCAGCATTCCGAGGTCGAACAGCCATTGGACAAAGCAGGAAAACGGCAGACCAGCTCAGCATGAAGACGACCGTGAGGCCGTAACGCTTGCCCTCAACCCGCGCGCCTCGACCGGATCGGTGAAGCGTCGAGGAGTTTGGTCAGTTCGTAGCAACGTTCTTGATCTCGGTTAAAGAGTCAACCGGATCGCCGTGGAGACTGATCCCGCAGACTGTGCCGACAATCCGGTGCGAGACCTGTCGGGAAAAGAACCACACTGAAAGGAACGTCCCATGAAAATGCAGAAACTTATGATTACGTCGGTCGTGGCGGCTGGTCTCGGCTTCGCGGCTTCGATCCCGGCATGGTCGCAGGCCGACCACAGCACGATGCACGGTGGCCCGGCCGCAGGCGAGACATCCGTGTCGCCCGATGCCGATCCGGCGGTTCGCGGTTACGTCGATGCGATGGAGACGATGCACGCCGCGATGTCGACCATGGACTACAGCGGCAATCCGGACGTGGATTTCGCCCGCGGCATGATCCCGCACCACCAGGCCGCCATCGACATGGCGCGCGTCGTCCTCGAGCACGGGTCCGATCCGGAAATCCGTCAGCTCGCCGAGGATGTCGTTTCGGCGCAGGAGGCCGAGATCGCCCAGTTGGAGGAATGGCTTCGCGCGAACGCGCCCGAATAAGCGCGGATGCAAGGATGAAAGGGAGGCGCGGGTTGGCGCCTCCCTTGTCGTTTTCCGGGGTCGCTGGCCTCATGCGGCCGGCAGACTGTCGAACGAGGTGACGAGATCGTTGACGGTGCGCGCGCACGAGCCGAGGCGGATGTCGATCCCGGCGGCCCGGAGCCTGTCACGGTCGGGAACGGCCACATAGCCGCAAATGAGACGCGTTACTCCGCTGGCCAGGATAAGGTCGCACGCGGACTCGTTCGTCCGGGCAGCGTTGGCACGATACCGCCGTCGCCGCTCCACGGGATCGACTATGAGGAGCCCATCGCTCTTGGCGAAAAACGGGCTCAGCGCATACCTTCGGCGGTCGCGGGCGACGAGTAGCGCGACGCTATGCTTTCGATCAGAAGAGGGCGAGGCTGTCGATGCCATTCCTGGGCCGTGAAGAAGTCAGTCGGACTTGTCACTGAACCGTCACTATCATCGCCCCGGCTGCCGCGCACTTTAATCTCGATCAAGTGAGGCAACGAAAGCTCATCCTTTGACCTCGCAATCGACGGGCAGGCCGTGCGAGCGGTATTCGACACCAAGCAAGTCTGGCATACGGGCGAGCGATGGTCGACTGCTCGTCTGCACACGGCGATGGGAGCCTTTCGCTGGGCTGTCAGCCGATGGCGAAGACGGTTGATCTCGATCAAGGCGCCCCGAGCGGTATTGTCGTGTAGTGCGGGGGCGTGATCTTGCGCGCCAAGGGCGATGGGGTAGACTCCCCGCCGGATAGAGCGTGAAGGGGCGCTGGGTCGTCAACGGAGCGGAACAAGCAAATGCTAAGGTTTCTGGCATTGCTGGTCGTCTGCACGGTTTCCTTTTTGATGCAAGGGGAGCCAGCGTCCGCGCACGAAGCCAGGTTCGTTCCGCTTCAATCTATCAGCCAGCCGGCCGCTGTGGCAGATGTCGTTTTGACCGCAGCGACTCCCGCCAACGACTGCTCCTCCCGACTGTCGTGCTGCACCATGGTGTGCGCACCCTGCAAGTTGCCGCTGCCAGACTATCGCGGCGAGTTCATGTGGAGACCCCTCGAAGCGTCCGCCATGCCTGGTCTCCGTGATGATTGCCTCCGATCGATCATCCTCGGCAGAGACCCTCCGGTCCCGCGCCTCAGCTTCCTCTAGGTCGTTGCCTCGCGTGCCCTGACCACGCCGACACGCTCGCGTGCCCGCTCTCCCGTTCGGGGAGCTGGCGGAGGACGCGTTGGAGGCGCCGCTACGGCGGAGCGAGGCTCTTCTTCAGGACAGTTGCTGGCTGCGGAATGCAGCCGCCGGAACGGGCCGTGCGCCCGGAGGTGTAATATGAGCTGGGATCGAGCGTCCTTATCGAAAGAGGCAGCCCGGTCGCTCTTCCGCGACGAATGGGACGATTTTGAACGCGGACGGAGCAGACCATTTCTTCGAGGATTCGTGACACGGGAAGCGGAGCGCCCTCCGGGCGTTGCGCTCGGTGAGTTGAGCAGGCGCCCAAAGCGCGAGGGTGACGGAAATGTCGGCCAGACCTGGGCTCCGGCGACGGGGTTGCCGCCGTCAACCGATGCCTATCGCCTGCTTCCGCGGCACCGCAAGGGTGACCGCAAGATCGCGGCTGGCCGAGATTTGTTCAGTATCGGTGATACCAATACCGCAATCTTCAACCTGCTCTCGGGTTGGGTTGCGATCTACACACTACTGGAGGACGGAAGACGGCAAATCGTCCACTTCGCGCTGCCTGGGGCGGTGATGGGAATGCCAACGTCGAAGGGCGCCCAGGTCAGCTACAGCGCGCAGGCATTGACCGAAGTGGTCGTCTCCGTCATCCCGAACAGCGTGCTGGCAGCGGCCTCGCGGGACGATCCGGAGTTGAGCATGCGGCTGGCGAGCGCGTTGGCACGCGATACGTCAATGGCCTATGACCATATGACCAGCATCGGACGCCGGACGGCGCGCGAGCGCGTGGCGCACCTGCTCCTGGAGTTGTTCACGCGCTATCGCGCCCAATGGCCGGGCGACCGTATCGAGGAAATGGCGATCCCGCTGACCCAGGAGCAGATCGGGGACGCGACGGGACTAACCTTCGTCCATGTGAACCGCGTGCTCAGCACGCTCCGCAAGGAGAAGATCGTCCATTTCCACTATCGGCGGCTCCGGATCTTGGACCCCGATCGGCTCATCGAGGTCGCCGGCGTCGATCCGCAGACCGCCATGTCGTGGTTTCAGCGACGATCGCCTTGAAGGGCAGCAGGTGTGGTTGAACTAGGCGGTCGGAGCGATTTGGCCCCGACTGTTCCGTTGGACGATCACGACGCCGATGCAAGTCAGAATGAGACCCGACACCAACAGAGGTCCGATCTGCTCATCGAACGCGATGACACCGATCAGAAGGGCCAGCACGGGCGTAAGGAACGTGAAGGCGTTGGCGTAACTGAGAGGAATCCGTTCGAGCACCCAGAACCAAAGCCAATATGACAGGGCTGTTCCGGGGAGTGCCAGCAAGACCAGCGTGAGCGCAAAGCCGGGTGAAAGGTGGATCTCGGAGGGCTGCTCCGTCAGCAGCGCCAGGATCGCAAGAGGCAACGCGCCGAGGAGGAGTTGCGCAGCCATTGCGACGAGAGGATCGATGCTGCCGCGGATTGTTTTCATCACCACGTTGCTGACCGCAAGCCCAGCAGCGGCGAGGAGAGCGTAGGACAGGGCCGCAACCTCCCCGAAGCCATCCCCGAAACCAAGCTGTGGCATCGCGATGGTGATGATCCCCAGGAAGCCGATCCCCAGGCCCATGTATTGCGCTGGTCGCAATCGTTCGGAAAGAACCCCGAACGCGAGCACCGCAGCGATCAACGGCTGGGTGTTGGTCAGAATCGTCGCGAGGCCCGGCGATACGAACTCCGCAGCGCGGAACATTCCGAAATAAGCCAAGGTGGTCGCTCCCAGACCTATCGCACACAGTGCAATCCACGATCCGACATCCGTAGGGATCGGACGTCGGAGGATGGCCGCGATAATAGCTAGCGAGAGGCCGGCAATCATCGCCCGCAGCGTGGCGAAGGTGATGTGAGGCGCGTGCTCCAGGCCGAGCGTGACAAGCGGAAAGCAGAGCGCGTTGAGAAAGGCGACCAGGATGAGGATTGGTATCGAGCGAGTGAGCATGAACCCGTCACCGGACGGAGCTGCTGCGAAGCGCTGCCTTCATTTCACGCGACCCGCCACGGCGGCGTGTTCCACTCTAAATTTCTCCGCCTTCTCGCAATGGCAGTCGAGGAAGCCGTGTATGGGACAGGTCCGACACATCTCCTCCAGGCGATTGCGCAATGCGCGACGCCCGCGGTGCAGCCGCACGGTGACGTTGTTCAGCGACGTGCCAAGGCTTGCTGCGAGCCGGTCACGGGGCTCGCCCAGAATGTCCGCGCGCCAGATGATGTCGGCGTATTCGGCCTTGAGCGTCGGCAGCAAACGATAGAGGCAGTTGCATATAGCGGCATCCATCTCGGGGTCGGGCTCGGCCTCCGCGTTTTCCAGAGTTTCGGGGTCCAGCTCTTCTTCGCGCTGGCGTCGCCTGATCACATCGCGTTGATGGTCGACGATCGTTGTCGCGAGAATCCTGCCCAGCCAACCGCGCACGGTGCGAACGTCACGGAGCTGCGAGGCTCGCTCCAGTGCGCGCAGGGAGAAGCGTTGAAGCACTTCCTCCGCCTCGTCCCGGTCTCGAAGGCGGTTCTGAAGAAAATGCAGTATCGTCTGCTGTGCCTCGACCAGTGCTCGTTGCACTGCCGCGTCGTGAGGCTTCGCGGTCTCACCTTCCCAGGGCCCTTCAGGCACTTCGTGATCTTCGTCGCGGGCCACCATACTCTCCTTCTCGGCAGCAAATCCGGAATTGCTCGGATGCTGAAGCTCGTTCCAATAAGGTGAAGCTTCAGGCTCGTAAGTCTTTAATCCAGATCAAGATTTTCTCGTCAGCCGAATCTTAACCTGCTTAGCGATGTGGCGGAAACCGCACGACAGGTTCCAGCACCGGCTGAATGAAGGCGATCGTCGACGCTCGTTCCGTGCGAGTGAGAACAGCTTTGCGGACAATTCTCCCGAGCGCATGTCGGAAGCTGACCACCCTTTGCCATGGCGGCCGATTGACGGATCTGCGTCTGGAAAGGAGGCGGGAGCATGAACGACGATCGGCGCGAGTGGCAAATGCAAGTCCGGAATGAAGGGCACTCAGACGAGAGCCCTCCCCTCGATCTTCGCGCACTTCGCTACGTGCTGGCAGCAGCCGAGTATCTGAGCTTTCGCCGCGCCGCCGAAGCTCTCGATGCACACCCGTCGAGCGTGAGCCGAGGCGTGAAGGACCTCGAAGACGAAATCGGGGTCGCGCTCTTTGAGAGAGGCTCGTCAGGGGTTCGACTGACGGACGCTGGCGCCCACTTTCTGGATCAGGTCGTTCCAGCGGTGAGACAAATCGGTTCAGCATTTCGAGCGGCGGGCGCCGCCGGCCGTGTGGCTGCTGGCACCGTTCGGGTTGGCATCATCGTCTCGATAGCGGGCGGGTTCATGCGAAATCTGTTGCTCGACTATTCGTCGAAGCATCCAGAGGTGGCGGTCGAAGTCTACGATGGCGGTCGGCGGGATCATGTGGCGGCCCTGCGTTCTCGGCAACTCGACGTCGCCTTCTTTTCTGGAAGCGGGGAGATTCCCGACTGCGAGAGCGCCGAACTGTGGCAGGAGCGGGTTCACGTGGCGCTGCCGGTCAGCCATCCTCTTTCGGGCTTCGAGCGCCTCGATTGGCCGATGTTGCGGGACGAGCAATTCATCGTAACCAGACGTGAGCCAGGCCCGGAGGTTCACGACTACATCGTGCGACGAGTCGCCGACTACAGCACCTATCCGAGAGTGGAGCACAAACCCTGCTCTCAGGAGACCTTGATGAGCCTCGTCGCACTCGGCCAAGGCATCACGCTCGTTTCGTCGGTATGGACAGAGGTGCGCAGGCCCGGCCTGGTCTTTCGGCCGCTTACCGCATGCGAGGATGTTGTCCCGTTCAGTGCTGTTTGGTCTCCGGACAACGACAACCCTGCACTGCGCCGCTTCGTGTCGGTCGCTTATCTGCTCGCTGGCCGCTCCCGTCACGGGAAGGCGCTTACGGTTCGGGCGCAACGCCCGAACGTTGGCGGACGAGATCGGCTCAAGCCCTAGCCGACGATTTCCGGAAACATGCCTTTTGCGCTCACGCGCCCGGTTCGTGTCGCCGCGAAAGGTCGGCAACAGGCTTCGAGCGATCATCGCCGCGGTCTTTCCTGGCCCGGCGGGTGCGCCAGCCACGATCCGAGCGCAGAAACTCTTCCAGCATGTGCGGGATCAGGGCGATGGCGTCAACCGGCTCGTAGAGCCGACTATGCTCTGCGGCGTATTCCTCAAGTTCCTCGCTCAGAGGCTCCGGCAGCATGATGGTCCTGCGGACGTAGCGGACTTTGGGGAGCGGCCCCAGCTTTAGTTCGGACATGGCGCGCCTCCTGTGGCTCTTGGGTTCGTTCTGGCCGCGTCAGTGTGCAGCGTAGGGCTCAAGCACGAGATCGCGTGTGACCACGACGCGCATCGGGAATCCCGGACGAACGGTCAGCGTCGGTGCGACCTGCAACTGGCGCTGGATGATCTGCTGGCCCGCGTCGTTGATCGTGTCGCCAGCGCCCCGACGGATTGCCTGGATAAGCCGGTCCTCGTCACTTGAGACAAGGTTGGTGCCGACAGCGAGCAACGTGGACAGCCCGGCGGCCCTCGCCAGATCCCACCAATGATAGTCGACCTGATCCTCAAGGCCGGCATAGCCGGCGGTGTCAGCGCCAGGCTGGCGTTCGAGAACGATCGAGCGGCCATTCGGAAAGATCAGCCGGTTCCAAACCAATAGTATCCTGCGCTGGCCAAAGGTGACGCCCGCGTCATACTGACCGATGATCCGGGTCCCCTGCGGAATCAGCAGCAGACTTCCGGTGGGCGAATCGTAGACGTGCTGCGTAACCTGTGCCGTGATCTGGCCCGGCAGGTCCGATCGGATGCCGGTGATGAGCGCCGCCGGGATCACTGATCCGGCCTGGAGCACGTAGGGCGATGCCGGTGCAGCGACGCGATCTTGCGCCACGGTGCGCCGATCGACCTCGGCGTTGAGGAAAGCCAGATGCCTGTCCTGAGTGCCGGCCGCTGTCGTGCCGGGCGCACCGCCGAGGTTCGGCTGGAAGGTCGGCAGGCCGGAGCTGCCGTCCGAACGGGTCTGAAAGAAGAGCTGGCTGATGCGCGCGGCTTCCATCTCCGCAAGCCGTCGCTGCTCCTCCGGGTCCGCTTGCGGCACGGGCATGGTCTCGGCAGGAATGGGGCGGCCCTCCTCGCGAGAACGCACGATCGGCCCGCCCAGATCGCCGGGCAGCGGCGGCCCCAACTGCGGGATGCCGGTGTAGTCGGATGGCAGTCCTTGCAAGCCGTCGGCGGTCTGGCGCCGGTCCGTGGTGAACAGCTCCTCGCCCTGCCGTTGGCGATCGGCGGTCTGGAGAGCATAGATCAGCGCGCCGCCGATGCCGAGCCCGGCGATGAGGCCGAGCCCGGTGAGCACCTTGCGCGAGACGCGCGTGACGCTCGGCGCGTCGCCCCGCAGCCGCATGGATGCCGCCGTTTCCGTCGCCGCCATCCCTTCCCCCTTTCCGGTCTCGTTGACGGTCATGTCGTCGGCCTCCCGTCAGTCCTGACGATCCGCACGACCTGCTGGCGATCGCCGCTGCCAAGCCTCAGCTCAGCCGCACCGAAGAGGCGATCCACGATCAGGACGTTGTTGTGGACGCGACTATTGACGATTTCCGGTTGCCCGTCCGAGCCGATGACGAAGATCGGGGGCATCTCGCCTTGCACGATTCCGCGCGGAAACTCGATATAGACACGTCTCCCGTCGTCGTAGACTGAGATCGGGCGCCAGGGCGGCGCGTCGCCGGTGAGGCCGTAGCGGTAATTGCGCGCGGCGACAGCCGGGATGACCGGCGCGGCCGGCACTGCCTGGCGCTGCGACGCCGGGGGCGTGGGATAGGCCCACGCGACTGCCGGCATATAGGGGGTTTCCCCAGAACGAAGTTCGATCATGTAAACCCGCCGGTCGGTGCTGACGACGAGGT
Source organism: Terrihabitans aquatilis (assembly GCF_052542005.1). Taxonomy (NCBI): domain Bacteria; kingdom Pseudomonadati; phylum Pseudomonadota; class Alphaproteobacteria; order Hyphomicrobiales; genus Terrihabitans; species Terrihabitans aquatilis. The sequence continues at coordinate 605,695 of NZ_JBOCUO010000002.1, read as the reverse complement.
TGGTCGTTATGTCGGGCCGCGTGGGCTTGACAAGAACATGCACGCGGCGGTTTGCGCCGGACCCGGATTCAGTGTCTCCGATAATCCACCGGGTCGTGTCACCAGCCGCAATGGGGCCGGCTCCGGTCAGGCTTTCGCCCGGCTCGAGTGCGATCGTCGTGATCTGGCCGGGCGCGGCGTAAACTTGATACAGCGCGCCTTCAGACCAGGGGTAGATCTGGATCGCATTGTAGTAGCCCTCGCGCCGTGGCTCGACGCGCGCGGCGAGATTGGCGTTTTCGACGCGGGCGGCGGGCGTCGAGGCCGGCGACCCGCCTGTCCCTGGTGTCCATGCAGGAGGAACGTGGATCGGCCGGGGTGTTTCGTCGGTGATGGCGGCCGGCACCACGGCCAGCGGCGGCACATCGGCGTCGTAGGTGATCTGCGGCGGTCGCGGCGCCGTTGCGCAGCCGGCAAGCGCCGTAGCCGACATGAGCGCCGCGAGGAGGATACTGGCGCGCGCGGCCCGGCGACCATGCGCGAATATGGTGGGTTGCTTCATTGCCCCAGCTCCCGAGACCAGTTGATTGCATTGACGTAGACTCCCAAGGGGTTGCGCCGCAGTCGCTCGGCATCCCGCGGCGCCTGAATCGCGATGGTCAGGATCGCGGTCCATCGCTCGGTGCCGGCGAGCTGGCCGTTCTCGAATCGGCGCTCGGTCCACGCGACGCGGAACGAGTCCGGTGAGGCCCGGATGACGCTGGACACCTCGACACTGATCTGCTGACGGCCGACGCGGGTGAACGGATCGTTGGCGCGGGCGTAGTCGTTGAGCGCGATCGCGCCGCGGTCGGTGGTAAAATCGTAGGCGCGCAGCCAATTCGTCCTGACGACGATGGGATCGGCGGGCAGGCCCCGGACCTGCTCGATGAACCGCGCAAGGTGGAACGCGATCTGCGGATCGGTCGGGCGATAGTCGGCCACAGCGGGTTCGACGGCACGGGCCTCTCCCCGGCCGTCCACCTCGACCACCCAGGGCACGACGGTGCCGCGTGCCGACTGCCAGACCAGGGCCGAGGCGAAGCCCGCCGACAGGATCAGGCAACCGAAGGCCATGTAGCGCCAATTGCGGGCTTGCACACGGGCTGAGCCGATGCGGTCGTCCCACGTCTGAGCGGCGCGCTGATAGGGAGTTTCCGGTTCCGGTGTCTTGCCGTAGCGGGTCATAGGTCGCTTGAAGATGTTCATGTGCGGTCACTCTGCGAAAGGCTGATGGAGGCGCCGCCGCCGTGGCTGTCGCCGGAACGGACGGCATGGGCGGCCGCGGAGACGCCATGGCTCATCGCCTGGCTGCGGCGCATGCGCTGAGCCCAGGCGGGCGGGCCCCCGGTGGACGAGGAACCGGGTGCTCCGGGCTCTCCCCCGATCGTTCCCATCGAGGAACTGCCGCCGGTTACGGCCATCGCGGAGCGTCCGCCGGCGGCGTAGGACGAGCGCATGGACTCGGAGGCGCGGGATACGGCGCGCTTGACGGGGGCCATCGTGGCGCTGCCGCCGGCGCGCGCGACGCCGCCGAGCCCGGATGCGATGCCGGCAGCCCCACTCTGTCCGGCCGAGCCGAGGGTATAGGCCGTAGCGGCGCCGCCTGCGGCGGCAGCTCCTCCACGCGCGGCGGCGGCGCCACCAGAAAGAGCGGCTGCGCCACCGCGAGCGGCGAGCATCGCGCCGCCACCTGCTGCGACCCCTGCGCCGGCTACTGCAAGGCCGGTCCCGACGGCCGCGCCCGCGCCGAGCTGCGGGCCGCCGCTGACGATACCGTTGGCGATTCCTGGCCCGAAAATGCCCAGGCCGAGCAGGGAAAGCGCCGCCAGGACGATCGCCATCGCGTCCTCGACGGTCGGCTGCTCGCCGCCAAAGCCGGCGGTGAACTCGCCGAACAGTGTAGAGCCGATGCCGATGATGACGGCCAGGACCAACACTTTGATGCCGGAGCTGACGACGTTACCCAGGACACGCTCGGCCATAAACGCACTTTGCCCAAACAGTCCGAACGGGATGAGGACGAAGCCAGCGAGAGTGGTCAGCTTGAACTCGATCAGCGTGACGAAGAGCTGGATCGCCAGGATGAAGAAGGCGAGCAAGACGAGGGCCCACGCGAAAAGCAGGCAAATGATTTGCAGGAAGTTCTCGAAGAACGACCAATAGCCCATGAGGTCGGAGATGGATTCGAGCAGCGGACGGCCGGCGTCGAGTCCAGTCTGCGCGACACGACCCGGCCGCATGAGGTCGGCGGTCGAGAACCCGGTCCCGGAGGCTTGCAGGCCGAGTCCGGCGAAGCTGTCGAAGACGATCTGCGCAAGGCTCTGCCAGTTGCTGATCAGGTAGGCGAAGACGCCGACAAAAATGACCTTCTTGATGAACTTCGCGAGAACATCGTCATCCGCTCCCCACGCCCAAAACAGGGCGGCGAGCGTGACGTCGATGACGATGAGCGTGGTCGCAATGAACGCGACCTCACCGCCGAGCAAACCAAAGCCGCTATCGATGTATGTGGTGAAGACCTGCAAGAAGCGGTCGATGACGCCTGCGCCTTCCATGCTCAGCGTCCTTCGGTCCGGCCGAGGAAGCGGCGGCGGTTTTCGGCCCAGGTGTTCAGACACTCAGGATCGCGAGTTGCGGCCTCGCCCAAGCCCTGGCACCTGACGAGGCTTTCGCGCAGAGGATCGGCGCGGGGCGTATCCGCGCCGATCGCAGGCGGTGGACGGTTGGGCGCTGGAGCGTCCCGGCGCGCCATATCGATGACCGCCGCCGTCATCGCGATGGAGACGAAAACGATCGCACCGATGCGGGTGAGCACTTTGCCGTCCATGGTGTCCCCCTTTCCGGTCGGGCTCTAGTTGCCCGGCTGGTAGCCGGGACCGGGGGTGAGGAAGCGCTGGCGCTGGACGCGCCCCTGCTCAGCCGCAGCCGCACGCTCGGCATCGACGAGGGCGGTGGCGCGGCCGTTGGCGGCGAGCATGGCGGTAAGGTCAGCGAGCTGTTGTGCCTGAAGCGCGAGGAGCTGATTGCCCGCCTGTGTCGCCTGGAGGGCGCCAACGGCGTTCTGGCTCTGCCCGACCAGGGCGGACATCTCGGTCCTTTGGGCGTCGATGTTGCCAACGACGCCCGCCTGGACCCGCATGGCGTCCTGAAGCGCGCCGACCGTGTTGCCCCAACGATCTCGCGCCTGATCGACGAGCTGACGGTCCGTCATCGAGAGATCGACATTGGCGTATTGATTGTCGAAGATCTGGTCGATCTCCCGAACGTCGAAGGCGATGCGCTGCGCTTCACCGAGAAGCTGCTGCGTTCGCGAGACAGCCTGCTGGAGCTGCTGGAGTGACGAGTGCGGCAGGCTGGTGAGGTTACGCGCCTGGTTGATCAACATCTGCGCTTCGTTTTGCAGCGACTGAATCTGGTTGTTGATCTGCTCGAGAGAACGCGCTGCGGTCAGAAGGTTTTCTGCGTAGTTTGTAGGATCGAACACGATCCGGCCAAAGCCGAAGAGCTGCGCATGAGCCGGCGTCGAAATGACGGGCGCGAGCGCAAGTGGGGATGCAAGTGCGAGCGCGATTGCGCTGGCGCCGACGAGCCGGCGCGTGGGATTGGTGGTCATTGATCGATCTCCTTCGGAGGCTGGTTGGGGAGCGGCACATCGGCCGGCGCCGTGTCGCTGCCGGCAATGTTTGCAAGGTCGGGAATGAGGTCGGCTGCCCAGCCGAGTCCGCACTCGCCGAGCCAAGCTTCGAGGAAGTGGTCGTGGCCGCTGGCGGCGAGCACGCGGTCGACGCGGGCATGGTGCTGCTTGGAGGATGCGGCGCAGAGGGCGAGAGCGATGTCGCCCAGGCCCAGCTCGAACAGGCGATTGCCGCGACGGCTCTGGCAATAGTAATCGCGTTTCGGTGTCGCCCGCGCCAGGATTTCGATCTGGCGGTCGTTGAGGCCGAACTTGCGGTAGATCGCGAGGATTTGCGGCTCGATGGCGCGTTCGTTGGGCAGGAACAAACGCGTCGGGCAGCTCTCGACGATCGCGGCCGCAATCGCGGAATCGCCAATGTCGGAAAGCGACTGCGTGGCGAAGATCACGGCTGCGTTCTTTTTTCTGAGCGTCTTCAGCCACTCGCGAAGCTGGTCGGCGAAGTTCTCGTCATCGAGCGCAAGCCAACCCTCGTCGATAATGAGGAGCGTGGGGCGGCCGTCCAGGCGGCCCTCGATGCGGTGGAACAGGTAGGTCAGCACGGCAGATGCAGCGCCGGTGCCCACCAGGCCCTCGGTCTCGAAAGCTTGCACCGAACCCTCGCCGAGGTGCTCGCGCTCGGCGTCGAGCAGTCGGCCCCAGGGACCGCCGACACAGTAGGGTTGCAGGGCACGCTTCAACTCGTTCGATTGCAGCAGCACCGAAAGCCCGGTGATGGTGCGCTCGTCGACGGGCGCGGAGGCCAGCGAGGTTAGCGCCGACCACAGGTGCTCCTTGACGTCGGGGGAGATCTGGACGCCCTCGCGGCTGAGGATCGACACGATCCAGTCCGCCGCCCATGCTCGCTCGGGAACATCATGGATACGCGAGAGTGGCTGGAGAGAGACGGTCGCGTCTGCGCTGTCGCTCAGCCCGCCGCCCAGGTCGTGCCAGTCGCCGTCCATTGCGAGCGCGGCGACTCGGATCGAGCCGCCAAAGTCGAAGGCGAAGATCTGGTTGTTCTCGTAGCGGCGGAACTGGAGCGCCATCAGTGCCAGCAGCACGGACTTCCCCGCGCCGGTCGGACCAACGACGAGGGTGTGGCCCACGTCGCCCACGTGAAGGGAGAACCGGAACGGAGTCGATCCCTCGGTCCTGCCGTAAAGCAGCGGGGGCGCGCCGAGATGATCGTTCCGTTCCGGCCCCGCCCACACGGCCGAGAGCGGCACCATGTGGGCGATGTTGAGCGTCGAGACCGGCGGCTGCCGAACGTTGGCGTATGGTTGGCCGGGCAACGAGCCGAGCCAGGCTTCGATCGCGTTGATGGTTTCGGGGATCGACGTGAAATCCCGCGCCTGAATGATCTTCTCGACCAGCCGGAGTTTTTCAACCGCGATCGCCGGATCGCGATCCCACACCGTGACCGTGGCGGTGACGTAGGCTTCGCCCACGTCGTCGCTGCCCAGCTCCTGCAGGGCCATGTCCGCGTCGAGCGCCTTGTTGGCGGCGTCGCTGTCAAGCAGCGTGGACGCCTCGTTGGTCATCACTTCTTTGACGATGGCCGCGACAGACTTGCGCTTCGCGAACCACTGGCGACGGATACGCGTAAGCAGCTTGGTCGCGTCCGTCTTGTCGAGCAGGATCGCCCGCGTCGACCAGCGATACTCGAAAGCCAGCCTGTTCAGCTCGTCGAGAATGCCGGGGAACGTGGCGGTGGGAAATCCCGTGACTGTGAGCGTGCGCAGATGATGCTCGCCCAGGCGCGGTTCGAGACCGCCGGCCAACGGCTCGTCCACGAGAATCGCGTCGAGATACATCGGCGCCTCGGGGACGCGGACCTTCTGGCGCCGTGTCGAGACGGTGGAATGGAGATAGGTCAGCGTCTCGCCGTCATCGAGCCAGTCGACTTCCGGCACGAAGCCTTCGACAAGCTGGAGGATGCGATCGGTGCGATCTACGAACCCGGCGAGCAGTTCCCAGGGGTCGACCCCGGTGCGCGCTTTGCCCTCATACAGCCAGCTCTCGGCGCGGCTCGCCTCCTCGGCTGGCGGCATCCACAGGAAGGTCAGGAAGTAGCGGCTCTCGAAATGGACGCCCTCGGCCTCGAACTGCTCGCGCCGCTCGACGTCGATCAGGGCGGAGGCCGCGTCGGGAAACCGGCTGTCGGGATAGTGGGTCGCCTGGACGCGCTGCGCTTCGACGAACACCGCCCATCCGCTGCCAAGCCTGCGCAGCGCGTTGTTAAGCCGGGCCGTCGTGCCAACCAGCTCGGCCGGCGTGGCTGAATCGAGATCCGGGCCCCGGAAGCGCGCGGTGCGTTGGAAGCTTCCGTCCTTGTTGAGCACGACGCCCGGCGCGACAAGAGCGGCCCAGGGCAGATAGTCGGCGAGACGGGCGCTTCGATTGCGGTATTCGGCGAGGTTCAGCATGATCATCCCCTCACGAGCGCATGAAGGGCGGATAGCGCAGGTGCCGGCGCGTCACGTCCATGAACTGCGCGTCGCGTCGCGCAGCCCACACGGCTGCGAAATGCCCGATCGCCCAGATGACGAGGCCGGCGAGCCAGAGGCGCAGGCCGAGGGCGATCGCTGCGGCGATTGTGCCGTTGGCAATGGCGACGGCGCGGGGCGCGCCGCCCAGAAGGATCGGTTCGGTCAGCGAGCGGTGGACCGGCGCGAAGAAGCCGGTGATCGGCCCGGTGTGATCTCCGAGACCGTTCATCCGACCAGCGCTCCACCGCCGAATGAGAAGAAGGACAGGAAGAAGCTCGACGCGGCGAAGGCGATCGACAGACCGAATACGATCTGGATCAATCTCCGAAAGCCGCCGCTGGTGTCGCCGAATGCGAGCGTTAGGCCCGTGATGATGATGATGATCACCGCAATGATCTTGGCGACCGGCCCCTCGATGGATTCGAGGATGGATTCCAGAGGCGCTTCCCACGGCATCGAGGAGCCGGCCGCATAGGCCGGGAGCGTGTAAAGCATCGTGGCGGCAGCGATTCCTGCGGTGCTGAGCCGGCCGAAGATGAATCGATAATAGGTCGGACTGCGCAGGCGGCGTGCCGGGCGCACGGACTTTCGTTCCGGGTTCATGACGTGTCTCCGTCGGGGCCAAGGGTTGCGGGCTTGAGGCGGTAGTCGCCGTCCGGGCCGAGCCCATCGACGGCGGAAAGTTCGGAGAGACGGCGCGCGGCGCCGCGGCCGGAGAGCACGGCGATCAGGTCAACCGTCTCGGCAATCAGAGCGCGCGGGACGGTGACGACGGCTTCCTGGATGAGCTGCTCGAGACGACGCAGTGCGCCGATAGCGCTACCGGCATGGATGGTGCCGACGCCACCGGGATGGCCGGTGCCCCAAGCTTTCAGGAGGTCCAACGCCTCGCTTCCGCGAACTTCCCCGATAGGGATGCGATCGGGCCGAAAGCGCAGCGACGAGCGCACCAGATCGGAGAGCGTCGCCACGCCGTCCTTGGTGCGCATGGCGACGAGGTTGGGCGCGCTGCACTGAAGCTCGCGCGTGTCCTCGATAATGACGACGCGATCGTCGCTCTTGGCCATCTCGGCCAAGAGCGCATTGGTGAGCGTTGTTTTGCCTGTCGAGGTGCCGCCGGCGACGAGGATGTTCTTGCGCGCGGCGACCGCCATGCGCAGCACCTCGGCCTGGCTGGCCTCCATGATCCCCGCGGCCACATAGTCGTCGAGGGTGAAGATTGCGACCGCCGGCTTTCTGATCGCGAAAGCCGGCGACGAGACCACGGGCGGCAGGAGACCTTCGAACCGCTCGCCCGTCTCGGGCAACTCGGCGGAGACGCGCGGGGAGCGCGGATGCACCTCGACACCGACATGATGCGCCACTAGCCGTATGATGCGTTCGCCGTCAGCGGGCGAAAGCCGCTCTCCCGTATCGGCGAGCCCCTCAGAGAGGCGGTCGACCCACAGGCGACCGTCCGGATTGAGCATGACTTCCACGACGCGGGTGTCTTCGAGGAAGCCGGCGATGGCCGGACCCATCGCAGTGCGCAGCATCCGCGCCCCGCGTGTCGTCGCCTCTGATTGCCGGCTGAAGTCCGCCATTCCAGTCCCCGTCTTTCTCGTGCGCGGGATGGATCGCCGCGCCTCGGGGACGATTAAGAGAACCGGAAAAAGTGCTTATGCAACAGGGATTTGATCGTAGTAGTGCCTTGGCGTGCAAAGACAGGAGAACGGCGGAGTCGCCGTTACAGGATCGCGAGGAAAATCGCGAAGGAATCGCGAATCAGTTTGATTGACGGTGTCTTCAGCCGGTGACGGGACGCACGGTATCGCGTCCAATTTGGGGTCATTGCGGTCAAGGGCCTTAAATACGCCGCTGCGGCCGGCGCGGGGTGGAAACGGGACTGGCAGCTTCTACACCAGAACGTAGGAAAGCGGTCGTTTCTTAACCTGCGGGTTATTGCCGTCTGCCGATGGGCGGGTGCCAGAGGAGGTAGACGCGCGCAACCCATCTTTGATGCTGCCTATCGTCGAACACTCCTGATTGGATCTGCGAGGAGTCTGAGCCCGTTCAGTACCACCAGCACCGTGCCGCCCTCGTGTCCGAGAACAGCCAAGGGCAACGGAAGGTTAAAGAACAGGGTCGAGGTGACGAGGAGCACCATCATCCCCAGGGCGAAGCCCAGGTTCTGGCGGATCACCCGCTGCGTGCGCCGCGCCAGGCGGTGTGCGGCAGCGAGGCGAGCCATGTCATCGGACAAAAGCGCCACATCGGCGGCCTGAAGCGCGACCTCGCTGCCGGCCGCGCCCATGGCGATGCCGACGTCAGCCCGCGCCAGCGCAGCCGCGTCGTTCACGCCGTCACCCACGAAGGCTACCCGGCCCTGCGAAGCCAGTTCGCCGACCAACCGGACCTTGTCCTCGGGCAGAAGATCGGCATGGACATTCTCGGCCGAAAAGCCCAGTTTCGCCCCGATCCGCAAACCCACCGGGCGACGATCGCCGGTCATCATGGTGATCGCGCCCACCCCCTCCTTGCGCAGTGCGGCAAGCCCGGCTGCCGAGGTTTCGCGCGGGCGATCGGCGACGCTCAGGGCGCCGATGACCTGGTCGCCACGCCCGAGCCAGGTCACCGTCTGCGCCGCCTCGGCCAGCACGGCGAACTCCGGCCCCTGAATATCGGCTCCCATGCGCGCCGCCATGCGCGAGTTGCCGGCCCAGATCGCGCCGGTCGCGTCACGGCCGACGATCCCCTCGCTCGGCACGGTTTCGACATCATGGACCTCGGCGGGCTGAATGCCGCGCATCTCGGTATAGCGGCGGATCCCGCCGGCGATCGGATGCTCGGACTGCGCCTCCAGCCCCGCGATCAGCGACAGGAATGTTTCCTCGCCTCCCGGCGCGACGATGTGCGTCACCTCGGCCTTGCCGGTGGTAAGCGTGCCGGTCTTGTCGAAGGCGAAGGTCTGAACCTCGGCCAGCGTCTCCAGCGCCGCACCGCCCTTGAACAGAACGCCGCCGCGCGCCGCCGCGGCCAGTGCCGACAGGATTGCCGCAGGCACGGAGATCACGATGGCGCAGGGACTGGCCGCGACCAGGAGCGTTGCGGCGCGATAGAGCGCTTCCTGCATCGGCCAGTCCAGCCACAGGAACACCGCCCATGCTAGCCCCGAGCCAGCCAGCACCGCTATCGTATAGCGTTGGCCGAACCATGCGCTGAAGCGTTCGGACGGCGCGCGCGCCGCCTGGGCTTCGGTCACGAGTTGGATCATCCGGGCCACAGTGCTATCGGCAACCGAACGGGTGATAGTGACCGCCAGCACGGCGTTGAGGTTCACCGTCGCCTCGAACACCTGCGCGCCGGGGCGCTTTTCGACCGGCATCGATTCTCCCGTGATCGTCGCCTCGTCCAGCGAGCCCTCGCCTTCGAGCACCACCCCGTCGGCCGGCACCCGCGCGCCGGGGCGCAGCACCACCACGTCGCCGGGGGAAAGGTCAGCGACCGACACCTCGGTCACCGAGCCGTCCGGGCTTCGACGCAGCGCGGTATCCGGCCGGAGCGCCATCAGCGCCTCGACCGCGCGTCGCGCCCGTCCCATGGCGCGCTGCTCGAGCGTGGTCGAAAGGCTGAAGAGCGTCAGCAGCACCGCCCCTTCCAGCGCCGCGCCGACGGCGGCGGCGGCTATGGCGGCCACGATCATCAGGAGGTCGATGTCGAGCACCCGTTCGCGCCAGAGCGCCGCGAGTGCCCGCACTGCCGTAGGCACCCCGCCGGCGAGATACACCAGGGCGAGGCCCAGAGGACCCCACGGGCCGGAAATCGCGAAGCCATCGAACGTCGCGAGAACCATTCCAACCAACGTCACGCCGGTCAGCGCCGTCATCATGCGGTCGGATGAAAAGTCGGACGGCAATGTCGTTTCCTGGCTGTGCCGCTTGCGGCAGTGGCTGGGTAGATGTGGATGTTATCGCTTCGGACCGGACATACACAGCCCGCGCCCAGTCGGCCAAGATATCCGGCTACGTGCTCATCGCTCTATCGGGCAGCTTTCGTCCTTCGCCCAGTCCGAAAAGCTCAAGTAATAGACATTCACATCATCAAATCCGGCACGGACTGCGGCGATAGCTGCCAGAGCAGCGCGGCCGCCGCCGTCGCAGTGAGTAACGATGTGATCTCCCGGCTGGAATCCCGTTGCGGTTATCATCATCCGTAGGGCTTCAGCAGATTTGAGATGGCCTTTCTCTATGAGATCGGCATGGGGCAGAAGCTTCGCACCGGGAAGATGACCGCCGCGTGCGTTGTTCTTGAGATTGGTGCCGGCGAACTCGGCATTGGTCCTGGCGTCGAAGATGGCCGAATCCTTCAGTCCCATCTTCAGCGAAGACCGATCCACAAGGCCCACGGTGCCGGCACCTGCCCTTGGCACAAACGCACCCCCAAACCGAGAGGGTCTTGTCGATCCGTCGATATTTGCTTGTTTCAACGCCGGCCAGCCGCCATTCACAATAACGGCGTTGGCCCCGAAGAATTGAAGCACGAACCAAACCCGCGCCGCTTCCGTCATGCGCCCGTCATCGAAGATGACAGCCATGTCCGTGTTCGACAGCCCGAGCGCCGCGAACTGGCCTTGCCAGTAGTCGAGATTAACAAAGGACGTATCCTCCGATTTGGCCGCCTCGATCCAAGTCTCAATGGGCACGCGCGCCGCGCCTGCAAGATGGCCAGCCTCGAACACGTCCGGGTCGCGCACATCAAGCAGGCGCGGGCTGTCGAGTTGTGAGATATATTCTGCTTCGATCACGGGATCGGCCATGTCACCGCCTTTTGTAAGATTGCATGATAGAAAACCGGGGCGCGCTCAGAACGACGCCGGGAGTTGTTGCAGCAATAACCCCGCCACGGCACAGGCTCCTAGCGTCGGAATCATGCCGACCTTGAACCGCAGCATTGCGATCATGGCCGCAACGGACAGCAGCGCCGCCCGCCAGTCGATTGACGCCAGCACCGGTAAGTCCGGTCCAACACCGAAGACCTCGAAGCTACGGACTTCCCCAAAGACAACGTGCAGGGCAAACCAGATCGCCAGGTTCATCACCACGCCGACGACGGCAGCGGTGATCGCGGTAAGGGCTGCTGAAACCGACCTGTTGCCGCGCAGCGCCTCGCTATAGGGCGCACCCACGAAAATAAACAGGAATGAGGGTACGAACGTCACCCAAAGAGTGAGCAGCGCGCCGAGACTGCCAGCCAGGAACGGATCGAGCGTACCGGGATCGCGATAGGCGGCAAGGAAGCCGACGAATTGCAGCACCAGGATCAGCGGCCCCGGCGTCGTCTCGGCAAGCCCAAGCCCGTCGACCATCTCACCTGGGGCCAGCCAGCCCAACGATTCGACAGCGGCTTGCGCCACATAGGCAAGGACAGCGTAGGCACCACCGAATGTCACGACGGCCATCGTCGTGAAGAATGTGCCGATCTGTGTCCAGACGCTCGATTGACCGGTCAGCAGCCACAACAGCAGGACAGGCCCGAGCCAGAGCGGCAGGCCGATCGCCAAGGCGCGAGCAGCACGCCTCCACGACGGAGTGGCATGACCAAGTTCGCCCCGTTCAAACATGGCATCTATAACGCCAGCGGCGTCGGGCGTAGTCCCGCCCGAACCATGTCCGCCGGCGGTGAACAGCGCGGGCGCTGCGCGGCTGCCAGCCCAGCCAACAATCCCGGCGATCAGGATGATGAGCGGAAAAGGGATGCGCAGGACGTAGATGCCGACAAAGGCGGCAACGGCGATCGCGACCATCACCCGGTTCCGCAAAGCCCGCCGCCCGATGCGCAGGACGGCCTCGACAACGACGGCGAGGACCGCTGCTTTGATTCCAAAGAAGATGGCGTCCACCAGCGGAACATCGCGGTAGAGGGTAAAAAGGATGCTGAGCGCCAGCATGATGAGAGCGCCGGGCAGGACGAACAGGATGCCGGCGATGAGGCCGCCGAGGGTGCGGTGCATGAGCCACCCGATATAGGTGGCGAGCTGCTGAGCCTCCGGCCCCGGCAGCAAGATGCAGTAATTGAGCGCGTGAAGGAACCGTTGCTCGCCGATCCAGCGGCGGTCATCGACCAGTTCCTTGTGCATCAATGCGATCTGACCGGCTGGCCCGCCGAAGCTCAAGAGGCCGATCCTGGCCCACACCTTCGTCGCTTCGCCCAGAGTCGGCGTTGTGGGCGCACTGGTGGCTACATCTGGTGCAACAGAAATCGTCATTGCAATGCCCTCACGCCGGCTTCTGCCCGGAGGGCCAATTGTGCGTTTCTTCGGTCGCGTCGCGGCACCAGCGATAGAACGCGTCGTAAAGCAGGAAGCCCGCTTCGAGTTGTTCCAGATCGTCACGGAACATGCGGGACAGACCCAGCGAAGCGGCAAGGAAGCCGGCCGCTTGCGGAGCCAGGTCAAGCCTCGCCGTATCCGCCGCGCGCACGATCGTTGCCAAACGTTCGAGCGGATCGGATGCGAGGCCAAATTCCTCGATCATGGTGTCGAACGTGCAACGCTCGCCGCGATGGCTCCAGAACACGCCGTCAATATCGAAGGGCACTGCCGCAAAACGCTCCGCCACCTTCTGAACTTCGGAAGCGGCGACGAAAAGGAACACGGCACGCGGATCGACAAACCGGCGGATGAGCCAGGGGCAGGCGATGCGATCAACCTTCGGCCGTGCTCGTGTCACCCAAACGGTTCGACCCTCGCGGTCGCGCGGCGGCAGCTTTTCGGTTCTCACCAGCACCCCGCCCGAAGCCCGCCATGCCTCAAAGCCGCCTTCCAGGGTCTCGGCCTTCACACCTGAGTGGCGAAGCCAGGCGGCAACCCCCTGGCTGATCTTTCCTCCGGTCTGGCAGACGACGACGACATTTCCGTCGCCAAGACCGGCCGCCCAGGCGGCAACATCTTGGAAGTCACGGTGCTGTGCAGCCGGCAGCAAACGCGGATCGGCGTCGAAATCCTCGGTCACGCGCACGTCGATGATGGTCGGCGCGTTCGGCAGGCCGATGAGGCGGGTAAGTTGGGGTGTCGTGATTTCAGTGTTTGACGGCATGGGCGTCCATCCCTCTCTTTGGGGAGATTGGACGCGATCTTTGGGCTGTCGCCTCACGGGGCAATCGCGAATAGCCCCTTACATCCTGTCTAGTCGGAAGCGAAAAGTCCCGCAAGACCTGCGACACCTTTTGCGACAAACTCAAGTGACGTAACGAGCTTTAGGAATTGCACGACAAGGCGGCTCGGCCGAGCCTACCCGCAACAGGCCGGCGTTCCCGCCTGCTGCGCACGATGCCTGGGCTTGCAGATCGCCGGGCGTGGGCTGAGCCGCACAATCGCCCGGTCGCTCTCGATCTCGACGCCGGCCACGTCATAGACCTGCATCGGATCACCGGGCCGGCTCACTTCCCAAGTTAGCCGCGCGTCCGCGTCGAGCTGGACCCTGCCGCCGACCTTGCCCAAGATCGACCGCAACTTGGCGACGGTCATGGGCGTGCCGCTCTCGGTCGGGGGAATATCCTCTACCTGCAAGACCGTCTCCCGCCACGCATCGGGATTGCCCCCGCAATCGAGCGTGACGAAGGAACCGGCCTTGACCTCGGTGATGTGATAGCCAGCCTGCACCTGTTGTCCGTCGCCATAGGCGAGGACAAGCGCCTTGTCGGCATGGGCCTCCAATACGTCGAGGATCGCCCCGAGCGAGGCGTCATCGGGAAATTCCGTGATTAAAGGGCTGGCGTGAACATTCATGTCCGTGTATCCATATTTCAACTACTCTTGAAATGTTGAGGCATCCATGAACGAAAAGCAAGCCCTCTCCGCCTTCGGGGCGCTCTCCCAGGAAACCCGCCTGCGCATCGTGCGCCTGCTGGTCACGGCCGGCCCCGAAGGGATGCCGGCCGGCGCGATCGGGGAAGCGATGGACAGCGCATCGTCGTCGCGCATGTCCTTCCACCTGAGTCACCTTGAACAAGCCGGCCTCGTCGAGTCGCGCCGGGACGGGCGCTCCATCATCTACAGCGCCGCCTACCCGGCGCTGTCCGGCCTGCTCGAATTTCTCATGCGCGACTGCTGCCAGGGTCATCCCGAAGTTTGCACCCCGGCTGTCGCCGCGCTCGCCTCCTGTTGTGTTCCCACAAAGGACAACGCCCATGCCTGACACCACCACGCCCGAACGCATCTTCAATGTCCTGTTCCTCTGCACCGGGAACTCGGCTCGCTCGATCCTCGCCGAAAGCATCCTGAACAAGGACGGCGTGGGCCGCTTTCGCGCCTGGTCCGCCGGAAGCCAGCCCAAGGGTGAAGTGAACCCGCTCGCCGTCACGACGCTGGCGAACTTCGACTATCCCACCGATGGCCTGCGATCGAAGGCATGGGACGAGTTTGCCGGGCCTGACGCCCCTGTCATGGATTTCGTATTCACCGTCTGCGACAACGCTGCCGGTGAAGCCTGTCCGGTCTGGCCGGGCCAGCCGATGACGGCGCATTGGGGGATCGAGGACCCCGCCGCCGTCAAGGGCACGGAGATCGAGCGCCAAACCGCATTCGTGACCGCGTTCCGCTATTTGAGGAACCGGACCGCGATCTTTGCCGCGCTTCCCTTCGCCAGCCTCGACAGGTCCTCCCTTCGCACCAGGTTGATCGAAATCGGCCAGAGTGACGGCGCGACGTCGCCCCGCGACAGCGCGGCGTGAGGCGGCAATGGACGTCATAATCTACCACAACCCCGATTGCGGCACCTCGCGCAACACGCTCGGCCTGATCCGCAATTCCGGCGTCGAGCCGCATGTCATCGAATATCTCAAGACGCCGCCGTCCCGCACGCTGCTCGTCCGGCTCATCGCGCGCATGGGCATTTCCGTGCGCGAGCTGATCCGTGAGAAGGGCACGCCCTACGGCGAGCTTGGCCTGAACGATCCGAGCTTGAGCGATGCAGAGTTGCTCGATGCGATGATGGAGCATCCAATCCTCATCAATCGTCCGATCGTCGTCAGCCCCAAGGGCGTTCGGCTCTGCCGCCCGTCGGAAGCCGTGCTCGATCTGCTGCCCCAGCAACGCGGGGAGTTCCTGAAAGAAGACGGCGAGCGCGTCGTCGACGAACACGGGCGGCGCGTCGCTTCCGCCTGAATTCGACCTCCGCAAGCCTCTTGATTGGAGAATACGAATGGCTTCCCTCAAGCCAGCGTCCCGCCTTGGTTTCCTAGACCGTTATCTGACAGTGTGGATTTTCGCCGCGATGGCGTTCGGCGTCGTGCTTGGCACGATATTCACCGGCTTGCCGGACGCTCTCAACGCCATGTCGATCGGCACGACCAACATACCGATCGCCATCGGCCTAATCCTGATGATGTATCCGCCGCTCGCCAAGGTCCGCTATGAGGAACTGCACCGCGTCTTTTCCGACAAGCGGGTGCTGATCCTCTCGCTGGTGCAAAACTGGATTATCGGCCCGACGCTGATGTTCGCCCTGGCCGTGATCTTCCTGCGCGACCACCCGGAATACATGACCGGACTGATCCTGATAGGGCTCGCCCGCTGCATCGCCATGGTGCTGGTGTGGAACCAGCTCGCGCGCGGCGACAATCAATATGTCGCAGGTCTGGTCGCCTTCAACTCGATCTTCCAGATTCTGTTCTTCTCGACCTATGCTTGGTTCTTCCTCAGCGTCTTGCCGCCTCTCTTCGGGCTGGAAGGCAGCGTGATCGACGTGGGCTTCTGGACCATCACCGAGGCGGTGCTGATCTATCTCGGCATCCCATTTCTCGCCGGGTTCCTGACGCGACGCATCCTTGTCGCCCGCAAGGGTGAGGACTGGTATGAGCGCGAATTTCTGCCGCGCATCAGCCCGATAACGCTGGCCGCGTTGCTGTTCACCATCGTCGCCATGTTCAGCCTCAAGGGCGGAGACGTGGTGGCGCTGCCTCTCGATGCCCTACGCATAGCGATCCCGCTGGCACTCTATTTCATCATCCAGTTCATCATCAGCTTTGCGATGGGCCGGCTGATCGAGGCAGACTATCCGCGCACCACGGCCATTGCCTTCACGGCGGCGGGCAACAATTTCGAGTTGGCCATCGCGGTCGCCATCGCGGCTTTCGGCCTTGCGTCGCCGGTGGCTTTCGCCGCCGTCATCGGTCCGCTCGTGGAAGTGCCCGCGCTGATCCTGCTCGTCCATGTCGCGCTCAGGCTCGGCGCGAGGTGGTTTCCAGAAAAAGAAGCGCCGGTTGCAATGCCGGCGGAGGTCAAGCCGTGACGGTTTCCGACCTTCCCAATGTGGTGCACGCCGCGCTCGACAACCCATCTATCGAGCGCCTGCGAACGACGCCTTCCGCTCATGCGCCGCGCATTTTGCTGCTTTACGGCTCGTTGCGGGAACGCTCCTATAGCAAATTGCTCACGCTTGAGGCCGAACGCCTGCTCAACCATTTCGGTGCGGAAACCCGCGTGTTCGACCCGCACGGGCTACCACTGCCCGATGGTGCGTCTGTCGATCATCCGAAGGTGCAAGAGCTTCGGGAACTGTCGCAATGGTCCGAGGGCCAGGTCTGGACGAGCCCCGAACGCCATGGTGCCATGAGCGCAATCCTCAAGGCGCAGATCGACTGGATACCGCTCGCGGTCGGTGCGGTTCGTCCGACTCAAGGCCGCACCCTGGCCGTGATGCAGGTTTCGGGCGGTTCGCAGAGCTTCAATGCCGTCAACCAACTCCGTGTGCTCGGCCGGTGGATGCGGATGCTCACTATCCCCAACCAGTCCTCGGTCGCCAAGGCATATCAGGAGTTCGACGAAGCGGGCCGGATGAAGCCCTCATCCTATTATGACCGGGTGGTCGACGTGATGGAGGAACTGGTGAAGTTCACGCTCCTCACCCGCGATGTCGCTCCCTATCTCACCGACCGCTACAGCGAGCGCAAAGAAACGGCCGAAAAGCTGGAAGAGCGCATGGCTCTCAAGAGCGTCAGGGGATGACGAACCTGCCTGCTCAAACGGATTCGTCGTCGGGCGCAAGAAGGTGGCCGATCATCTCAGTGCTCGGCATTGTGCAGATATTCGCATGGGGCAGTTCGTATTACCTGCTGGCCGTCCTCGCCGCCCCCATCGCTACTGATACGGGTTGGCCGCTTTCGTGGATCGTCGGCGCGCTCTCTATCGGCCTGCTCGCGGCCGGCATCGTTTCTCCGCGCGTGGGTGACGCCATCGGCCAGTATGGCGGGCGGCCAGTCCTGGCTGTAGCTTGCCTGTTGCTCGCTGGCGGTCTCGTCACCCTTGCGGTTTCGCCGTCCCTATGGGTGTTCGTCCTCGGATGGATCGTGCTCGGTGTCGGCATGGGAGCCGGCCTCTATGACGCGGCCTTTGCGACGCTCGGCGGTTACTATGGCCGTTCCGCCCGATCCGCCATCACTACCCTGACCTTGTGGGGCGGCTTCGCAAGCACGGTCTGCTGGCCGCTCTCGGCCGTGTTTCTGGAGCATTTGGGATGGCGCGGGGCCTGCATGGCCTATGCTGCCATCCATCTCGCGGTCTGCCTGCCGCTCGTGCTGCTGGTCCTTCCGAGCAACGGCAGGCCCAAGCCAATCGGTGGCAAAAGCCAGACTCCCCCGATCGCGCTGCGCGACCATGAGCGCCGGGCCTATCTGACCATGATGGCGATCGTGGTGCTGGCCGGATTGGGCGTCACCATCATATCGGTGCATTTGCTGACCCTCTTGCAGCAACGCGGGCTGTCGCTGGCTGAAGCCGTAGCACTCGGCGCGCTGATCGGCCCGGCCCAGGTCGCCGGCCGGATTGGCGAAATGGCGAGCGGGGGGAGGCATCACCCCTTCTGGACGCTCGCGGCCGCTTCCCTCCTGAGCGCGGCGGGGATGGTGATGCTCGCGGCTGGTTTCCCCATCATCGGCCTGTCGCTCATCCTCTACGGGGCCGGCAATGGCATCTTCTCGATCGCCAAGGGCGCACTCCCGCTCGCCCTGTTCGGTCCCTCCCGCTATGCGCCGATCATGGGGCGGCTCGCCCGGCCCAGTCTCCTCGCCCAAGCTATCGGCCCGACCGTGGGCACGATCCTGCTTTCGGTCGCGGGAACCGATCAAACCCTTATGGCGCTGGCCGTTCTCGCCGTCGCCAATCTCGCGCTCGTCGCGCTGCTATGGGGACCGGTGAAAGGAAATTCAATTGCGCAGGAATGAAGGCTATCTCATGCTTGCCGTCGCAGAACTCTCGACAAGTCCTGTAAAGGGCTGCTTTCAGGCAGACACTTCAAAGCCATGAACGGCAGAGATGAGGTCGTGAGCTGTCTATTTGAGGCCAGTAAGAGGCCCCTCGTGCCGTCATTGCCGAGGCGCACCTTCGGCTTCGTCGGCCGCCGTTCGATTGTCAATGTCGTCGGGGATCTCATTCAGGAAGCTTTCGCCCGCCTGCACGCGGCGGGCGAGCGTGTCGATGAAGCCCTCGTAGCGCTGGCGTGCCTTTGCCTGCGCGCTGGCGTGCGCATCGGGATCGAGAGGCGGCGTCACGGCAAGCCAGAAGCGAACGAACAGGGCCATTGTCTCAACGGTCACGCCAACATTGCGCTCGAGCCGCATGAGCTGGCGCGACAAGCGGTCGAGGCGACGGGTGAAGGCGGCCTCGCGCCGGTCGGCGCCGTCCGGCGAGAAATAGGAGGCGACTGCGGCCTCGACCACGGCCGTTTGCGCAATGCGATTGCGAGCGGCGGCATCAACGATCTGGTTGTGAAGCTCGGCATCGAAATAGCAGTTCATGCGGCGGCGCATTGGTGTTCCCTCACAAGTCCATTCCGTCACCGGGGTTCATCGATACCTGACGGGCGACGCTACGCATCTGGCGCCGTAGCGCCTGGTTCTGGGACTGCCGCAGTCGGTCCTCGGCATTGTCCTCGACCAGCGCGAACTCACGTTCGGGGGTCGGCTCGGTGGTGTCATGAACGATCTCGACATGTTGCGGCAGCTCAGGCTCCCGGCGCACACCGGCGTTGGCGCCGTCCTGCTCGGCCTTGTCGACTTCGGCGAGGAGCGAGGCATCCGGCCGTCGGGGCCCAAGCGCCGACCAGCCATCGGCATGGGAGACGCGCTGCTCGGTCGTCGGGTCGGGCGGCTGAAGCACGCGTTCTGTGAAGCGGGCGTCCTCGAAGTAGCGCGCCTTCTTTGCCCGGATCGGCGGCGAGCCGGCGATCATCACGATCTCATCGTCTGGCGGCAACTGCATCACCTCGCCGGGGGTGAGAAGCTGCCGAGCGGTCTCCGAGCGCGATACCATCAGGTGTCCCAGCCACGGAGCCAGGCGGTGGCCAGCGTAGTTCTGCATGGCCTTCAGCTCGGTCGCGGTCCCAAGAGCGTCGCTGATGCGCTTGGCCGTCCTCTCGTCGTTGGTGGCAAAGCTCACCCGGACATGGCAGTTGTCGAGGATGGAGTTGTTCTGCCCATACGCCTTCTCGATCTGGTTGAGGCTTTGAGCGATGAGGAAGCTCTTGATCCCGTAGCCCGCCATAAAGGCCAGAGCGCTTTCGAAAAAATCCAGCCGCCCCAAAGCTGGAAACTCATCGAGCATCATCAGCACGCGATGCCGTTGATCCCTGGCGTTCAGATCCTCGGTGAGCCTGCGGCCGATCTGGTTGAGCACGAGCCTGATGAGCGGCTTTGTCCGCGAGATGTCCGACGGCGGCACAACGAGGTAGAGGCTGGCCGGACGCTCGCCAGAGACAAGGTCGGCGATGCGCCAGTCGCAGCGGCGCGTGACGTGGGCGACGACGGGATCGCGATACAGGCCAAGAAAGCTCATCGCCGTCGAGAGCACGCCTGAGCGTTCGTTGTCCGATTTGTTGAGCAGCTCACGTGCAGCCGACGCGACAACGGGATGCGGACCCTTCTCGCCGAGGTGCGGCGTGGCCATCATCGCTTTCAATGTCGTTTCGATGCGCCGGCGTGGATCGGAAAGGAATGAAGCGACGCCGGCCAGGGTTTTGTCGCCCTCGGCGTAGAGGACGTGGAGGATCGCGCCGACAAGCAACGAGTGCGACGTCTTTTCCCAGTGGTTGCGTTTCTCCAGCGAACCTTCCGGATCGACGAGCACGTCGGCGACGTTCTGCACGTCCCTGACTTCCCACTCGCCCTTGCGCACTTCGAGCAGCGGATTGTAGGCGGCAGAGTGCGCGTTGGTCGGATCGAACAGGAGCGCGCGGCCGTGCTTTGCGCGGAAGCCGGCAGTGAGCTGCCAGTTTTCGCCTTTGATGTCGTGGACGACGCAACTGCCGGGCCATGTCAGCAGCGTGGGGACGACGAGGCCAACGCCCTTGCCGCTCCGTGTCGGGGCAAAGCACAGCACATGCTCCGGCCCGTCGTGTCTGAGATAGTCCCGCTCGAACCTTCCGAGCACGATGCCATCCGGACCGAGCAGGCCCGCCGCCGCGATGTCCCTCTTTTCGGCCCACCGTGCCGAGCCGTAGGTGTCGAGTCCGGTCGCCTCACGAGCCCGGATCACCGACATCGTGATGGCGACGGCGATCGACAGGATGCCGCCCGAGGCCGCGATGATGCCGCCCTCCCAGAAAATGCGCGGTGCGTAAGCCTCGAACGAGAACCACCACCACATCAGTGACGGCGGCAAATAGACCGGCCACCCGAACAACTCGAACCAGGGCTGACCGAGTTGAGGCTGGAATCCGAGACGCCAGGCCACCCACTGCGTGCCGCCCCACACGGAGGTCAGCACGATCAGGGAGACGATGATGATCTGGCCCCAGAGGATTTTGGTCTGCGTCATGGCGAAGTTCCTTTCGTCAGATGCCGAGATCGCGCTTGCGGCCCAGGCTCCAGTCGATGCCGCCGCCTGCCTTCGCGACGCCTGCGATGTGCTGGCCAAGCTTCTTCTCGATCTCGCGGGACCAGGGCACGAGCTGGAAACCAAGCCCGTCGTCGATCATCGCGAAGCGCCCGGAGGAGAGGGTGAGCTGACGGCGATAGACGCCCGCGACATGCTCGCCGGCCTCGGCCTGCTGGGGCGGCAGGCCGGTCTCGGCCGAGAGCTGGTCGCCGACCGCATCCAGTTCCCGTCGGCGCAGCGTCGCCAGGAGATTGCGTTGCAGGATGATGCGGTGGTTCTCACGACGGGCGAGGCCCTCGTCGGCGAGATGGCCGGCCCGCGCGTTCATCGCATCGCGCACTTCACGGCCGAACCCGCCCATTGCGAGCGGCATGGGTTCGCGCTCGACAAGGCGATGGTCAAGCCAGGTGGCTCCGGGCGCTGTGACCTGCTTTTGCAGGTCGAGGTCGGAGCGATTGGCGAGCACCAGGGTCGGCCGCTCATCGTTTGGGGAACCGAACCGGCGCACCTCGACGATGCCGCCGATCCCCGGCGCGTGCTCGAAGGCGTCGACGCCCCGGAAGCGGACGTGATGCGCGCGCCCGTCCGTGCCGTCGATCACGGCATAGGCTTCGCCGGTCAGCTCGTTGTGCAAGCCCTTGTCGACCAGCCGACCAATGATGGGTGGGCCGGCCTTGCCGGCGTCGATCGCGAAATCGGCGACGCCCCGGTCTCGCCCCTGCTCGTAAAAGGCGCGGTGCATGGTCTTGATGATGTCACCGCGCATCGAAAGGTCGCGCAGGGTGCGTTCGGCCTCCAGTCCCACCATCCACTCGCCAGGACCGGCCGATGTGGCGAGGTCCATCTTCTCGAGATGCTGGAGTCGGCCGACCATCAGGCGTCGGATTTCGGGATCGCCGGCTCGGGGGTTGTCGGGCCGCAGGTCAATATAGCCGACGTCGTTGGCGGCGATGCGGATCTCGACATCGATCCGCGTCCACCGTTCGGCCGTGACTTCCTTTTCCAGAGCCGAGCGGATTTCTTGCTCCGGCTTCGGTCCCAGCTCGATCCCGGCCAGTTCCTCGGCGCGTGAGCGCAGGCCGTGGCTGATGTAGTCGCGGGAGATGACGAGATCGGCGCCGGTCTGGTCAACGCCCCTGACAAGGAGATGGACGTGCGGGTTGTCCGTGTTCCAGTGATCGACGGCGACCCAGTCGAGGTGGGTGCCGAGATCGGCTTCCATCTGCTTGACGAGATCGCGGGTGAAACCCTTGAGGTCGGTCATCTCGGCCGCGTCCTCGGGTGAAACGATGAAGCGGAAGTGGTGCCGGTCATCCTGGCAACGCTCGGCGAAGCCGCGATCGTCAGCCACGTCGGACACGGCGTCGAACATGATGCCGTTCTCGCCGTCACGGCTCACGCCGTCGCGCTTGAGATAGTTGAGATGCGCGGAGAGCGGTGCGGCGCGGTAGGCCCGGCCGCCATGGCGCGCGATACGGGCCTTGACCACGACGCGGCGATTGGAGCCGAAGAGGCGCGTGCGACTGAAGCTGTTCCTGCCGCGCCCGAAGGTCGAGCGACCACGATTGGACGAACCTTTGCCCGGTGCTTTGTAGGTTGATGTGTGGCCGACCTTCTGCGCGGCGCGTAGCACCTGATTGACGAAGCTCTTCTGGCGCGGCGCGCGGGTCGAGCGGATGCGTCCCGGACGGACGTTGAAATCGCGGTCGCCGTCGCTCATGCCGGCCTCCCTCGGAGGTCCGCAAACGGGCTTGGGGTCGCGCAAGCCGTTGAAATCGCGAAGAAACCACTTGGCCGTGGCACACGGCCCGACCGGCTGGCACGCCAAAAGACATGCGATGGCAATGGCTTACGGCAAAATGGCGTGCCGCTTTTATCTCGCCCTCCGACTGTCGTAGGTCGAAGATCGGCCCTCCCTTCCGTCATTCCTGCCCGGCCATGCGCCAGCGCGCGCGAGGTTGCGAAGCCGGTCATGGCCGGTCTCCGCCGCCTGCACGGGGGACGAAGATGGTCTCGCCGGTCGCCGGATCGGCCGCCTCCGACGGCGAGTGAGGCGCTGTCGGAACGGCGTCGAAGCCCGTAACGAACAGCGGTGCCTCTCGCCAATCGGCCGGAACGGGAGGACGGGAAATCGCGCCTTCGGGCAGCGGTTCGCCGCCGAGAACAGGGGCGAGCGCGGCGACGTAAGCGCGCGTCTCGGCCGGCAGGGGGCGGCCCGTGGAGAGGTATTCGTCGTAGCGGCCGGGCCCGGCATTGTAGGCGGCGAGCATCGCACCGACATCGCCGTAAAGGTCCCACATCTCGCGCAGATATGCGGCGCCGGCCATGATGTTGTCGCGCACTGCGAACGGGTCGTTGCCAAACCGATACCGGACACGCAACTCGGCCCAGGTATCGGGCATGACCTGCATCAATCCCCGCGCACCAGCAGAGGAAACGGCGCGCGGATCGCCAGCGCTTTCGGCGTCGAGGACGGCCGCGATCCACATCGCGGGCATGCCGAAACGGTGTGCGGCCTCGGCGATATACACGGCGTAGGGACCGACGATCTCGGGGCGTTCGGCCGGCACGGCTTGCGCCATCGTGGTGGCCGACGGCGCGATGGCGAGGACGAAGCCGGAAAGGAGAAGGGAGGCGATGCGGCGACGAACGCCGCACCGCCGACCCGCCTGCCGGATGCAGAGAACGGGCATAGGTCAGTCCTGCCTGGGTTGCTTTTTCGGGGGGAACCAGCGCACCGACCAGGTTTGGCCTTGCTCGTCGGTCTGGAACATATGCCCCCGGATGGGTGGCCCGAACATCGGATCTTCGAGCAGGATGTTGAACCCGGTTCCGGCCTGCTCGCCCGCGCGCTTCCATGCCGCGCCGAAGGGACCGTGCTTGCTGGCCAGCCAGATGCGGTAGTCTGGATAGTCCGTGTCGCTGTCCGGATTCGGGTTCTCGACTGGCAGCATGAGGAGTTCCCGGTCGAGTGTCAGGGTCTTGAGGCTGCCGGAAAAGCCCTCCTCGTTGCGGACGAATTTTGCGATGATCGCCATGAGAATGCTCCTTTGCGGTGGCGGTTGCGGAAGGGATCACGGTTCCAGAGCCGGGTCGGCAGAACGCCATCGGAAGCGGCCGTCGCCGGCCTCGTCAGTCCAGACGGGGATTACGCGGGCGGTGATCGAGCTGGTGGGAAGCGGACCGAAATATCGGCCGTCGAAGCTGTCGGCGGCGTCCCAGTTCATCAGGAACACCTCGTCTTCGCCGAGCTGCCGGCAGCCTTGCCAGGACGGCAGAGGGCGGCCCAGCGCATCACGTTCGCGGGCGTCCCCATAGGCATGGTCATAGGCGAGTATCGTCGTGCCGCGCCGGCAGACGATCGTGCCCGAGAGGGCGAGGACGCGCTTGATGAGCGGGACGTTGCGGGCGAGATAGCCGCGCTCG
The DNA here is from genome assembly GCF_052542005.1 of Terrihabitans aquatilis. Lineage (NCBI taxonomy): Bacteria > Pseudomonadati > Pseudomonadota > Alphaproteobacteria > Hyphomicrobiales > Terrihabitans > Terrihabitans aquatilis. The sequence continues at coordinate 581,235 of NZ_JBOCUO010000002.1, read as the reverse complement.
TTGAGGAACTCGGCGAGCGGCGCGGGGGGCATCACCGCAACGAGATCGGCGACGTCGATCCGGCCAATCGGCTCGATGGCGTAAAGCCCGATCGGAACGCTGGCCGAGGCGTTCCAGATGAAGCGGGGGCCGTGCCCGGTCCATACGGGCGCAGCGACCAGGGCTGCTCCGGCGAGCATGGAAAGGAGAGTGATGCGGCGTCTCGTCATCGCTCATGCTCCGCGTCTGAAGCGGGCCGCGGGCCGATTCCACCGAGCGGGAGGACGGCGGCGATGCGCGCGCGGGCGCGCTCGGCCATGTCGGCGTCGATCTCGCAGCCGAGATAGCGGCGGCCGGCGAGCCGGCAGGCTTCACCGGCCGCGCCCGAGCCTGCGAACCAGTCGCCGACCAGACCGCCCGGCGGGCAGCTCGTGCGGATCAGGATCTCCAGAAGCGCGGACGGCTTTTCGGTCGGATGGATGGCCCGACCGTGGGCGTTGCGGACGAAGATGACCGACCGCATGATGCGCGGCCCGCCGTCATGGCTGACATAGTGGCCGGCGCCGATCTGGCCGGTGTGCGGCGGGCGTTGTTTCCGGCGCACGGTGCGCGCCGTCGCATCGGCCGTCGTCTGCACGTCATTGTAGATGTCGCGCCAAGCGGACTCGGCCGGGTAGAATTGGACGGCGAGTTCGTGAACGCGCTTGATGCGGTCAGCGTGGAAGCTGGTGCCGTTCTGCTTTTCCCAGACGATCTCCTGAGCGAGACGGAATCCGGCATCGGCGAACAGGTCGGCGGTCGCCATGAACGACCGCAGCGAACCGAAAACCCATAGCGAGCCGCTGTGTCGGAGTGCGGCGCGTGCGAGCGGCAGCCATCCCGCGACGCGGCGGTCCCAGCCAAGCGAGGTTTCTCCGTAGGGCGGGTCCGCGAGGATCATGTCGAACGGCCCTCGCGCGGGCATGAGGTCACGACAGTCTCCGGTGAGGAGCACCGCCGCATGATCCTGCCGCTGCGTTGACTGGAGGTCGGGACGATCCGGGCGGCGCGGGATCATGGCGTAATCTCCCGCCGCAAGAGCCAGAGCCGGTGCCGTTCGGGGGTGTAGGCACGCGGCTCCTGGCCGACCGTCAGGCGACTGTGAACATGCCGCCAATGGTCGGGAGCGGCCTCGGCCGGATCGAGGCCGAGGGCCTCAACGGCGTCGATGGCGAGCAACACCTTTTCGACCTTGGGCCAGCCTTTGATCGACAGCAGCAGCTCGCCGCCTCGCCGCACGAAGGGGAGCGTCTGATAGGCTTCGCCGGGGCGCACCGCTCGGGCAATGTCGATGCGGGAGACGACTGTTCCATAGCCGTTAGAGGCCCACCGGACGAAAGCGATGACGCTATCCGGCGTGAAGCTGACGATGCGGCGAAATCGGTCAATGCGCTGCTCCGCGGCCGGATGTCCGAAGCGAAGCCAGTGCTCGACACGGCCTTCGCGCCAGGTCAGCTCGACATGGGTGAGGTGCGGTGCAGCCTTGTAGGCACCGCGCACGTCGGCGGGAGGCCTCATCGGTCGCCTCCCGCGTCGAGATCGAGAGGAAGCGTGACGGCTTCGGCGTTGTGCGTCCCGGGAGCGTCGGCCGTGCCGTTGCCGGGGCCAACGACCGGGTTTTCCCCATCTTCCGGGCCCAGAAGAAAGTTAGAATCTCTGTTAGATTCTCTGTTAAGGCCCGGAATCGCACTTTCCGGCCAGAGGCTTAGCTGGGGTTTGTGCGCCTGATCTCCCGATAGGATTGCGCCTGATCTCCCGATAGTGCGTGCGCCTGATCTCCCGATGGTTTCCACAGGACCATCCACAGGCCCGCGGGAATCTCCGGCAGGGAGAAAGCGCAACATCTCTCGGCGGCCGTCGCGTTCGACGCGCAGGCGGTATCCTGGCAGCGGCTGGCGGGCCGCTATGCGGCGGATGTCGATGGCGAAATCAGAGACACGCGCGAGGCTGCCGGACTTCTCGTGAAGGTGCGGAACGTCGAACAGCCAGCCATGCGGCTGGTGGCCTGCATGCTTGCGCGCGACGCGGTAGAGCCAGCGTTCGATGCCGCCCTTGAGCCGGAAGTAAGCGGGGTCGATCGCCAGCACCAGCGAGCGGTCGACGACGCCGCGATAGAACCAGTCGGGCAGGACGAACTCCATGCCTTCGACGCGGCCGGAGTGCGTCGTCAGCTCTTCCCATTCGTTCACCCAGGAGAACTGATGCCGCCGCCAATGCTCTCCGTGCCGGATGGTCGTGCGCACGGCCGTCGATTGCAGTCGGGTGAGCGCTGCTTTGAGCAGGCGGTAGTCGCTGGCTCCGGTCTCGCGGCCGATGGCGGTGAGCAGATGGTAGGGTGTAAAGCGCAGGAACCGTGATGTCGAAAGGCCGTGGTTCTGCGCCTCGACGATCTGGCTGGCGGCCCAGATCAGCACGTCCGCATCCCATATGGTGGCCATGCCGTGCTCCGCCACGGCATAGACCTCGACGCGGATCTCGCCCGACTCGTAGAGGATCGGACGGGTGCGGCGGGACTTCGCGAGAGAGAAGAACGGGCGCTCCATGAGGTCGCGCTGGTCGCGCGGCACGGCGGCACCCGTCGCGACCACGAAGGGGTCGAGGGTGGAGCGTTCAGATGCGGCAAAGCGACGGCGCGGCACGGTTGCCTCAGCGCGCATAGCGGCCGGAATGGGCCGGTGGCTGGGGATCGTGGCGCTTGGCCGGCAGGACGGTGCCGCGCGGATCGGACGTCGAGGTGACGGCACCGCGATCGGCCCAGGCTTCCAGGTCGTCGACGGCGTAGACGACGCGGCCGCCGAGCTTGCGATAAGCGGGGCCGGTGCCGTAAGTGCGATGCTTTTCCAGTGTGCGGGGCGACAGCCCGAGAAACTCGGCCGCTTCCTTGGTGCGCAGAAAGCGCGGCGGCAATGCCGCTATTTTGGTGGACATAATCGGGCCTCCGTGGGTTCGTCAGGAGCCGCTGCCGATTGGCGGCGGATGGAGGCCACGGTGGCGAAGGAAGGACGCGAGGGGGGAGGACGCAGTTAGGGGGTGCCTAATTCGAACACCCATCGACGCCATTGAGCTAAGCGCGGTGGGCCGATGCCCGCCCGCGTCTATGGCGTGAGATCACGCAAACAAGGTTTGCAGACTGTGAGGAGGAAGGTGGGAAATCGTGCGTCGATGGGACGCTGCCAGCGCGGTCGGGTCAGGCGACTTCGCGGATGCGCAGCTCGACATGGAGGCCAGCGGAGGCCGCCATGTTGACAAGCGTGTCCAACGCGAACAAGTCGATCTTGCCGCGCACGAGATCAGACACGCGCGGCTGTGTGACACCGAATACCTTGGCCGCGTCGGACTGGCTCATGCCGGTGCGGTCGATATGGTCCTTCAGGGCCATCATCAGCGCCGAGCGGAGCTTCATGTTCTCGGCCGCGGCGGGCGTGTCTTCGATGGCGTCCCACACGTTCTTGAAGCGGTTCTTGCTCATCAGCCCAACTCCTTCATCAAGTCCCGATACCGCCGTGTGGCCAGATCGAGATCGGTCTTTGCGGTGCGCTGCGTCTTCTTCTGGAAGCAATGCAGCACGTAGACAGCATCGGCGAACTTCGCGACGTAGATGACGCGGAACGCGCCGGACGCATCGCGTATTCTGATCTCCTGAACGCCCTGCCCGATGGTGGGCATCGGCTTCCAGTCGTCGGGCTGGCGGCCGCTCTGCACCTGATCCAGTTGGTGACCGGCCTCACGCCTCGCCGAGGTGGGAAATGCGCGCAGATCGTCGAGGGCGCTACCCCGGAACTCGACAGGCTTCGGCTCAGGCATCTCATCTCCTATACAAAATTTTGTATGGATTGGCAAGATGGCGCATCGCGGTCAGGCATGACGACGCCGCTGGTGGAGGAGCCGCCGATAGCCGCCCGCGATCATGGCCCGTCCGTCCCGAACGAGCCGGTTGACGCGGCCTCGCCAGGGTGAGGTTTTCCACGGGTGCTCAGCCGTGCGGGAGGGACCAAACAGCACCTCGGCTATCTCCCGCAAGCTGGCCTGCTGCGCGCGGCCGTCGACGGCCTGAAGCATCAGGCGCAGCTTGCGGCGCTGCTGCATGGTCAGGCGCCGGTCAACCGGAACGGGGCGACCGAGAAGGGCGCGCCAGAACCGCTCGATCTCCTGAAGGCGGTCGAACGCGTCGGCGTCGAGCAGCACGAGCGCGGCCAGTGGCGCGCCGGGCGAAGTCCCGTCAAGGACAAGGAGTTGGACGTCAGCGCCGGCATCTCGATAGCGCAGATGCAGGCCGTCGGAGGCTACGATCGCGCGGCCGAGATCGAGCGATGCCGAACCTTCGCCGACAGGAAGCTCACGAGGAACCGCGACGAGCGGCAGCACGCCGCTGTGACTCTCCGCCGACCAGAGGACGAGTTGATCCACCCATGTATGGGACGGCATCGCCGGGAAATCGCAACCCCCAGCGGCGCTGGATAACCTCCTCAAGCTCGGTCCTGTCCGGCGCTTCGCGCAGGAGCGTTTCGTAGTCGTGCTGGTAGTGTGCGTTGCGACGCAACCATTCCCAAGCGAACCCGGCGGCCGGCACATGATCGAGGTAATCGTAGGCGGCCTCGTCTCGCCAATGGGATGTATCGGGAACCATCGGTGTCCTCCCCGAAATCTACACATCCGAATGTTGATTGATTCCGAGGCAACGCGTTTCTGTGAAGCCAGCGGTGGCGCAACAGGTGTCGGGTGTCGCGCAATGCTTGTTCAGTGACGACTTTGCCGAACCATCTCGCGGTAGAAGTGCTCGCTCGTCCAGCGGGCGCGAGCAAGATGGGCGGTGTGGACACGCAAGGCGCGCTCAGGCTCCTCGCAAGGGTCGATCCCGAATAGGATTTCGACCGCCTCCTCCCAATCGGAACCGCTGGCTTCGGCGTGCAGCAGACGCATGTAGAGCTTGAAATGTGCCCGGTCGTATTCGGTGAGTTCGTCACTCAGGGGCGGTTCTTCGAGGAAGGCGGAGCGAGTCACGGTCAACATCCGTCTCAACACGATTTCGTCAAGGCCGCCGCGCAGGCAATCATTATTTCAGCTTGCCCGCGATGGGTAGCGGGAATCCTCGGCCGTGGAGAATGTGCGTGCGCGAGGCAGTCAGGACGTGATCGTAGCGTTCGGCCTTTGAACCAGCATGACACCGCGCCCGCCTTCGGTCGCGATGAATACGACGCCGGCCTTTTCGAGCGCGCGCTGAACTTGAACTCGCGTCGACTCGTGGACTTTCAGGTCGCGCCTGTCTTCGAGGCGTTTGAGGGCGGTCAGCGATACGAGGGCCTCTTCTGCTAGCGCTTCTTGTGTCCAATCAAGCAACGCCCGCGCGGCCCGAACCTGTCGGGCAGTGATCATGCCACAGATCACCGCCACAACTTGGGGCGTAGGCGCCAGAAATACGGCTATTATAGTCGTTTTTCGCGGTAGACATCAAGCATTCTCAGAGGCGTCGGCCGCTAGAAGGTGCGTCGGTGGAGAGCGCCGCTCGCCGGTGATTCGAGCACCGGCGGCGGCCCGGCCTGTCACGCCGCATGCGGGTCGAATGTGTGAATGACTGCGCCATCGTCGCCGTCGTATTCGGATTCGGGCATGACGCCGAAACTGCCGTCTCCGGCTTGGAAGACGACGATGCTCACCATGAGCGAGATGGCGAGGCTCCAGGCGCGTTCGAAGGCGAGGTTGCGGGAGAGTGGCATTGTCTTTGCTCCTGTCTTGATGCGGGGAGCATCCCCGCGACAGGCGCCGGACTTCCGGGTTGCGGCCGCGATCACCTCGGAAGGCGCAGCCGCACGAGGCGGCACGCCAACGGCGTAGCCGACCCTTTACGGGTTGAACGTCAGGTCCGCGTTCCGGTGGACGGAATGCGCTATGAAGCGGGAGGATCGTCCGGATTCAGGGAGCAAATGCCGCGCCCCCGAAGCCCCGGCGTTCTGCCCCGGAGTCTCCTCTTGCGCGGGAAAGCCGAATGGACGTGATGGGTGTCGAAGGAAGGATAAGAGCGCGGCGGAAGCAGGCGTCCGCGGCAGCGCGACGACGGCGGGATGCGAGGCGGCGCGGCGCGATGGGAAACGACAGGGTTCGCCGCAGCGTCCTGCCGGCCGGTGAACATGACTAAAGCCCCGGCGGCTCTCGCCGCCGGGGGCTTGATCGGACGCCTCAGAAGGGGATTTCGTCGTCGGGATCGTTGGCGCCGCCGCCATCGTTCGAGCGCTTCGGCCAAGCCTGAAACTCGATCTTCTCGGCGATGACCTCGGTGGTGTAGCGCGTGACGCCTTCCTTATCCGTCCACTTCGAGGTCTTGTTGCGTCCGATCACCAGCACCTTCATGCCCTTCACGCACTTCTCGGCGGACTTGGCCTGGCCGTTGAAGGCGGCGACCCGGTGCCATTCGGTGTCCTGCACGGCGCGGCCGTTCTCGTCCCGGACGATGTTGCCGTCAGCGTAGCGCGGGCGCGAGGTGGCGAGAGAGAAGTTGGCGACGCGGTTGCCGTTGCCGGTGTTGCGGATTTCGGGATCGGCGCCGAGATTGCCGTTGAGGATAACGATGTTGGTCATTTCATGTCTCCGTTTGCTCTCGCCGGAGGGACCGTCCCTCCGACGTGAACCCGGCCAAGGCCGGCGGAAGCCGTTTGCAATCGCCGACTCGTCGGCGGCTTGCCCTCACGCCCCGAGTGGTGCGGGCAGGCGCTTCAGCGCCAACACGGTCGGAAAGGCGTGGGGGTTGCGGGCGGCGGCCGAACGGACTTAGGGATTCATCGAGGAGGAGGGATATGTCCTTCCGCAGAACCCAAACGGGGCGAAGTGCCGAAACACCGTCCTCTTCGGCAAAGACTTGGTATCGAGACCGCATCTAACGTCAAAACCAGATGCGCCGTCGACCTTCCTTTCTCAGCCGCATTCCGGTTCGGAGACGGAACCGTCCACGGGCGGGGTGGCTCGGACAGGAGACAGTGTTTGGCGCCCGTCGCGGCTCGACGTCGCACATGAACGACGACGTGCGAAGTGCATGAAGCTGAGTGATCCGGTGAAAGCGACGATCGAACGTGGATTCCATAGGCGTTGAGATGGACCCCGCCGAGGTATCGGCCGATGGTGAGTTTTCGTCGGCCGCTGTGGGGAACTAGGCGGTCGGCACCGATCTCAAGCCGATCCTCAAGCGACAGTCCGATGCCGATGCACTCGGTGGTCATCCGTCCCGGCTTTAGTCGAATCGGGCGGCAAGCACCTACCGCGACAACGCGGCCTCACCGAGCGCGTTAAGATTCACGATCGCGGCGATGCCGACAATGACGCCGGCGGTGATGCCAACCGAGTTGAGGAGGATTGCGGAATCTGTGGCGTTCTTCAAAATGCCGTAGATCAGAGCATAGCCGGCGATGAACGCGGGGATTGCGAAGACAGCGAGCGCGAAAAGCCGAACCGCCGGGTTCCTGGCAATGCCGACGACCGCGATCACGAGGGCGACGGACGCCAGCGCAGCACCGAGCGCCGCGAGTCCCGACATGAGGACGCCCGCCTCCGTGGCATAGACCCACTGGAATGCCGTTAGCCCGACCATGAACGGAAGGGCGTAGATGGCGAAGTAATATGCGATGACGCACACCACGATCGCGGCGGTGATCGCAAGCAGGATGAGTGACATGGCGGCCTCCTTGCTAGACGGTAGAATCGCCCGAAACACTATCGCGGGCAAGGTGTTTATTTGCGGCGCACGGCGATGAACGGCGAAGCTGCGAGCCTCGTCATCGGCGGCACCGGGATGCTCTCCGAGAGGATGCGGCGGCTTGCGCCTCGCTGCTTGCGGTCGCTACAGGAGCCGTGACGGTGGGCTTGGGGGGCATTGCCGCGCCGACACGTGGACGCTCTCGGATCGTCGGCAAGCCGGTGTCCGTCGACGGGAGGAAGGTGGCGCTCACGCGCCACCTTCATACATCCGGGCCGGAATGCCTAGCTTGCGGGCCTTGTCGTAGATATTGCCCTGAATCCCGCCGGTGCCAAAGACGAGGACGCCGACCGGGAGGATTTCGAGCATCGCGTCGTTGCGCTTGTAGGGCGCTTGCTTCGCCGGATACTTCTTGAAGTCCGGCTTCAGCGGGATCTGCTTGACCTTGCGGTCATCTGCCCAGCGGGCGGCGATCTTCTCGGCGCCGCGATCGGAGCCTCCGTGCATCAGCACCATGTTGGGCCGCTTCTCAAGGGCCTGGTCGAGCTTCGCCCAGATGAAGTGGTGGTCGTTGAAGTCGGTGCCGCCCGAGACCGCAACTACCGGACCGGAGGGTAGCATCACCTCGTTCTCGGCGCGGCGCCGGGCAGCCAGGAAGTCGCGGCTGTCGATCACCGCCGCCGTCAGGTTGCGATGGTTGACCAGCGAGCCGGTGCGCGGCCGCCACGGCGTGCCGGTCTGGCGCTCGAAGTGATCACTGGCCTGGTCGCGCATCAGCTCGAAGGCGTTGCGCCGCTCGATCAGGGTCTGGCCCTCTGCCGTCAGGCGCTCCAGCTCGGTGGATTTCACTTCCGAGCCGTCCTGCTCCCGCTGAAGCCGGCGCTGGGCAAGTTCGTTGTCGTCAAGCTCGCGTTCGATTCGGCCGGCTGCGCGGTGGAACAGGTTGACCGTTCCCCAGAGCAACTCGTCGAGATCGGGTTCAAGGCGGGTATCGCCGAGCGTGGCAACCAGGGCGTCGAAGATGTCGGCGATGGCGCCTGCCACCATGTTGCCCTCGGGCAGCGGGCGAGGATCGGGTTCATCCTCGAATGGGCGGTAGCCGTAGAGCTGCAACTCGTTGAGGACGTGATCGGTTGGGGACGAGGTGTGGACCGGCTCGAAATCGTCGTCGTGTTGGGTCATCCCGGTGCTCCTTGTGAGGTAGCCGCGACCGCCGCGGCCTTCATGGCGACGAAAGCCCACGGGCGGGACGGTCTGGCAGTCCCCGCGCTTTCGCGGGGGCCTCGATGGCCGGGTCCGGCTAATTTGCTTCGCGCTGCAAAGGCGGGGCTCGTCCCCGCCGGCGGAAATTAGCCGGACGCGGCCATTGCCTGTCCGGCCAGTTTGTGGGCCGCTCGCCCTCTCAGAAGGCCAAGGTCGCCGGCCTCTCCGCACACGGACAAGGGGTCTGCATGACCCCACGACATCGCGCCGGTCTGATCGCCGGGGCTCGATCACAATGGCTCAACTGCTGAGGAAGCGGCCTGCATCGTCGGGGTGGAGCTGGTCCTTCAGCAACGCAATGAGAGCACCGAGGCCGTCATCGCGCAGATCGTTGTTGAAGTCGCCTCCGCGAGGTGCGAGCCCGACCGCATCGATCCCAGCCGCCGTAGCAGTGGCGATCAACTTGTCCCGCGCGCGGTTTCCGGCCGGGTCTCGATCACGGACGACATAGAGCCGGCGCAGTCCCGGCGGGAACTGGATGGCCGCGAGGTGTGCCGCAGATAGCGCGGCGATCATCGGCATCTGGGGCAGGCCCGAGCGGACCGACAGCACCGTCTCAATGCCTTCGCCGGCCGCCATCACCGCGCCCGACCGTCCGAACCGGACACCGTTGCCGAGAAGGTCGCCCATCGCCCGGCGTGGTGTTTCGACAGCCGCCTTTCCAGCGCCGTCCGTGGCGAGCCAGGTGCGATGCGCTCCGGTCACCACGTCGGCGAGGTCGGTGACGGAGGCGATCATCGCCGGCAACGCCTGGGTGACGCGAGACCCTCTGGATCGGTAGTAGCAGCCGGGATGGAAGTGCAGGCTTCCGAGATCGTGCAGCGCCGTGATGCCGCGATTGCGCAGATAGATTTCCGCAATTGTCCCGCGGATGGGCTGCGAGATGGCAACCAGCCGGCGCGCGGCTTCGCGCGATCGTGGCGGTGCCGGCTTCCGATGGAGATCAATCCCATCCGGCGGATCGGGGTCTGGCAGCGCCAGAAAGCGGCGGGCTTCGGCTGCGATGGCGCGGAAGTCGGACCGTCCGATCGACGCGCCGATCACATCGAGCAGATCGCCATAGGCGTCGGGAACGGCTGCGTCGGTCCAGTTCCCGGCTGCGCCCCTGCCGCTGTCCGGGCCGGTGAGGCGCACATACATTGAGCGGCCGGGCGTGTTGTTGATGTCGCCGACCAGCCAGTAGTGGCCCTCGCGGCGACCGTTGGAGAGATATTGGCGGCAGACCGCCTCGGCCCTCCGGCCGAGACGGATTGCCAGCTCCGAGGCGTCGTGCCGGGACATTACGCCGCCTCCCGCTCGCCGATGCGCTCGACCGACCAGCGGTCGAGGATACGGCCGAGCACCGCGACGCCGGACGCATCGGTCGGCACGAACATCCTGAGCTTCCACGAGATGATCTCGTGAAAAAGCCCGTAGGCCGTCAGCCGCTCGCGCATCGTGTCGGTAAAGCCCGACAGCTCGATTCGGTGTGCGCCCATGACGCGGACGCGGCGAAGCTGAAGGCCCTCTGTGAGATCGAGTACTGTGCGACCGTCCATGAGCGCCGTGAAGGCGTCATCGGGCGTGAGCGCCGTCGTCCCGGTCGCGGTGGCCTGCGCGACCCAGGCCGGCGATACGCGCCGGCCGATGACGCGCTCGCCAGCGTCGGTCTGGAGCCGATAGACGCGGGTGGACTCGTTCGGCAGCCGCTTCCAGATCGGCAGCAGTAGGCCCGTCACCATGTGCAGGGTGCCGTCGTAGAACTCCGGCACCTCCGCGACCTCGGCGTTCCAGGTCGAGGCGAAGACGTCGCGCTCGGCTTCGACCCAACGGGTCTCGCCCAGGAGACGGGTGGGAATGTTCTGTTTTTCCATCGGCCGGATCAGCCGGACGCGCCGCTCGATCTCGCCATCGTCGAGCATGACGCTGGTGGTCGGAACCTGCACGGCCGCGCGGCTCGATTGCTCGTTGACGAGGAGCTTCGCGCGCGGGTCGGCCAGCTCGGCCAGGGCGGCCTCGAGCGTCACCGGCCAGTTGCGCCTCCGCTCCGTGATCGTCAGCAGACGGGTTTCGGCGCCAGTCCGGGGATGGGTGTAGATCGTCTGCCGATCGGTGACGACGAAGCTCTCCGCGCGCAGCGTTTCGAGCCCGGCGTCGTAGGTGCCGGAAGCGATGGCGCCCTCGATGCGGGCTGTCAGGAGCTGCTCGAACACCGCAAAGAGGATGCCCTGAAGCTCGATCGTCAGGGCCAGCAGACGGTTGAGAAACGTTGTGATCGGCGGAAGTTCATCCTTGATGCCGTTCTCGTCCATCAGTTTCAGGCCGGTGGCGGCCTCGAAGCGTTCGAGCGAGCAGCCTTCGACCTTGCCGCGCACGAGCAGGAGATAGAGCTGGCGCAAGGCATCCCGCGCATAGTGCGATTCAAGATTGTCCTCGGGCCGGAACAGCCCTTGGCCGCCGGTCTGGCGCTGGCCGCGCGTGATCGCGCCCAGCGTGTCGAGCCGCCGCGCAATGGTGCTGAGAAAGCGCCTCTCCGCCTTCACATTGGTCGAGATCGGCCGGAACAGCGGCGGTTGCTTCTGGTTGGTGCGATGCGTCCGGCCGAGCCCCTGAATGGCGGTGTCGGCCCGCCAGCCGGCTTCGAGCAGATAGTGGACGCGCAGTCGCGTGTTCTTCGCCGACAGTTCGGCATGGTAGGACCGGCCGGTGCCGCCCGCGTCGCTGAACACCAGCGCCCGTTTGGCGTCGTCCATGAACGCCTGGGTCTCGGCGAGGTTGGCCGAGGCCGCTCGGTTCTCGACCACCAACCGATCGACGGTGACGCCGTGGCCGACCTTGCGGACGATACGCCGGGACCGGCCCGTGACTTCGGCCACGGTGTCGGTGCCGAAATGCTGGACGAGCTGGTCGAGCGCGCCGGGGACTGGCGGCAGGCTGGCGAGCTTGGCGATAAGCCCGTCGCGCCGGGCCACCGCCTGGCGGCACTCGACTGGCTGGCCCGCGCGCGATACGGGCCGCGACGACAGGTTGCCCTCGGAATCGGTGAACGGCTCGTAGAGCTGCACCGGGAAGGAATGGGCAAGATAGTCGAGCACATATTCCCTTGGGGTAATGTCGACGCGGACGTCGTTCCATTCCTCGGTGGGCAATTCCGCCAGCCGGCGTTCCATCAGTGCCTCGCCGGTGGAAACGATCTGGATGACGGCTGCGTGGCCTTCCTCCAGATCGCGGGCGATCGAGCGGATCAACGTCGGGGTTTTCATCGACGTGAGCAGATGGCCGAAAAACCTCTGCTTGGCGGATTCGAAGGCGCTGCGCGCCGCCGACTTCGCCTGCCGGTTCAGGGTGCCGGACGAGCCGGTGATATTCGACGCCTCCATCGCTGCATCCAGATTGTTATGGATGATGGCGAACGCCCCGGCATAGGCGTCGTAGATGCGGGTCTGCTCGGACGTCAGTTCGTGTTCGACCAGCTCGTATTCGACGCCGGCGAACGAGAGCGAACGGGCGGTGTAGAGGCCGAGCGCGCGTAGGTCTCGCGCGAGAACTTCCATGGCCGCGACGCCACCGCCCTCGATCGCCTCGACAAACTCGGCGCGTGTCCCGAACGGGAAATCCTCGCCGCCCCAGAGGCCAAGACGCTGGGCATAGGCGAGATTATGCACCGTGGTCGCGCCGGTGGCCGACACATAGACGATACGAGCCTGGGGCAGCGCATGTTGCAGACGAAGGCCGGCCCGACCCTGCTGGGACGGGGCGACGTCTCCGCGTTCGCCCTTGCCGCCGGCCGCGTTGGCCATCGCATGCGCCTCGTCGAAAATGATCACTCCGTCAAACTTCGGACCCAACCATTGGACGATCTGCTCGACCCTGGAAACCCTCTCTCCGCGCGCGTCGGAGCGCAGCGTGGCATAGGTCAGAAAAAGGACACCCTCATCGAGCGTGATCGGCTGGCCCTGCGGGAATCGCGATAGCGGAAAGATCAGCAGACGCTCCATTCCGAGCGCCCCCCAATCGCGCTGGGCATCCTCCAGCAGCTTGTCGGACTTCGAGATCCAGACCGCCTTGCGCCGGCCCTGCATCCAGTTGTCGAGGATGATGGCGGCAGATTCCCGGCCCTTCCCGACGCCGGTGCCATCGCCGATCATGAATCCTTGGCGGAACAGGAGGGCGTCCACGGCGTCCTCCGGCGCGGCCGAGACAACGTCGAGCGTGTCGTCCACCGTCCAGGCGCCGGGGATGTGGTCCGAGTGGGCCTCGCCCGCATAAATGACGGTCTCAAGCTGCGCGTCCGATAGGAGCATGTGGACGTTCTTTGGCAGATGCGGCCGATAGCTCGGCTTTGGCGGCGCGACGCTCGCCATGGCCGCGGACTGGACGAGCTTGGTCGGATGGGCCTGGGCGCCGGGAATGCGGAGGACCTGAAGGCCGTAGTCCTCGTAGATCGCGTCGCCGATGTGGCCGCCCTCGGCGGCCTGCCAATCATGGGTTTCGTAATGGAGGGGTGCCGCCTCCGGCGTGGCGGGCGGAACAGGGCGCGCGATCCGCGCGGTCCGGTTGAGATAGCCGCGCACGGTGCGGGGCGCGGACGCGGCCGGCGACGCGGCAGACAGGAAGGGCAATTCGACCGCGAGCCGGGGCGGAACCTGTTCGGCGATCCATCCCATCAGTGTGGCGACGTCTTGCGCCACGCCTGGAACGCCAGGGAAGATCGCCGGATCGTCGGCCGGCAGCCTGTCGATGATCGTGAGCCGTGTGTCGATCGTCGTGCCGTGCTTGGCATAAACGGACCCGTCGATCGCCGATGTGAAGACGACGCGACCGCGTTCCTGCAGACGGGTGAAGGCCGAGGTCCAGGCCGGATTGTCTGGCGCGAAGCTGGCGCCGGTGATCGTCACCAGCCGGCCGCCGGGCGCAAGGCGCGCGAGCGCCGAGGCGATATGGCGAAACGTGGCTTCGGCCATGCGGCCTTCGACATTCGCCATCACGGAAAATGGCGGATTCATGAGCACGACGGACGGAACCATGGCCGGATCGAGATGATCGTCGATCTGGGCCGCGTCGAAGCGGGTGATGGTCAGGGCCGGAAAGAGGGAGGAGAGCAGCCCGGCGCGCATCTCGGCCAGCTCGTTGAGAACGAGCGCGCCACCGGCGATCTCGGCCAGAATGGCGAGGAGGCCGGTCCCCGCTGAGGGTTCGAGCACACGGTCGGTCGGGGTGATGGCGGCGGCGGTCACTGCGGCCAGGCCGAGCGGGATCGGGGTTGAGAACTGCTGGAAGGTCTGCGCTTCCTCGGAGCGGCGGGTATGCGTCGGCAGCAGCCCGGCGATCCTGACCAACAGCGGCAGGCTGTCGGCCGGGGAGCCGGCTTTACGCAACAGCGCCTTCCCGTATCTCCGGATGAACAGGACGGTCGCCGCCTCGCACGCCTCGTATGCGGATTTCCAGGTCCATGCGCCGGTCGCGTCGGAGGCGCCGAAGGCGGACTCCATCGCGGCGCGCAACGTGGCGGCATCTACACGTTGGCCGCGTTCGAGATGGGGAAGCAGCAGGCCGGCCGCGTCGAACACGCAGGCGGCAACATCGGTTTCGGCGGCGAGCGAGAGCGACGCGGTGGCGGATGCCGCCGCGGATGCGGAAGTCATGGTCATGGTGGGAACCTCGGGAGAGCGGAACGGGATAGAACCCGCATGGCGCTCTCTCTCGACCGCACAGGTTCAAACCCTTCCCCGGCCTTCCTCTCCCTCTCAGACGGTGAACTGGTTGGCGTGACAACAGCGCCCCGCCGGAAGGCTGGGCGCTTGCCTCAGTCATAGGGGTTGCCTCCGTCCAGCACGGTGGCAAGCCAACCATCGGTGTAAAGCCAATCGACGGTTTTGCCCGTGGCGAGATCAAGGACGTGCAGGCCCCCTCCGAAAGCATTGATGCGCGGCCGCGAACAGGTGTTGGCGTATTGGAAGCCCCACAACCCCTTGAGGCCAAACTCGGCGGCGCAGCGCTTGACGAACTGGATGACATGCTCGGGATCGCCGGTGACGTCATCGCGCATCCAGAGCGTGGTTCCGCCATGCTCGGGCTGGATCGAAAGGACAAACCCGTCCGATGGTGGATCTTCGGCGGCATTTTCCGCCGAGAGTGCGTTGTAGAGGTCGAGAGCGCGAGCGGCGTTGTCGGGAGTGCCTACATCGAGCACGCAAGAGAAATGGGTAAAGAATTCGGCCATGTCGGTTTCCTGAAACGAGAAGCCCCGGCGCGAGGGCCGGGGCGGTTTGTGGGAAGACGGGATCGGGGTCAGTGCAGGGTCAGGCTGACGCCGCGCTGCGCCTGGGCGTGGCATCGCAGCATCTCTCGGTAGAACTTCCGGCGAAGGAGCCGGCGGCATGGATCGCGCCGCACCCAGGCAGGCAAACGCTTCACCGCCGCGCGGAGAACGACGCGTTCGGTGTCCAGCACCGTGACGGGGAGATCGGAATAGATGGCGCGCATCATGGCCCTTCTCCTGATGGAGAGACGTCGTCCGCCGTTCCACCATCGTCCGTGGGCTCTTCCGGGTCGCGCGCATCCGCCAAGATCGCGTCGCCGCGCGCCACGGCGGAGGCGGCTCGCTCTATCCATTCGTCGGACGATGGCCGGCCGGCCCTGACGTCATCGAGCAGCATTTTGAGAAGGCCATGCAGGACCTCGAATTGTCTCGCCCTGCGCTGAATGGATTCCTCGAAATGCGAGGGGATGAGAACCGGCGGGGCGGATCGGCTTGCCTCGGCGCCTTTCCAGATTCCCGTGACGAAGGTTTCTCCTGCACACTCGCGATCAAGCGTCATGCCTCTCCAGTCCTTATCCTCGACGGCCTGACGGCAAGCTCCCGCAACCGTGTCGTCGCGATAGGTGCGATGCCGGTAGGACGGCAGAAAGCGGGTGGTCTCGATGGTGTAAACGGGCATGACGGCCTCCTGAAACGAGAAAGCCCGGCGCGAGGCCGGGCAGGATTTGGGGGATTGCGACGCCGGTAGCGTCAGAGACGGAAATGCCTCGCCAGCCGCTGGGCATCGGCATGGTGGCGTAGCATGTCGCGGTAGAACTGCTTGCGTGCATCCCGCTTGGCGGGATCGCAGCGGGCGGTTCGGGCGAGCCTGCCGCGCGCGGCGCGGATGACGGTGCGGTCGCTGTCCCACACGAAGATGTCGAGGCGCAGATAGGTGGCATACATGCGCGCCTCCTAGACGTTGATGCGCTCGCACAGGGCGTCGATCTGGGTGAGATCGAGGCCGGCGTGCGTGTCGTCATTCGTGACGATGCTCTTGAGCGCCTGGTCGATGTCACCGCGCGCAACGGCGAGCTGAAGGAGCCGCAGGCCCGTCAGCACGGCGTCGCGTTCCTGGGCGGTGACGTCGATGGTCAGGAATGCTTCGACGGTCTCGCCCTCTTCGAGCAGGCGAACTCCGTGATACTCGTCGATCTCGTAGTCGTCGAACTCCTGCACATGGCCGGTGGCGAACCATTCGCCATCGTAGTGGACGCTCTCGGCGAGCTTTCGTGCCTCTTCGGGCGTGTCGGCCTCGAGGACGGTTTCGTAGTAGGCGAAGGCGTCGTGGCCAGCGCTGACGACAAATTTCGGCATGGGAAACTCCGTGGGTTAAACGCCCGGAACGCGGCCGGGCCGAGGGGCGGACGTCGGTTGGGTGATCACGCGGCCTGCGGCAGCCGCAGAAGCTCGGTGGCGGTCTCGCGCCAGATGGGATCGACCAGCCGGGCCTCGTGCAGTCCGGCGCAATAGCGAAACTCGCGGGCCGATACGTGCTCACCGCGGTCGGCGGCGGCGAAGGCGCGGCCGCGCAGCCGGCTGGCGTCGGTCACGACGCGGCGTGCCTCGGCGTCGGAGAAAACCGGCTGTTGCCAGACGATGGTTCCGGCCCGGATCGCACCGGCCAAGACCAGGCCGTGTTCGCGGTCAAGGATGACGGCGAAGCGGGGCGAAAAGCGCAGCGCCTCGTCGGCGCCGATGCGGATGTCGCCGCGCGAGACGCGCTGGCTGGCGACGCACATGGCGTCCTCGGGCGTCGGGCCTTCGCCGATAACGACGGTGCGGTCGAAGCTGTCGGCTTCCTCGGAGCCGTCATAGCTGGCGACGCCGATGCAGGTGACGCGGAGCGGGAGCCTTGCGGCGCGATGCAGGTCCGGCATCACCTGGCGCGCGAGAACATCGCCGATCGTCGTGAAGGTGGTCTGGGGGTTACGGTTCATTGGAGAAACTCCTGCGACGGGCGGCGGAAGCCTCTCTCCCGCCTTCCAACCCCTCACGGCCAAACCGGCCCCTCTCTCACTCTCGCCGTCAGCAACCGCGGCACAGCGGGCATGAAAAAAGCGTCCTGCCGCGCGGCAGGACGCTTTGTGCCAGTCAGTCGATGGCCGCGAAGATCGCGGACGATTCGGGATGTCCGTCCGAATAGGCAAAGAGGCGCTGGTAGCCGGCCGCCAGGTGGTTCGACTCGAACTTGAATGAAAGATGCGACAAGACGAACAGCGTGGCGATGATGCCGGCGGCCTCTGCGGAGACCTCGCCACGGAACTCCGTCAGCGCGCTTTCGATCCGGAAGCGTCGATCGGTGTCGGGTGCGAGGAACAGCGGTTTGCCGTCGCGCTCGTAGAAACTCCAGAAGCCGCCGCCATAGTCATAGGGGCTGAGGCGCTCCATGATCGTATAGACCGTGTTTTCGGCGACGATCAGGAACTGAAGTCCGAACAGGGCTGGCAGGAACTTCTCGCGGCGGTCGTCGGGAACGATGGTCGCGGGCCTGCGGGTGGTGAGGTCGATTGTCATGAGTCTGGTCTCCAGAGTGATTGAAGGACAGGCCCGGACGGCGCTCTGTCTTCGCCCGCCCGAACCTGCCCCGGTCCGTCAGCCCTCTTTCTCTCAGACCCTCGGGACGAAGCCGTTCGGGTCGTCGGGATCGGGCGGGAGGTAGGCGTCGTAGGGATTGCCGTCCGCCAGGTGGCCAAAGGGCGTCATGACGAAATCGCCGTCGTCCGCGCGGCTGACCGCGCAAATGACATAGCGATGCTCGCCGGTCGCGGCATCGAGGCACTCCATAAGTGCGAGATTGCCGTCGCCGGCCGCGCGCAGGAGCGTTTTGAAATTGGTGCGGGCGTGATCGGGAATGGCCATGGTGATCTCCTGAAACAGGATGGCCCGCCGTCGTGCGACTGCGGGCCGGGTCAATGTGAAGTCGGGTGATCAGGCGGCGCGGCCTTCGACGGCATCCGCACCCACCTCATCGGCCGTGACTTCATCGAGCCGGGCCCGCGTATATCCAGATTTCGCCAGCCAGAGTTCGGCCGCCTCGCGGTTGTCGGCGAGGTGCAGCAACTCGACGTTGTCGCCGACATTCTGGACGACGCGGACCTGACCCACCTTCGGGCGCTCGACCACGCGAAACTGGAGATCGCTGTCGATTCCGTAGGTGTGCATCACCGTGACCAGGATGATGCCGCCCGCGCTGAAGTCGCCCTCGCGCAGCGTGAAGCAAGGCGGGGACGAATAGGTCGGCCGTTCGCGGCCGGGCTCCTTGCGCACAAGGCGGCCGACGCCGTTGCGGCGCTCCCAGGCGGCGAGCTTCTTGGTGAAGCGGGTGGGTGGCTTTGGGGCGCCGTCCGAATAGGTGACCAGCGAGCCCAGTGGCGCGCAGTCGAATATGAGGGATGCTGACATGGAAGGTGTCTCCTGAAACGAAAACGGCCCGGCGGGATGCCGGGCCGTGTGGTGGAAGAGGAAGAGAGACAGGGCGGCGGGTGCCGCCCCGTCGGTGCGCGTCATTCGGCGGCGACAAGGGCCTCCGGATCGCCGTCACTTTCGGTCGCGGCGACTTCGCCGTCGCCGGCGAGGAAGTCGGGCAGCGCGACATCAGGCTCGTCCGCGTCGGCCGCAGCCTCGTCGGCCGGCTCCTCGCTGAAGAGGCGCAGGGGTTCCGGGAGCCAGCCGGTATTGGCAAGCCGCTCCTCGGCCTCGGACGCCATCGCCATCTTGTCCTTCTTCTGAAGGTCGAGAAGATTGGCGGTGCTCTCGCCAACGCCTTCGGCGATGGCTTCGAGGATGCGCTTCTTCGTCACGCGACCGAAATAGTTCGCGACGGTGGGCCGGAACCCGGCTTCCGCCATGTCTAGATCGGTCACGCGGGCGAGGCGATCGGTTTCCGCCATGCGAGCCTGGAGCTGCTTTTCGGAGATGCCGCTGGCGCTCAGGGGATTGGGCCTCTCGTAAAGCGCGTTGATCCCGAGGGAAACGCAATGGGCGAGCAGCGCCAATCTGCCATCACCGTCAAGAGCGTCGAGCCAATCCCACAGCGCGTCGTCGTCGGTCGGGACCTGGGCCTTCCATGCGGCGTGCCGCTCGTCCACGGCCTTGGCGTAGGGCGTGGTCTTGAGGTCGGTTCCCTGATTGCTGCAATAGACCTCGTGAACCGAGACTTGAACGCTCGCGCCGCGCGTGGACCGCCTGAATGTGTCACGAACCAGCTTGTGCAGCACCGCCGTCATGGCGACGTGCGGATTGCTACCCACTGCGTTGCGCAGCGCGATGGTGCGATGCGCGGACAGCTCGATCACCAGCTTCTCGGGGAGAGGCTTGATGACGTCCACTTCCTCGTCGGGCTCAACCGGCTGGCCGTTGACGGTGACGACGGTGTGCTGCGCGTCGGCCGCCATATCGTCATCGCCGTCGATGCCGACCTCCGGCTCGACGCCTTCGGTGTCCTCTCCATCGACGGTCTCCACCGGCTCGTCCTCGGGACGCACCCAGCCGCGATCGACGACAAGCTCGCCGTCCTCGTCGACGGTGACGAAGGCGCCGCCGATGGCGATGTCGGCCGGATCGAAGACGGTCGGGCGACGCTCGAAGGCTTCGAGCTGCTTTTCGATCTCGCCAAGGCGCCGATCGATTTCTTCGGGCAGCTCCTGATCGGCAGGATACTTGGCCTCAAGGCGCTCCTGCTCGTCGCGCAGCTTTTCGCGCTGGCGACGCTCCTTCGCGGACATTTCAGCGGGCGTGCCGACGATCCCGCGCAGGTCGTGGTCATAGCCATAGGGAAGGTCGAGGTCGGCTTCGACCCACTTCCAGCCCTCGGTGGCCACCTCGTCGGCGGCGGCCTTCAGCTTCTCGGCAACCAGACGGTCGAGGAGCGACACGTCTTCGAGCCAGCCCTCCTCGTCATCGTCGAAGAGGTAGCGTGGCAGGACCGGCCCGCCCGCTGCCAGGTAGGCGTCGAGGCCGACGAAGACCGCGCGTTTGTCGGACGCGGGAACCTCGGTCTCGGTGAGCATCTCCCGGATTTGCCAGGGCTCCTTGTGGTGGGACTGCCGGACGGCGTCCCATACTTGTTCTTGCCGCTCGTGATCCGGGTGCGCGGTAAACGCCTCCAGCGTCTTGAGCGTCATGCCGTTTTCGGCATAGACCTCATGCAGCTTGGGCGAGACCTTGGCGAGCACCAGGCGCTGCTCGACATAGCGCGTCGTCGTGAAGTAGGCGCTGGCGACCTCCTCATGGGTCATACCGCCATCGACCATGCGCTTGAACGCCTTGAACTGGTCGAGGGGATGGAGCGCCAGCCGGAACGTGTTCTCGGCGAGCGAGTCGTCGACGGCGGAGGTCTTGGCGTTAGCCTTCTTGACGATGCAGGGGATCAGGCCATCCTCCGGGAAGCGGCCGGCCGCGACCAGACGTGCGATCGCACGATAGCGGCGGCCGCCCGCCGGTGTCTCGAAATCGCCGGTCTCGTTGCCGTCGGCGTCGAGGACAGCGCGGACGTTGATGCCCTGGATCAGATCCTCGCGGCGATCGATGTCGAAGGTAAGCTCGTCGAGGCCAGCTTCGACGTCGACCTCGCGCACATTGTCGTTCGACAGATGGATGCGGTTGAAGGGAATGTCGCGCGCCCGCGAGAACTCGATCAGTTCGAGGGCGGGCTTCTTCTTGGCAGCTCGGGCCATGGTGGTTTCTCCGTGACGGGCGCCGAGAGCCACTCTCTCGACCGTAAACCCGTCACGAAAACCCCATTCCCTCTCTCCCTCTAACCTTCCGCGGCCGGCACCGCGTCAGCGGCCGAAGCGCTGGCACGGCCGCTCTTCATTGACGCCATATTTCCGGCGCAGCGCGACGATGGCCGCCTCCTGTCGCTCGATCCTGCGCCGCAGCCGGTCGAGGTCCGGCCCGACCGCAACGAGCAGATCATCGAGGACACACAGATACGCGGCCTCGTCCGCGCCGGTCCACCGGCTCATGCGGCGGTTATAGTGGCGTGCCTTCGGCCTCTGCTGGATCGTCATGGCCTCGGCGCGGTCGCGAACGGCGCGTTCGGCGAGGGCGAGGTTGTGGCGGGCATCGGCGAGGGTCTGCTCCATGCGCGCGAGAGCGGCGCTCAGGGCGTCGCGGGTCATCATGATGATCTCCATGTCGATGGGAAGCCGGGCCGCCAGCCGGGCGCGGCGATGGTTGTGGGAAGAGCAATGAGGCAGTCAGGGGTCGGAGGCATCGTCGCCGTCGCGGAAGCGCGGCGGTATCTCGTCCTCCGGCCCTTGCCAGAGGGATACGATCGCCGCGCCAGATCGTGACGAAGCCGCCGCCCTTTGGCGCGGGCTTCGGCGGCGCGGCCTCGAAGTTGCGGCAACTGAAGTTCCCCGCCGTGCCTGCGAAGGCGGGTATCTCGGAATTGCCGAGCAGCACGCGGTCGCAAGTGCCGGTCGGGCGCTTCACGCGGCGGCGGGAGAGGCCGAGCCGGAAGAACTCGTAGTCGCGTTCGAGGTTTTCCGGCGGCGGCGTCCAGTGGCGGCAGTCGCGGCAGCGGCCCGGCCTGTCGGGCGTGGGATCGTCGAGCGGCGGCCCGCCATTGTGGCGGAGCGGAGGCGGGCGGTCAGCCATGACGCACTGCCTTCGCCGGCGCTGCAAGCACGGCGCGGAAGGTGGTCGGCAGGAACACGTTCTCGGGCGAGTCGGCGAACATCGGTGCGATCTGGTTCGGGCGATAGCCGGCCAGGCCACATCCGATCGGCGTGACCTCGAAACGCAGGTCCGGCCGACGACGCGCGTAGCCGAGGAAGTCGGCGACATAGCCGCGGATCACCTCAAGCGGGAGGACGCGCAGATGGCGATCCTTCGTCGGGATCGCATAGGAATTGCCCTGCGGACCGACGCCGCGGCCGTAGATCGCGCCACGGTGCTGGCACGCCCACAGCCCCGCGCCCTTGCCGTGGCGGCCGGCGAGGTTGGAGCCGAAGACGAAGACGGGTGGGGTGGAGATCGGGACAGACATGGAAAGCTCCTGGCTGTTGCCGCTCGCCGTGAGCGGTAGGGCTCCGAGGGACCGCCGCAATCCCGGACGTCACCGAAGCGGTCGCCTGCGGGCGGCTTGCGATGGGGAACGGCAAGGCCGTTGACTTTGCGGGGGCTGCGACGGCACGCGGGGAGAACACCGCCTATGGCGAGCGGCGGCGGCCAAGAGCAGTCGTGATCGTCACGCCGCCCTCCCGCTCGTGACCCGTCCGGGCCGTGCCGCCCGCCGGACTACAACCGGCCGCGTGTCGGCCGCCTGTGCGATGCGCTCGATGGTGGCCAGGTCCGTGTCGGAGCACTCGCCCGTCACTTCGATCTCGACGAAATGGCCGCCGCTGCCGACCTTGGAGTCCCGCAGGCGATGATTGGACGAGGTGTAGAAGCTCTCGTGCCGCTCGATGAGACGGACGCGCGAGCGCAGGAAGAGGATGCCGGAGCCGAGATTGCCGCAGAACAGCAGTTCGTCCGCCTCCGTGGTCTTAGGCCCGCCGCCGACCTTGCGCTGGCCGATCTGGCGGAAAGCGGTATCGAAGCTCGACGGGTCCGGCGTCATCCGCGCCTTCAGCTCCGCATGGAACGTCCACGGCGGCCGGTGCGGATCGACGCGGCCGAGGTCGATCTGGTGAAGCAGGTCTGCGAAATAGCCCGGATCGGCCGGATAGGGGCAGGTCCGCCAGATCTCGCGCACCGTGCGCCGCAGCGCGTCGGGCAACGCGAAGAGACGGGCTCGGGCCTTGCGCCAGGAGGACGCCCGCATCCGGCGACGCTCATGCTCGGCCTCGTCCCACCAGACAGCGCGACGGGCCATTTCCTCGTCGACGCCGTGCTGCCCGGCTGCGATCTGGTCGGCGAAGAGGGGCAGCGCCTCGCGTTCGAGGCGCTGCTTGCGGAGGAACGCCGCGCGCTTGCGCGACGTGTCATTGTAGGGTTCGGGCCTGTGCCAGCGGCGGAAGCGCATCACGAGCCCTCCCGCGCCGCGCGGCGGGCTCGATAGAGGATGCGTTCCGCCGCACGGATGCTGCCGGCCTCGATGGCGGCTTCGGCCCAGACCGAGAGCGGATAGTCGCCCGTAAACAGGATGTCGCGCTCGATGCCCATGCCCCAGGGAAGGCGCACCGAGGTCATCTCCGCGAGCGAGAACGACCCGACTTCGGGTTCCCCGAAATCGGCGAGGCCGTAGAGCAGATCGCCGCCTTCATCCAGCTCGGTCGCCAGCCAGACGCCTTCGCCGAGTGGGTTGAAGAGTTTCACCACCGGCACATGGTCGGCGCCGTGGTCGTGGCCATTGGCCAGAAGCTGCGCGCGCAGCTCGTCGGTCAGGAGGATCATGCCGCCCTCCTGTCGATCTCGACCGCGCCCATGTCGGCGTCGCCGCTGTCATCGGCCTCGGCGCTTTCCGGCAGGAAGCCGAGCAGCCAGTCAGCCGCCTTGCTGGCGAGACTGGCGGCCCGCACGATGGCGCGGTTGTCCTCGCGCAGCACCTCGAGCCAGGAGCCGATATAGTCGGCATGGCGCACCGTGGGCGTGATGCCGAGTGAGGCGCAGCAGAACGCCGCGTTCAATTCAGCGACCAACTCCTCGAAGGCGTATTTCTTCGTGCCGAAGCCGCCCGAGAGGTCACGGTCGAGCCGGGAGGCATGGCCCGTCGCGTGCCCCAGCTCGTGCAGGGCGGTGCGGTGCCAGTTGATGGGCTCGAAATAGGCTAGCGGCGGCGGGACCTGAACATAGTCGAGCGCCGGGACGTAGAAGGCCCGGTTGCCGCCGATGCGCAGGTCGATGTCCGTTGCCGTTATCAGTGCCTCGACCCTGGGCTCGATCAGACCAGGAGGCGGCGGCGGTGCCGCGGCCATGACGTCGTCAGGCATGCCCTCGCATTGGGCTGCGTTGAAGACGCTGTAGCGCTTGAGGAACGGGATCGCCTGCGGGTCTTCGCCGACCTCTGCGGCCCGGGTCTTCTCGCCGTCGGGGACGAACTTGTTGGCATAGACGATCGTTGTGCCGCGCTCGCCCTTCATCACGTTGCCGCCGAGCGACCCGGCCTGCTTGTAGGTCAGCCAGCTTTGGCAGGGGTAGCCGTGCTGGACCACTGCGCCCCAAAGCAGCAGCACATTGATGCCCGAATAGTGCCGGTTGGTCGCAGCGTTCTTCGGCATGGCGAGCGGGGCGGCGGTGCTGCCCCAGGGCTGGACCCATGGAAGCTTTCCGGCCTCCAGCTCGGCGATGATCTTGTCGGTGATGTCGTCGTATAGGCTTGGCCGGTCGTTGCCGGGGCGTTGGGATTTCCTGGCCATCGGGATCGGTCTCCGCGACGGGCCTCGGGAGCCTCTCTCCCGATCCTCAACCCGTCACGGCCAACCCGGCCATCCTCTTACTCTCGCTGCGCCGGCCGAGCCGGCGCAAGGTGGCGCCTCGACGGGTGCGATCAATAAGACAGCGCACAGGGCCGCGCGGCCCAACGTGCGTTGCGGTGTGTATCGAAATCAGGGTCGATTTCGCGGCAGAGACGATCGCCTTCCCTGCGCACCGTCGAGTCTATGCCGGCGATGCGCAGCGCCTTGGCGAGACCCTCGCAATACTTGTCGACGATCAGCGCGGCCAGGTCCGGCGTCTCGGCCCCGCGCTCGACATCGTGCTTCCGAGACTGCGCGTAGGATCGCAAGTCGGCGAGCACCTGATACTCGATCGCGTCGAGCAGGTGCGGCCAAATCGTTCCCGGTGGGAGATCCTTGAGCACATCCATTTACACAGCTTCTCCTTGAACAAGTATCTGTGTGTCAAAAGCCGATGCGTGGCGGATTGCGGCTCGCGGCGGCTAGCCTCTCGCGTCAGGGATCGAAGCCCGCCAGGGTGAAGACCCGCGTAGCGGTGCTTCGGCGCCAGCCGAGAGCCCGGCCCGGAGGGCGACGCCCGGCCTCGAAGTTCCCAGATTTTCGCGATAGACCTGCACAATGTGCAATGCCTACGAGCAACACGTCAAATGGGTCGAGTACGTCAAGATGATGCAGGCGTTGGAATTGAACGTTCCGACGCAGCAAACCGAACTCGACCTCCCGTTTGTCGACGACATTCGGATAAATCAGATGGGGCCTGTCATGCGGGCAGCCGAGAACGAGGATGAAGTCGAGTTGGTGCCGTTGAACTTCGACCTGCCGTCCGACCGGCCGAAGCGCGGTCCGGTCTTCAACTTTCGCTCGGAAGGGCGCGACTTCTCCAAGACGAGACGCTGTCTGATTCCTGCATCGGTTTCTTTCGAGTTTACCGGCACGAAGTACCCGAAAACCAAGCATCGATTCACGCTGAACGGCGCACCCTTCATGGCCATTGCCGGAATCTGGCGCGAGGCAAAGGGCAATCACCCGATGGCCTTCGCCATGTTCACCACCGATCCCGGCCCGGACATCGCGCCGTACCACGACCGCCAAGTCGTAGTGCTATGGCCCGAGGACTGGCAGCCTGGATTTGGCTGACCAAGCCGGAGGCGGAGTTGCTGCGGCCGTTGGAGGCAGGTTCGCTTGCCGTGCAGACCGTGCGCAAGGGTGCAGCCTGAACTTTTTTCCCTTCGGCTTGAATCGACCGGGCGTTCGTGTCAAATTGCAACTACCGCGACGCAGCAATGCGGGCGCTCCACCCTCACCTAAGCGGTGAGGGGCGGCAACGCAGGGAGTACCGGTTCTTCCGGTCGCCCTGTACGTCTTGGGATCGCTTGTTGATGCTGTCGCCGCCTTCGGTGACGCCGGACCTAAGTCCGGTAAGCGGAAGGAGGATGCGCACGGAGCTATCCAACAACTCCTTGGCACCTCGGATCGTCAACCACGTGTTGCGGTCGGAAAAGCTGCGTGCTGTCGGCCGCCAGCCAAGGAGTATGTAAATGTCTTCCAGTTCAGAGATGAAGAAGGTTCGTCGCACGCTCGAGCGTGACGGGTTCACTGCGGTCAAGACTCGCGGCGGCCACTGGCGCTTCGAGCACCCGCAGATGCGTGGCCCGGTTTTCGCGGCCGACACGCCTTCAGACCGTCGTGGCATCAAGAACCTGATGTCGGAGCTTCGGCGCAAGCTGCGCGCCGCCAACGACAACCAGGGCATCTGATGCCAAGGGCCGCCCATTCGGTGGGCGGCCCCAAACGCAAATTGAACACCGGCGATAGACGCGTGCGCGCTCGCCCAGGAGATTCAGAAAATGATCAAGTTGATTTCGGACGATCACGTCCTTCCCCGGCCGGTGGAGCGCTTGCCGGAATATGCCCATGCCAAGGCGCGCCAGGCGCTTGCCGAAAAGATCATCGATGCCTTTGGCCTTTCGGACGCGTCAGCCACCGCTATTGCCAATGCCGTCGTCGATCCGAGCGAGGTGCGCAA
Source organism: Terrihabitans aquatilis (assembly GCF_052542005.1). Classification (NCBI taxonomy): domain Bacteria; kingdom Pseudomonadati; phylum Pseudomonadota; class Alphaproteobacteria; order Hyphomicrobiales; genus Terrihabitans; species Terrihabitans aquatilis. The sequence continues at coordinate 554,620 of NZ_JBOCUO010000002.1, read as the reverse complement.
GTCGATCGGCGACACGACCGATCCCGATGTTGAAAAGATTCCCGTCCCCGGCGGCACGCTGCTGGGAATCCGCACGAGTGTGTGGGCCCGTCGGACGATGCCGGACCCCCGCAATCCCAGGACGCTTCCGTCTCGGCGGCACCCGTTCGCTATCGACCCCGGTACCGGCGGGGAAGACTCCAAGTTCCGCCCAGTCCCGGAACCGCACGCACTCGATGCCGAGGAGAGGCATAAGGCGGAACTGGCGGTGGACATCGAGAACCGTCATCACCTGACTTGGGCGGCCCAGCAGGCGGCTAGCTTTGTCCTCGCCGAGAACGACTGGCGTGGCTCGATCGAGTCGCAGGGTGTGATGGAGGCGGTGTGGCTGGTTGCCACGACGTACCAACATGCCGACGGCTCGGCACCGGCAACGACATTGACCACCGTCGAGGGTTCGTCGCGCACCACCGCAGTCCACAACATCCTCGGCGTGCATTCGGCCGACGTCCCCTATGACGATGGCGATGCGAAGTTCCGTGCGCATATCCGCAAGCTGAATGATGCGTTTGAGCGTGGCGAGCGGGATCGGGAGACTCTGGTGGCGCTGCGCTGCGAGCGGATTCCGGCTTTGATCCTGGTCGGTTTCCGCCCGCACGCCGAAGGCTCCACCGGGTTTCCGACCGCGGTGAAGTCGCTGGTTGCACTGCGTCACGTTGATCCGCCCAAGCCTTGGGGCGAAGGGCCGGAGAATGAATCGTTGGCCGATGAAGTGCTGGATGAGCTGTATCGGCGCGATTTGATCTCTCAGACGCAGCGTGACTACTATGCGGGCTCATGTACCCGCGCGGAAGCGCGGGAGGCGCATTTGCCGGATGACCCCGTGCAGCGCGCGGCGCAGATCGTGCGGCTGTTCACCAACAAGGATGATCGGTTCGACGAAGCCATCCGCGTGGCGGTGACTAGTCAGTCAACCCGCAAGCGTATCACCACAAAGCTGATGAACGAGCTGGCGACGGCGCTCGTTCTTCGGGCCGTGGCGGATGATCGTGGCAAGGTCGACCAGATTCGCCGCTATCTGCGCCATGCTTTCAGCAAGTCGGCGCATCGCGAGATCTGGGACGCAACCGGCCGTTCGACAGACCAGCTCGTGCAGCAGGCGCTGAACGAGGTGCGCGAGTCGATCGGCGATGGCGATACCAACGAGCCCGGACCCGCGTCCCTGGAACTCGCGATCCGCGCCGCCTATCCGCTGGTTGTGTCCGGCCGCCTCAATGCTGATCGCGGCTCGTCGGGCAACGACCAGCCAGATCGGCGCACGCCGGGCGAGGTCTTGGATGTAATGCGTCGCTCGCTGCATGGGGTACGCCAGCTTGGCCAAGCGCTCCAAGACTTTGAGCAGGCGCGCCCGCTTCGCGCGGTAGACGAGGAGGGCGCGGTCAAGCGCACTTTGGAGGGATCGTCGGATCAGACGCTGAGTGACATCTACCTGCGGAACGAGTTCCCGCCACACGGCAAGGCCAAGGCGGCTCGGCCGGGCGATACGCCGACCGACCACTATAACAATGCGCTGGACGCGCTTGGCAAGGCGTTTGACGAACTTGAACAGCGTTTCGGTGAATTGTCCAAGGTCGTGGGCGAGGACGGGCAGCCGCTCGTCGATGCCCGGGGCGTAGAATTGCGGCTGACTGAATCGTGGCGCGACATCCTTCGTCGCGTGGACGAGGAGGCCGTGATCTGGGCGCGGGCGTTCCGCAAGATGTACGGCTCCCGGAGCGACGCGGGCCGGGCACAGTCCGACGAAGATGATGGTGAGCACGATCAGGATCCCTACGCCGATATCGACAACGATGACGAGGACCTCGAGCGCCCTCACGAGAAGGACCTGGAGGGCGAAGCGATCGGCCGGTAGGCGTCGAGAGGCGGGTCCACCCAAAGGTTGGATCCGCCCAAGGCGTGCCGGGCTATTTCAATGGGGAACTAGCCTGATGTTGTTTGAGAGCAAAGAGCGCATACGCACCACGCCGAAAAAGCCCGGCGAAGACGATTTCTCTTTTTACGACTCGGCAGCGCGGCCGGAATTTGAGGTCTATCGCCAGCTTGTCAACGGCTGGGTCGAGGAGCTTCCGGAAGCCGACCGCGCTGAGACTATTGCGCGGCTCCGGAAGAATGACAGCCTCGGCTATCAGGCGGCGTTGGCGGAGCTGACGATCCATGCGTCACTGGTCCTCCGTGGTTATGATGTCGAGATTCACCCTTCGTGCGCGCACCCAACGCGCAAGCCGGACTTCCTGGCGAAGGACGTAGATGGGAATCCCGTGGCGTATGTCGAGGTCACGACGTTCGGGCCGGCGCAGGAACATGTGGCGCGGATCAATCGCGAAGCAACCATCTACAATGCGATCGACAAGGTAAAGCTGCCTCCCGGCTTCCGCCTGAGTTATGACGTGGAGGTCTACGGTCATAGCAATCCCAACGTCGGCAAGCTCTGCAAGGACATCGCGGCATGGGCGGAGGCGTCGCAGCAGGACGATCCGGAAGTCACGCCGACAAAGGTCTTCGAGGCCGATGACTGGAAGATCGAGATTGGCCTCATCGGGGGCTTCAAGCTGGACGCGCCGGTCGAGCACGCGATCGGCGGTGCTATGGGGGACGTCCGGGTCGTCAGCGCAGAGACGAAGATCAAGGAAGCTTTGAAGAAGAAGGGCAGCCGCTACGGGAAATTCGTGGCGCCCTACGTCATCGTGGTCGTTGATTGTAGCGACGAACTCACGGGCGGGGACCGGAACGCGGAATCGCTGATCGACGCCGTCTTCGGAACTATCGTAACCGAGGTCATCACGTATGATTCCGGCGAGCGCGTGATTGCCGACAAGCGGCTCGACGATGGGTATTTTGGTAGCCCGGAGACGCCTCGGCATCAGAATGTCAGCGGTGCCGTCCTCCTGCCGAAGCCGCACCTTTGGGACCTCCGCACCGAGAGATGGCAGCCGTTGCTGGCGACCAACCCATGGGCGGCGCATCCTTTGCCACCGGATTTCCTTCCGCTTCCCGGCTACGCATATCTGGTCGAACGCGATGAGTTCGAGAAAGTCGATGGCACACGGCTTGCCGACATTCTCGGCTTGCCGGACGTCTGGCCCCCCGAAGAGGACTGAAGTTGGCCGCGAAATCTTGGCATCGGCGTCAGATCAGCGCCGCTTTCAGCGCCTCTATCATGGATCGGGATAGCCGAATGCTGTTCATGAGGTCACCTGGCCGCCAGCCTGCGACGGTGTGACCGATATCGAACGAGGGCAAGCCGATGAGCTTCTGACGGAGGGCAAGCGGAAGGCTCACTTGCGCGGATGGATTCTCGAAGAGGACAGTCGCGTCGTCTAGGCAGATCACCGCCGCCGCATACTTGCTCGGCGGCGTTCGATGGGGATGGAATCGCCCAAAGTGTTGCATAGTTCCGATGCTCTGAATCCCTGGGCGATCCTCTTCAAGGATTGGCGCGCCCTTCCACCCGTAAAAGGCGTACCAGACCGGCCCCGAGGTCAGGGTGCCAGCTCTGCCGCTGATCAGGGGCGACGTGTTTTCCACTTTCAGGATACCGGGCCATTTCCCGAGATCGCGAAAGTCCAGCCAAAGCAAGGCAAGCTGGCCTTCGGCCACCTGCCTTTCCCCGGCCTTGATGCTGCAGATGCGACTGATGGCGTTCGCCTGTGTGGAGTCGCCGGGCTTGTCGGGGTTGGGAGCGCCGAACGGGTGGAGTTCCATTGCTGTAAACTCCAGTCTGGCTCCGGCCGTTTCGATGGTGGACCTCTCAACTCCTTCGGGCAGGTTGCCCGCGGCAACTTGCTCCGCCAGTTGGATCTGGTCGCTGTCTTCCTGCTTAGTTGCGACCTCGACAAATCCAGTTTGGCCGTCAATCTCGAAGCTGAAGTCCGGAGTGGCAGTCGATGTTGTCGGCACCGGCAGAACAGCCAGTCCTGCTTCCAGCAGCGCACCATAGCAACGTATCTCCGCGAGCACTGCGGCGCAGTCGGAAGGGTTGCCCGTCTGGGCGATCCGAGGCTTGTTCCGCGTCAGCCATTGGCTGCCATGCTTATGGCGGCCGATGGCCTCGATGGCGCTATTGACCAGATAGTCTTTCGGCGATCGATCATAGTCGCGAGCGAGATCGTGTGCGTTGAGGGCCGTCCATGCAGGGTGTCGCCTACCACTTGCGTCGGTGTGATTTTCCACGATTTTCTTCTCGCCTTCCGTCAGCAGGGACGTGAGGCTGGTCATTCGCAAACTTGGGGTTCTCCTTCCGATCCAGATGGCTGATCGTCTATACTCTTTCGAGTTTTGCACCTTTCATCAAGACTGACTAAGTTCCTTTTCAGCGAACTTGCGGAAGTCTTGCGGGACCGAGCGCGCCCGGTCGAGCGGTGTGGTTGCGTAGTCCAAGGCATCGCGACCGAACGATCGCGCACCTTGTCCATGGCGCGATCGACGGACCATCGGGCGGCGCCCTGACGAGTGCCGGTCCGGCGCTTCTCGTCGGGCAAGCCTAGGGCCAGCTCGAGTTGGATCGTTGGTCGGTCCGGGATATGAGAGACCGAGACCGCAAGTAGCGTGATGAACCGTTCCTTCGGATGAGCGGCGAGGGCGGCAAGGACCAATTCCTCGGCGATCTCGGCAATCATAGCAGTGGCGGAGCGTGGTGCATCTAGGGACAAAGATCGCGTGACGGCACGCATATCGGCGAACCGCCACCTGCCATAGAATTGAAGCATGACAACCCTCTTCCAGATAGATGGCTTCCGGCTCGTTCAGGCTGCCGCTGCTTCCTCGACAGCCTCGATAAATTCGGCAAGACCGTTCGCGCGAAGGCAGGCCCGTGCCGTGGCTGCATAAGCCGCCTTTGGGCCGGCAGCCGCACTCAACTTCTCGATCAACCGATTCACTCGCTGGTGATCTTGAAGCGTGCACGCCTCGTATGTATCGGGGCACGCTAGGCGATACTCTTCAATTAAGTCTGACACTTCCCGCCATTTCTTCTTTCTCGCGGCTACGAGACGTGGGCTATCGAGATAAAGAAAGTGAACGGTAGTTTCGACGCGCTTTTTTACAATCGCGTTGCCGGGGTCGACCGGGATGGGCAAACCCTCCTCATCGAACGTCATCAGCTTTGGATCAGTTTTGCTGGCTGGATCTAAGAGGAGAACCGTCTCGCCCGCCGTGTTTCTCTGATCCCATGTCGCTCTCACGGAACCAGCCGACAGTGGGAAGTAGTCCCACTTCCCCCTGGTTGCTCCAACGCCGTCTGTGTGCGGCGAGTTTGGGTAGCTGCCCGCGATGCGATAATTTTTCCAGTCGAAGGCCAGCCATGGATAGCCGTCGTGGACAGTGCGGTCTTCGTCCAGCGCTCTCAGTTTCGGTCTAAAGTGGTCAACGTGCCAGTCGGAAACAGCATCAGGAGCCTCTGAGTACCAGCATTTACTGTGAGACATCTGAAGGAGAGCGTCTTTTATTTCTCCCCAGACACCCCCTTTGCCGTCAATGTATGCCTTCCGTTCGGCTTTTGTGTCGAACTGATCGAGCGCGACCTGCATAGCGGCTACTTTTTCTAGCCAGCCTGCCGGGAGTTTCGCCTCATCCTGAAAAATATAGATCATATACGTTGGCCCCTGGGAGCCATGATTTCAGCGAGAATCTTTTTCGCTACACGATTGCGTTGGGCGATTGTCTCAGGTGATAGGGCGGATCGTCCTTCATTTTTTAGGTCTTCGAGTGCTTTCAAGAACAGCTCATATTCTGGCTCCCGATCTTCAATGACAAATCCGAGTCTTCTCAGCCGTTCACTTAATTGCAGTAGCCTATGTTCTTCTGAGGCGCTGCGTTGCTCGATGCGAAGAAGGCTGTTCCTCTCGTCGAGTTCTTTTTGGGTATCAGGATCCAACGTGGTCGGAAGTCCAAATACCTGCGTAAGGATGCTGGTAAAACCAAGTCCCCTTGGATCTACTTCTGGCGGGCTCACTGTGACGACGCCGGCTTTCGAACGTGCCATCACTTGAACCTGCGAAGCTTTCAGGCTTCCAATCGTTAAGGGGTCATGGGTCGTGAGGATGATGTGGCTCTCTCCGCGCTGCGCCACATCCTTGACGAGATGAAGGTAATCCCATTTCCAGTTTGGGTTCAGGTGGGTATCCGGCTCGTCTAAAAGGAAAAGGCTCTCATCTTGACTTGTAAACCGCATGAGCCCGAGAACGCTAAGTAACTGCTTCTCACCATCGCTGATTTCGTGAAAGGGAATCTCCCCTTCGACATTTTCCTTGTCGACCCAGATGCGTACCTCCCTGATAAGGTCGGAGATATCGAGCGTTTCGAGCAATGCGAAAAACGTTCGCTCATCTTCAAATGACCGAGCAACGTCGTTCAGCGCGCTAAGGTCTTTCAGAAAAATGTATATTTGCTCTTCGTTGGTCGGCTTGGCTCGATAATCGTCTTGTTCCCGAGCGCGATCAGCAATTGGTGCTAGGGCTTGATCCCACAGCTTATCAAGCAGTGTTCGTACGAGACCTGAGGAATTCCAGAATGTTTGATCGCTAGCTTTCGAGCTAGCCGCCGAGGAGCGGCCGTCCGCCCATCGCGGCTTTCTGAGGACAAGGAGGGCGCTGTCGAAACCAGTGATCCCCATATGCTTTTTTAAGAACGTCTTCGCAGAGTCCGATCCAAACGCAAAATAACTCAACAGCGCCAATTGGCCATAAGCGGGCCTGCAATAGAACAGCCGTCGAAGGTCGATATCATGTATGTCTGCCGCCGACGACTTTGGAGCAATCACGCGCTTGTAGTAACGAAGTTGATGCTTATCAAAAAGCTGCTCAAGCCTTCTGCTTGATCCAGAATAGTATCCAAATACGTTAGCAGGGAGGTATGTGGATTTTTGCTTATTGAATGCTGAGCGGCTCTTGGACTTTCCGTCAATTTTGACAGAGAACTTGCCATCCGCCCTGTTCTCAATCTCGATCCGGTGCCCATGGCAGTTGTAGGCTATCGCGTATGAAAACGCCGTCAGTTCATTAAGATCTAGGTCGCGGAAAATGGTGACTAGAGCCTCTATGACGTTAGACTTTCCGGTTCCGTTTTCTCCAACGATGACTGTGGAAAGCTCCCCCTCATCAAAGTCGATTTCTACGTCGACAAGATTTTTGAACTGACCGATCCTGAGCCAATCAAGCCGCATCGTGCGCCACCAACTCATCTTCGGTGCGGCCGAGTGCCACGTCACCCCTACCCATCTCTACCCGCAACTGCTTGTAGAATTCGTCGATCGACATCTCGCTCTTGCGCCAGAGCTCCTTTGCGGAAGCGGTACCGCCCATATCTGCGAGGGTCATCATGAGATGGTTCGATGTGACGTCCACTCTCCTTTTGTCGGTCATGACTGGCCCTCTCCTTTTGGGGCGGGATGTGCTCTCCGGTGATTGGCTGCGTCGAGATCGGCGTACCTGCTGACCATCCTTCGCCTGCCTAATTCGCTGCATGAGGACGCGTACAGGTTCGTCGTCCGGCACAGGCGGCACGAGGTCACCACGAAACGCCTTGGTTAAGATTGCCCTTTCGAGATGCCCTAGTGTCTCAAGCGCCTCGTCTGCTGTTTGCCGGATGGCATCGATAGCGTCGAACACCCGGTCGATGTGATCTGCAATCCTCCGGAAATCCTGAGCGGGAAACACGGGGACGGGCAAGCCACGAAGAGTGGCACCGCTGATTTTAGGCATGTTTCCTGAGGTGCCGGTGGCTCGATCCCGCAGATAGCGTCGCGCCGGACCAGAGTTGAGGTATCGCCAGAGATAGCGCCGTCGGTGTGGATCGCGCACCCGCAAGCGCATCATGAGATCGGGGTAGATATAGGTATGGTCCGGACCATCGAAGATGGCGGTCGCGCCAAGGTGCTCTAAGGCGTTGGCGCGCTGAACCAGGAGATCGCCCGACCTCAGCCAATATCTGGACTCGCTGTCCGGCCGCTCGTAAATGCGTTTAACAGCAGCCTCATCAAGCCGCAGATAACCGGACGTCGTAGCGGTGAGGCGTAGAGTTAGTGGTCCTGTCGCGTCGGGGCCTGTTTTGGGTGACCAGCCGTTCGTCGGACCTTCGTCGATCAGTTCGACCAAAGGGATGTAGTTTGGGCTTTGCCCGTCGTTGGTGGCATTCTCTTCGAACGCTCTTGCGAGAACCGCCTCTCGATACTCCTCGCTTGCTGCGACGGACCCCAAGATGTTTGTCTGAGCCACGCGTAACCTCTCCAGATAGGCTACGATTGCCGCGGCGATCCGGCGCTGCTCTTTGGTGGGAGGGAGGCTGATTTTCGTTTTCTGAAACGTGCCTTTCGTGACGTGTCTAAGACCCACGCCCCCATGGGCCTGGCTTATTAGTTCCTCTAGGTTTTCGTTGACCGCGAATTTGAGGAACACTGGATCGATGAGATCTCTATTGAAATCCATACGATAGATGTGCTGATTGAGGATCGCGGGACCGCCTTCCCAAAGATGGGCTCCAAATGATGTTCCGGGCGTACCAGACCACGCAAACAGCAGGTCGCCATCATCGATGACGTATTTCTCTTCAACCGGGCCATCAAAATAGTTAAAGGCGGCGGTAGGCCTGTTGAGATTTTGAATCCGGACAATCGGTCGTCCTACCTCTGACCATTCTGAGGGCTTGAAAGCACGACCATTTACAAGTTCGCAAATGTCGCCAATCGGGACGGCTGCCCAATGTTGAGGTAGCGAGGTCACTGATCGTCACTTTCCTCGACCGTCAACTCTTCACTCAACGTATCGATCTGATCGATGGCGGCGCGGAGCAGTTGTGAAATTCTCGCAGCTAATTCCTCGGGTTCCGCTCCGGCTCCACCGATGTTCTTGTCAGCACGCAGCCAAGTGATATCCAAATTATCGTCGCGCGCCGCTACCTGCTTTCGTGTGAAACGTCGGAATCGACCTTGCTCACCGAGGTCTTTGCGCGGGCTTCTGCCGAGCGCATCCGAACCGAAGCACGCTTCAAATTCTTCAAAATGTGATGCCGCAAGCGGCTGCTTCCTGCCGAACGCCGGCATGCCGGTGCGCATGTCGTAGATCCATGTCTCCTTGGTATTCCCGTGCGGCTTCTCACCCCGAGAGAAGAAAAGCACGTTTGTCATTACGCCCTGCGCGTAAAAGATGCCGTTGGGCAGTCGAATGATAGTATGCAGATTGCACTTTTCCAGAATGTCCTGGCGCACCTTTTTGCCGACGCCGTCTTCGAAGAGGACATTGTCCGGGAGCACGACTGCGGCCCGACCGCCAGGCTTCAGCGTCAGATAGATATGCTGCAGGAACGCGAGCTGCTTGTTGGCGGTGGGGAAGGGAAGGTCGCTGCGTCGCCGACGGGCGCCCCCAGCACGCGCGCCAAATGGGGGATTGGCCAAGATGACATCCGGCGGGGTCAGCTCGGCAGAGTCAACAGTGAGCGCATCTCCCAAGACTAAGCGTAAGTCTAGGCCGTGCAGAAAGGCATTCATTAAGCAGATTCGGTATGTTCCTTTCTCTATCTCCATCCCCTCGAAGTGGGGGCGACGATGCTTGGACGCCTTCGGTTTAGTGCCTGTGCCCGCGAAGTCGTTAGCAGATACGAGGAAGCCGCCGCTGCCTGCGGCGGGGTCTTGGATCAGTTCGCCGCTTTGGGGCTGCACAAGCCTAACAATAGAATCAATGAGAGCGCGGGGTGTAAAGTATTGTCCGGCTCCGGAACGTGCATCCTGCGAGTTCTTTGCGATCAGGCCTTCATAGATGTCGCCCATCATGCTGGTTGAGATGGACTGCCAATCCAACTTATTGATTCCGTCGATGACGGCTCGAAGGTTCTCACTGTGTGAAAATACAGTGGTTGGAAACGCGTAGATTCTCCGAACTCGATCGTCGTCTGCGTGCCCCCCAAGGAACGTCAGGACATCTCGATAATGAGTTAGGAGATCCCTTCCGCGATAGTTGACGATGTCATCCCAGCGATACCCCTTAGGGATGAGCCTTTCAGTATCGTTCTCAGCTGCAATCCTTAGGAACAACAAGTAGGTCAGCTCAGAAATGTACTCATGGTAACTAATGCCATCACCTCTTAGGATATGGCACAAATTCCAAATCTTTTGAACGATGTTATCGTATCGCAAATCACTGTCCCCGACGTCGTAGCGGATAGAAGGCCGATTAGGCAGGCCTGCGCCGCCGCGCTGCCATGGGCACTCGATTGGCCTTTCCGGCTGTGACATCGCCTAAGCGTTGCAACCGAAGCAGTGGTCGAGCAGGCAATTGCACCGTAAGCTCAAGCTTCCCTCCTACCGCTTCGACGTAGCTCCTCAGAGTCGACAGATACATGTCCGCCTGACCTTCGATCTGAGAGACCGAGGGTTGCTTGATATTCAGAGCGGAGGCGATATCCGCTTGCGCCTTGCCTGCGATCTGCCGCAGCTCGCGCAAGCCCTCCACCTCCTGCTTCATATCCTGATAGCGGGCGTCAACGGCTACCTGCTCTTCGGGGGGAAGTGCGGCGATGATGTCTTTCAGGCTTCGGCCCATCTCAATTGCCCTTTTTTGCGGATTTCAGGCTTTCAAGATGCTCTGAAAACCGTAGATCTGCCTTTGCGATCAGCGCCTTGTAGAAGCGCTTCTGACTGACGCCGGATTTATCGCCCGCTACAAGAACGATGGCCTTTCGCTTGGGATCGAAGGCGAAGGCCGCACGCCATTCGCCGTCGCCGCCCTCGAACCGCAGCTCCTTCATATTGGCACGTTTCGAACCCTTGAGCGTGTCGGCGTGAGGCCGCCAAGCTGGGGACCGTAAACGGCCAATAGCCTAGCGGCGGCGATCAACGCGACACGGATATCACGCTCAAAAGTCAGAACCTCAGCCTCGAAGACGGGGTGGAATTCGACCTCCCAACCCATATAGGTTGAAACCTATATTCGGTCAATGGGTAGGATACGAGGCACCGTTGGCGATGCTGTTATCCAGCGACGGTAGCTCTTCGCCCATGCGGCGAGATCCTCTACCGCATGGCGGACCTACTTTCGAACTTGTGGCAGTCCGCCCCCGCCTAGGGAGCGGTAACATTCCAATGTGTGCTTCGAGGGCGAGATGACGCGCGGCCGCTTCGGTGTCGACAAAACGGATTGGACCCCGCGCCGTCGACGAATTTTGCGCGCTTGAGTACGTCCGGGGTTGGCCAGCGGCGCTCAGGCTTTGCTCTTTCCGGCACGGTTCGCCTCCGTTCCCTCGGCCCGCTTCGTGCCAGGCGGAACGGAGCGGTTTTCGCCGCTGCGGTGGCGGTAGGGTCGATAATTGCCGAGCCGCGTTCGCGATGGATATACGCCGTCTTCGAAACCCAGCGGTTTTCCGTCGGGCCCGAGGGCAGGCTCTGCGTGCTGGGCAATCGGTGCGATAGACGACGGCTCCTGGGCCATAACCGGCGCAGACGCAGGGGGCTGCGCTCCTCCAACAAGGGATAGACGCCGCTGAGTGACCGCCTCGGCCGCCGCCCTTACCGGATCATCTTCGGTATGGACGTATTTCATGAACATGGTGACCGTCTTGTGGGCGGTAAGCGCCATGCCGACTTTCACCGGGATGCCTGAATTGGCGATGTCAGTTGCGGAGCGGTGACGGATGCCGTGTGTGCCGATATGCGGTAGACCGGCGCGCTGCAGGATGCGGCGCCACCCGTGATAATAGGTGTGCTTCGACATCGGCAGGTTCGGATCGAAGACTGACGGGCACACGAATGGGGACTCCTCCAGCCGCGGCGCTGTCTTGAAGAGCCGAAGCGCCTCCGCGCTCATCGGCTTGGACATTTCCCCGGTCTTGCTGTCCGGCCAGACGACGCGCCGGTTCTGGAAGTCCACCCAGGCCCATTCGAGCTTAAGGATTTCGGACATGCGCGCGGCAAACTCGAACTGCAAACGGATGGCGAGAATGATGAAGGGGTGTTCCAGACCCTCGGCTTCCGAGCGGTCGAGATACTTGTAGAGCTTGCGCAACTCGGCATCAGTTATAAGGCGCGTCCTGCCGCGCTCGGGATATTTTGGGACATGCCGACAGGGGTTGGAGCCATCAGCTCGCAGTCCCCATACCTCGGCCATGTTGAACATCTTGCGCAGCGCTGCCAGCACACGATTGGCGTTGGTCGGGCTCTTGGCCATCTTCTTCATCAAGGCCGAGATGTCGGCGCGTGTCACATCGGGCACCTTGAGATTCCCTAGGACGGGGATGATGTAGCGCTTCCCATACCCGCGGTTCGATTCGACAGTGGACGGCTTGTTGTGCTGCTCCGAGTATTCCTTGATGAAGCGCGAGAACAGCTCCGTGACGGTAGGAGCCTGCCGGGCGGCGGCGCGTTCCGAGCTGGGATCGATCCCGCGGCGAACCTCTGCGAGCCAGTCCTGGGCGATGCGCCGCGCCTGCTCCACGGTGATCTCGCCATAGCGTCCGATAGCGGGCTTCCTGCGCTGACCGTTGTGAGCGACGTAGGCGAGCATGAAAATCTTGCGACCGGCGGGCGTGACCTTTAAGAGAAAGCCAGGTGTGGTCGTATCCCGGAGATCGTAATCGCGTTCTTTCGGGGCGGCGGCGTCGACGGCAGTTTTCGTGAGCTTGATCTTGGGCATTTCCTAACCTCCGTTGAGGTCGGTTCTCAGGTGCAGAATAGGTGCATCCAGAAAGCCAACCGTAGCGAACATCCGGTTAGGTATGAGTGTCTCGATAAGTCAAAATGTCCATACAGGACAGGCGCTTATCGGGAAAACGGATACCCCCGGATACATACAGGATAGGGGATATCCGCTCTCTCAAAATCCGGTTCCGAAAGGAGTGCCGGTTCGACCCCGGCCACCCGCACCATCTTTCTCAGAGAGTTCTTGGCAATGCATGCCCCTCGGATGGGCTTGCGGCGACGGTCGGGCGTCGCGACGTAAGGGCTCGACGCCTGGCTGGACCGGGCGCTCGATGGAGCTCTCGATGACCGACAATTCAGCCACCAAGATCTACCTCAAGAAATCCTGCCCGTTCTGCCTGAAACTGCGGATCTTCCTGACCGAAGCGGGCATCGCCGACCGCTTCGATTATGTGGAGTTCGAAGACGGCGACGCGACCCACACGGCGCTGCGCCAGCAGATGGAGGAGGCGGGGCAGGAGCCGAGCTTCCCGGCCGCGGAGCTGGAGCCCGGCAAGCTGACCCCCGGCACCGACGACCTCATCGCGCGCTTTGCGAAGGATACGGGCGTCGACCCGGCGACGCTGCCGCTGCTCGCTTATTATTCGGATGGCGTGTTCAAGCACACGATCGCGATGTTCCGTGAACTGCGCGAACTGAAGGCCGGGCAGGCCTGAGCCGGCCGGCCCCGGGCGGGGATGCCGTTCCCGCCTAATGCTCCTGCTGGGTCATGCGATCGACATAGGCGATGCCGATCGCCGACAGGATGAAGATGGAGTGGATGATGGTCTGCCACATCGCGGCTTCGCTCGTCAGGGTGCTGCCCTCCGCGCCGATGCGGCTGGCCTCGATGAAGGTGCGCAGCAGGTGGATCGACGAGATGCCGATGATGGCCATGGCGAGCTTGACCTTCAGCACGCCCGCATTGACGTGGCTGAGCCATTCCGGCTGGTCGGGATGGCCGGCGAGATTCAGCCGGGAGACGAACGTCTCGTAGCCGCCCACGATCACCATCACCAGAAGTTGGAGATCATCACCACGTCGATGAGGCCGAGCACCGTCAGCATGATCTGCTGCTCGGTGAAGAAGGTGGCGTGGCTGACGAGGTGCCAGAGTTCCTCGTGGACAAGGTGGAACCCTGAACCAAAGTGCGCGGGGTTGTAGACACGAATTTCGGACTTGAACGTTTGATTGCACTGCGTAATTTGAAAAGCAGAGAGATCGGACACCTCTTCCGCCCCTGAAATAATTGGTTTTGGAGATTAGATGATCAGAACATCGATATTGGCTTTATCGCTTGCGTTCCTCGCTGTACCAGCCCTGGCTGAGGGTAACGAAGTCAATCGTGCAGGTCTCTACGAAAGCGAAGGTGGGCCATCTCTCAAGGTGGATCTGACGCATAAGTCAGGCAACGATTATTCTGCCGCTATTTCGACGACGGTCAAAATGACCGATACGTCACGAGGTTGCGCTGGAAGTCTGAAAGGCGATGTCAAAATTACCGGTGCCAACGCGACCATGTCCATTCCCAACGAAGGGTTCATTAAAGGCAAGGAAGAATCGCTGCAAAACAGCCGTCTTTGCACTGTGAACTTCAAGTTCAAGGATAAATTTACGTTGGAACTGGAAGAAGTTTCCGGTTGCTCCTACTACCATGGTGCCAGTTGCGATTTTAATGGCACCGTCGTGCATGAAGCGAGCGGGATTTAGCCAAGACCCGTAAACCGGCCTCAAGTCACAACGTTAGAACTTTAAAATGGCGGCTGTAGGATGGACAGTCGCCATCTTCGTTATCAGCCGTGTACTGACCGAAAAGCATCGGAACGTGGTTCGTTGGAGGTGTTCATTGCGGCGGATTCCGTGGCAACGAATACGAGAATCAGTAGAGCGTTGAAAATCCGGTGAATCGAACAAGCTCTGCGAAGGATTTGGCGTTCATGTTCACTGTGTCAGGTGAGCAAGCCACCCAGCCATCATCTTTGATGTGGCGACCGGCCGGCGAGGGGCAAGAAAACCGCCCGGCGTGTGCTTAGGACGTTTTTCAGAGGGCGCGGAGGTCGGGGTCGAGCCTTTTGCGGCGGATTCGAGCCGGCAATATCCGGGTTTCTACGATGTTTGTTCCAGCGCAAAGAAGGCAGTTTTTCGCAAGCGCACACCTCTCTGCGACAGACATCAGGGAGATGTATCGTGACACGGAAATGGAGAGGTCTGGCCGCCCTCACTGCGGTCCTGCTCATGCATTCGAATTTGGCATGGGCCCAGCAACACAACCATTCGGCGCCGGCCAATGCAGCCCCCGCGGCCAGTGCGCCCGCGGCGCCGGCACAACCCGCCGCGCCGAACGCGCAGGGCAAACAGCTCGGCTCCCACGGGGGTGACGTGCTGAGCCCCACGGTGTTCACGCTGCGCTCGGGCATTGCCGAAGGGCGGATGGTGTATATCGGGGTCGGCGGCGAGATCAACGACAAGGTCAACCCCCAGCTGATGGTGCATGAAGGCGAGATCGTCCAGATCAACTTCATCAACGGCGAGGGCGCCGAGCACGACGTGGTGATCGACCAATATCCATCGAGATCCGAGATCGTGACGGCCAAGGGGGCCGGTTCCACGTTCTCCTTCACCGCGACCAAGACGGGCGAGTTCGTCTATTTCTGCTCCGTCGCGGGCCACCGCGAAGCGGGCATGGAAGGCCGCCTGCTCGTCATGCCCGGAAAGCGCGCGGCGATGACCTCCGACGCGGCCGACGTGACGCGCGACCCGAGCGATCTTCCCAAGCCGATCGAGGCGCGTGCGCCGCAGGTGGTGCGGGTCGATCTGGAGACGGCGGAGCTGAAAGGCCAGCTCGACAACGGCACGACCTATACGTACTGGACCTTCAACCACAAGGTTCCCGGACCGATGGTGCGCGTGCGTGTGGGCGACACGGTCGAGGTGCACCTCAAGAACCCCGAGAACAGCGTGATGGTCCATTCCGTGGACTTCCACGGTGCGACGGGCCCCGGCGGCGGTGCCGAATTCACCCAGACCGACCCCGGCGACGAGAAGGTGGTGACGTTCAAGGCCCTCATTCCCGGCCTCTACGTCTACCATTGCGCCACCCCCAGCGTCGCCCATCACATCACGAGCGGCATGTACGGCATGATCCTGGTGGAGCCGGAAGGCGGCCTGCCGCAGGTCGACCGCGAATTCTACGTGATGCAGGGCGAGCTCTACACTGCGCAGCCCTTCGGAACGCGCGGCGAGCAGGAGATGGATTACGAGAAGCTGATCTCGGAAAAGGCCGAATACTTCACCTTCAACGGCGCCGTGGGCGCGCTGACCAAGGCGCATCCGCTGCGGGCGAATGTGGGTGAAACGGTTCGCATCTTCTTCGGCGTCGGCGGCCCGAACTACACCTCGTCCTTCCACGTGATCGGCGAGATCTTCGACCGGGTCTATCAATCGGCCAGCCTGACCTCTCCGCCCATCAACGGCGTGCAGACGGTGACGGTGGCGCCGGGCGGCGCGACGGTGGTGGAGTTCAAGGTGGACCGTGCGGGACGCTACGTCCTGGTGGATCACGCGCTGTCCCGCGCCGAGCGCGGCCTGGCCGGCTTCCTCGTGGTCGATGGCGAGCACAACGACGACATCATGCACGAAGGCCCCGCCAAGAAGCAGTAAGGCCACGGCCCTTCCCGCGACAAACCAAAGCCGCCCTTCGGGGCGGCTTCTTCATGTCAACCGAGGTGAACCATGTTCGACGTCAATCTTGCCCGGGCCCTTCATGTGCTGGGGGTGGTGCTGTGGATCGGGGGGCTCGGCATGGCGACGCTCGTGCTGCTGCCGGCGATCCTGAAGGGGGCGTTCGGCGAGCGGGGCCGCCAGGTCTTCCACGCCATCGAGAGCCGCTTCATCTGGATCGCCCGCGCCTCCACGCTGATCGTGGGGGCGAGCGGCTTCTACATGGTGTGGGCGCTGGACGCCTGGGACCGCTTCCACTCGGCCGATGCGTGGTGGATGCACGCGATGGTGGGCACCTGGGCGCTGTTCATGCTGCTGCTGTTCTTAGGCGAGCCCCTGGTGCTGCATCGCATCATCGCGCGGCAATGGGACCGCAATCCCCGCCGCAGCGTGATGATCCTGTACGTGGTGCATCTCGTGATGCTGATGCTGAGCCTCGTGACCGTGGGCGGCGCCGTGCTGGGCAGCCACGGCGCCCTGTAGCGGCGACGCTATTTCGCGAGGCGGGGGCCGGTGAGTATCCGCCAGTAAACGACGGCGAAACCGATGAAAGCCGAAGCCCAGATGGTCGCCGCGGCGTGGAGCATGGGAATTCCGCCCCATCCGAGCGCGGCCAGCACCCGCAGGACGGCGCCGAGAATGACGAGGGCGTAAAGCGCCTGCGTCGCGGTGGTGGCGCGGAGCGGGCGGCCGGTGTGGCCGAGGCTGGACCGCGTCATCATGGCGAGGATCAGCGTGCTCATGGCGCCTGCCGTCCAGGCATGGACGCCCGCACTCTCGCCCACCCTCCCGAACGCGGCGAGGCCGAGCAGGAGGAAGCCGACCGGCACGAAAAGATAGGAAAGGTGCAGGATCGCGACGAGGCGGTCCGGCCAGGTGCGGTGGCCGGCCCAGCGCGCCAGCCGCAGGGCCTGAACGAGGCCGGCCACGACGAGCGCGGCCCCGGTTACGGCGGCCGATGGCGCGGCGACCCACAAGACGAGCGCCGCGACCGCGACGATGAGGCTTGCGATGTCGAAGCGGTTGAAGGCGATGGGCATGGTGCCGGGCTGGGCGCGCGCCAGCCAATTGCGGGTGAAGCTGGGGATGACCCGCCCGCCGATCAGCATGACGAGCGCCAGGACCGCCGCGATGCCGATGCGCCAGCCATGATCCGCCGAGCCCTGCATCTGCGCCTCAAGATGGAAGGTGACGTTGCCGGCCAAAAGGACCCCGACCGCGATGAGCACTTTGAGATTGCGCCAGTTCCTGCCTGCGAAGATCTCGCGGCCGATGGCCAGGGTCAGCAGGAGGAGGAAGGCGTTGTCGGCGAGGAGGGCGAACAGCCATCCGGTGTGGGCGGAGCAGGCGGTGACGATGCGGCCGAACAGCCAGATCACAACGAGGACGAGGAGCGTTCGGCCCTGAAGCGGGAGATTGCCCGTCCAGTTCGGCACCGCCGTCAGCAGGAAGCCCGTGACGATGGCGACGAGGAAGCCGTAGAGCATTTCGTGCACGTGCCAATCCTGCGGCGTGAACGTGCTGGAGAGTTCGAGCGCGCCGGTCAGCATCAGCATCCAGGCCAGGATCGCCCCGCCCGCGTAGAGCGAGCCGAGAAGGTAGAAGGGCCGGAAGCCGTAGCTGAGGATCGGCCATCCCGAATGGGGCTGAAGGCGGGGAATCGGAGGCATGGGAAGGCTCGTCACGTTTCGCGAGGACTGCGTTCAGACATCTGCCCAAGATAGGGTGCTGTCTTTGAGCCGCCGCAAGGACTCCCCGTCAATACGGTGCTCTCCTTAGCCCAAAGGCGCCTCGGGTGCGTTGGCGAGATGGCGCAGCTTGGGCAGATCGCGCAGCACGATGCGCTGGCGGCCGCCGGCGACGAGGCCCTGATTGTCCCAGCTGCTGAGAATGCGGCTGACCGTGTGCAACGTCGTCGCGGTCATCTCGGCGACGTCCTGCCGGCTGATGGGGAAGATGATCTCGATGCCGCCTTCGACGTCGCGGCCTGCCTGTTCGGCGAGCCGGAGCAGGGCATGGGCCACGCGGCGCTCGACCTCCTGCGTGGAAATTTCCACCATGCGGGTCTGTGCGTCCTGAAGGCGCTCGCCGATCTTGTGGAGGGTCTGGGTGACCAGGTTCGGATAAAGCTGCGACAGGCGCGGCCAGGTGGATGACGGCCAGGCCAGCGCGAGACTGTCCACCACGGCCAGCGCGGTGGCGGGATAGGTGTCGCGCCCGATGGCAATGGCGACGCCGAAGATCTCGCCCGGGCCGAGATAACGCATGACGACCTGCGCGCCATCGGAGGTGAGTTTTACCGCTCGGACATGGCCTTGAACGAGGACGAAGAACGAATGCGCGTGCTCTCCCTCCTCGAAGATGGGGGTGTTGCGGGCCGCGCGAACGGGCCGCGCCTGCTCCAGCAGGTGCGTGAGGCCCTTCTCGTCCAGCCCCGAAAATATCGGCAGGCCGGAAATGATCGTCCGATCAATCGCCGACAATTCATTCCCCTTTTGCGGACATGGTTCGCGCCTCGATGCCTGATGAAGAGGCAGGTTGACCATATCTTAGGCGCAAGCCCGCGGCCATTGGCCGTCTGTCTACGCGCGGACCGGGTCCGGGTTCCATCACCGCGATGGCGCATCCGACCTCGAAGCCATGGCTTTCAGGACAGGAAGAGCACGATCGCGATGATTATGGACATGATGGCGGCCGTGATCGCACCGACCAGGCTGACGGCGCCCTGGCGGTACATGAAGGCGATGACAAGGAGGATGGCGGGGGCCGCCACGATCAGACCAAGAGCCTGGTTCATTTCATGCCCGCCTTACGGGTTCGAGAAGCATTGGACGCCGTGGTGGACGCATCCTGCGGTGTAGACCGCGATCAGGAGACCGCACAGCAGCACGAGAAAGACGATGAAGAAGGCGCGCCAGCCGCCGGCGTGCCGATCGATCCCGACGAAAAAGCCGAGGATCAGCCAGGCCTTGAGGCCGCCGAGCGCGAGGAAGGCGATGGCCTGCGCGCCCGACGGCAGAACGCCGGGAGCGAGGGTAATGGCGAGGCTGGCCAAAGTGAGGCCGAGCAGGACGAGCCAGGCGTTTCGCAGTGTGGAAGCGATCATTCGAGCAGGTACACGACGGGAAAGATCAGCACCCACAGCACATCGAGCAGGTGCCAGAAGGCGGCGCCCGTCTCCAGATTCTCCGCATCGTCGCCGAAACCGACAATGCCGAGCAGGATGATGCCGAACACGATGTGCAGAGCGTGGAAGCCGGTGATGAGGAAATAGAGCTGGAAGAAGGTGCTCGTTTCGATGCCGATGCCGGCGCCGAACATGGCGGCATATTCCGTGGCCTTGATGGCGAGGAACAGGACGCCCAGCGCCATTGCGAGCACGAGGGGCCAGGCGGCCGCGCGGCCCGCCCGCTTCCGCGCAGTGGCAAGCGCCACCAGGAAGCCCGAGGTGAGCAGCACGAAGGTGTTGGAGCCCGCGAGAACCGGGTGAAGATGGGTGTGGCCGTCCGCGAAGCCCGCGGGGTCGAGGAAGCGGGCCACCGAAAAGCCGACCAGCAGAATGGCGAACACCCCGAACTCGCCGAGAATCAGGATCCAGATCATCGGATTGCCCGGCAATCCCGATAACGGTCCCCAATCCGCGATTTCACTGTCTGAAGATTGGTCGCTCACGGTCCGGATCGCGCCTCTCGATGGCTGAAACCCACGTCCGTTCTTTCAAACTGGACCAAGCCCAAACTTCTTTGTTCCCGCACAAAGAGTGTGGCGCGGACGCCCGCTAGCGTGGCGTCGTTCGGCCGTCCGGATTTTCTGCTGCCACGGATCGAGCGACAGACCAATCGCGAAAAGGCTCATTCGCCGATGAGTGAAAGATTTACGAAGGCGGCTGCCCGCAACATCTTCTATGGCGGGTCGATCTTCTTCTTCGTCACGTTCGTGGCGCTGACGGGGCACACCCATTACTACATCCGCACGTCGAGCACCGACGAGACGACGCTGACCGACGCGGTGAAGCGCGGCAAGCATGTCTGGGAAAAGAACGCCTGCATCAATTGCCACAGCCTGCTGGGCGAGGGTGCCTATTTCGCGCCCGAACTCGGCAATGTGTGGGTGCGCTATGGCGGCCGGGAAGACCCGCAGGGCGCCCGTGAATCCCTGATCGCGTGGATGCAGTCCCAGCCCAGCGGCGTGGAAGGACGACGGCAGATGCCGAACTTCCACCTGCAGGACCAGGAACTGAACGACCTGATCGATTTTCTCGAATTCACCAGTCGCGTGAACACGCAGAACTGGCCGCCGAACGTGGCGGGCTAAAGGGGCACGACGATGAAATATCCGACCCAAAAAGTCGCCCTGGCCTATTTTGTCTGCGCGATGATCCTTTTCGGCGTGCAGGTGCTGGTGGGGGCGCTGGCCGGCACCGTTTACGTGATGCCGAACTTCCTGGCCGACCTCCTGCCGTTCAACATCCTGCGCATGATCCACACCAACGCGCTGATCGTGTGGCTGCTGATGGGCTTCTTCGGCTGTGCCTATTACCTCGTGCCGGAAGAGGCGGAGCGGGATATCGAAAGCCCGTTGCTGGCCTATATCCAGCTCGGCCTCTTGATGTTCGGCGCGCTGGCCGCCGTGGTGGGCTATGCCTTCGGCGTGCATGAGGGCCGCGAGTTCCTCGAGCAGCCGCTGTGGATCAAGATCGCCATCGTCATCGTGGCGCTGATCTTCCTCTACAACATCTCCATGACCATGCTGCGCGGCCGCAAGACCGCGATCGGCAACGTGCTGCTTCTGGGGATGTGGGGCATCGCCATCTTCTGGCTGTTCTCGTTCTACAATCCGAGCAACGTCGCGCTCGACAAGGTCTATTGGTGGTACGTCGTCCATCTGTGGGTGGAAGGCGTGTGGGAATTGGTGATGGCCTCGGTCCTCGCCTTCCTGATGATCAAGATGACGGGCGTCGACCGCGAGGTCATCGAGAAATGGCTCTACGCCATCATCGGTCTCGCGCTGTTCTCCGGCCTGCTCGGCACCGGACACCATTATTACTGGATCGGCGCGCCTGCATATTGGCAATGGGTGGGCAGCATCTTTTCGGCCTTCGAGGTGGCGCCGTTCTTCGCCATGGTCATCTTCGCTTTCACCATGGTGTGGAAGGGCCGTCGCGATCATCCCAACCGGGCGGCGATGCTGTGGTCGCTGGGCTGCACGGTGGGTGCGTTCTTCGGCGCCGGCGTGTGGGGCTTCATGCACACGCTGTCCTTCGTGAACTATTACAGCCACGGCACCCAGGTGACGGCCGCGCACGGGCATCTCGCCTTCTACGGCGCCTATGTGATGCTGAACCTGGCCATGATCAGCTACGCGATGCCGTATCTGCGCAACCGCCAGCCCTACAACCAGATCCTCAATATGTGGAGCTTCTGGCTGATGAGCTCCGGCATGGCGTTCATGACCTTCACGCTGACCTTTGCGGGCGTGGTGCAGATCCACCTGCAGCGCGTGCTGGGCATGACCTACATGGAAGTGCAGGACCAGCTCGCCCTGTTCTACTGGATGCGCCTCGGTTCGGGCGTGGTGGTGGTGCTGTCGGCGCTGCTGTTCATCTACTCGATCTTCGGCCCGGCCCGCGAGGAGCGGCCCGCCCGCCTCGCGGCCAACCTGCAGCCCGCCGAATAACATTGTTCAAATGGGCGGGCCTCCGGGCCCGCCCGTCCTCACAGGAGCACACGATCCGTGTCGATCCCGCTCGCCTCCGTCGACGCATCCGCGCCTGACGTTCCCTTCTACCAGCCGGTGGGGTCCGAATGCGCGATCTTCGAGCACGCCTATCGCAACCGACTGCCCTTGCTGCTCAAGGGCCCGACCGGCTGCGGCAAGACGCGCTTCGTCGCCCATATGGCCGCCCGGCTCGGACGGCCGCTTTACACCATCTCCTGCCATGACGACCTGACCTCCGCCGATCTGACCGGGCGCTATCTGCTCAAGGGCGGTGATACGGTGTGGGTCGACGGCCCGCTGACACGCGCGGTGCGGGAGGGGGCGATCTGCTATCTCGACGAGGTGGTGGAGGCCCGCAAGGACGTGACGGTGGTGCTGCACCCCGTGACCGACGACCGCCGCACGCTGCCGCTGGAACGCACCGGGGAAACGCTGGAAGCGCCGCCGGAATTCATGCTCGTGGCCTCCTACAATCCCGGCTATCAGAACGTTCTCAAGACGCTGAAGCCCAGCACGCGTCAGCGCTTCGTCTCGATGCAGTTCGGCTTTCCCGGGCTGGAGGCGGAAGCCGCCATCGTGGCGCGCGAGAGCGGCCTTGCCGCCGAGCGCTGCCTGGCGCTGGTGAAGGTGGCGGACGCACTGCGCAATCTGAAGGGCCAGGACCTGGAAGAGGGGGCTTCCACCCGCCTCATCGTCTATTGCGCGACCCTGATCCGCGACGGTCTCGACCGTGACACGGCGTTGCGCGTGGCCTTGCTGGAACCTCTGTCGGACGATCCGGACATCGTGGCCGGACTGGTCCGCGTCGCGCAGATCGCGATGGGCTGATGGGTATCTGGACGTTCGAGCCGGAAGAGACGGTCGGGCGTTACTGGCACCGGCTGGTGGGGGCTGCGCGGACCTATCGCGCCTATCCCGATGCCGCCGTGCGCCTCGATGACATGACCGGCCGGCTGGGCCTGCTGTTCCGGGCGTGCGGCGGGCCGGGCGCGATCCGCATCGTTGCCGCCGGGCATTCCGCCTCCAACCACCGCCTCAAGATGCGGCAGGCCATGGCGCTCGACCGCGAGACGATGGAGCGCCCGATGCTGGACGCCACCACGCTGCGGCTGCCCGGAGAGATCGACATCTTTCCGGACCGTGCCGACAATGCCGGCCTGTATGAATGGTTGGCGGCCTCGTTCGCCCACGCCGTCGCGCCGGCACAGGCGAGCGGCGACCCCCTCCGAGACGATCTGGAGCGCCTGCGGGCGGGCATGCTGACGACGCGCTCCGCGCTGGCCGCCTGGCCGGGGCTGCGTCCGCTTTATGCGCGGCTGTGTGCGGCGAGCCTGGCCGTGCGGCCGAAGCGGCATCTGCCGGGGCTGGAGGCCGATCTCGAAAACGCCATCCGCTCCGTGCTGGCCGAAGGCGCCGCAGGTGCCGAGCCGGCGGCGCCATGGCGGGCGATCGAGGAGAAGGCCGCCGCTTCCGCGACGCTGCGGATGAACCGCAACACCTACCGCACCTTTCTGCCCGTGCCGGTGTGGGGCGAGGTGGTGGGCGACGGCGAAAGCGTGCCGCAGGCCGACAACGACGAGGGCGGCGGTGACGGGCTGCATGTCGACAGCCGGCGGCGCAAGGCCATCCGCAAATCGACCGACAACAGCGACCGCGGCGATCCGCTGATCCTGCACCGCTTCGAGACCATTTTCAGCCTCGCGGAGATGATCAACGTCAACCGAAGCGTCGAGGACGACGACGAGGAAAACGCCCGGCAGGCCGCCGAGGACACGCCGGAACTGACGATCGGCGCCAATTCGAAGAAGGCGTCCACCCGGCTGAAGCTCGACCTCGATCTGGCGCCGCGCCAGGCCGAGACCGCGCCGCTGGCGGCCGACCGAACCTATCCGGAATGGGACTGGAAGCGGCGGCGGCACATCCGCGATTATTGCTGCGTGCACGCGGTGACCGCTGCGGAGGAGGGCGAGGACTGGACGCCCGATCTGGCGATGCAGCGCACCATCCGCAATGTGCGCCGCCAGTTCGAAGCGTTGCGCCCGCGCCGGCAAACGTTTCTGGCGCAGCCGGACGGCGACGACCTCGATCTGTCCATGGTGGTGCGCGACGTGGCCGACCGGCGGGCGGGCGGCGCCGGCTCGGAACGGGTGTTCACGAATTCACGCTCCGCCGCGCGTGACCTGTCGCTGGCGGTGCTGATGGACGTGTCGCTGTCGACCGATTCCTGGCTTCAGGACCGGCGGGTGCTGGATGTCGAAAAGAGCGCGCTTCTGGCGCTGACGCATGGCCTGACCGCGTGCGGCGACGAACATGCGATCTACACGTTCACCTCACGGCGCCGGCAGAACGTGACGGTGGCGAGCGTGAAGGATTTCGACGAGCGGCTGGACGCGCGCGTGGTGCGCCGCATCGAGGCGCTGAAGCCCGGCCAGTACACGCGGATCGGCGCAGCGATCCGCCACGTCACGAGCCAGCTCGAAAAACGGCCGTCGCGGCATCGGTTGCTGCTGCTGCTGACCGACGGCAAGCCGAACGACGTCGACCATTACGAGGGGCGCTACGGCATCGAGGACACGCGCATGGCGATCCATGAGGCACGAAAAGCGGGCCTGCGGGTGTTCGGCGTGACCGTCGACGAGAATGCCCGCGATTACGTCCCGCACATTTTCGGGCCGGGAGGCTACGCCATCGTGCGCGACATCGCGCGCCTGCCGGCGGCGTTGCCCGCCATCTACCGACAGATCACGAGCTGAGGAGAGCCAGCCCATGTGGACCCGACATTCCATCGCCCTTGCCTGCTGGCTTCTGACCGGCGCCGGCGCCTTCGCACAGGCCTCGCTGACGCCGAATCCGACGCCACGGCTGCCGCCTCAGGAAGGCCAGGGGCTTGCCGCCGGGGACGAAGCGTTCATCCGGCACGCGGTCAATTTCAGCCAAGCCGAAGTGGAGGCGGCGCGCCTTGCCTCCGAGCGGGCGAGCGATCCCGCGGTCAAGGCGCTGAGCGCGGAAATCCTGGCGAAGCACGAGGAGCTCGGTCAAAGGCTCCAGCAGGAGGCCGCCCGCTTCAAGGCGCCCGAGGCCGCAGCCGGCGCCGCGCATGCCTGGGACGACGACATCACGCGCCTGAAGGGCCTTCAGGGCGAGGCGTTCGACAAGGACTATCTGGGCTGGCAGCTGCGCGCCCATCTCGGACTGGTGAACCTGTACCAGACGCAGGCCTCGCACACGCCGGAATCGGACCTGGCGAAATTCTCGATCACCACGCTCGCCGCGATCCAACAGCAATTCGGTGCGCTCAGGGAAATCGGGGCGAAATATGACCTCAAAGTGGAAACGGTCGGCCAGCCGCCTCAGTATTGATCCTGAGGCGTTGCGGCCTCCGAATTTGATCTGGCGCAAATTCGATCATGGGTGGGAAGTGCTAGGTAGGGGCACGTTTTTTCCCAGGAGGTTCCTATGTCTTTCCAGAAAGTGGTGCTGGCCTCGATGGTCGGCGGTGCGCTGATGTTCGGCGCGATCTCGGCGCAGGCTGCCGACCACCAGGTGCAGATGCTCAACAAGGGCGAGCAGGGCAACATGGTGTTCGAGCCGTCGTTCCTGAAGATCGCCAAGGGCGACACGGTGACGTTCGTGCCCACCAACAAGAGCCATGACGCCGAGAGCATCGAAGGCATGATGCCCGAGGGTGCCAAGCCCTTCAAAGGCAAGATGAACCAGGAGATCACGGTGACCTTCGACGTCGAGGGCGTCTATGGCTACAAGTGCTCGCCGCATTTCGCCATGGGCATGGTCGGCCTGATCCAGGTGGGCGATACCGCGCCGAACCTCGAAGCCGCCAAGGCGGTGAAGGTGCCGAACCTTGCCAAGCGCCGCCTCGAAGAGGACTTCGCCAAGGTCCAGACGCAGTAATCATCATCGGCGGGAGCCATCCTCGCGCCCGTCAGCTTCAGGGCGGGGTCTCCAGGCATGGAGGCTCCGCCTTTTGCGTGGCCGGCGGCAACGCACTCGCCCAGGCGAAAAGCTCCGCGATGTGCGAGCCGCGCGAGGCGACATCCGCCAACGTGTAGCGGTCGAGGACGGCAAGGAACGCGGCCAGCGCCTCGCCCAGAATGCCGTTCAGCCCGCAGGCCGGCGCGATCACGCAATTGCGGCAATCGACGAGATCGAAGCCCTCTTCGGCGTGGCGGACGACCTCTCCCACGACGATCTGCGCGGCCGGGCGGGCCAGCTTTATGCCGCCGGTGCGGCCGCGCGCGCTGACGACATAGCCGGCCTTTCCAAGGTCGTGGACCACCTTCATCAGATGGTTCTTCGAGACGCCATAGGCTTTCGACATCTCCGAAATCGAACACACCTTTCCCTCGCGCGCGCTCAGATAAATGAGCACCCGCAGGGTGTAATCGGTGTAGCGCGTCAGCCTCATGGGGTTCGGAGCGGGTCCCGTGCGTTCTCGACCGCAATATATGCATTTGGCTTGCATGATTTGAAGCGGTTGATAGATGTGGCTGAAATACATGATTTGTTTTGAGGGCGCCGTGATGTTGAGCGAACGCACGATTGCGATTGTGAAGGACAGCGTTCCCGCGCTGAACGAACACGGCCTGGCCATCACCCAGGCGATGTATGCGCGCCTGTTCCAGAACGCCGAGATCCGCGCGCTGTTCGACCAATCCCATCATGGCGACGAGGCCGTGCAGCCCAAGGCGCTGGCCGCCGCGTTGCTGGCCTATGCGTCGAAGATCGACGAGCTGGATGCCCTGAAGCCGGCAATCGAACGGATCGCGCAGAAGCATGTCTCGCTGCAGATCAGGCCGGAGCATTACCCCCATGTGGCGGATGCGCTGCTGGGCGCGATCTCGGCGGTGCTGGGCCGTGCCGCCACGCCAGAGGTGCTGGAGGCGTGGGGTGAGGCCTATTGGTTCCTGGCCGATGTGCTGAAGGGCCGCGAACAGCAGCTTTACGGGGCGCTGGACAGCACCGTGGGCGGCTGGAGCGGATGGCGGGCGTTCCGCGTGGCCGAGAAGGTGCGCGAAAGCGACGTCATCACTTCCTTCATCCTGGAGCCGGTGGATGGCGGGCCGGTGATGGCGCACAGACCCGGCCAATATCTGACGTTCCTGATCGACGTTCCCGGACGCGGCGAGCTGAAGCGCAATTATTCGATTTCCTGCGCCGCGAACGGCACGTTCTACCGGATCTCGGTGAAGCGCGAGCCGCAGGGGGCCGTCTCGCAATGGCTGCACGACCAGGCCGGGATCGGGACGGAACTGAAGGTGGGTGCGCCGGCCGGCGAATTCGTGCTGCCGGAACCTCCGGCGCGGCCGGTGGTGCTGCTGAGCGGCGGCGTGGGGCTGACGCCGATGGTGAGCATGCTGGAAACGGTGGCGGCGCGCTATCCCGGCCTGCCGGCTTTCTATGTGCACGGCGCGATCAATGGCGGCACCCATGCGTTCGGGGAGCGCGTGCGCAATCTCGAAACCGCGCACGGAAATATCTCCGTGACAAATTTCTACAGCGCCCCGGGGCCCGACGATGTGGCCGGACGGGATTACGACGAGGCGGGGTTCATCAGCGTGGACTGGCTGCGCGCCAACACGCCGATGGCGGAGGCCGATTATTTCATCTGCGGGCCCGTGCCCTTCCTGAAGGCCTTCGTGCGGGGGCTGGCCGAAGCAGGCGTGGCGCCCGACCGCATCCATTATGAATTCTTCGGCGCCGTCGACCAATTGCTGGAGGCGTGGCCCGACGCGCTCGACCTCGTGCCCGCCAACACGGCGCCGGGGGACGGGCCGCA
The DNA here is from genome assembly GCF_052542005.1 of Terrihabitans aquatilis. Lineage (NCBI taxonomy): Bacteria > Pseudomonadati > Pseudomonadota > Alphaproteobacteria > Hyphomicrobiales > Terrihabitans > Terrihabitans aquatilis. The sequence continues at coordinate 526,691 of NZ_JBOCUO010000002.1, read as the reverse complement.
GGGCGAGGCCATCTATGTCGCGCCGGAGGCGATCGGCGCGGCGCTTCTGCACACCGATGCCGACGCGGTGGTGGTCAGCGACCATGCGGGCTTCATCGTGTTCTGGAACCCGGGCGCGGAGCGCATCTTCGGCTTCACCGAGACGGAGGCGCTGGGCCAATCGCTCGACATCATCATTCCCGAGAGCCTGCGCGCGCGGCATTGGGAGGGCTATCGGGAGACCGCCGCCTCCGGCCACAGCCGCTATGGGGCCGGCGATCTTCTGGCTGTGCCGGGCCTGCGCAAGGACGGAAGCCGCCTCTCGCTGGAATTCACCATCACGCTCCTGAAGGATGGGGAGAGCGTGAACGGCATGATCGCGGTGATGCGTGACGTGACGGCGAAGTTCGAGGAGATGCGGGCGCTGCGCAAGAAAGTGGCGGCACTGGAAACCGAGGCGCAGCCCACGTAGAACTACCCTCCCGCAGCTGGATCGCGGTTTGTGCTTCCGGCAAATGCCTCTCTCATGAGCCGGGTTCATTCATGGCCGACAACGCACGTATCCCGGGTGGATCGCGCTTCCCGCAGTTGAAATTGTTCCGCCCGATCCTGGCCGGCGCCACGCTTCAGGATCGACTGTTCGCCTCGCTGGGGGCCTTTTTCGGCATTGCGCTGACGGCCTTCATCTCGGCCTGGCTGACGGGGGTGGGGCCGCATCTCATCCTGCTGGTGCCGCCCATGGGGGCATCCGCCGTGCTGGTGTTCGCCGTGCCCGCCAGCCCGCTGGCGCAGCCCTGGTCGACGATCGGCGGCAATGTGATCTCGGCCTTTGTCGGCATCACGGTCGGAACGTTCGTGCACGAGCCGGCGCTGGCGGCGGGCCTCGCGGTGGGCATCGCCATCGCCATGATGTCGCTGCTGCGCTGCATCCATCCGCCGGGCGGCGCGGCCGCTCTGGTGGCGGTGTTCGGCGGACCGGCGGTGGCCTCCGCAGGCTTCCTGTTTCCCATCGTGCCGGTGGGCCTCAACGCCGTGCTGCTGGTGGGCAGCGCGATGATCTTCCATCGCTTTTCCCGCCATTCCTTTCCGCACCGGCCCGCGCCGCCTGCGCCCGCGCCGAACGTGCATGGCACAGCCGACCGCCCGGCGACGGAGCGTGTGGGCTTCAACGCGCAGGACATCGAGGCGGTGCTGGCCGATCTCGGCGAAACCTTCGACATCGCGACGGGCGATCTGGAACGCCTGCTGCGGGAGATCGAGACGCGGTCGCTTCGGCGCAGCTATGGCGAGCTGGCGTGCTCCGACATCATGTCGCGCGATATCGTGACCCTGGACCGGGCCGATTCCGCCGAGCGTGCGCGTGCGCTGCTGGTGGAGCACGATTTCCGGGTGCTGCCCGTTCTGGACGGCCGACGCGTGATCGGCACGATCGGGTTTCCGGAATTGTTGCGCGCCGAAGGACGCCCGGTCGGCGAATTCCTGTCGGCGGCCGTGACGACGGCGCCTGACGTTCCGGCGATCGATCTGGCGCGACGCCTTGCAAGCGGGCCGGTGCATGCCATCGTGGTGGTGGATGCGCAGGGAGACCTGCTCGGGCTCGTGACGCAGACCGACCTGCTGGCCGTGATGGCTGACGGTGTCACCGACACGCTGAGGCGCGCCCGCACCCCCTGACCCCTTTTCGAGGACGACGAGCATGGCCGACGACCTTCCCGCGGTGACGATCACCCAGACATCGGATTACCAGTTCCTCGTCGATTTCGGCTCCGGCTTTCCGCAGATCACGGCCGACGAGCCGCCGCCCCATGGACGGGGCGAGGGGCCGCGGCCGGAGCAATTGCTGACCGCGAGCGTGGCGAACTGCCTGTGCGCCAGCCTGTTCTTCGCGCTGACGAAATCCGGGCAGGACGCGAAGGGGGTGAGTGCCCGCACCACCTACCAGACTGGACGGAACGCGGACGGCCGCCTGCGCGTGACCGGGATCGACGTCGATATGGCGGTGGGAGCGGTGGCCGGGGATTGGGACGGTGCGGCGGACCGGGCGCTGCAACGCTTCGAAAACATCTGCACCGTGACCGAGAGCGTGAAACAGGGCATTCCCGTGCGGGTGTCGCTGACCGACGGGAATGGCGAAGCGGTGAAGATCGGCCAGCCAGTGGCCACGGTCGCTGGCGCGGACACCGCACGCGGTTCAGGTGCGCAGCATCCGGCCGAGCTGATCCGCCTGTTCGTGCGCCATGCCAATGCGGGCGATGTCGACGGGCTGGTCGGGCTTTACGAGCCCGATGCGGTGCTGGCGGTCGGCGGGCCGGTGGCCAAGGGGCATGACCAGATCCGCGCCTTCTACACCGACCTTCTCGCCAAGAAATCCTCGTTCAAGCCCGTCGAGCCGTTGCATACGATCGAGGCCGGGGACGTGGCGCTGACGGTGGTGAAGCTGCGCGAGACGAAATTCTCCACCGAGGTGGCGCGCCGGCAGGCCGATGGCCAATGGCTTTGGGCGATCGACGAATTGAAGGTCGATCTCGACGCCTGACGTTCAGGCGACCGGGGTCCGCAGGTCGCCCACGCCGTCGACATGGCCGTGCATGACGTCTCCACGCTGGATGGCGCCGACGCCGGCAGGCGTGCCGGACATGATGAGATCACCGGCCGCCAGCGTGAACAGGCCGGACAGGTAAGAGATGATCTCCGGCACCTTCCAGATCAGCTGGTTGAGATCGCCGGTCTGACGGCGCTCGCCGTTGACGTCGAGCCAGATGGCGCCCGTATCGGGATGGCCGATCTCGGAGGCGGGCACGATCTCGCTGCATGGCGCGGAGAACTCGAACGCCTTGCCGAGCTCCCACGGACGGCGAAGTTCTTTCGCTTCGCCCTGGAGGTCGCGCCGCGTCATGTCGAGGCCGATCGCGTAGCCGAAGACGTGGTCGAGCGCGCGCTCGACGGGGATGTCGGCACCGCCGCTGCCGAGGGCCACCACCATCTCGATCTCGAAATGAACGTCCTGCGTCTTCGACGGGTAGGGGAAGGGCTCGTCGTTCGGGAGGATGTTGTCCGGGTTCTTCTGGAAGAAGAAGGGCGGCTCCTTGTCCGGGTCGTGCCCCATCTCGATGGCGTGGGCGGCGTAATTGCGGCCGACGCAATAGATGCGGCGCACCGGGAAGCGGGCCGAGGTGCCACGCACCGGCAGCGTCGCCGGCTTCGGCGGCTCGATCACGTAGTGCGCGTCTTCGGCGGCAGGCAGGGTGGGACGGGTCATCCGGCATTCTCCAGAACGCGCATCGGGATCAGGCGCTCAAGGATGCCGATCCGTGGCGTGATTCCAAGGGGCCGGAGAGCATTTTCGCGGCTGGCCGGGCCGGGCCGGGCAGGCGGTCCACCGGCAGGACGTGCCCGCCGGCGGAAATGGCGCTGAACCTGACGATGGATCAGGCGGCAGCGATGACGACGACTTCGATGAGCACGTCCTTGCCGAGCTCGGCGATGCCGATCGTGGCGCGGCTCGGCAGGTCTTCGGCGGCGACCCACGAGGTCCAGGCCTTGTTCATCTCGTCCTTCTGGCTCATGTCGGTGATGTAGAGCATGGCCGAGAGCATCTTGCTGCGGTCGGTGCCGGCTTCCGCGAACAGGGCGTCGAGCTTCTTGCAGATCTGCTCGGTCTGGCCGCCCATCGACTGGGTGCGGTCGTCGGCGACGAGGCCGCTGAAATAGATGACGCCGTTGTGCTCCACGAAGCGGTGCAAAATCGGGGTCTGGATGCTGCGCTTGATCATGAGATCCTCGGTTTTTCGGTTGGTTGGCGGGGACAGGTGAAACGGGTGCGGCGGCTCAGGCCGCGGCGGCGTTCGCGAAACGCCGGATCGAGAAGGGCTCGATGGGCAGGTTCGTCTCGCCCGTGGTGATGAGCTGGGCGAGGATGGAGCCGACGATGGGCCCGAGCTGGAAGCCGTGCAGCGAATAGCCGAAGGAATGGAACAGGCCCGGCTCGGTGGCGCTTGGCCCGATGACGGGAATGCCATCCGACATGCGGGCCTCGATTCCGGCCCAGGAACGCATGATCTGGGCGTCGCGCATGACGGGGAAGAGGGCGCGGACCGTGCGGGCGTTTTCGGCCAGCGCACGGTAATCGAGCACGGTGCGGTTGGTGGCGGGATCGGCGCGGCCGAGATAGCCGCCGCCGATCAGCACCGTGCCGTTGGCGAATTGCTTGAACGAGAGCGTGCGCGACATCGCCCCGACCACCGGCGTGAGGAACGGCGCGCGTCTCTCCGTGATCATGAGCATGGGGGCCACGACTTCGAGCGGCACCGGCTCGCCCATCGACGCGGCGAACTGCCCCGCCCATGCGCCCGCGGCGTTGACGAGGATCGGGGCCTGGAGCGTCTGGCCATCGGCGAGGCGGGCGGTCCACAGCGCGCCCTCGCGCGATACCGAGGTTACGGCAACGCCTTCGATGATGCGGGCACCAAGGCTCGCGGCCTTGTTGCGGAACGCCTGCACCGTGCGGAAGGGCAGGGCCGCGCCGTCTTCACGCGAGAACAGCGCGCCGACGCAATGATCGGAGACGGCCGGCACCCGCTCACGCAGCTCGGCGCGGTCGATCACCTCCTCGTGGTCGAAGCCGGAGGCGAGCAGTGTTTCGCGGCGGGCCTGGCACTTGGCGAGATCGGCTTCGTTCTCGGCGATCTTGACCTGGCCGTGGCTCTCGAAGCCGCAATCGTCGTCGACCAGGTCCTCGATGCGGTGCCAGAGCTCCATCGAGGCCAGGCTGAGGGGGATTTCCGGCAGAGCGCGGCCGAGACGGCGGACCCCGCCCGCATTCACGCCCGAGGCATGGCGGCCGGGATAATCCTTCTCGACCACGACGACGCTGACGCCCCGCATCGCCAGATGCAGGGCTGCGGAACAGCCATGGAGGCCGCCGCCGATGATGAGGACGTCGGCTCCCTTCACGATCTCAGCCTCGCGCTACCGCCTTCAGATCGGTGTCGGTGCGGTCGAGCGTCGCGATCTCGGCGAGGGTGATCGGCTTCACCGGGGCGCGCAGGCGGTAATAGCCCACCTCGGCCGGAGACACGCCGCGCGCATCCGCGATGGTTTCGGCGACCGTGAGCCCGCACAGACGGCCCTGGCAGGGGCCCATGCCGCAGCGCAGGAACGATTTCAGCTGGTTCGGACCGGCGACATTGAGATTGGTGACCGCGGTGCGGATCTGGGCGCCCGTGACCTCCTCGCAACGGCAGGCGATGGTGTCGCCATCGACGGTGCGGAACGATTTGGCCGGACGGTAGAGCGTGTCCAGGAAGGCGCGGCCGCGGCCGAAGCGGGCGAGGGCCTGACGAACCGGCTCGGCGCGCGCGGCCTTCTCGGTGTCGGTGATCTTGCCGAGAGCCGACAAGGCGTCCAGGGCGGCGAGGCGGCCGCGCTCGGCGGCGGCCTCCGCACCGGCGATGCCCGCGCCGTCACCGGCGACGGTGATGCCGGAAATGGTGGTGCGGCCCCATTCGTCGGATTTCGGCTTCCAGCAGAGCTGGAGCTCATCCCACACCAGTTCGCAGCCGCTGGCGCTGGCCATGTTGACGTTGGGCGTGACGCCCTGATGCAGGAACAGGTGGTCGGCCTCGATCGTCTTCGTGACGCCGCCGATCGTGTAGCTGACGCGCGCGAGATGGTCGGTGCCCTCGGCGCGCAGTTCGGTGACGCCCTGGATGACCTTCGTGCTCTGGCGCACCTTGCGCATCAGCTTCAGGCCCTTCTTGAGATAGGGAGAGCCGAGGAAGGCGGGCATATGGGGCAGGGCGGCCCACCAATTGGCGCGCGGCGTGGTGTCGAGGATGGCGGAGAAGGTGCGGCCGGCGGCAAGCGATTGCGCCGCGATGAGCCACAGGAGCGGGCCGGAACCGGCAAGCACGACCTTGCCCGTGGCGGTGGCGCCTGCGGTCTTCAGCAGGATCTGGGCCGCGCCCGCCGTCATCACGCCCGGCAATGTCCAGCCGGGGATGGGAAAGGGCCGTTCCAATGCGCCGGTGGCCATGACCACGTGCCGTGCGGTGATGACGCGGGTGGTGCCGCCCTTGGAAATGCCGATCTCGAGCGTGGACGAGAGCTGCCAGACGATGGCGCCGGGCAGGTAGGTCGCGGCACTGGCGGTGAAGGCGGAGGCGAGCTCCGCGCCCATCCAATATTCGTTGCCGAGGATCGCGCGGTCCGACACCGGCGTGGCGCCGATGGAGCGGTAGATCTGGCCGCCGGGGGCGGGGTTTTCGTCGATGAGCAGCGTCTTGACGCCGGCCTTGGCGGCAAGCGTTGCGGCGGACAGGCCGGCGGGGCCGGCGCCGATCACGACGAGCGCGTAATCCGGCTCGAGTTCGGCCAGTTTGTCGATGGTGTTCATCGTCCGAGTTCCCGTTTGCCCCGGCCGATCTGGGTCTGGATGTCCATGCCTTCGCGAACGGGGACGAGGCAGGCCTGCTGGTTGCCCACGCCGTCGATGGTGACGAGGCATTCGAAGCACACGCCCATCAGGCAATAGGGCGCACGGGGCGCGCCGCTGACCGGCGTGGAGCGGCAGGTCTCGATACCGGACAGGAGCAGGGCGGCAGCGACCGTGTCGCCCTTGCGGGCCTGCGCGGGCTGTCCGTCGACGGTGAAGGCAAGATTATTGCCGGGGATATCAGGCAGCCGCTGAAACATGGAATCTCCGCAGGCTAAAGGCGTTGTATTCGGAGGGCAGGGAGCCGCCGGCAATGGCCGGGGCGAACAGCCGGGTGTGGGCGGCGGCCAGGGTGACGCCGCTGTGGCAATTGGCGACGAACACGCCGGGAACGGTTCCCGACTGGTCGTAGATCGGGAAGCCGTCGCGGCTCATCACACGCAAGGCCGACCAGGTGCGGACCACGTTGAGCCCACCGAGGCGGGGGAACATGCGGATGGCGCGATCGGCCATGACCGACATGATGCCGCCGCGCATCTCGTTGTAATCGCTGGCCTCTTCCTGGCTGTCGCCGATCATGACGCCGCCTTCGTCGGTCTGGCGGACGGTGGAGACCGGCAGATCGAGGAAGGGTTCGGTCTTCTCGGTGACGATGAGCTGGCCGCGCACGGGCCGAAGAGGCACGTTCATGCCGACCATCGAACCGAGGCGCTCGTTGCCGAGCCCTGCCGCAAGGACGAGGCGGGCGGCGGAGAAGCGGCCGGCCTTGGTGACGATTGAGAAGCCGTCGCGGCCGGGCTCGATGGTCTCGACCAGCGCCTCGGAACGGTATTTGCCGCCGAGCCGGTGGAAGGCCTCGTGCAAAGCGCGGAACAGCTTCAGGGAGTTCACGTCGCCGTCGAGCGTGCAATAGGTGCCGCCCGCGACCTCGGGGCCGACTTCCGGGAGGCGGCGGCGGATCTCGTCGCCGTCGAGCACCTCGACCTCATAGGGCCGCACGCCCGGCTGGTTGTGGAGCCGCTTGATCATGTCGGCGCGGCGCTGCACCTCCGCCTCGGTGAGGAGGAGGTGATAGCCACCCGGCCGCCGGTACGCGAGACTGAACCCGACGGTGTCCTCAAGCTCGGCGTTGAAGGCCTGCCATTGATCCGCGGACTGGCGTGTCCATTCGGAATAGGCCGGCATTCCGAGGCCCTTGTTCTGGACCCAGATGAGCGCGAAATTTCCGCGCGAGGCACGCTTGGCGACATCGCCCTCGTCGAGCATCAGGACCTTGCGGCCCTCGCGCACGAGGCCGTAGGCGATGGCGGCCCCGACCAGACCGCCCCCGAGGACGGCGAAATCGTAATCGTCTTGCATGGTTTTCACATGGCTCCCCGGTCAGTGGCGTCCCGGCCCGACGAGGAGCCGTTCCATGCCGAACAGCCGGTCGAGGATGACCATCACGATGACGGTCATGAAGATCAGCAGCGCGGACACCGAGGCGACCAGGGGGTCGATGTTGTCTTGGATGTAGAGAAAGAGCCGAACCGGCAGGGTGGTGGTCTGCGGCGTCGAGATGAAGACGCTCATCGTCACCTCGTCGAAGCTCTGGATGAAGGACAGGATCCAGCCGGACATGACGCCCGGCATGATGAGCGGAAGCGTGACGCGCTTGAACGTGGTCCAGCGCGAGGCGCCGAGCGAGACTGCCGCGTTCTCGATGGTGCGGTCGATGCCGACGGATGCGGTCAGGATGAGGCGCACGGCGAAGGGGAAGACCACGATGAGATGGCCCGCGACGAGGGTCCATTTCGAGACGCCGAGCCCGGCTTCCGTGAAGAAGCGCAGCAGCGCGATGCCGAGCACGATGTGCGGGATCATCAGCGGAGACTGGAACAGGCTGAGAAGCGCGCCGCGGCCGGGGAATTGATAGCGCCCGATGGCCATGGCGGCCGGCACGGCCAGCACCACGGCGAGGGTGGAGGCGGCCGCTGCCAGCCACAGGCTGGTGCCGAACGAGCGGATGAATTCCGGCCGGTCGGCGATGGCGTAGAACCAGCGCAGCGAGGGGCCTTCCGTCGGCAGCGACAGATAGCCGTGCGAGGTGAAGGCCACCACGCAGACGATGACGATGGGCGCCAGCGTGAAGACGATGACGAGCGTGTGGAAGATGAGGGCGAGCGGGCCGTTGCGGTTCATTGGAACACCTGCGCGTAACGGCGTTCGACGAGGCGGTTGCAGCCGACGATGATGATGATGTTGGCCAGCAGCAGGAGTACCGCGATGGCGGCGCCGAGCGGCCAGTTCAACGTCGACAGGAACTCGTCATACGCGAGCGTGGCGGCGACCTTGAGCCTGCGGCCGCCGATGATGGCGGGCGTGGCGAAGGCCGAGGCGGCCAGCGCGAACACGATGATCGAGCCGGACAGGATGCCGGGCATGATCTGCGGGAGCACGACGCGCCGGACCACGGTGAAGGGGCTTCCGCCGAGCGATGCGGCGGCGTTCTCGACCTGCGGATCGAGCCGCTGCAGCGCTGCCCACACGGCAACGATCATGAACGGCATCAGCACGTGGACGAGCGCGATCACCACGCCGGTCTCGGTGTACATGAAGCCAAGCGGTGAGGAGATGATGCCGAGCGACATCAGCACCTGGTTGACGAAGCCGGTGGAGCCGAGCAGGAGCGCCCAGCCGAGCGTGCGCGCGACGACCGAGATGAGCAGCGGGCCGAGCAGCGCCAGCAGGAACAGGCTGCGCCATGGCCCGCGCATGCGGTGCAGGATGTAGGCCTCGGGCGCGCCGATCAGCGCCGCGAACAAGGTGACGAGCGCCGAGATACGCAGGGTGCGCAGGAAGATCTCGTGGAAATAGGGGTCGGAAACGATCTCCGCGTAATTCGCCAGCGAGATGTCCTTCGAGATCCCCGAATACATTCCGAAGGAATGCAAAGAGAGGATCAGCGTCATCAGCAGAGGCACGATGATGAGCGTGCCGACGACCGCGAGCGCTGGAAGATTGAGGAGATAGGGCGTCAGCCGCGAGGCGGTCGCGCCGGTTTCGACCGAAGGTGCCGCGGCGCTCATGCGGGCTCCTTCGCATCGGGCGGCAGGACGCGCATGTCGTCCGCCGACCAATCGAGGCAGATGGTTTCACCCACGGCCGGAAGCCGGACGCCATTGTTCGGGGCGAGCACCGAGAGGGTGCCGGCCTCGCTCTCCACGCTGAAGAACCATTGGCTGCCCTGGAAGACGCGCTTCTTCACGACACCGGGAAGCCCGGCATTCGAGAGGCGCACACGTTCCGGCCGCACGGCCACGAGCACGGGGCCCGAGACATTGGCGCCGGACACGGTCCAGTTGTGACCCTTGACGCTGACGTTCGAGCCTTCGGCGCGGCCCTCCAGCGTGTTGGTCTTGCCGAGGAAGTCGGCGACGAAATGGGTGGTGGGGGTCTGGTAGGTGTCTTCCGGCGAGCCGATCTGCTCGATGCGGCCCTTGTTGAGCACGACGACCCGGTCGGACAGCGCCATGGCCTCGGCCTGGTCATGCGTGACGAGAATGGTGGTGAGGCCGATGCGCTCCTGGATGTCGCGCAGTTCGCCCTGCATCTCCTCGCGCAGCTTGGCGTCGAGGTTGGAGAGGGGCTCGTCGAGCAGGAGGAGGTGGGGCTCGATGACGAGCGCGCGGGCCAGCGCCACGCGCTGCTGCTGGCCGCCCGACATGCGGCGGGGGTAGCGGTCGGCATAGCCGGCAAGGCCCACGAGCGCGAGCGCCGCCTCGACCTTGCGGTCACGGTCGGCGCGGTTGACGCCCTTCATTTCGAGGCCGAACGCCACGTTCTGGGCCGCCGTCATGTGGGGGAACAGCGCGTAGCTCTGGAACACGATGCCCAGACCCCGCTTCGCCGGCGGGATCTTCGCGAGATCGCGGCCTTCCAGCAGGATGCGGCCCGACGTGACTTCCACGAAGCCCGCGATCATCTGCAATGTCGTCGTCTTGCCGCAGCCGGACGGGCCGAGCAGGGAGATGAATTCACCGCGCTCGACGTCGAGCGAAATGCCGTCCACGGCGAGATGGCCGTCGAAGGACTTGGTGAGGCGGTCGAGCGACAGGAAGCTCATGTAATGGGCACCAGAACGTCATGGCGGACCGCCGCGTGTGTGCCGCGGCGGACTGCGATTTCAGGGAAAACGAAGAAGGGGAGCGCCGATCAGCGCTCGACTTCGCGCGACCAGCGGGTGCTCCACCGCTCACGGACGGTGTTCACGTAATCCCAGTCGATGACGCGCAGCTTGCCGACCCGCTCGGGGCCGTAGGGAATGCCCTCGGCTTCCTCGGCGGTGAGGACGGTGTTCTTGTTGACCGGGCCATAGCCATAGGCGGTGGCGACGATCTTCTGCACGTCGGGCGACAGGAGATACTGGATCAGGGCCTGGCTTTCCGGCTGCGACTTGCCGGCGACCGGGCAGGCGGTGATGCCGAGCGCGACGGCACCCTCCTTGGGGTAGACCATCTTGACCGGGAAGCCCGTGTTGGCCAGCGCGTTGATGCGGGCCGAACCCCAAACGCCGATCACGGCCTGGTTGCTCTGGAACAGAGCGGTCATCTGGCCGGGCGAGGGCTCATAGGAGAGGACGTTGGGACCGATCTCCTTGGCGAAGGCCTCGAAGCCGGGATCGATGTTCTTCTCGTCGCCGCCCTTGACCTGTGCGGCCATGACCAGCGCGTGAAGGCCGTAATTGTTGCTGAGCGGCGGAATGACGAGCTTGCCCTTGTATTTCGGGTCCTTCAGCTCGGCCCAAGAAGTGGGTTCTTCCCAGCCCTGCGCCTTGAAATACTCAGTGTTGTACATGAAGCCGGTGGCGACGACGCCGATGCCGGTGGCCTTGTTTCCGGTGATCTTCGCGGTGTCGTAGAGATCGGAATAGACCGGGGCCGGCGCCAGATCCTGGCAGAGGTTGAGCGCGAGCGCCTGATACATCGGGCCGTCGTCCATGACCGCGACGTCGATCTGCGGGTTGGACCGCATCGCTACCAGACGGGCCAGCGTGTCGGTGGAATTGCCCGCCATATATTCGACGCGGACGCCGTGTTCCTTCTCGAAATTCGGGATCACCTTTTCCCGCATGATCTGCTCATACGAGCCGCCATATCCGGCGAAATAGATGACCTTGTCCTGCGCCTGGGCCGGTGCAGCGACGGCTCCCAGCGCGAGTAAAGCGGCGGCGCCGAGAATGGGGTTCAGCGGGTGGCTCATGGGCGTGACCTCGTTGAATTGATTTTCTCCATAACAATTCGCAATTGGACAAAGCCGGGTCAAATGTTGAATCATGGAGCTCCCATAACCTAATATTATAATGCTGGCTAAGTAGGCACGCGTGTTAAACAATCGGCAGATCGAGGCGTTTCGCGCCGTGATTTTGAGCGGATCGGCGACGGCCGCGGCTAATTTTCTTGGGGTGAGCCAGCCCGCAATCAGCCGTTTGATCCAGGATCTGGAGACCCGCCTGCGTCTGAAGCTCTTCCAGCGCACGGGGGGCAGGCTGCTGCCGACGGGGGATGCGCTGACGCTTTACCGCGAGGTGGAACGCTCGTTCGTGGGGCTGGATCGCATCGCACGCGTGGCCCACGATCTTCGCGAGCGGCGTGGTGGCGCGCTGCGCGTCGCGGCGCTTCCGGCGCTGGCCGTGGGCTTCCTGCCGGATTTCGCCGCGACCTTCATGGCGGAGCGGCCGACTGTCGACATCAGCCTGCACGGGCTGAATTCGCCCTTCGTGCTGGACTGGGTCCTGACAGGCCAATGCGATCTCGGCATCGTGGGCGAGCAGTTCCAGAACCCGGGCATCACCACACAAATCCTGCCTCCGGTGGCGGCTGTGGCGATCGTCCCCGCATCCCATCCGCTGGCGGAGCGGGAGGTGATTCATGCGTGGGATTTCGAGGGGCAGGACTTCATCGAGATCGGGACGACCTCGCTGATCCGCCGCAAGGTGGATACGGTGATGAAGGAGCATAACGTCCATCGCCGCATCCGTGCGGAGACGCCGCTGACGATGATCGCGTGCGGCATGGTGGCGGCCGGGTTCGGCTGCTCGGTGGTCGATCCCTTCACCGCCCAGCGCTACAAGGGCACGAAGCTCGTGGTGCGCCCGTTCGAGCCGCGCGCCACCTTCGAATGGGCGATCATCAGCTCTCCCTTCACGCCGCGCTCGCTGATCGTGGGGGAGTTCCTCGAGGAGTTTCAAAAGAGCTTCGAGAGCTACAGGCAGGCCACGTCCGACGACGCGGGGGGCGCGCTCGATGTCGCGGGGATGGATCCGGCCGACGAGGCGACGTTGCCGGTTTAGAGGCCGCCCGACGCTGGCGGCGGCCCGGGGGAAGCGAGCGCGTTGCCACGCCCGCCTCCGCATTGCGAGCCTTCAGGGTTGGGCCAATGTGACCGGCGCGCCGTCGAAGGTGTGGAGATAGGCGATCAGATCCTTGATCTTCTGCTCGTCCTTCACGCCCGCGAACGCCATCTTCGTGCCGGGGATCTTGCCCTTGGGGTTCTTGATGAATTCCGTGAAGGTCGGCTCGTCCCAGGTGAGGTGGGCGGCCTTGTTCGCCGGTGAATAGGCATAGCCCTCGACAGTGCCCGAGACCCGGCCGAACAGCCCATTGAGCGTAGGACCGACGCCGTTCTTGGCCGTGGGGCCGACCTGATGACAGGCCCGGCAGACGGCGAAAACCTTCTGGCCTGCGTCCGCGTCCTGCGCTTGTCCGTCAGCCGTGCCGACCAGCAAGGCCGTGCCGATCAGGGCGAGCGTGCTTGCGACCCGCCACGGCGTTTTTTCCAAGGATGATGATCCCATGTCCGTCCCGTCCATACTTTCAGGGTGAGCCGGGGGCGGCGCGACGATGCCGGCCGATGATACGCCGATCGTGTTCGATGAACGCCGCCCCGAATGGAAAGCGCGCCCCGGCCCACAGGCTTTTCGGGGCGCGATCATGATTGACGAGCGGGCTATAGAAGATCGCTGTCGTCGAGGCCTTCAGCCGAACTGTAGGAGGTGACTTCGAGACCACAGCGGGTTTCGTTCACTTCAGGTGTTTCCCAAACCATTCTTTTCTCCCGTATTGTTCTTCTTGCTTTGTCCGCCCGGCTGAATCGGTGCCGGGTTCTTGTTGTATTACTTGGACCCTATGTGCTGATCGGCCTCGCGGGCCGCAGCCATGCATTCCGTTTCCTTTCCCTGACCGTCGAGATCTCGGGCGCGCTGGAGCGCGGCCGTGGCGTTTTCCATGTTGGCGCCCGCCGAGGCCTGGCCCGGGCCTGCTTCCTGCGCCGCCGTGGGACGGCCCTGGGTCTGGCGGCGGACATCCTCCGGAGAGGTCGCGGCCCCGTCGCCTTGCCGGCCCATCGCGCTGGTCGGAGGATGCTGCCCGGAGGGAGCGGCCTGCGTTGTTGCGGTCGGCGCGGCGCCCTGGGCCCCGGCCGTGGGGCCGGAACCGGCATCGTGTGCCGACAATGTCTTGGTGAGCCGCTCGATCTCGGTCGTGCACGGCCCTGCGTTTGCCTGTGCCGTGCCGAGGCCTAGGCCCAGCAGGCATGAGCCGAGAAGGACAAGCGTTCCTGTTTTCATTTCCACCTCCTTCAACCGGGAGGGGAGACATGTCGGCAAGGGATCCGGAAATCTCAGCGCTGACACTGCATCCGCTCCTTCTTGCGCGATCTTATCGGCAAACGCGGGTGTCGCAAGTATCGGCGGAGAAAAGGCCGCGAAACCGACCTCTCGTCACGCGTCCTTCTTTACGAGAAATCCGTATTAATAATCTTGTATACCAGAGATTGCAGGATAGCGTTCCATTGCCGGCCCGTTATCCGAATCTTTTACTTGACGCGGGTCGTTGCGCTTTGTGACAGTTTTGACAACAATCAGCTCTCCATGCCTTTGACGGAGAACGCATCTTGGCGGTTTTTGGAAAAAAGCGTGCGTGTCTCACGGCTGTGGCGCTGGTATCGGCGATCTGGCCCGCAACCGGAAGTTTCGCGGCGGATGTGAAGATCGGCTATCTCTACCAGCCGGGGCCACGGGAGGCCTTGTCCCTGATGAACATTCCCGCCGCGAACAACGGCCTGGCGGGCGCGGAACTCGGCATTGCCGACAACAGCACGACCGGTCGCTTCGTCAATCAGAATTTCGTGCTGGAGCCTCTGCGTCTGCCGGCCGGCGAGGACCCAGCCGCCGCGATCTCGAAACTCGCCGAAGGGGGGATTTCCTTCGTGGCCGCGGATCTGCCGGCCGATGCCCTGCTGAAGGCCGCCGATGCGGGGCGGGACCGCGACGTGCTCATCTTCAATGTGGGCGCGGCGGACGACAGCCTGCGCGAACAGGATTGCCGCGCCAACGTGATCCACGTCGCCCCCACGCATTCGATGCTGGCGGACGGGCTGGCGCAATATCTCGTGTTCAAGCAATGGCGCAAATGGTTGCTCGTGACCGGCTCGCACCCGGCCGACAAGCTGTATGGCGATGCGCTGCGGCGGGCGGCCAAGCGCTTCGGCGCGCAGATCGTGGACGAGCGCACGTTCGAGGATCGCGGCGGCGCCCGGCAGACCGACAGCGGCGTGGCGCAGGTGCAGCGGCTGGTGAGCACGTTCACACAAGGCGCGCCCGCCTACGACGTGCTGGTGACGGCGGACGAGAGCGAGGTGTTCGCCGATTACTTCCCCTACCGCACCTGGGACGCACGCCCCGTGGCGGGATCGGCCGGCCTCGTTCCGGGCTCATGGCACCCGTCGCACAGCCAATGGGCGGCGCTGCAGATGCAGAGCCGCTTCCAGAAAAGCTTCCAGCGCCTGATGACGCCGCGTGACATCCAGGCCTGGTCGGCGGTGCGGATGATCGGCGAGAGCGCGACGCGGGCCAATTCGGTCGAACCGGCCGCCATCACGAAATATCTGAAAAGCCCCGATTTCTCGCTCGCCGCCTTCAAAGGGCAGAAGCTCACCTTGCGGGATTGGAACCTGCAATTGCGGCAGCCGATCCTGCTCGGCGACGGACGCATGGTCGTCTCGGTCTCGCCGCAGGAGGGATTTCTCCACCAGGTCTCCGAGCTCGACACGCTCGGCATCGACAAGCCCGAAACGAAGTGCCGCCTGCAATAGGCCGAGGACATTCGGCAGCAAAACAAGAAGGAGGAAACAATGAAAATTCCCGCTTTGTTGCTCACCGGCGTCCTGGCCGCCGCACTGCCCTCGCAGGCGATGGCCTACAAGGCCTATGTCTCGAACGAGGGCGGCAATTCGGTCTCCGTGATCGACATGAGCAAGTTCGAGGTGATCGCCACGATCAAGGTGGGGCAGCGCCCGCGCGGCATCGAACTGACGCGCGACGGCAAGCACCTGCTCGTCGCGGTGGGCGACGACGACACGATCGAGATCATCGACACCACGACGCACGAGATCATCGGCAATCTGCCGTCCGGCCCCGACCCGGAATTGTTCACGCAGGATCCGGAAGGGAAGATCGTCTACATCGCCAATGAAGACGACAACATGGTCACCATCGTCGACCTCGAAAAGCGGCAGCCCTTGGGGGAGGTGCAGGTCGGCGTCGAGCCGGAAGGCATGGCGGTGAGCCCGGATGGCAAGCTGCTCGTCAATACGTCGGAAACGACCAACATGGCGCATTTCATCGACACGCAATCGCATCAGGTGATCGCGAACGTATTGGTGGACTCGCGGCCCCGCTTCGCGGAATTCAAGAAGGACGGCACCGAATTGTGGGTGTCGGCCGAGATCGGGGGCACGGTGAGCGTCATCGACCCCGAGAAGAAGGAGGTGATCAAGAAGATCACCTTCGACATTCCGGGCCTGCGCGCGGAGGCCATCCAGCCGGTGGGCGTGCGGCTGACGAAGGACGGCAGCAAGGGCTATGTGGCGCTCGGCCCGGCAAACCGGATCGCCGTCATCAACGCCAAGACCCATGAAGTGGAGAATTACCTGCTGGTGGGCCAGCGCGTCTGGCAGCTCGCCTTCACGCCCGACGAGAAATATCTGCTCGGCACCAACGGGGTGTCCAACGACGTGTCGATCGTCGATGTGACCACGGGCAAGGTGGTGAAGACCGTCCAGGTGGGCGAACTGCCTTGGGGCGTTGCGGTCTCGGAGGAGTAAGAGCCACGAACGCCCAACCAAACCTGACGCGGCTGCAGGCGGCGGTGCCTGCAGCCCTTTCCGTCACCGGCGTCAGCCATGCCTATGGACGGCGCGCGGCGCTGGACGACGTGTCGTTTGCGATCGAGGCCGGAACGCACACCGTTCTTCTGGGGCTGAACGGGGCGGGAAAAAGCACGTTGTTCGCGCTTATCACCCGCCTCTATGCCAGCCGCCGGGGAGCGATCAGCATTTTCGGCCATGACATCGGCCGCCGGCCGGGCGAGGCGCTGCGCCGGCTTGGCGTCGTGTTTCAGTCGCGCACGCTCGATCTCGATCTCACGCTGATGCAGAACCTGATCTATCACGCCGCGCTGCACGGCATCGGCGGACGCGAAGCCCGCACACGCGCCGAGGAGGTTCTGGACAAGGTGGCCTTGGCGCGGCGCGGCCATGAGAAGGCGCGCAGCCTTTCCGGCGGGCAGATGCGCCGTCTGGAAATCGCCCGCGCGCTGCTGCACCGCCCCGAACTGCTTCTGCTGGACGAGCCCACCGTCGGCCTCGACATCGATGCGCGGGCCGACATCCTGGCCCATGTGCGGCGGCTGGTGGCGGAGGAGCGGTTGTGCACGTTGTGGGCGACGCATCTCGTGGATGAGATCGAGGACCGCGACGGCGTGCTGATCCTGCACGAAGGGCGGCTGCTGGCCCATGGTCGCGCCGGCGATATCGCGGCCGACATGGCGGCGCGGGATATCCGATCGGCCTTCCTGCGCCTGACCGGGGCGACGAAGGGGTGAGCGCCATCATGACCGCCATCGACCTGCCGCGCACCGAGCGGCGATCCGGCTTCTCGCTCCGGCATTATGCGATCTGCCTGCAAGGCATCGTGTGGCGCGAGATGCTGCGCTTCCTGCATCAGCGCGAGCGTTTTCTCTCGGCACTGGTGCGGCCCCTGGTGTGGCTGTTCATCTTCGCCGCCGGATTCCGGCAGGTGCTGGGCGTCTCGATCATCCCGCCCTACGAGATCTATGTTCTCTACGAGGTCTACATCACGCCCGGCCTCGTCGCGATGATCCAGCTGTTCAACGGCATGCAGTCCTCGCTGTCGATGGTGTACGACCGCGAGACCGGCAGCATGCGTACGCTGCTGGTGAGTCCGCTGCCGCGCTGGTTCCTGCTGCTGTCGAAGCTGATCGCAGGCTCGGCCATCTCGATCGTGCAGGTCTACACCTTCCTCGCCATCGCCTGGTTCTGGGGCATCGAGCCGCCCCTGATCGGCTATCTGACCGTGCTGCCGGCGCTGTTCCTGTCCGGGCTGATGCTGGGGGCGCTCGGCATGCTCGTGTCGTCGCTGATCAAGCAGCTGGAGAACTTCGCGGGCATCATGAACTTCCTGATCTTTCCGATGTTCTTCGCCTCATCGGCGCTCTATCCGCTGTGGCGGGTGCGGGAATCCAGCCCTGTGCTCTACTGGATCTGCGAGCTGAACCCGTTCACCCATGCGGTCGAGTTCATCCGGTTCGCGCTCTACGCCCAGTTCAATCCCATGGCCTTCGCCGTGGTGGCGGGCTGCACGCTCGTCTTCATGGTGGGCGCGACCCTGGCCTACGACCCCGCACATGGAATCCGCGCCCGGCAGGGCCCGCCCGGAGGTGGCTCATGATGTCTCTCGCGCGTGGCGGCGTCGCCCTTCTCGGGCTTGCCGCCGTCCTTACCGGGCCGGCCGGTGCGTTCGACCGGCGCTTTCCGGACTGGCCGTGCGTGCAGGTGCGGGTGCCGTCTCTGTCGGCCGGGTCGGTGTGGACGGGCCCGCCGATCGACGATGCGCTGAATGTCTGGCGCAACGATTCGGAGATCAATGCGCTGGTGGAGCGCATCGCCGTGCGGCGCACGCCGCTGGATGAGGCCGAGCGAGCCGTGGCCGATTTTCTGGGCAAGGCCGGCGACGCCAAAGCGGAGAAGGCAAGGCTGATGGTGGCCGGCCTGTACGAGACGCTGAACCGCGAGCGGGCAGACGTGATCAGCGGGCTGGAGCGACTGACCCGCCGCCAGCGCGATTTTGCCAGCAGCATCGAGAGCGACGCGGCAAAGCTGCGCGATCTGCAGGCCAAGCCCGATGCCGACCGCAATGCGCTGACGGAACTGACCACCAAGGTGCAATGGAGCACGCGGATCTTCGAGGAGCGCCGCAAATCCGTGCGCTATGCCTGCGAGGTTCCGGTGCTGATCGAGCAGCGGTTTTTCCTGCTGACCCGGGCGGCCCAGCGCGACCTCGGCTGATCGGGGCTCAGGGCGCCCCGATCCGTTCGTTCTGGTCGTTGAGCAGAGGCACGCCGTAATCGAGCAGGATCTTGTCGATCTCGGCCCGGTTCTCGCGGATCAGGCGGTTCAGCGCGCGCTTCCATTCCTGATCGGAGGCACGCACTCCCATGGTGATCTGGAAGGCCATGCGCGGGCCTTTCGTTTCCTTGACCAAGGGAACAACGGTTAGGGGCGGCGTGGCGTTCTTGCCGAAATAGCCGGCCATCGGCCCCCAGAGCACGCCGGCGTCGATCTCGCCGCTGGCGATGTCGTTCGTCATGTCGCGGGCCGAGGAATCGATGCGGGTATCGACGAGCAGGGGGTAGGCACGGGCGCGCTCGATCAGGCCGTTGGCGAGGAGGAGATTGACCGGCGGGGTCTGGGCCACGACGCCGACGCGTTTGCCCGCAAGGCGTGGGTCCGACAGCGTCTCGACGCCGTCGAGCCCCTGGCCGGGCTTGTAGATGAGGGCATAGGCCGTGCGGTAATAAGGATTGGTGTTCTGGACGAGCTCGTCGCCCTGAGCGTAGCCGATGACGACGTCGCAGGTGTGAGCGCCCAGCGTGTTGCGCACGAAGCCGATGGCCTGCGGGAACCAGGCGTAGGACACGCTCTTGCCAAGCTTGCTGGCCAGCAGTTCGGCGATGCGGTTCTCGAAACCCTCCTCCTTGTCGTTGGAGAAGGGCATGTTGCCTGGATCCGCGCAGACGCGGAGCACCCTAGGGTCGATGAGTTCGAGCGACAGCTCATCCGGCTGCTGGGCCGATGCCGGGGCGCAGGCCAGCGGCAAAGCGAGGGCAAGCACGGCCAGCCCCCGCAGCCCTTTGGCGATGTGTCGAATTCCCGCCATTGTCTATTTGTCTCCGCTGAGCCGTAAAACGATGGCCTAGCGGCCCATGCAGGCGTTCTCGGCTTCGACGAAGGATTTGGGCTTGTCCGCATGCTTGTCGGGACGCGCGCGATTCACCACGCCGGCATTGCGGGCGCGCAGATACACGTAGATGTCGTCGAGGTAGCACATCACGTTCGGGTTCGTGCCGAAGGCGGGCATGACGTTCTCGTGGCCGCCGCCGACATTGACGCGGCCATTGACCACGATCTGCTGGAAATCGGCGTAGGGCATGGTCTTGAGCGACTGGACGAGGGACGGCGCGTAGCTGGAGCCTTCTCCCGCCGGGCCATGGCAGACATGGCATTCGGCGTGGTAACGGCGATAGCCGGAATAGGTGTACCAATCGGTGCTGCCGGTCTCGTCGACCTTGAAGGTGGGATTGCCTTCGGCGTCAGCGAACTTGCCGTCTTCCTCGGAAGCCGCCGCCGGGTCGCCGGACCCGTCGGCGCTGTAGGCGAGGCCGGTGAGCGCGAACGAAGCAGCGAGGAGCGCTCCCGCGACGGCGTGGAATTTTACGATCATATCCATCGGACCTTTGACGATGCGGACGAAAAGCGAGGGTTCTCCCGGCCGTGGCCGGAAGAACCTTTCGTGGCGATGCTCAGTCCGGAACGGAGAACACGGTGAGCTGTCCGCCGAGCGCGGTGTAATCGCGCAGGGCCGCATAGCCACCGACGGCGCCGAGGCCGGCGGTGGATTCGGTGAGACCGGCCGCAAGGCCGATGCCCGCCCAGCCGCCGACACCGGACAGCACGGCGATGTATTGCTTGCCGTCATGCTCGAAGGTGTTGACGTTGCCGATGATGCCCGACGGCGTCTTGAAGCGGTAAAGCTCCTTGCCCGTCTTGGCATCGACCGCCTTCAGATGGCCTTCCAGCGTGCCGTAGAACACCACGCCCCCCTTGGTGGCCAGTGCACCTGACCAGACCGAGAAACGCTCCGGGATCGTCCAGACGATCTTTCCGGTGGTTGCGTCCCAGGCGATGAAATTGCCCATGTTCTCCGAGCCCTTGGGCGGATACATGGACAGGGTGGCGCCGACATAGGGCTGGCCGGCCGTATAGCTGACGCGGAACGGCTCGTAATCCATGCAGACGTGATTGGTCGGCACGTAAAACAGGCCGGTATCGGGAGAATAGGCCGAGGGTTGCTGGTCCTTGGTGCCGAGCGCCGCCGGGCAGATGCCGGTGACGTTGGTGTCCTCGCCCGCCTGATGGGTCGAATATTGCGCGACCACTTGTGGACGGCCGTAGGTTGGGGACGATTTGTCCATGTCGACCTTGGTGGCCCAGTTGACGACCGGATCGTATTTCTCGGCGACGAGCAGCTCGCCGGTGACGCGGTCCAGCGTGTAGCCGAAGCCGTTACGGTCGAGATGGACGAGCGCCTTGCGGGTGGCGCCGCCCATGGGCAGATCGGCCAGGATCATCTCGTTGACGCCGTCATAATCCCATTCGTCATGGGGCGTCATCTGGTAGAGCCATTTCGCCATGCCGGTGTCGGCGTCACGGGCGAAGATGGTCATGGAATATTTGTTGTCGCCGGGACGCTGCGAGGGGTTCCAGGTCGACGGGTTGCCGGTGCCGTAATAGATCAGATTGGTTTCGGGATCGTAGGACGTCCATCCCCACGTCGTGCCGCCGCCGATCTTCCACTGGTCGCCTTCCCAGCTCTTGAGGCTGGAATCCTTGCCGATCGGCTTGCCGAGCTCGGTGGTCTTTTCGGGGTCGACGAGCATGTCGGCGTCCGGACCGACCGAATAAGCGCGCCACGCCACCTTGCCGTCTGACAGATTGTAGGCGGTGAGATGGCCGCGTACGCCGAATTCGGCGCCGGAAATACCGATGAGCACCTTGTCCTTCACGACGAGCGGCGCCGCGGTGCCGGTTTCACCCTTGCCGGGATCGCCGTTCTTGGCCTGCCAGGCGACCGCGCCGGTCTTGGCATCGAGCGCGACGACGGTTGCGTCGGCCTGGTTCAGGATGATCTTGCCATCGCCATAGGCCACGCCGCGATTGACGGTGTCGCAGCACATGACGGGGATGACGCTGGGATCCTGCTTCGGCTCGTATTTCCAGATGATCTTGCCCTCTTCCTTGAGATCGAGGGCGTAGACGATGTTGGGGAACGGCGTGTGGATGTACATCACGCCATCGATGACGAGGGGGCCGCCTTCATGGCCGCGCAGCACGCCGGTGGAGAAGCTCCAGTTCGCCTGCATCTTGCCGACATTGCCGACGTTGATCTGGTCCAGCGATGAATAGCGATGATTGGCGTAATTGCCGGATGGCATGACCCAGTTCTTCGGGTTCTTTTCCATCTGGATGAGTTCGTCGTTGGCATTCGCCGGGCCCAGGGTGAGCGAAGCGACGCCAGCAATCAGGGCGATCTTCAAGTAATGCATTGCCTTCCTCCCGTTATTTATCGGTTATTTGTTGGCTTCGCTCAGTCGTGCGGATCTTCGTCCGCTTCTCACTGCAGCGTATGCTTGCGACATGCCGGCGACCTCGGAAGAGGGGCGCTGGAACATCTGACCCTTGCGGCAAATCCTCCTCTCTTTTCGTTGTACGGCGCGGGTTCGTAGCCGCGCCGTCAGAAACAGCGCACTTCCGCCTCCGCTTGGGCGCGGCGCAATTCGTCGGCCGCGGCGCGCGCGGGCTCCGCGGAGCGGAATACCGCGCTCCGCTCTCCTGGAAGCTGGATCAGGCTGGCCACCGTCTCGCCCGTGACGTAGCGGTCGTAGGGCAGGATCGTCGCGACGACGTCGATCGAGCAGGAGCAGCGGTCGAGCGATTCACGCGTCGTGCCGTTGGCCTGCATACAGGCAAAGACGTAATCGACACGCGCGGCCGTGGGGTAATCATTGGCGGTTGGAGCATTGGCAGGCTGGGCGAAGGCCGAAGTTGCACCCAGGCATGCGCAGAAGAAGAGGCCGGGCCCCACAACGGCACGCAGGAAGCTCATCGCCGCGCCCTCTCCCAAATGAGGCTGCCTGTTTCGACAGGTGCATGGAGCCGAAGCACCGCGAACCTGCCCTTACACGTTTTTCGTGCAGCCATTCTTGAAGTCATTATTCGCAAATAAATTCGTTGTGCAAGACAAGTTTACGCGTGATGTCGATCTCAGGATAAACGCTATGTGCTTCGCCGCGTGGTATCCAGAATATCTGATATCACAGCATTCATGGACCGCTACGTGGCGGAATCTGTTGCGTAATCGCGGGAAGAGGTGTGTCATGCCGCGCAGCCAAGGTCTTGTCGAGATGAGGCAAGAGGAAAGGCGGCGCGCTGATAGCAGCTCCTTCCCCACCCTCGACGGCCTGACCGCGGTTTTTCGAACGTGATGCGCCCGTCGGGCAAGTCGATCCGGTGCATCGTGATCTGCTGAAGCAGCGACAGAACAAGCTGCAAGACAGGGAGGAGAAAACGATGGCGACGACCAGCGGGATTTCATTGCATCCGGCGATCGACCAGGGGGTTCGGCCGGGATCGAGCAGTTTTTCAGGCGGGACTTTGGTGTGCGAGTGCACCGACCGGCCCGTGACCGTGCAGATCAATTCGGAGGTGCTGCACAACCATGCCTGCGGGTGCACCAAGTGCTGGAAGCCGAGCGGTGCGGTGTTTTCCATCGTGGGCGTGGTGCCGGACGACGCCGTGAACGTCACCGCCAACGAGGACAAGCTGGAGGTGGTGGACCCGAGCGCGACGATCCTGCGGCATGCGTGCCGCGAGTGCGGCGTGCATCTCTACGGCCCCATCGAGAAGGAGCATGCCTTCAAGGGCCTGTCGTTCATCCACAGCGAGCGGTTCGAGGAGGAGGGCGCCGCACCGCCCGGCTTCGCGGCGTTCGTGTCCTCCATCATCGAATCCGGCACGCCGCCGAGCCAGATGGAGTCCATCCGCGCCCGCCTGAAGGAATTGGGCCTCGAACCCTATGACGCGCTCAACCCACCCTTGATGGATGCGCTCGCGACCTATGCCGCGAAACAGGCCGGCACGCTGAGGGAGTGATTTTCCGGAGCGGTCGCCCCTGACCGAGAGAACGAGGGCGGCTGCGGGGACCTGCCTCGCAGCCGTGTCCTATGGCGCGGGATCGTTCCCGGGCTCCAGGGGATCACTCCCCTCCAGCCGGTCGCGATACAAGACGGCCTGCACCAGCAGCATCAGCGTGACCGGGGTTGTGATCGTGACGAACAGGCCGATCAGGATCTCGTGGACGATGGGCCTGGTCTGCGACATCGAGAAATACACCATCGACGCCACGAGAATGCTGAGCATGCCCAGCGTCGCGCCCAGCGTGGGCGCGTGCACCCGCTCGTAGAAGCTCTTCAGCCGCACGAGACCGAGCGTGCCAATGAGGGTGAGACCCGAGCCGAACAGGATGAGCGCCGAGGTGAGCAGCGCCGCCCAGAGGGGAAGGTCGTGAAGCGCCGGCATCATTCGATGATCTCTCCCCGCATGATGAATTTGGCGAGCGCCACCATGGCCACGAAACCGAGCAGCGCGATGACCAGGGCCGCCTCGAAGTAGAGCGTGGTTCCGGAACTGATGCCGAACACAAGGATCAGCAGCATGGCGTTCACGTAAAGGGAATCCATGGCGACGATGCGGTCCTGCGCGCGGGGGCCGCGCAGGATGCGGAATGTGGCCACGATCATGGCCAGAGCGAGCATCACCTGACCGATGAGCAGGGACCAGGCGAGGATCGAGCCGCTCATTCGAAAATCTCCATCAAGCGATTTTCATACCGGTTCTTGATGATCGACGCCCAATCGTCGTCGTCAACCAGATCCAGAACGTGAATCGTGAGCAGGCCGGTGGCGGGGTCGTAGGCCACCCAGCTTGTGCCCGGCGCCGCGGTGATGAGACAGGCGAGGACGGACAGGCCGTAGGGCGAGCGCAGGCGCAGCGGGATGTCGACGAAGCCGGATGTGCGGTCATGCTCGCGGCCCAGGATGACGCGCGCGACATTGATGTTCGAGCGCACCATGTCGATCGCGAAGGCCCAGATGAGGGCAATGACGGTCATCGGGTGCCGCATGCGGAAGGGCGGGACGTCGAGGACCTGCAGGACGAGGGGGCCGAGCAGGCCGAAGGTGACGCCGAGCAGCAATTGGCCCGGCGACACGCTTTGATTGAGCAGAAGCCAGATGCCGAGCAGGGCCAGCGAGACGTAAGGATGGGGGAGGACCCGCCTCATTGCGCACCTCCCGTCCCCGCATCGCCCGCCTGCGGTACGATGAGGGTCTGCGCCTGGGCGCCGCCGCCCCGCAGGCCCTCGGCCGTGGCCTGCATGAAGCGCATGGTCGGGCCGGCCTGGATCGTCATGGCGAGGCACAGGACGAGCAGTGCGCCGACAGGGGCAAGCTCGATGACGCGGACGCCCGGAACCTCACGCTCGATCGAGGCCCAGAAGGCACGCAGGCCCGCGCGCACCATGGCGATGACCGTGATGAAGCCCGACAGCAGGAGCGTGACGATGAGAACCCATGTCTCGAGCGGCAGCCCCGGGTTTCCCGGCGCCTCGCCGCGCCCGATGGCGCCCGCGAGAATGGCGAATTTGGCGACGAAGCCGGAGAGCGGCGGCAGGCCCGACAGAAGCAGTGCGCAGGCGATGAAACCGATGCCGAGAACCGCGAGAACCGCCGGCACGGCCGGGCCCTCCTCGCCGTCTTCGCCCGCTTCCTCCTCGTCCTCGACGCCATAGGCCTCCAGGGTGACGGCAATGATGTCGTCTGCGGGGGCGCGGCCGCGCTCGATGAGCTCGATGAGGAGGAAGAAGGCCCCGATGGCGAGGGTGGAGCTGACGAGATAGAACAGGGCCGGGCCGACGATGGCGGGATCGTTGGTGCCGATGACCGCGAGCAGCGTGCCTGAGGAGACGAGCACGCTGAGGCCGGCCAGCCTGTTGAGATCCTGAGAGGCGAGCATGCCCAGTGCCGCGAAGCCGACGGTGGCGACACCGCCCGCGATCAGCCAGCCCGTGCCGAACATCACCGAGCCGTCGATCTCCGTGCCGGTGAGGATGGAGCCAACACGCAGGACCGCGTAGATGCCGACCTTCGTCATGATGGAGAACAGGGCGGCGACCGGCGCGCTGGCCGCCGAATAGGTGCTGGGCAGCCAGAAGCCCAGCGGCCAGATCGCGGCCTTCACGAGGAAGACGATGCCGAGAATGCTGGCGCCCATTTCCAGCAACACGCGCTCACGCGCGGCGAGCTCGGGAATGCGTCGCGCCAGATCCGTCATGTTGAGGGTGCCGGCGCTGCCGTAGATGAGGCTGACGCCTATGAGGAAGACGAAGGACGCCGCGAGGTTGATGGCGATGTAGTGCAGGCCGGCGCGCACGCGCGCCTGGCCCGAACCGTGCAGGGCAAGCCCGTAGGACGCCGCCAGCAGCACCTCGAAGAACACGAAGAGGTTGAAGAGATCGGCGGTGAGGAAAGCGCCGTTCAGCCCCATCAGCAGGAACTGGAACAGGGGGTGGAAATAGCTGCCCGACCGGTGCCAGTGCGCCAGCGAGAACACCAGGGCCGCGCAGCCGAGGATCGCCGTCAGGAGCAGCATCAGGCTGGACAGCCGGTCGGCGACGAGCGAGATGCCGAATTCCACCGGCCAATCGCCCAGCCGATAGGTGCGGACGGCGTCGGCGGGATCGCCCGTGGCGGCGGTTGCCAGGAGGGTCGCGGCGATTGCGAGCAGAGCGAAGGTCGCCAGAAGGCTGATCGCGGTGAGAAGCACCCGGGTGCGCCCGTCGATCAGCAGCATCAGGCCGCCGGCGATGAGCGGCACGATGATCGGCGCGACGATGAGATGATCGGACCAGTTCATGATCAGCTCTCCCGACCATCGACGTGGTCGCTGCCGGTCAGGCCGCGGGAGACGAGCAGGACGACGAGGAACAGCGCCGTCATGGCGAAGCCGATGACGATGGCGGTCAGAACGAGGGCCTGCGGCAGCGGATCGACATAGCCCGACACGTCGGTGCCCGCGTCAGGATGGAGCACGGGCGGCATGCCGACCCTGAGCCGCCCCATCGAGAAGATGAAGAGGTTGACCGCGTAGGACAGCAGCGACAGGCCGATGATGACCTGGAAGGTGCGCGGCCGCAGCAGGAGCCAGATGCCCGAGGCGGCGAGGATGCCGATGGCGATCGAGATGACGAGTTCCATCAGACCCTCTCCTCGGTCAGCGGTGCCGCGGGAGTGGGAGCCGGTCGCAGGACGCGCAGCGATTGATGGGCCAGCGCGATGAGGATGAGGACCGTGGCGCCGAGAACCAGCGCAAAGACGCCGAGGTCGAACAGCAGTGCGCTCGCCATGGGCGTCTTGCCGAGGATCGGCAGATCGGCATAGGCGAAGGCGGAGGTGAGGAAGGGCTTTCCGAACCACAGCGCGCCCGAGCCTGTGAAGGCCGAGACGAGCAGGCCCACCCCGATCCAGCGCACCGGCAGGACGCGCAGCCGCGCCTCCACCCAGCGCGCGCCGCCCGCCATGTATTGCAGGATGAACGCGACGGCGAAGGTGAGACCGGCGACGAAGCCGCCGCCCGGCAGATCATGGCCGCGCATGAACAGGAAGGTCGACATCATGGCGATGACCGGGAACAGCAGGCGCATGACGAGCCCAGGCACCAGCATGTAATGCGCACCCAGCGGGTTCTTCTCGACCTTGTAGCGGTCGGCGTCGAACTCCTGCTGGAACTGCTTCTGCTCGGGATCGCCGATGCTGTCGCGCGCCGGGCGGAAACGTCGCAGCAATGCGTAGACCGTGATGCCGACGATGCCGAGCACGGTGATCTCGCCCAACGTATCGAAGCCGCGGAAATCGACGAGGATGACGTTCACGACGTTGCGGCCGCCGCCTTCCGTGTAGGCGCGCTGCAGGAAGTTGGTGGCGACGCTGCCCTCGAGCGGCCAGATCATGGCGGCGTAGGCAAGGCCGGCAAGGCCGCCGCCGGCGATGATGGCGATGATGAGATCGCCGAAGCGACGAATGCGGGCCCGGACGCCGGAATCAAGATCCGCGCCCTCGATGCGCTTGGGCAGCCAGCGCAGGCCGAGCAGGAGCAGCACCGTCGTCACGATCTCGACGAGCAATTGGGTGAGGGCGAGGTCCGGCGCGGAGAACCAGGCGAAGGTGACGCAGGTGGCAAGGCCCGCGCCTCCAGCGAAGATGACGGCGGCGAGGCGGTGATATTTGGCCTGATAGGCGGCCGCGATGGCGGAGGCCGCACCCACGAGCCAGACCAGGCCGAAGGCGAGGCCCGCGCCCTGCGGCCAGGTGAATTCCAGCGAGCCCGGCCGGAAATAGACCGACCAGAGGGCTGCGAGGATGACGACGACGACCAGAAGGCGCAATTGCGCCTGCAGCCGGTTGGTGCTGACGACACGCTCCACCGCCCGCGCCCAGCGCCACGAGAGGATGACCATGGCCCGCTCGAAGATGCGCTTGTCCTTGAGCTTGCGCAGGAACGGCGCGCCTTCGATATCGCCCGACAGATAACGCTGCAAAGCGAGATAGATCACGATGCCGCCGATCAACGCGATGATGCTCATCACGAGGGCCGGCGTGACGCCATGCCAGACGGCAAGACTGTAGGTTGGCGTCTGCGGGCCGAGAGCGCCGCGAACGGCGATGGCGAGGAAGTCGTGGATGGTCCAGGCAGGAACGACGCCGACCAGCACGCAGATCGACACCAGAAGCGCCACCGGAAGGAGCATCCACAGCACCGGATCGTGCGGGGCGCGGGGAAGGTCCGTGGCCGGGGGGCCGAAGAAGACCTGATGGATGAGGCGCAGCGAATAGGCCACGCTGAACATGCCGGCGAGCGTCGCAAGATAGGGCAGGCTGCTGTCGAGGAAGGTGTCGACATGCGCTTCCATCGTCTCGGCGAAGAACATCTCCTTCGACAGGAAGCCGTTGAGCAGCGGGACGCCGGCCATGGCCGCCGCCGCGACCGTGGCCAGAACCGCCGTCATCGGCATGGCGCGGTAAAGCCCGCCGAGGCGCCGGACATCCCTCGTGCCGGCCTCGTGGTCGATGATGCCGGCGGCCATGAAGAGCGACGCCTTGAAGGTGGCGTGGTTGATGATGTGGAAAATGGCCGCGACCGCCGCGAGCGGGCTGCCGAGGCCCAGCAACAGGGTGATGAGCCCGAGATGGCTGATGGTGGAATAAGCGAGCAGGCCCTTCAGATCCTGCTGGAACAGGGCCAGGAAGGCGCCGATGAGAAGGGTGGCGACGCCGATGGGCGTGAAGACCCAGAACCAATATTCGTGCCCCGCCATGGCCGGCCACAGCCGCGCGAGCAGAAAGACGCCCGCCTTCACCATGGTGGCCGAATGCAGGAAGGCGGAGACCGGCGTCGGCGCCGTCATGGCGCGCGGCAGCCAGAAATGGAACGGGAATTGCGCGCTCTTGGTCAACGCACCCAGCGCTATCAGGATCAGGGTGGGAAGATAGAGAGGATCGGCGACGATCTTGGGGCCGGACGTCAGAACCACATCCAGATCGAAACTGCCGGCGATGCGCCCGAGGAGCAGCATGCCGGCGAGCAGGCACAGGCCGCCCGCCGAGGTGACGGTGAGGGCGATGCGGGCTCCCTCGCGCGCGCTCTGATTGTTGTACCAGTACGCAATGAGCAGGAACGAGAAGAGGCTCGTCAGCTCCCAGAAGAACACGATCTGAATGAGATTGCCGGACAGTACTATGCCCAGCATCGCGCCCATGAAGGCGAGCAGATACGAGAAGAAGCGCGGAACGGAATCCGTCGGCGACATGTAATAGCGGGCGTAGAGGACGACGAGCAGGCCTATGCCGCCGATAAGAACGGCCATGCTCCAGGCCAGACCGTCAAGCCGCAGGATGAAGTTGAGCCCGTATTCCGGCAGCCATTCGAACTCGGCCCGCACCATCTGCCCGTCCATCACCGACGAACGGAGCGCCAGACCCGCGCACAGCACGCCGAGGGACACCGCGCCAGCCAGAAGCGCCTCCGCATTGCGCGCGTTGCTGGACAGGAAAACCGCAAGAAAACTGCCGACGAAAGGAAGGACGATGATGAGGGCTAGTAGGGTCACATCGTCCGGCATGGGCTGGGCGGATCCTTTCCACGGATTTGCGGCGGCGGCAGGCTTGCTGAAGTTCGCCCATTATGGTTGACTTTGTGGGCGAAATGCAATGGTTGAAGCTATGATTTTATGTCCCGAACAGTGTCGCGCTGCGCGTGGGCTGCTCAATTGGACGCAAGAGCAGCTCGCGGTGTCCGCCGGCGTCTCGCGCAGCACCATACGTGACTTCGAATGTCACCGGCATGAACTCCAGCGCGCCTCGGAGGCGCAGGTCATTGCAGCGTTGGAAGAGGCGGGCGTGAAGTTCCTTGGCCGCACCGGGGAGGGGCCCGGCGTGCGCCTGCGCCGGGCGTGACGCAGCGCCTGACCTTGAGATGCGGCGCGGGGACACACGCGGCTCTGATCCGCCGAGGAAGGACATCGCCCTGAACCCGCTCTACCAGGCCATGCGCACCACCATCTTCGAGGAGATGTCGCAGCTGGCGCGGGCGCATGGCGCCATCAATCTCGGGCAGGGCTTTCCGGATGGCGCCGGACCGCTGGATCTGCGGCAGGATGCGGCGCGGGCCGTCCTCGACGGCTCCAACCAATACCCGCCGTCGATGGGCCTGCCCGAACTTCGCGCGGCGGTGGCCCATCATTACCGGGCCCATCAGGGACTGGATGTCGAAGACCGCGATGTGCTGGTGACGTCCGGCGCGACGGAGGCGATCGCGGCTGCGCTGCTTGCGGTGCTGTCGCCCGGCGACGAGGTGATCCTGCTCGAGCCGATGTACGATGCCTACCTGCCGCTCGTGCAGCGGGCGGGCGCGCAGGCGCGGTTCGTGACGCTGCATCCGCCCGAATGGCGGCTCCCTATCGCGGATATCGCGGCGGCGATCGGGCCGCGCACGCGGGCCATCGTGCTCAACGACCCGATGAACCCGGCAGCCCGCGTGTTCGAACGCGCCGAGCTGGAGGCGCTCGCCGCTCTCTGCGCGGCGCATGATCTGGTCGCGATCTGCGACGAGGTGTGGGAGCATGTGCTGTTCGATGGCCGGCCGCATCATTCGCTGCTCGGCCTGCCCGGAATGGCCGAGCGGGCGGTGAAGATCGGGTCCGCCGGCAAGATTTTCGCGCTGACGGGCTGGAAAGTGGGCTTCGTGTTGGCCGGGCCGCGTCTTCTGGGGCCGATCGCGCGGGCGCATCAATTCCTGACCTTCACCACCCCGCCCAACCTGCAATCAGCGGTGGCCTTCGGCCTCGGCAAGGAGCGCGCCTTCTTCACACAGATGCGCGCGGATCTGCAGCGTTCGCGGGACCGCCTCACCGGCGCCCTGACGGGTGCGGGCTTTGCCGTTCTGCCGAGCGAGGCGACCTATTTCCTGTGCGTGGACCTGGCGGCCTCGGGCATCGTGGGACGTGACGGCGATGTGTGCCGTGCCTGGGTGGAGGAAGCGGGCGTCGCGGCCATTCCGGTGTCGGCCTTTTATGCCAGCGGGAACGGCACGACCAACGTGGTGCGGCTGTGTTTCGCAAAAGCGGCTGCAGTGCTGGACGAGGCGGCGGAGCGGCTTGGCCGCTGGCGCACGCGGCATGTGACGTGACGGCTCAGGCGCGCACGAGCGATCCGCGTTCGCGCTCCACAGCCTCGAGGATGCAGGCGTAGACCTCGCGCACCCGGCGCGTGTTGTGCACGTCGGGATGCGAGGTGATCCAATAGGTGCGGCGGAAGGCGATCTCGGGCAGGACGCGCACGAGTTCCGGATGACGCGCGGCCACGTAATCGTGGACGACGCCGATGCCATGGCCTTCGCGGATGGCGTTGAGCTGGCCGGCGACGCTGCCGCATTCGAACCTTTTGGGCATCAGCCGGCGCAGGGTCGCGCCGTAATCGAGCGCGGCGCTGTAGGAGAATTCCTCGACCTGGGTGATGTGGAGGCGGGTGCGTACGTCGTCCTCGCTGCGGATCGGGCCGTGACGGGCGAGATGCTCCTGCGCGGCATAGACGCCGAGGGTGTAGTCGGACAGCTTCCGGGTGATCAGCCGCCCCTTCTGCGGACGATCGAGCACAATGGCGATGTCGGCCTCGCGTTTCGACAGGGAGAAGGTGCGGGGCAGCGGGACGAGCTGGATGACGAGCTCCGGATGCCGGTCGGAGAGGGCCGCCAAAGCCGGGGCGAGAAGGGTGTTGCCGAGCCCTTCCGGCGCGCCGACGCGCACCGTGCCGCCAACATTGGCTGTGATGCCGGACAATTGCGCGGCCACGCGCAGGAAGCCGGCCTCCGCTGCCTCGGCCGCCGGTAGGAATTGCTCGCCTGCGGGCGTCAGGGTGCAGCCGGCGTTCATGCGCTCCACCAGCTTCACGCCAAGCCCGGTCTCCAATGCGGAAAGCTGGCGGGCGACGGTGGCGTGATTGATGCCGAGCCGGCGCGCCGCGCCCAGCAATTGGCCGGTGCGGGCGACGGCCAGGAAAATGCGTGCCTGATCCCAATCCATCGACATCCATTTCCGCATAATGAAGGCGCAGAAACGCGCCTTGAGCCGCATTTATGGAATTGCTTTGCTTGCCGCCGCAAGGGAGAGCTGCGAATGAGCACCATCGAGCATTTCATCGGCGGACGCCGAATGGCCGGTCTATCCGGGCGGATATCGGCGGTGTTCAACCCGGCGACCGGCGCGCAATCGGGCCAGATCTCCATCGCGCGCGCGGATGAGGTCCGTGAGGCGATTGCCGGCGCTGAGCGGGCTTTTCCCGGCTGGGCGGCCACGACGCCGCTGCGCCGTGCGCGGGTGCTGAACGCGTTCCTGCGGATTCTGGAAGAGCGGATCGACGAGCTTGCCGCCGTCATCACCGCCGAGCACGGCAAGGTGCTGTCGGACGCCAAGGGTGAGATCCAGCGTGGCATGGAGGTGGTGGAATTCGCAACCGCGGCTCCGATCCTGCTGAAGGGCGAGTTCACGGAGAATGTCGGTACGCGGGTGGACAGCCATTCGCTGCGCCAGCCGCTCGGCGTGGTGGCGGGCATCACGCCATTCAACTTTCCGGCCATGGTGCCGATGTGGATGTTTCCTGTCGCGCTCGCCTGCGGCAATTGCTTCGTGCTGAAACCCTCGGAGCGTGACCCTTCGGCCTCTCTCCTCATCGCCGAATGGCTGACGGAGGCCGGCCTGCCGGACGGCGTGTTCACGGTGCTGCAGGGCGACAGGGAGACCGTGGAGGCGCTGATCTCCGACCCTGGCATCGCCGCCGTGAGCTTCGTCGGATCGACCCCGATTGCCAAGCATATCTACACGACCGCGACGGCCGCCGGAAAACGCTGCCAGGCGCTGGGCGGCGCCAAGAACCACATGATCGTCATGCCGGATGCCGACCTGGACCAGGCTGTGGACGCCCTGATGGGGGCGGCCTATGGCTCGGCCGGTGAGCGCTGCATGGCGATCTCGGTGGCGGTGCCGGTGGGCGAGAAGACGGCGGACGCCCTGATGGAGCGGCTGGTGCCGCGCGTGCGGGCGCTCAAGATCGGACCGGGCACCGACCCCGACGCCGAGATGGGGCCCGTGGTCACGAAGGCGCATATGGAGCGCATCAAGGGCTACATCGATGCCGGCGTCGCGGAGGGCGCGGAGCTCGCGGTCGATGGGCGCGGCTTCCGCATGCAGGGCTATGAGGATGGCTATTACGTCGGCGGCACGCTGTTCGACCGCGTGACCGAGGACATGTCGATCTACCGCGAGGAGATCTTCGGGCCGGTGCTGTCGGTTGTTCGCGCCGACAGCTACGAGACGGCCGCGCGCCTCATCAACGAGCATGAATTCGGCAACGGCACGGCCATCTTCACCCGCGACGGCGATGCCGCGCGGGAGTTCGCGCACCAGATTCAGGTGGGTATGATCGGCATCAACGTACCGATCCCGGTGCCGATGGCGTTCCATTCCTTCGGCGGGTGGAAGGCCTCGATGTTCGGCGACCACCACATGCACGGCGCGGAAGGCGTGCGTTTCTACACGCGCCTGAAGACGATCACCACGCGTTGGCCGACGGGCATCCGCTCGGGTGCGGACTTCATCATGCCGACGATGAAGTGAGACCGACGCCGGCTCACGCCTGAATCAGGCGGGCTTCTCCGGACGATGTGACGAGGTGGACCTGCCCCTCGCCGATGCGCCGGAGAATGCGCTGGATCTGTGCCGGTGGCAGCAGGTTGAAGGCAGTCGAGAAAGCATCGGCGGCGGCGGCCGTCGGCATAAGTGTCGTGACGCTGCGGTGCAGGTGCGAGGGCGCACCCGTGCGCGGGTCGAGCAGATGATTGAACCGGCCGGCCGGATCGAACCGGAAGCCGTAGGCTCCTGAGGTGGCGACGGCCCGATCGACGGCGTCCAGCGTCTTCGAGACGCGGTCGGGATGGTCGGGATCGGCGATGCCGACGCGCCACGGCTCGCCGGAAGGCCGGGCGCCGAGGGCTCGTGGCTCGCCCATGTCCACAAGGCTGCTTTCGATACCGCCGGCGCGCAGGAGATCGACGACCCGGTCGGTCGCATAGCCCTGCGCGACGCCGTTGAGCGTCAGCGCCATGCCGCGCCGGGCGAAGACGATTCGGTTCTCGTCGAAAGAGACATCGCCGAACCCGACACGGGCCAAGACGGCCTCGATGGCCGCGCGGGACGGGCCATCCGGATCGGGCGAGGGCCGGGAGAAATGATCGCGGTGCAACGTCCAGAGCGGCTGGACGGTCGGATCGAACGCGCCGCCGGTCAGCTCCCAGCAGCGGCGGCATTCGGAGAGGATTGCCGTCATGTCGGTGCTCGGCGACACGAGCATGCCCTGCCGGTTGAGGCCGACGAGGGCTGAATCCTCGCGGTAGAGGCTGAACTCCGCTTCGAGACGGCGCACCTCGGCCAGCGATTGCCGGACGAGGCGTTCGGCCCTGGCGCGGTCGTGATGGTGGACCTGCAGGCTGGCGACAGCGCCCATGGCCTGCCCGGTCCAAGTCACGACATGGGCTTCGGCCCGTGCCGCACTGCCCCAAGGCAGAAGGGCGAGGCCGGCCGCGGCGGCGCTGATGCCGATAAAGCGTCTACGAGAGAAGGACGACATGATTGTTCCTAATGGGCGTGCATGCCCGCAGGCGCAGGGGCTTCATGGCCCGAATGATCGGAATGGCCCGAATGGTCTCCTGCGCCGGGCTCCGCATCCGTGTCCGCGGGCTCGGGCGTTTCGGTGGCGGCGCTGAGGATGTAGTCCTGCGGCAGGTCGTCGAAGGCCTTTACCTCCCCGCCATTCTCGCCCGCGAACTTTTCCGCGGCCGCCTGATCCGAGAACGGGACGGCCTCGTCGGCGCCCATGCCGCCCTTCATGCGGCTTCCGACAACGAAGAAGGCCTTTTTGGCGTCGACCCAGTTGGTGGTGCCGGGCTGGTCCCAGTTCGGGGCCTTGGACATGTCGGAGACGTAGATGGCCCGGACATCCTTCGGCTCCTCCGGCAGCATGGTGAAGGAGATCGCGTCCCTTGCGGACGAGAACCAGACGGCGTCCTTTCGGCTTGCGAGGATGATCT
Source organism: Terrihabitans aquatilis (assembly GCF_052542005.1). Lineage (NCBI taxonomy): Bacteria > Pseudomonadati > Pseudomonadota > Alphaproteobacteria > Hyphomicrobiales > Terrihabitans > Terrihabitans aquatilis. The sequence continues at coordinate 491,353 of NZ_JBOCUO010000002.1, read as the reverse complement.
GACCCTTCGGACCGGTGTGCTCCAGAACGTTCATGCCGCAATAATGGCCGATCGAGGCACGGGTCATCTCCTGCGGCGGGGGCGGGGCCTCGGCGGCCTTCTCGTCATTGCAGCCCGCGAGGGCGAATGCGCCCAGAACGGCGACGGCAAGGAGGGACTTTCTCATAATTCTCTCCGGGAAAAGGCGAGCGCCGCGAGGCCCAGCGGAACGAGGGCCCACGCGATGAGCGCGGCGAGGAGGATGGGCGGATGGAGGCTGGCCGTCTGCGCGACGCCGGCCATGCCGGAAAAGGCGCTGGCGCCGGCCGAGCCCGTCAGGTTGAACAGGCGATAGGCATCGGCCGGATTGGCCAAAAGGAGGGCGTTGAGCAGCCCGCCGGACAGGGTCTGGCCCTGATCGACAACCAGCAGGCCGAGCAGCGCCATGTCGTAGATCAGCACGAAGACGAGCCAGATGCCGATGGCGATGCCGGCAGCCGTGCCGCGCTCGCGCACCAGGGCACTGACGAGATAGCCGAGCGCGATGAAGACGGCACCGAGCAGGATGGAGGAGCCGATCATGGACGCAAAGGCCCGCCAGCTTTCGGCATCGATCGTGGCGCCGGTGGCGGCAAGGGCCGCCGCAGCCGCGCCGTAGCCCAGCAAGGTGGCGAAGGCCAGGATGGACAGGTGGCCGACGAATTTGCCGAGCAACACCTGCCAGCGTGCCACGGGATAGCTGAGGAGCAGCAGCATGGTGCCGCGCTCCATCTCGCCGACGATGGCGTCGTGCGAGATCAGCAGTGCGATGAGCGGCAGCAGGAAGATGGTGAGGCTGGACAGGCTGACGATCACGACATCGAGCGCGCGGACGCCGACCGTGCCCGTCGGGGCGCTGCCGAGAAAGGTGAGGGACAATGCGAGACCCGCCAGCAACAGGGTGGTGGCGAGGACCCAGCGATTGCGCAAGCCTTCCTGGATTTCCTTGCGCGCGATGATGAGGATGTTGTTCACCGCGCATGCTCCTGCGACAGAAGGAAATGGGCGTAGAGCTCGTCGAGCGTGGGCGGCACGACGTCGAGGTCTTCGACCGGAGCGCCCTCGGCGGTCGCCCGCCGCAGGATCTCGATCTTGTGTTCGGAGGTGGCCTCGACCTCGATCGTGTTGTCGTGGGTCCGGCGCCATCCATCGCGCAGGCCGAGCCGCTGCGGCGCGTCCTCGAGCCCGGCGGGCACTTTGAGTCGGATGCGAATGGGCAACTTTGCGATGCGCCGCAATTCGTCCAGCGTGCCGTCGGCGACCTTGATGCCGCGGTTCATGATGACGACGCGGCCGGCGCGTTCCTCCAGTTCGGTGAGAGCGTGGGACGACAAGAGCACCGTTGCGCCGCGGCCGCGCAATTCCTCGACGATCTCGTAGAAGCTCTGCCTCAAAGCGGGGTCGAGGCCGGTGGTCGGCTCGTCGAGCAGCAAGATCCGGGGCTCGCCCAAAAGCGCCTGCGCAAGGCCGAGACGCTGCCGCATGCCCTTCGAATAGGTGCCGACCCGGCGTGCGGCGGCGTGGCCGAGCCCGACGCGGTCCAGCAGGGCGCCGATGGATGTTGTGGATTCGCCCTTGAGGCGCGCGTAGAAGGACAGGGTCTCCTTGCCGGTCAAAGCCGCGTTGAAGGACACGCTCTCCGGTAGGTAGCCCAGCCTGCGCCGGGCCGCGAACTCGCCTGCGGCGGGATCGTCGCCGAGCACCTTGATGGAGCCCCCCGTGGGACGGATGAGGCCAAGCATCAGCTTCATCAGCGTGGTCTTGCCGGCGCCGTTGTGGCCGACCAAAGCGATCGTCTCGCCTTCGAGCAGGCTGAACGACACGTCGCGCACGGCTTCGACCTTGCCGAAGGTTTTGACGACGTTTCGGATATCGACGGTTGCGGTCATTGCGCGCTCCCCGCGGGTTGGGGCCTCGGGGGCGGGGCCATGAGGGGTTTGCTGTCGACCACACCGCCCGGCAGAAGGGCCGGAAACTGCGCCTGCGCCCAGCGGAGGACCTGAACGGCGGGGCTGTTCATCAGCACCTTGGCCTGCGGCGCGGTCCACAGCACCTTGTCTACGAGATCGTTGGGCCGGTAGGGGCTGTCGCCCAACCCGTCTCCGTTGAGGTCGAAGGCGGGATTGTCGCTCCAGTAATTGCCGCGCCCGTCCTTGGACCAGTCGAGGTGGCGGGTGCTGACATACTTCACCTGGTTGCGATTGCGGATGAAGGCGTTGCCGACCATCTCGTTGCGCTCGGAGCCGGCGGTGAAGTGGATGCCGATCTCGCAGCCCTCGAACCAATTGTCCCGGAACCGGTTCTGGTTGGCGTTGTAGATGAAGACGCATTTGCCGGGACCGGGGCGGGCGTCCGTGCCGGGATCGATGTCGGCGACGTCGGAATCCGGGACGCTGTGCTCCTTGTCATCGCCGCCGCGCGTGCCGGCTGTTTCCCAGCGTTCGGCCGGCTGCAAACGTCCGAGAACCATATTGCCGGTGATCTGCGACTGGTTGGCGTAATTGAACAGGAAGCCATGGTCGCGATCGCCGTCCGAGATGTTTCCCGTGATCTTCAGCCGATGCGAGAACATGATGGCGTAGGCGACAGCGTTGTTGGTCGATACGTTGTCGCTGATCTCGCTGTCGTTCGTGTACATGTAGTGGATCGCGAAGCGAACATCTCGGAAACGGTTGCCCGAGAAGACGTTGCGCTTGCTGGTGATCGTGTAGATCCCGTCACGCCCGTAACGGACGCTGTTGTTGAGGACCTTGGCACCCGTCGCGTTCCACACGGAAATGCCGTTGCCGGCCTCATTCAGCCGGCCCTCGCGCAGGCCTATGATCTCATTGCCGCGCGCAATCGAGTCCTGCGCGCCGTGCAGATAGATCCCGTAGAGATTTCCCTCGATCCGATTGGATTCGACGAGGGCGCCGGTTGCGGTCTTCTCGACGAAGACGCCGGCATCCATCTTTTCGAGGTCCTTGCCGGAGCCGCGAATGGTGAGGCCGCGCACCACGGCTTCGGGAGCCGAGACGCGGATGACGCTGCCGGTGCCGGATCCGACGACAATCGCGCCGGGCTCACCTTCAACAATTATCCGGCGTGCGATCCGGAGAGGCCCGCGGTGCTCGCCCGTCTGCAGGACGAGCACGTCATCCTCAGTGGCGTTGTCGATGGCGTGCTGAAGATCGCAGCCCGGAGGCAGGCTGATGCGCGCGGCCCATGCGGGCAGGCCGAAGCTGGCGGCGAAGATCGCCGTCAGCCCCACGCGTACGAGTGTACGACATCCCATCATGGGGGTCAGCCTGCCCGTGGCTCGACGAACATGCGGCCCTTCATTTCCATATGCATGGCGTGACAGAACCAGGAACAATAATACCAGTACACACCAGGCCGATCGGCCTTGAAGGTGACCGATGCCGTCGCCTGCGGGGCAACTTCCATGTTGATGCCGTAATTGACGATGGCGAAACCATGGGTGAGATCTTCAATCTCGTCGCAATTGGTCACGAATACCGTGACTTCATCGCCCTGTTTGACCTGAAAACTCTCCAGCCCGAACGTCGGTGCGACGGAGGTCATGTAGACGCGCACCTTGTCGCCGTCGCGGATCACCTTGGAGTCGCTCGTCAGATCGATGCCGTCCGCCTTGGCCTGCTCCACGGCATCGGCAAAGAACGGGTCTTCGCGATTCCAGATGTGGACCGGGTTGAGCTTCGAGTGATGAACGATGGTGGCGTCGTGCGGTTCGGCGAAGCTTGGGCTGTCGTGCACCAGCACCATCTTGTCGCCGGAGATGTCGATCAACTGATCGTTCTCGGGCTTCAGCGGGCCGACATTGAGGTAGCGGTCCTTCGAGAACTTGTTGAGCGAGATGAGCCATTTGCCATCCGCTTCCTTGGTCTGACCCATGGAGGTGTGATTGTGGCCCGGCTGGTAATGCACGTCGAGCTTCTGGATGATGGGATTGACCTTCTCACCCGTGAAGGCGCGCTTGGCGGCGTCGATGTTCCACTTCACGATCTGGCTGTCGAGGAAGAGCGTGGTGTAGGCGTTGCCCTTGCCGTCATAGGCGGTGTGCAACGGACCGAGGCCCACTTCCGGCTCGCCGACGATGACGTCGCGCGGCTGGATCTTGTCGTCGAACAGATCGTCGAGCTTGCGCACGTCGAAGATCGAGACGGTCGGCGACAGCTTGCCGTTGACGACGAAATGGATGCCGTCGGGCGCGGTGTTGATGCCGTGGGGGCTGTTGGCCACCGGAACGTAGCGGGTGTAGGGCGATCCGTGGCGGCCATCGAGCACCGGCACGCCGCCGATGGTCTCGAACTTGCCGGCCTTCACCGCCTCTTCGATGCGCTTGAGGTTGAAGATGACGACCCAGTCCTGCTCCTTCTCCATCATCTCGGCAAGGGTGACGCCCTCTTCCGAATTGTAGCAGGTGGCGAAGGAATATTTGCCCTGGTAATCGGCGTCGGTGTTGTCGAGGTTGCCGTCGACGCGAATCTGCCAGGCGACCTTCATCGTGTCGCCGTCGACCGCTGTGTAGATCGAGGCGTACTGCTTGGGATCGTCCAGGATCTTGCCGTCGTTCGGGATCGGCACGCGGTCTTCGCCGTTGCAGAACACGTAGCCGGTGCGCGGGTATTTCTGCACGCGCAGGCCATGCACGGTGTGCTGATTGGGCAGCTGGAGGATCTTGTCGCACTTCATCACGTCGAGACGGATGCGGGCGACGCGGGTGTTCAGCTTGTCGTTCACGAAGAGATAGCGCCCGTCATAGGTGCCGTCCGTGAAGGACAGATGCGGATGGTGAAGGTCGCCGGCGGTGTAGATTCCACCCTTGTCCTTCAAATATTCCACGGCCTCGGGCGTCAGGCCTTCGGTGAGGATCTTGCGGCTTTGGTCGGTCAGGCCCCAGCCGGTGGCGCTGTCGCGGTTGAACACCGGAATGCGCATCAGCTCGCGCATGGAGGGCAGGCCGACGACACGGACCTCGCCGGTCTGGCCGCTGGAGAAGAAGGTGTAATATTCGTCGAGCTCGCCCGGCTTGACCTCGTATTTGGCGGCTCCCTGGGCGCCTGCCGATGCCTTCGGCGCGGGCTGCGCCTCGGCAGGGGTTACGGCCGTGCCCGTCTCGATCAACGAGATGCCCGTCGCACCGGCGGCGGCCGCAACGGCGGTGGTGCCGAGCAATTGCCGCCTGCTGAGGCCGGCTTTCTGTTCGTCCTGTGACATGTGAGTCTCCTTGCTCATCAAACTGTGGCTGCGGGTTCGGCTGTGACCGGCTCGGCGCCGGGCACGCTCAAGGCTTTTCCTTGCTGGGTGATGACGGGTTTGACGGGGCCGGCGCCCTTCTTGCCTCCGAGCATGGAGGGTGACGTCAGGGCCTCGCGCTTCTCGCGCTTGAGGCGCACCTGGATCATGTGCGGGCAGCGGTGATCGTCGTGGTAGAGCTCCTGGCAATGCATGCAGTAGATGCATTCATTGACGTTGATGAAGCCCTCGGGGTGGATCGACTGGACCGGGCATTCCTTGGCGCAGCGCTGGCAGGGCGAGCCGCATTCGGGCCAGCGCTTGAGCCATTCGAACATGCGGATCTTGCCGGGGATCGCGAGCGCCGCGCCGAGCGGGCAGAGATAGCGGCAGAAGAAACGCTCGATGAACAGACCGATCGACAACAGGGTCAGCGCGTAGACCACGAAGGGCCAGTCGCGGGCGAACTTCAGGATGATGGAGGTCTTGAAGGGCTCGACCTCGGCGAAGACCTCGGCCAATGCGATGTCGTAGAGCGACAGGCCGAACAGGCCGAGGAAGATCATGTATTTGATCGGCCACAGGCGCTCATGCAGGGCCCACGGCACCTTGATCTGCGGCACCTTCAGCCATTGCGCGAGGTTGTTGGTCAGCTCCTGCAGGGCGCCGAAGGGGCACAGCCAGCCGCAGAAGGGACCACGGCCCCAGAACAAAAGGCCCGCCGCCACCGCCGCCCACAGGATGAAGATCAAGGGCGCCGCCAGGAAGAATTCCCAGCTGAAATTGGTGATCAGCGAATTGATGAAGGTCAGGACGTTGACGACCGAGAGTTGGGCGTTCGCGTACCAGCCAAGCCAGACCAACGTGAAGGTGAGATATGCGCGCCGCACCCAGACATGCACGCGCGGATGCCGAACGAGGCTGTCCTGGAAGAAGAAGATCGCGGTGAGCGTCAGGAGTGCGAAGGCGGTGATGGCGATGGAGGTAGTGTAGGTTTTCCAGATCTTGAGCCAGAGCGGCTCCTCGATCTCGCCGGCCAACATGGGATGGGCATCGTCGACCGGTTCCGCTGCTGCGGCGGGCGTGCCGGGGGCGGCGTTGCCCGCAGATTGAGCGGCTATGGCAGGCGCAGGCGGCTGCTCGATATGCAGATACTGGTCGGGCAGGGTGTAGTCGAGTTCGTAGGTCAGGAAGGCCTTGTCGCGCGCGCCGATGTTGCGCTGCACGAGCAATTGCACCTGCCAGGCCTCGGCCGGGTCGAGCTTGAAGTCTTCCGGGATGACGAACAGCGCGATCTCGCGCAGGGCCGGTGCGCCGTCGGCCGCAAAATCGCTGAGGCGGGTGTGGTTGCGGTCGCGGAAGCGGACGCTCTGCCCGTCCTGCAGCAGCTCGATGCGGTCGAAGATACCGCCCCGGACATAACCGGATCCCTTGAAGGAATAGGCGCCTTCGCCGGCAACGACGATGGCGTGCTGGTCGGGCTTGAGCCGCGCCTTGAGCTGCTCGTAGCCCTGATCGCCGAGCAGGCTGCGGCCGATGGCTGGCACGCTGACCGGCGCCACATACAGATCAATGAAGCTATCGTCGGGATTGCCCGTTTCCGCGTTCTCGGCGGCTTCCTTGTTGCCCGTCTGCTCGAAGCGTTCGTTGACGTCTCCGACGCTGAGGGACAGGCGGCGGACGGAGCCGTCGCCCAGCAGGGTCTGCCAGTCCTCGACCTCACCCTTCTCGGGATCGAGTGTCCGGATCGCTTTCGGCGCGTCCGCTTCGGACGCCAATGCTGCGCCGCCCAGGCGGCCGCTGCGGATGAGGCGGACGGCGGAGCGGACGACGCTGTCGCCCATGACGAGAACGGTGACGGTCGCGCCGCTGACGATATCAACCTGCGGCGGTCGCTCGGCCCCGGTCGCGACCTTCGTCATGTCGTGTCCGATGAGGGCGTTCATCGCGTCGACGATGCGGCGCTCGGGGATGCCGATGAGGACGATGGGTTCCTTGTGGCCGACCAGCTTGACGGCGGTGACGACGCCGTTCGGATCGATGCCGACCAGGATGTTGATCGGCTTGCCGGAATAGCCGACGGCGCCCGTGACGTCGGTGTTCAGATAGACGTAGCCGAGCAGTTTGTCGCCGCCGCGGACGGGGACGAGGGCGGGTTCACCCTGCGGGGCTTCGAAGCGATCCGCGCCGGGAAAGAAATCGGCCGGCTGAGTCTTCGAAAGAAATTCCTGCACATGTCCGACAGCAAAGGCCGGGCTCGCTGCCATCAGCAAGGTAAAGAGAGCGCACTGCAAACAGAAGATGCAAATGGATCGGGCAGAACGTGTGAGGTGTAGTTTTTCCAACTTGGGAAGCTGTCCTGATCCAGCGTTTGCTATAGGGAGGAAACAAGCAGAACTTTTATAAGTAATCTGCCTAGGAGTCCTACGTATCCAGCTATTCAGGGTTCGCACTAGGTGAACCCCGAGCTTATGCCTGACCCGGAAGCGGATATCTTTGTTCTGGCGCAATGACGGGGCGAAGTCTGCTCTGCCACTTTCGTTGGATGGTCGGATGCGTGCCATGGAGAAGCGATATGTCACGTTTGAAGACCGAGCCGGCGGAGCCCGTGACGTCCCTGGACGAATTGTTCGCCATCGCCGCGGCGATGGAGCAGGAGGCGGCGGAGCGTTACGCCGAGATTGCCGGCCGCCTGCGATACGAGGGCAATCAAGCTCTCGCCGAAGTGTTCGAAGGTCTTGCCGCCGATGAGCGCGGCCATCTTGAGAATGTCGGCCATTGGTCGCGGCAGACGAAGGGGCGCGACCCCGATCCCGCCTTGATCCGTTGGGAATTGCCCGAGACGTTCGACGATGAGGGCGTGGCGGCGGCCGATCCGCAGCTGCTGAACGCCTATCGGGCTCTGGCCATGGCGGTGCGCAACGAGGAGCGTGCCTTCGCCTTCTGGAGCTATGTGGCCGCACACGCCGAAGCCGCCGACATCCAGCACGCGGCCGAAGTGATGGCTCATGAGGAATTGGGGCATGTGGCGATCCTACGTCGGGAACGGCGCAAGGCGTTCCATTCCGGGCGCCTGCAGGATGGGGAGGGCAGGGACGAGCAAGATCTCGCCGATCTCGAGGAACGGCTCGCCGACCTGCTCGATGGGCTGGTTGCCGATGCTCCCTCACGGGAGGGCGAACGTCTGCGCGATCTCGCTGCCGAAGCTCGGCGCCATGCCCGGGAGCTTGTGCAAATTCCGGTGCGTCTTCCCCGACATGGTCTTTCCGGTTCGCCACCGGCCGACCCCGTCGCGCTGGCCGAGCTCCTGACCGACCGCTATCTGGAAATCGCCGACCAATTGCAGGACGAGGACGCGCTGACGCGGATGCAGAAGCTCGCCGGCGACGCCATTGCCCGGCTTGCCTGGCTGCGTGCCGATCTGCCGGAACTGAAGCGCTCCTGACCGCCGCCTAGAGCAGGGGCCGGATCGCCATCTCGCATCCGAGAAGCAGGAGGCAGATGAGGAAGGCGCGGCGGAAGGCCGGCGGGCTGATGCGGGCGCGCACCTTCTGTCCCGCCCACATGCCGGCGAGTGCCGGGGCGACCGCACCGGCCGAGAGGAGAAGGTCGGCGGACTGGACCGCGCCGCGCGCGCCGAGCCCGGCTGCGAGAGCGATTGTCGAGATGGTGAACGACAGACCCAGCGCCTGGACGAGATCGTCGCGCGAGAAGTTGAGCGCCTGAAGATAGGGGACCGCCGGAATGACGAACACGCCGGTCGCGCCGGTGACGAGGCCCGTGGCGGCCCCGATGGCGGGCGACAGGATCGGCTCGAGGCGTTTCGGGACGCTGAGCTGACGCGCGGCAAGCGTGTAGGCGGAATAGAGGATCAACGCCCCGCCGAGCATTGCCGTGGTGAGGCGAGTGTCTCCCCCTGCGATCCAGGAGGAGCCGATGATCGTGCCCACGAGAATCGCGAGCATCATCGGCCAGAGCCGCATCACGAGCGGACCGACATTGCGGCCTGCCAGCAATTGCCAGACATTGGTGACGAAGGACGGAACGATGAGCAGGCTTGCCGCGACCAGTGGGGACATGAGTGCGCCGAGCACGCCCATCGCCAATGTGGGCAGGCCCATGCCGGTGACGCCCTTGACGAAGCCGGCTCCGAAAAACGTGAGCGTGATCGCCGCGAGGAGGGTAATGGACAGATCGGGCATGGCCCAGGGGTGAGCCGCCCAGCCATGTCGCGCAATGCGGAATCTCCGATGTAGGCTTCGGCTGGACCGAAGGCTGAAACCGTGATGATCTTTGCGCATGCGCTTTGACCTGACCGATCTGCGCCTGTTCCTGGCCGTATTGGAGGCCGGCAGCATCACGCATGGCGCGTCCGAGGCGGGGCTGTCGCTGGCGGCCGCCAGCGAACGGCTGCGCGACATGGAGGCGGCGGGGGACATCGTGCTTCTCCATCGCGGCCGCCGGGGTGTGAGGCCGACCGAGGCCGGCGAGGCGTTGGCCCACCACGCACGCGCGGTGCTGCACCGGATGGCGCAGATGCGCAGCGAGCTCGGGGAATATGCGAAGGGCTTGCGCGCCAGTGTCCGGGTGTTCGCCAACACCGCCGCCATCACCGAGTTTCTGCCCGAACGTCTCGCGCCATGGATGGCTGCGCATCCCCAGGTCGATGTCGAGCTCAAGGAGCGGCAGAGCGTGGATATCGCCCGCGGCTTGGCGGCGGGGTTCGCGGAGATCGGCATCCTGTCGGATGCTTCCGGCCCCGATGGTCTCGTGATGCGCCCCTTTGCGCTGGATCGGCTGGTGCTGGTGACCTCTCGCGACCACCGGCTGGGGAGGATGGCGGAACTCCGTTTCGCCGATGTGCTCGACCAGCATTTCGTCACGCTGACCGAGGGCGCCTTGCGGCAGCATATCGACATGCAGGCGGCGCGCCTTGGCGCGAAGCTCAAGATCCGTGTGGCGCTTCGCGGCTTCGACGGCATCTGCCGCATGGCCGGAGAGGGCGTCGGCGTCGGTATCGTGCCGGAAGCGGCGGCGCGGCGCTGGAAGCGGTCGGCCGGCATCGCGATTGTCCGGCTTCAGGACGATTGGGCGACGCGCCGGCTGTCCGTGTGCGTGCGCGACGAGGCGGATCTGACATCCGTGGCACGAAGCCTGTTCGGGCATCTCGCCGGGGCGGGTCGCTAGTCCCTTCGGCTCAAACGAGACCTTCCTGTCGCAGCGCCCGCTGAACGGCCGGACGGGCCAGCACCCCGGTCATCAGCCGCGCCCAGTTCGGCCAGCCCTCATCCATATCGAGGCCGATCCGCCTGCCCCAGAGCCAGAACACGACGAGATAGGCATCGACGATCGAGTATCGGCCCGGCACGGCCCAATCCCGGCCGTCGGACAGGATGCGGTCGATGTGGTCGTGGGCGATGCGAATGCTGTCCAGCCCCTTCGTCCGGACCGCGTCATGCAGCGCAACGTTCGGCACGAAACGATGCGGACGCCAGAGCTGTCCGTAGCCGATGCCGTGGAGATCGACCGACATCCAGCTCAGCCATTCCAGGCAGCGTGCCTCGCCGGCCGGATCGGCGGGCAGCAATTCCGCCTCGGGATGGCTGCGCGCGAGAAACATCAGGATGGCGACAGCTTCGGTCAGCAAACCGGCGCCCGCTCCTCCGGGCACGCCGGTCAGAGCGGGGACGCGACCTTTCGGGTTGAGCGCGAGATAATCGGCCGTCGTGGTGCCCTCGCCGTTCCTGGCCGAGCGAATGTCGGTCTCATAAGGCATGCCGATTTCCTCAAGCACGATGTGGACGGCGAGCGAACAGGCGCCGGGCGAACAATAGAGGCGGTGCATGGAAGACCTCCGGTTCAGGGATCGATGATGCGGGCCGGCCAGGGATTGCGGCCATCACGGAGCCATTCAAGGGAATCGAGCCAGAAGCCCGTGGAATGGCTGTCGTGGAACAGGCCGAAATGGCCGATGGCGGTGCGCCCGTAATCGGCGGGCCGCAGCAGCACCGCGATACGCTGCGAGCCGGTGTAATAATCGAGCGTGCGGCGGATTGCGGGGACGGTGCCGAGTTCGTCGTCGGAGACGGCCAGTGCCAGTATGGGAGCACGCAATGCGGCCATGCGGTCGAGCGCGCGCTGCCGCTCGTCGCGCGGATGGCTGCGCTCGAAGCGCCGGCCGCGAAAGCTCCATTCATTGGCCACGCCGGCCGGCAGATCTTCCAGCCAGCCGAGCCGGCGGCCGGGGAAGTGGCCGCACAATGCGGTGAGGCATGGCATCGCCACATGCCATTTGAGGAACAACGCCCATCGCCGGTCCGGGGCGTAATCGCCCCACCATGCGTATTGTGCGCCCATTGTGAGCATGCGGTCGATGGCGGCGGCGTTGTCGGCAAGGCCCGGAAGGAAGCCGCCAATGCTGTGCCCGACGACGAGCAGGAGATCAGCGCGCGCGTTTTCCTGCGTGAAGCGCAGCGCCGCCGCGAAATCGCGCTCGCCCCAATCCCGCCAGCGAAAGGCGCATCCTCGAAGACGATCCGGCCGCGACAGACCTATGCCGCGATAATCGTAGGTCAGGACCTCGAATCCGTGGCCGGCGAGGAAACGTGCGTAGCGATGGTAATAGCGCGCGAGGACGCCGGTGGCGGGATTGATGATGATCGTGCCGAGCGCGTCCTTGCGCGCTGATCGCCAAAGATGGCCGCCGAGACGGACGCTGTCATCGCAGAAGATCTCGATGCTTTGCGGTTCTTGCCATCCGCTGGTCGGCATGTGCTGGCTCATGCCGCGACGCTAGGAGGCGGATCGCGTTGTGTATATTCACTGGTCAGTATACACGGCGGCATGAAATCCGCGATCAAGCCCACACGCGACCGCATCCTAGAGGCCGCCGGAAAACTGTTTCATGCGGAGGGGATCCGCGCCGTCAGCGTTGATGCCGTGGCCGAAAAGGCCGGCCTGACCAAGCGCACGCTCTATTACCATTTCCGCAGCAAGGACGATCTGATCGCGGCCTATCTCGATACCCGCGACCAGCCCAATCTCGCCCTTTTCCAACGCTGGTTCGCCGAGACCGAGGGGGGCACGGCGGACAAGGTCCGGGGCGTCTTTCGCAATCTCGCCGCTTCGGCGCGGCATCCGAAATGGAAGGGCTGCGGTTTCCTGCGGACCTCGGTCGAGCTGGTGCAGATGCCGGGCCATCCGGCGATCGTTGCGGGACGGGCGCACAAGAAGCGCGTGGAGGACTGGCTGTGCTCGGTGGTTGCGGAAGGCCGATCCGAGGATCAGGCTCGCCTGCTGGCGCGGCAGATCGTGCTTCTGCTGGACGGGGCGTTCGCGGTCGTGCTGCTTCACCGCGACCCGGCCTATATGGACAGCGCCGGCGAGGCGGCAGCGCGATTGATCGGCGAATGAGGCTGGCGATCTCGGCAGGCGATCATTTCCCAAATACCGGGCAGAGGCGCCGGGACAAGCTTTCCTGTCTGCAATTGGAATATATCTAAATCATTGTTCTTGCTGAGTTTATCGGCGCCAAGTATCCTTGGGTTCAATTGTTTCCTGCCGCAGCTTCAGACGTGCGGCTCTGCATCAGCATTGTTCGATGTTCTCGGCGATACCCAACCTCCTCTTGCGCATGCTTCGGGCTCCCGCCTGTGTCGGGGCCGGATATCTGCGCGCCGGTGGGGGCTAGCCCATGGCGTGGGACATCCGGACATTGTTCCAGAGCCATGCCGCGGGCGTCGCGCGATCGCTTCGGCGGCGGGGCTTGAGCGAGGATCTGGCGGACGACATCACGCAGGACACGTTCGTGCGGGCTTTGGCGATGCCGCCGTCCGACGGGGCCGTGATCCATAATCCGCAAGCCTATCTCTACAAGATGGCGCGCAACCTCAGCATCAACCATGCGCGCCGTCAGCAATCGCTCGAAATGGTCAATCTCAGCGATGACCTGGTGGGGCAGATCGCCGACCCGGCGCCGATGCCAGACAAGGTGTGCTACGACCGGCAGCTTCTGAAAATGACCGAAGATGCGCTCGCGGAACTGCCGGAACGCACGCGCATCGCCTTCGAGCTGCACCGTCTGGGCGAGATGACCATCATCGAGGTGGCCCGCCGGATCGGCTTGTCGCCCACCGGGACGTGGGGCCTGATCCGCGATGCCTATCGGCATATCGTGCTGCGCACCGGCGGCCTGTGATATCCGGCAAGGAATCTTGAAAATGTCGTCGGCTTGTTTGTCCTAGACTGGAAGGGGCCGGGCGCTGACGGGAATCGCCGCCCCGGGGGGAGGGATGACGATGCGTGAGGGCGGTTCCGAGGCGGATCGATTGCTCGACGAGGCGATCGATCTCGCGATCCGTCTTCAGATCGATCCCGATAACCGGGTGTCTTCCGAACTGGTGCGCACCTGGCGCGCCCGCAGCCCGATCCATGAAAAGATCTGGGCGCGGGTGGCCGATGCGCACGGTCTCGCCGGGAAAATCCTCACCGACCGCCGCAAGGCGGAGCGGCGTCGGAAACAGGGGCTGACGCGGCGCAATCTGGTGATTGGGGGCGGGATCGGCCTCGGGGCGGTGGCAACCGGCGCGTTCGTCATTCCCGGCGCGATGCTCGACGCGCGCGCGGACCATTTCACCTCCAAGGGAGAGCTGAGGCGCGTGGCGCTGGATGACGGCAGCGTCGTCACATTGGGGCCGGACAGCGCAATCGCGCTTGCTTATACGCCCGAGGCGCGGCGCGTGGATCTGCTGAAGGGGATGTCGTTCTTCGAAGCCGTGCCCGAGGCCGGCCGTCCCTTCATCGTCTGGTCCGGCTCGTTTTCGGCGAGCGCCTCGGCGGCGGCGTTCGATGTCTCGGAAAGTGCCGGGACGGTCCGGGCGTCCGTTCTCGACGGATCGATCGATGTGCGGGCGCCGGATCTGTTCGCCGGCGCGGGCCGGAACCTTCAGGCCGGCGACTGGATAAGCTTCGACCCAAATGCGCGCAGCAGCCGGCAGGGCCGGCGCGAGCAGGCACAGATCGCCGCCTGGCGCGACAAATTCCTGCTGGCGGACGACGAGACGGTCTCGAGTCTCGTCGCCCAGGTCGGCAGCTGGCTGCCGGGCCGCATCTGGGTCGCGGATCCGTTCATCGGCGGGCAGAGAGTGAGCGGTTTGTTCGACCTGTCCGACCCGCGCCGCGCGCTCGAAGCGATCGTCCATCCCGTGGGCGGGCATGTACGGTCGGCGTCCAATTTCCTGACCGTCGTTTCACCGATCTGAAAAAAGTTTGGCGGCCGGGTGAAAAATCCGACGCTCCGATTGTCCTAGCTGTGGGCTTGGATGATTTCGGTCAACGAAACGGCATGCCCCGATTATCGGCAGGGGTGGCGTGGAATGGCTTGGCGGGCAGTACAGCGGAAGAACAGGGCGAGTGGTGTTTCGGCGCTTTATGCGGCCCTGATGATGGGAAGCGCGGCCGGGGTCGCCTCCCTCGCCGGCATCGGCGTCGCACAGGCGCAAACCCGCCCGTCCACGCTGACGTTCCAGGTGCCGCGGGGTCCGCTCGGGCCGGCGCTCGCCGCGTTCGGGCGCCAAAGCGGCCTGCAGATCACCTATCGATCGGCCACGGCCGCGGGAAAGACGACGGAGGGGTTCAGCGGAACGGCCACGCGCGAGCAGGCGCTGACCGGCATCCTGCGCGGTTCGGGGCTGTTTTATTCTCTTCCGAACGCGACGACCGTCGCAATTTCCGCCCCGGAGCCGCAGGCTGCCGCTTCGTCCGGGGGAGACGCGGACACGATCCAGCTCGACGAAATCGTCGTCTCGGGCGGGACGCGCACCGGTGTGATGTCGCCGGACACGCCTTATGAGACCCCTGGATCGGTGTCCCACATCTCGCAGGAACAGCTCAGCCGCTTGCCCCCGATCTCGCCCGGCGACGTGTTCGTCAACGCGCCCGGCGTGCTCAACGGCGGCAACCGGGTGGGAACCTCGCTCAACCCCAATATTCGCGGCCTGCAGGGCATGGGCCGCGTCAACACCACGATCGACGGTGCGCTCAACTCATCCACCTCCTATCGCGGCTATGCGGGCAATCGCGACGAATCCTATGTCGATCCGGACATGATCGGCGGCGTCGATATCTCCAAGGGGCCGAGCGATGGCGTTGGTACGGGCGGCATCGGCGGCAGCATCAATTTCCGCACGCTTTCGGCCGAGGATCTGGTCCGGGACGGCGAGAACTGGGGGGCGCGTTTCAAGGGCGGGATCGGCAGCAATACGCGCGCGCCGCTCATCCGGCAAAACAGCTCGGTCGCGCCGCCTGTGCTGCGCGATGCCGACCGGCCGTCCTTCTTCAACAATGACAGCTGGTCCGGCAGTGTCGCGACCGGCGTGCTGCAGGAGAATTTCGAGGGCGTGTTCGCATTCTCGAAGCGCCGGCAGGGCAATTATTTCGCCGGCAAGAATAACGTACCCTCGGGCTTCATCTTTCCCGAGAACGGCGGCCTCAATCCCGGACGCAATGCCGTGGTCCGTCCCGGAGACGAAATCTACAACACGTCCGAAGATACCGATTCCCTTCTTGCAAAAGGTAAGTTCAAATGGGGCGACGGGCAATCCTTCGAGCTCGGCTACATGCTGTACGACAGCAAAGCCGGTGAGGAGGACGAGGCCCTCATCAACATCGTGACCAATCTCGGCCAGCGCCAGCTCAGCCAGACGCGGCTCGACACCTACACCGCGAAATACCGCAACGCGCCCTCGGACAATCTGCTGGTCAATGTCCGCGCCAATCTTTGGTACACCGATCTGGAGCACAAGCGCGGGCAGGCCTATCCGGCCGGCTTCCGCGACCACAGCATGAAGACGACGGGCGGCGATCTGTCGAACCGTTCGGTCATCGATACCGCCTTCGGCGCGCTCACGCTGGACGGCGGAGCCGAATTCCGTATCGAGCATGCCGAGGCGCCGGATCTTATCGAGGCTGGCGGCCAGACCAGCCGAGGGCCGAACGGCTTCCGCACGCTGACGAGCGGCTTCGGAAAAGGCAGCTTCGCGCCGACCGATTGGCTGGAAGTCTCGGCCGGCGCCCGGCTCGATTATTACGAGGCCGAGGGCGAAGGGGTCGCGTCGATCTTCCCGGACCGCTCCGATTCCCGGTTGAGCCCGAATTTCGGCGCGGTGGTGACGCCGATCGAGGGTGTGCAGCTCTTCGCCCAGTACAAGGAGGGCTATCGGCCGCCGAGCCTGCGCGAACTGTACTGGGAAATCTACAATCTGCAGGTCAATCCGGACCTGAAGGGGGAAGTGTCCAAGGGCTGGGAGTTCGGCTTCAACGTCCTGCGCGACGACGTGTTCACGTCAGGCGACAAGGTGCGTTTCAAGGCCAGCTATTTCCGCAACCGTTACGACGATTATGTCATCGTCCAGGATGTGCCGGGCGTCGACGGCCAGCAACAATATACGAATATCGACCGCGCCAATTATCACGGCATCGAACTGTCGGGTTCCTACGATACCGGCACGTTCTTCGCGGAAGGCGCCTTCACCAAATATCTGAAGGCGGAATATTGCACGCCGGGCGAGGGCTGCGTGCTGCCACGCCTCGACGAGACGCTCGCAAATGTCACGCCGGCGACGTTCGTTCCGCCGGACTGGAGCGGCAGCATCACCGCGGGCGTGCGGCTGTTCGACGAGGCCCTGACCCTCGGCGGCCGCGCCGTGTTTTCCTCGACTCGTATCGGCTCCGACTGGCCGCCATCGGGCACGGGGATCGGTCTTGTCGGCCTCAACTTTACCTGGCCGGAATTCGTGGTGTTCGACCTCTTCAGCACCTACAAGTTCAATGACGACACCTCGCTCAACCTCAGCGTCGAGAACATCACGGACCAGTATTATTATGGTCCTCTCGCCTCGACCGGCATGCCGTCTCCGGGCCGCACCGCGCGCCTCGGCCTGACCCATCGCCTGGGCGGTGCCGGCTTCCCGCTGATCCCCGGACTGCCCTCGCTGGGGCGGGCCTCCGAAGGCGCGCCGGGCGACAATTGGACCGGCCTTTATGTGGGCGGACATTGGGGCGTGGCCTCGGCCGATGTGTCGGGTTCGGTCACGACAGGCGCCGGCGATTCCGTGTCACCTGGCGAGGCGGCGGACTATTCCGACGATGGTCGCATCGGCGGAGCGCAGATCGGCTACAATCACCAGTTCGAGAACAAGGTCGTTTTCGGCGTGGAAGGCGATTTTTCCATGCTGGGCCAGAAGGGCGGCACAAGCCGTGTCCTTGCCGATGAGTTTCCAGGTCTCGCAGCCGCGGGCTATCTGGAGTCGGAAACGGACTACGAACTGGACTGGACGGCGACCCTGCGCGGCCGTCTCGGCTATTCCTTCGGACGGCTCATGGTTTACGGCACAGGGGGCGTGGGCATCGTCCAGCAGACTGGAACGCGGTCGCAGTATCGGGGCGCCCAGGCTACTGCCAATCCGACCTCCACCGAGCAATATTTCTCGGAAACGGATTCGGGCATCGGTTTCGGCTGGACGGCGGGGGCAGGCTTCGAGTTCGCAGTCGCCAACAATTGGTCGCTCAAGGGCGAATATGCCTTCGCGAATTTCGGCGGTGCCGATCTGCGGTTCGATGAGGCGCGCGGCGGCGTTGGACGATCCTATTATGGAGTCGTAGGTAGAACGTGTATTCGGCCGCCCAATATAGGCTGTCGAGATGTGTATGACACTGTTCCCGGCAGCAGCGATGCGGTCGAGGGCCGCGAGGCCAAGAACGACGCGGAACTCCACACGGTCAAAATCGGCTTGAACTACCGGTTCTGATGGACAGAGGTGGCGGCCGCGCATGTAAACTCATGCCGGCCCGGACCAGACAATACAAATAGAAGGCATGTCATGACCCTCGACACGACGATCGAAGCCCCGCTGCGCTCCAAGCAATTGAAGGCCGATACGCATTCGACGCACGAGCATCTGGACAGTTCGATCATGGCCGGCAGGCCCTTTGCGAGCGTCGAAAATTACGGTTTGTTCCTGAAGGTGCAGCACGGGTTCCATCGCGACATCGATGCGCTCTATTCCAATCCTGAGCTCGACAAATTGCTGCCAGACCTGCCGGGCCGTCGCCGGCTAGGCCTGATCGAGCAGGATCTCGCCGATCTCGGAATTCCCGCGCCCGAGGCCGAGCGCGCACCTGTGTTCGGCGATGCGGCGGATATTCCGACCGCGCTCGGCTGGCTCTACGTGGCAGAGGGGTCGAATCTCGGCGCGGCCTTCCTGCTGAAGGAGGCGGTGAAGCTCGGCCTTTCGGAGGAGCGCGGCGCGCGGCATCTGGCCGGCGCACCCGAGGGCCGCGGCCGCCATTGGAAGACGTTCACGGCGGCCCTGGACGCGCTGGACCTCGACGAGGTCGGAGAACAGCGTGTCCGCGACGGCGCTATTGCCGCGTTCCAGCGGGTGCAGAGCCTCGTCGACGGGACGTTCCCCCGGCGATAAGCGCTCGACCCGCCGGCGTTGGAGATGGCGGCGAGTCTATCGCTTCCGGAAGACGATCGTCTTGGCGCCGGTCCAGAGCGTGCCGCGTCCGAGCTCGGCCAGCTTGTCCAGCCCGTCCGTGATCGTCAGGAAATGGTTGCCGGCGAGCGGGCCGGCCTTGGAAGCGAAGGCGACTGGGCCGTAGGCGAGCAGAATCTCGGTCTCCGACACGCCGCCGGGATAGAGGATCACCTGGCCCGGGGCAGGGTGGCTCGTCGCGTTTTCGAAGGACAGGCCGAAATCGTGGTCGCCGAGCGGGATCCAGCAGGCTTCCCCGCTCCAGCGCACATGGATGATGCGTTCCTCATAGGGCAGCACCGCCTCGAACGCCGCGACCGTCTTCGGGGCGGCGTCCCGCTCAAGACGTGCCGGGAATTCATGACCATCGATTTCGACGATGATCTCGCTCATGGGACAGACCTTTCCTTTAAGGTGGGACGGGGAATCGCAGGGTCCGCGACATGGCGGGCGCGCGACATCTGACGGATGCGGAACGTGGAGCGGAATGAATGGCTGGGATCGAACGCCGGATCGAGGCGATCGCGATTTTCTGCGGCTCCAATTTCGGGGGCAATGCCGATTACGCCGATGGTGCGCGGCGTCTGGGCCGGACACTGGCGGAAGCCGGAATCACGATCGTCTATGGCGGTACGCACAAGGGGCTGATGGGCTGCGTGGCGGATGCGGCGCTGGAAGCCGGCGGGCGATTGCACGGTGTCATCACGCAGCGTCTTCATGATCGCGGGCATGCCCATCCCAGGCTCGAGCAGATCGAGATCATGCCGACACTGCGGGCGCGCAAAGAGCGCATGGCGGCGCTGGCTGATGCGTTCATCGCGCTGCCCGGCGGCATCGGCACGCTGGAGGAGTTTCTGGAAGTGTGGACGATGAACCAGCTGGCCGAGATCGACAAGCCGGCCGGCCTGCTCGACACGCGCGGATTCTTCGCGCCGCTTCTGAGCTTCATCGATCACATGGTGGAGGAGCGCTTCCTGCCGCCCGCGCACCGGCATTCGATCGTGGTCGATGCCGACCCTTCGACGCTGCTTGCCGGCATCCGGACCTTCGAACGGGTGGACGTGCCGAAATGGCTTTGATCGGCATTCGGTAGCGCGTCCGGCAGAGGGGGATATCAAGCGTCCCGCTCCATTCGCCGGGCAATGATGGCGACCGGGCCTCCGCCGTCCGGTCCCTGATGCTCGGCACCGCCGGACACGAAGAGTTCCGTGGTGCCGGTGACGCCCGCAAGGACGCCGCCCACAAACGCGCGTGCGTGGCGCGTTGCGGAGAGATCGCTGTCGTCGTTCATCGTGTGGCGGCTGCCACGGACGAGGCCCGAACGGGACGCTTCCGCCTTGGCGAGCAGGGCCTCGAAACGCGCCTTGTCGGGAACGCCGAGCGCGGCCTGAAGTGCGCGCACCGGCCCGGCATCGACGACGTCTTGCATAAGGGTGTGCCCGACCGCGAGCGGGCCGCGCCAATCGTCGCTCATGCCCAGAACGAGGATCTCATGGCCGAGAAGCTCGATGCCGGCCGACGTGCTGGCGCGTGCGGAGAACAGCGCGAAATTGCGGCCGATGTCGTCGTCGCCCATTTGTGTTTCCTCCACTTCGCCGAGAGCCAGCGCGACGCCGAGGGCGCTTGCCCCGCGCGACAGGCCCATGGATTTCAGCGTGTCGGTGGCGGCGCAGCTTTTCCCCCGCTGAGCAGCCTCCGCGATGCGGGCGGAGGTCAGCAGGGGGCATTTGATCTGGACGAAATGGACATCCTCGGCGTGGGTGATCCCGGCTTCGGCCATGGCGGCGAGCACGCCGTCGCGGACGATATCGACCTGTGATCGGCGGCCGATATCCTCGGGACGAATATCGGGCGTGATGGCGGTGCCGATGGCCAGTGAGCCGCCGGGTCGGGCATCCTCGCCCGCGCTTTCATGCCGTTCGAAGACGAGGAAATGCGGGCTCAGCGCGCCCTCCGTACCGCCCGACATCACCAGAGCGACCTTTGACGCCCGTTCCGCGCCGACGCGAGCGGCCAGGAAGTCGCCCAGCGCGCGTGTGGCGAAACCGCGCGTGAAATCGTTGACGCAGCCATTGCCCTCGGTTTTGCCGAGGATGGCGACGATGCCCGACGGATCGAGCGCTCCCTCGGCGACGAGGCGTTCAAGGCCGGAGACGTCGTCAGGCCCCGAGGCGGGCACGCGGTGGAGGCGGGCGGTGAATGGCACGGTCATCGTTCTTTCGGGAGGATCTCGCCGCAGACTAGCAGCAGGCGGGTTCGTGAAAATGGCTGCGAAGCGCCGTTTCCAGATGGGGCAGGGCTTCGGCGAGGCCGGTGGATGTCGTCATTTCATGGCGCACGCGATCGAGCAATTCGCTCTCGATCGCCGCATGGTCGAGGCCGGTGAGACGACCGTGTTTGGCGGTCGTGCGACCGGCAACGATCATCTCCGCGATATGCCCTTTGGTGGCGCGAGCCAGCAGGAGATCGAAGGGATCGGGCGACAGCGGGAGACGGTCGGAATCGAGCCGGTCGAGATCGAGGAGCAGGAGGTCGGCAGGCTCGCCGGGAGCAACGTGGCCGCCGGACGCGTCGCCGGTCACGGCTTCGCGGCCATTTCGCATCGCCATGTCGAGGATCTGCCGTCCTGGCCAGTGTTCTTCGAAACCCCAGCCGCTGTGAAGGAGATTGGCGAGGCGCATTTCGCGCAAGGCGTCGTCGTCCTCGTCGAGCGCGAGGCCATCGAGCCCGAGCGCGACGCGGCAGCCCTGGCGGACCATCTCGGCCAAGGGCGCAATGCCGGAGCGGATCTGGAGGTTGGAGCCGGTGTTGACGGCGATGGTCGCGCCGCTTTCGGCGATCAGGGCAAGCTCGTCCGGCCAGGCATGGGTGCAATGGGCAAGGGTGAGGCGAGGGGACAGCAGGCCGATGTCGCGCAGCCATGCGACCAGCCCGCCCGGATGCTCTCGGTCGGCCCAGGCACGCTGGTAGCGTGTTTCGAGGAGATGCATGTGGACGCGGCGGCCCGTGCGTGCGGACGCATCTGCGATGGCTTCGAGAAGTGCGGGGCTGCACCATTGCGGGCCGGCCGGGCCGTATTGCACGCGGATGTCCGGGCCGAGCGCGTCGTCGGCCTCGTCGACGAGCCGGATCTGGTCGGCGACGCTGGGTGGGGGCGTGCCGATACGCGCCTCGATCTCACGCCGTGCGTGCGGCGGCAGGGCGGCGAGGACGGGTTCGCTCGGGCCATAGACCAGTGGGTTCCGGTCGCGCATGGCGACCGCAAAGCCGATGCGCAGGCCGATGTCGCGCGCGGCACGGGCGGTGGCCGCGGCCTCCTCGGGGACCGCAGCAAAGGAGCGGAAGCGCGTGTGGTGCACCATGACCACGCCCGCCCCGCCGAGCGCGCTGCGGCCGAGCGAGGCTGCGGCGCAGAGATAGGGATCGACGTGCGGCAGGAGCGCGAGATAGCTCAGCCAGAGTTCGAGGGGCTTGCCGAACGCGCCGAACGAACTGGTCCGTAACGGCCGGGCATGATCGTGGGCGTTGACGAGGACGGGCATCGCCAGAAGGCGGGAGGCGCCGCCTGCCGCATCGACGGACGCGATGCGATCGTCCTCTATCGTCAGCGAGAGGGGCGTGCGGGAGCCATATCCCCTTGCCAGGAGGGCGCACGCACAATCGATGCGCCGGTTGGATGGGTTCACGGCTGGGCGTCCGGCCATGCGCGCTCGCCGGCTTCCGGCAGGAAGGAGCGGTCGAAGACCTCACCGGCGTCCGGCTGCCTGGGCAATTCGTAGGCCGTCGCGATGGAGCGGATGGAACGCTGGAGGCGCGCGCTGTCGAGATCGCCAAGGCCGAGGCGTTTCGTTTCCTCGGTGCCGATGACCCGATCGAGCGCGAAGCGCATGCGTGCGGTTTCCGCCTTCGCATCGACCAGGGGTTCGACCGCAACGACGGAGGCGACGCCGGCCGCCGGATCTGCGATTACCTCGCGCAGCGCACGGTTCACCGCCCGCACGAGGTCGCGTACCGCCTCCGGCTTTTCGGCAGCCAGCTTGCGGGAGACCATGACGCCGTTGGAATAGAGATCGAGGCCGTTCGCGGAGAAATCGAGCCAGCGGAAGCCGGCCTCGGGATCCTGCCCCATGGCGATCAGGTTCACGTAGCTCGTGACGTTGAAGACCAGAGATGCGGCGACATCGCCGCGCAGCAGCATCTGCTCCTGAAGGTTGGGCTGCATGTTGAGGACTTCGACGCTGCCGGACGCGACGCCGTTGGCTTCCAGAAGTAGCGGCAGGAGCCGTGTCGCGGCGGCCGAAGCCGGGCCACCGACCGTGCGCCCCTTGAGATCCGCGATGCTCCGGATCTCGCTGTCGGCTTTCACGAGAACGGAGAAAGGTGCGCCGTTGTAGATCTGGTAGACCATGACGGGCGCATTGGCGGGGTCTTTCGCCGCCTGCTGGATGATGGCGTTGATGTCTCCGAAGCCCGCATCATAGGCGCCGCTGGCGATGCGGGTGATTGTGGCGGCCGAGCCTTCGCCCTGATCGATCGTAACGTCCAGCCCCTCCTGATCGAAATAGCCCTTTTTCTCGGCAAGGAGGAAGGGGGCGTGGATGCCCTGGTATTTCCAGTCGAGCGTGAAGCGGACGGGCACCTTGTCCTGCGCCAGTGCCGGTGCGGCGGTGAGGGCGCAGGCCAGGAAGGCGCCCGCGAGAGAGCGTGCGGCAAGCAGGGTCTTCAGCATATCCGGTCCCTTTTTCGATGAATGATGTCCCGGGCCGTCAGCCCATCGCGAATTCGGTCTTGCGGTTGGCCCAGCCGGTGACGCGCTTCTCGACGAGGGAGAAGACCGCGTAGAGCGCGACGCCCAGCCCGGCCAGGATGAAGAGGCCCGCGAAGACGAGCGGCACGTTGAAGTTGGAGGAAGCGATCAGCATCATGTTTCCGATGCCGCGATTGGAGGCCACGGTCTCGGCGATGACGGTGCCGACAAAGGCGAGCGTGACGGCGACTTTCAGCGAGGCGAAGAGGTAGGGCATGGTGCGGGGCAGGCCGACATTGAAAAGGATGTCGGTGCGACTGGCCTTCCACGTTTTCAGCACGTCCTCGAGTTCGGGCTCGGTGGTGGCGAGGCCGGTGGCGACGTTCACGACCACGGGGAAGATCGAGATCACCATGGCGGTGATGATGGCGGGCACCGTGCCGGCGCCGAACCAGAGCACGAGGATCGGCACGATCGCGACCTTCGGGATCGAGGAGAAGCCGACGAGGAGCGGGAAGGCGACCTTGTAGGCGAACCGCGACGAGCCGATCAGCATGCCGATCAGGACGCCCGTGGAGACGCCGAGCGCGAAGCCGACGAGCGTGGTGTAGAGCGTCTGCATGGTGTGCGGCATCAGCGCCGGCCAGCGTGTGACGAGGACGTAAATGATCTCGCTCGGCCGCGGCAAAATCAGCGGGCTGATCGAGAAGGCGAGGCAGGCGGCTTCCCAGACGAGGAAGAAGCCGAGGATGACGAGAAGCGAGCCGATGCGCTCGTGCGAGAGCTTCATCTTCATCACGCGCTTTCCTTCTGTGCGGAGACGGTCTTCTGCTCGGAACGGGCCTGGACGATGAGACCGCGCAGGCGGTGGCCGAGCGCGACGAAGGCCGGCTCGGCGGTGGTGTCGACGGTGCGGGGCCGGGCGAACGGCACGTTTTCATCGACGAGGATGCGGCCGGGCCGCGCGCTCATCACCACGATGCGGTTGGCAAGGAAGGCGCTTTCGCGCAGATCGTGCGTGACGAGCAGCACCGTGGGGCGCGTGTCCATCCACAGCGTCTGAAGCACCTCCCACAATTCCTCGCGGGTGAACTGGTCAAGCGCGCCGAAGGGCTCGTCGAGAAGGAGCAGCGTCGGTTCGTGGATCAGTGCGCGGCACAGCGAGGCGCGCTGCTGCATGCCGCCGGACAATTGCCAGGGATAACGGTCGCCGAAGCCGGCGAGGCCGACCTTTTCGAGCAGCGCGTCGGCGCGCTCGCGATATTCGCCCCGCCGTTTGGTGCGCCAATGCTCGCGGAAGCCGGCGATGATCTTCAAGGGCAGCATGACGTTGTCGCGGATCGTCAGCCAGGGCAGAAGCGTGGGGTTCTGGAACGCCATGCCGATGCGCACATCCTCGGCCCCGACCTCGCGGCCGCCGACGAAGACATAGCCCGTGCTGGCCCGGATCAGCCCGCCGACGAGCTTGAGAATGGTGGACTTGCCGCAGCCCGACGGGCCGACGAGGGCAACGAAATCACCGGCAAAGACCTTGAGATCGGTCTCCGACAGGGCTTTCACCGCGCCGTCTCCCTGCCCGTAGGACAGGGACGCCGCCTCGAACTGGATCAACGGCGTGGGCGATTGGGACGGGGCATCCGGATCGAAAGGCCGGGCCCCGGAAGTCGCATTCGGGTTCAGCATCTGCATGGCCTTCTCCGCGTGCGCACGTCCAGGCGGGCAATCCGCCCGGATGTGCGGCTCGAGCAATGTTCAGGCGACCACGCGCGGACGCGGGGACGGAGCGAGGGGTTGCGTGACCGCCTCCATGGTCTGGTCGAGGTTTCGGGGCTGGGGCTTCGGCATCTTCTGCACGCGGCGCACCGAGCAGCCCCAGCCGGCACTGTCTGCGACGATCGTGCGGTCGCGCATGGCGAAGCGGCCGCGCACCATGGTGTGGACCGGCAGGCCGACAGTCTCCATGCCTTCGAACGGCGTGATCTTGGCCCGGGAATGAAGCTCTTCCGTGCGGATGACGTGACGGCGCGCGAGATCCACGAAGGCGATGTCGGCGTCGGCCCCGGGCACCAGAGCGCCCTTGCGGGGGAACAGGCCGAAGGCCCGTGCCGGCGCCGCCGCCGACATGCGGACATATTGTTCGAGCGTGAAGCGCCCTTCGTTCACGGCGGTGAGCATCAGCTGCATCTGCGTTTCGACGCCGGGGAAACCGCAATCGGCCGTCCAGATGTCGTCGCGGCGCTTTTCCTCGGGATCGTGAGGCGCGTGATCGGTCGCGATCATGTCGATCGTGCCGTCAGCAAGCGCCTCCCAGAGAGCGGCCTGGTGATGCGCCTCGCGCACCGGGGGATTGACGCGGATGATCGAGCCCAGCGTGTCGTAGGCGCGCTCGTCGAACAGGAGGTAATGCGGGCAGGTCTCGCCGGTGATGTCGACGCCGCGCGCCTTGGCCTCGCGTAGGGGGCGCAGTTCGTCGGCCGAGGAGATGTGGAGGATGTGGATGCGCGCGCCGGTCCATTCCGCGAGGATGGCCGCTCGCGACACCGCCTCGGTGGCCACGATGGCCGGACGGGAGGCGAGATGGGCCAGCGGATCGTGCCGGCCGGCGGCCCGGAGCTTCTTCTGGCGCCAGGCCATGATGGAGGCCGTCTCGGCATGAAGCGAACAGCGCATTCCGTGCGTGGCCAGGATCTCGAAACCCTCGAGCATCGCGCCGGTGGAGGGCGAGGGCAGGTTTCCGAACGTGTTGCCCATGAAGCATTTGAAGGCGGCGACACCGCCCTCGATCAGGGCTTCCAGCTGGTCGATGTTGTCCTCGGCAAGGAGGCCATAGATGCCGAAATCGACATGCGCCTTTTTCGCCGCTTCCAGTTTCAGCGCCAAAGCGTCGGGCGTTCCCGTCGGCGGGTTGACGTTGGGCATGTCGAACACGGTGGTGACGCCGCCCATGGCTGCCGCCTGGGTGCCGGTGCCCCAATCTTCCTTATGGGTGTAGCCGGGCTCGCGATAATGCACATGAGCGTCGATGGCGCCGGGCAGGAGATGCAGGCCCGTGGCGTCGAAGGTCTCGCGCGCCGGCGGCATGGCTTCCGCCGTGCCGACTGCCACGATCACGCCGTCGCGGATGGCGAGCGACGCAGCCTGCGTTTCGGTCTCGCCGGCGATGATGCCGCCGTGGACGACGAGATCGGCGTAGGGGAGGGATTCGGTGGTCATGATCGGTCCTTTCAGAGCATCGCCCAGCCGCCATCGACCGGCAGGTCGACGCCGGTGATCTGGCGGGCGGCGTCGCTGGCGAGGAAGACGCAGGCGCTGGCGACGTCCTCATCGGTGGAGACGCGGCGGAGCGCATAATCGGCGGCGTGGCGCTCGGCCGCCTCGGCCTCGGTGATGCCGAGGCGCGCGGCCATTTCCGGCACCACCTTGGTGCGGAAACGCGGCCCGTCGACCATTCCCGGCGCGACGCAATTGACGTTGACGTTGTGCGGGCCGGCCTCCAGCGCGAAGGATTTGGTGATGCCACGAAGGCCCCATTTCGAGGCGGAATAGGCCATCCGGCCGGCCCGTCCGCGCATGCCGAACGTGCCGCCGACATTGACGATCTTGCCGCCGCCGGCTGCGATCATCGCAGGCATCACGGCGCGCATCGTGTTGAAACAGCCCGCCATGTTGAGCGTGACGATCTCGTCGAATTCCTCGGGCGTGGTCTCCCAGCCGGTCTTTCCGATGGGACCCGAACCGCCGGCGACGTTGACGAGAACATCGACCCGGCCGAAGGCTTCCAGCGTGGAAGCGGCCAGCGCCTCGCAGGCCGCCGCATCGGTGACGTCGCAGGAGACGACGAGCGCCTGGGCTCCACGCTGACGGGCTTCTTCTGCCACCGGCTCGATGCTGGCCGTGTCGCGTCCGGCCAGAACCAGATCGCAGCCTTCGTCGGCGAAGGCGAGGCTAACGGCCGCGCCCATTCCCTTGGCGGGACCGGTGATGATCACGGTCCGCCCCTTCAATCCCAGTTCCATGATGTTCGTCCGCTTCCTGGCTGTCGTTCAGTTCACGACCTTGGTCGGCCGGTCCGCGAGCGGCGGTAGGAAGGCATCGGTGAAGACCTCCTCCAGCGCCGGGGTGCGGGGCAGGGCATTGGCCTTCACGACCACGTCGATGGCCCGCTTCATCCGATCGGGATCGATGGCGCCGAGGCCGATCTTGCCGATCTCCGGATGGTTCATCTCGGCGTCGAGCGTGGCTTTCGTCCGCTCGATCTCGACCGCTTCGTTGAGCAGTGGCTCGCGCTTCATCACGGCCGCGACGGAGCCGTCCGGATCGGCGATCATGTCCGCCGTCGCGCGGTTCAGCGCGGCCACGAGCGATTTCAGCGCTTCGGGGTTCTTGGCCGCGAAGGCCTTCGACGAGACGAGCGCGTTGGAATAGAGATCGAGCCCGTAATCGCCAAACGCGATGAAGCGGAGGTCCTTTTCGGGATCGATGCCGGCGGATTTGGCGCTGAAGGCGATGGTGTTGACGTAGCCGAACACGCCGTCGACCTGCCCGCTCATCAACATTTGTTCGCGCAGGTTCGGCTGCATGTTGGTGATGGTGACTTTCGAGGCGTCGATGCCGGCCGCCTCGGTGAAGGCGGGGAAAAGCTTCAACGCGCCGTCATTCGCCGGGCCACCGATCGTCTTTCCGACGAGATCGGCGGGCTTCTCGATGGGGCTGCCGGCCTTCACCGCGATGGCGAAGGGCGGAGTGTTGAACATCTGGTAGACGCCGATGGGCGCCTGCTCCGGCCGGGTGGCGGCGAGCGCGATCAAAGCGTTGATGTCGCCGAAGCCGACATCGTAGGCGCCGGTCGCGACCTTGGTGATGGACGCGGCGGAGCCCTCACCCTGGTCGATGGTGACGTCGAGTCCCGCCTCGCGGAAATAGCCCTTGTCTTCGGCCAGGAAGAACAGCGCCTGTGGACCCTGATATTTCCAGTTCAGGACGATGCGGACGGGCGTGTCTGCCAGCGCTGCCGTGAGCGGCGCGGCGGAGGCGAGAAGCGTAAGGGCAAGGCCTGCGAAAAGACGGCGCATGGGTCAGGCTTCCGTTGCTGGGGTTGCGGGTTCAAAAGCGGACAGGAGGGATGTGCTGTCGGCGACGAAGCCGTGGAGCGTTTCCACGAGCCAGACCACGGCGTGCTCGATCTCGGGCGGCGAAACGGTGGCGCAGAGATCATCGATGAGGATGCAGTCGTAGCCGCGTGCGGAGGCGTCGGTCAGCGTCTCGAAGACGCAGCGGTCGGTGTTGATGCCGCAGAACAGAAGCGTGCGGACGTCCATGTTGCGCAGGAGGCTGTCGAGCTCGGTGTCCGGAAAGCCGGAGAAGCGCTGCTTGCGGACCTCGAAATCCGTCGGGTCGCGGGTGAGGTCCTCGACGAGCGCCGCGCCGAAGCTGCCGGTTTCCAGCACGCCGGCATCCGCGCCGGGGAGACGCTCGCCATAGCCTGTGGCGCTTTTCGTGCGCTTGCCGCGCAGGAGCGTCGAGGCGGGCAGATGCGCCGCGTGGCCCGGAAGGCCCCAGTTCAGCCAGATGACCGGCAGAGCGGCGCCACGGCAGGCACCAGCGAAAGCCTCGATCTGCGCGACCGGAGCCTTGCCCTGCCGGCCGGCCTTGGCAAACCAGCCTTCAGCGTGAAGGAAATCGTTCTGGAGATCGACCGCGATTAATGCGGTTCGGGACAGATCGATCTCGACGTCATTGGGCCGCGCGGCGAACCTTGCCGGGCGTTCGGCAAGAGCGGGGCGCAGGGTCGAAACGGCATCCCGACCCATCGTCCAGGTCTGTCCGGGAAGGGTGCCCAGCCGGAAGGCTTCGTCGGTAGGCGAAAGGTCGGTCACGCGTTGAGCTCCTTGACGAACTCACGCTAGCCCCTTGCCGGTGGATACCTGAAATGCTGTTTAATACGTAATTCGATACGAAAAAGTATACACCATGAGGTTCTGCCGATGCGTCATATGCGGATCTGGTCTTACGTGGATCTGGCGGCACGCCACGGCTCGATCCGCCGTGCGGCTGAGGACCTCAACATCACGCCGTCCGCGCTGCAAAGGCGGATTCAGGACGTCGAGGACGATCTCGGAACGGCGATCTTCGAGCGGTCGGCGCAGGGGGTACGCCTGACCGCCGCCGGCGAGACTTTCATCCGCTGGATCCGGCAGCAAAACGTCGACCTCGAGCGCACGCGTTCCCAGATCGAAAGCCTCGGCGGGCTGAAGCGCGGCCATATCCGCATTGCGTGCAGCCAGGCGCTGGCCAATTATTTCCTGCCGCAGGAGATCGCCAAGTTTCGCGAGGACTACCCACGCGTCAGCTTCGCCATCTCCGTCGTCGATCATGACATCGCGCTGCAGAGACTGGTCGATTACGAGGCGGATATCGTGCTGATCTTCCGGCCGCGCCGCAGTGCCGAGCTTCAGCCGCTCGTCACGGTGGGGCAGCGCCTCCATGCGATCATGGCGAGCGACCATCCGCTGGCGAAGCAGGAGAATGTGCGGCTGCGCGATTGCGCGCCCTATCCTGTGGCGCTCGCGGATCGATCCTTCGGCTCAAGGCGGGTCGTCGATGGAATACTCTCCACGAGCTCGTTCACCTTCTCGGTGGATTTCGAGTCGGATTCCTTCGAGATGCTGCGCAATCTCGCCCGCTCCGGCGATGTGATCACCTTCCAGATCGAGATCGGATCGGAAACGTCGTGGCTGGAGCCGGGGCTGGTTTCCGTGCCGGTTGCCGATGCCGATCCAACCCACGGGCCTCTGGTCTTGGGCCAATTGCGCGGCCGCACTTTGCCTGTGGCGGCGGCGAAATTCGTGGAGCAGGTGGCCCGGCGGCTGGACGGCACACGGCAATTGCCGCAAGAGGCCTAAGCGCTCATCAAGGCATCATCGCTGCCTATTATTTAATCAAACAGCGTGAAGGAGGATGATTGCCGATTTGGTGTAACGCTTTGATTTTAGGGATTTATCCATTCTGGCATGGCCATTGCATACAATCCTGTATCGTCTCTTGACCCGGGATTCTCGTATGTCGTTCCTTCCACTTCATCGTCGGCGCTTCCTCATGGGAGCAGGTGCTCTCGCGCTCAGCCCCCTTCTCGTCAAAAAGGCTCGCGCGGCTGAAGAGCTGACAATCGGCTTCCTCTATGTCGGGCCCAAGGACGATTTCGGCTACAATCAGGCACATGCCTTGGGCGCCGCGGCCGTCAAGAAGATGGCCGGCGTCACGGTGCTGGAAGAAGAGAACGTCGCCGAGAGCGAGGCCGTCACGCGGTCGATGCAGTCGATGATCGAGCTCGACGGCGCGCAACTCGTGTTCCCGACCTCGTTCGGCTATTACAAGCCGTTCGTTCTCAATTCGGCTGCCGCCAATCCCGAGACCCAGTTCCGCCATTGCGGCGGGCTGTGGAGCGAGAACGACCCGAAGAATGCCGGCTCCTATTTCGGCTATATCGGCATGGCTCAATATCTGTCGGGTATCGTCGCGGCTCATCAGACGAAGTCGAAGAAGCTCGGCTTCATTGCTGCAAAAGCAATCCCGCAGGTTCTGCTCAACATCAACTCGTTCACGTTGGGCGCGCGCTCGGTCGATCCGTCGATCACGACGCAGGTGATCTTCACCGGCGACTGGTCGATGCCGGTAAAGGAAGCGGAAGCGGCGAACGCGCTGGTCGATCAGGGCGTGGACGTGATCACTTGCCATGTCGACAGCCCCAAGGTGCTTGTGCAGACGGCCGCGGGACGCGGATGCTTCGTGACCGGCTATCACACCAGCCAGGCCGAGCTTGCGCCCAATCATTACCTCACGGGCGCGGAATGGGATTGGGCGAACGTCTACCGCTCCTTCGTCGAGAAGGCGCAGGCCGGCGAGGCGATGCCCAATTTCGTGCGTGGCGGCCTTGCCGAAGGCTTCGTCAAATCGAGCCCGTATGGCGCGATGGTGGGCGATGCCGCCCGCAAGCAGGCCGATGCCGTCCGCGCCGAGATGATGAAGGGCGGATACGCCATCATCAAGGGGCCGCTCAAGGACAACAAGGGCAAGGAGATCGCGGCGACGGGACAGAGCTATCCCGAGACCGCGATCGAGCTGGAGAGCATGGATTACCTCGTCGAGGGCGTGGTCGGCTCGGCCTCCTGACGCGGTAGACAAGGGCTCATATTCCATGACGTTGACCACCGCCTTCGCCGCCCCGGCGCGCGGATTGTCCGAACCTGCGTGCCGGCGCATCGAAGCCGTCGCGCTGCCGGTTCTTGCGATCCTCGCGGGCTTCGCCGCCTTCGCCGTCTTCCTCTCGGTCCTGGGCCATTCTCCGGTCCAGTTCGCGCAGCTCGTGTGGCGGGGCGGTTTCGGCACGCCGTTCTCGATCGCCAACACGCTGCAGCGTGCGGCGCCGCTTCTGCTGACCGCGCTCTGCGTTGCGCTGCCCGCGCAGCTCGGCCTCATCGTGATCGGTGGAGAGGGGGCCTTCGTGCTGGGCGGCCTCGCGGCGGCGGTGACCGGCGTCATGGCCGCGGGCCTGTCTCCGGTGCCGGCGCTGGTGGCGATGGTGCTGGCCGGCGGCCTGATCGGCGGTTTGTGGATCGGTTTCGCCGGATGGCTGCGCCATGCGCGCGGCGTCAACGAGACAATCTCCTCGCTGCTGCTGGCCTACATCGCCATCGCGCTCTTCAACCATTTCGTCGAAGGGCCTCTGCGCGATCCGGCGAGCCTCAACAAGCCGTCCACTCTGCCGCTGCCGACGGAGCTGCGGATCGGCACCATGCCGGGCCTCGACGTGCACTGGGGCTTCGCGGTGGGCGTCGTGGCCTGCCTGCTCTCGGCTTTTGTCATCCGGCGCACGACGTTCGGTTTTGCCGCGCGCATCGCCGGCGGCAATCCCCGGAGCGCTGCGGTGCAGGGGCTGCCCGTCGGCCGCCTCGTCACGGCCTTTGCCTTTGCGGGCGGCGCGGCGGCCGGAATCGCGGGCATGATCGACATGGCGGCCGTGCACGGCAGCGCCAATTCCGCGCTGATCGCGGGCTACGGCTATACCGGCATCCTCGTTGCCTTTCTCGCTCGGCAGAACCCGTTGGCGATCATCCCGATGGCGATCCTCGTCGGCGGCATCGCAGCGGCGGGCGGGCTGGTGCAGCGGCGTATGGGATTGCCGGACGCGACGATGCTGGTGCTTCAGGGCTGTCTGTTCCTGTCGATCCTCTTGTCCGAAACCTTGAGTGGACGGCTCGTGCCCCGATCGCTGCGCGCATCGGAGGCCGGCCGATGAGCATCGATCTCTGGAGCGTCCTGATCGCCGTGCTCGGCGGGGCCATTCGTGTCTCGACGCCGTTCCTGTTCGTGAGCCTCGGCGAGTGCGTGACCGAGAAGAGCGGCCGCATCAACCTGGGTCTCGAGGGCACGCTCGTCTTCGGTGCGATGGCCGGGTATGGCGGCTCACTTCTGACCGGCTCGCCCTGGGCGGGGGTGCTGATCGCCGGCTGTGCGGGTGTTCTGTTCGGCCTGCTGCACGGCTTCATCTGCTCGCTGCGCGGGGTCAACGACATCGCGGTCGGCATTGCCTTGATGATCCTCGGCACCGGGCTCGCCTTCTTTTTCGGCAAGCCCCTGATCCAGCCGGCGGCGCCGATGCTGGCGCCGCTCGATTTCGGCTTCTGGACGAGCGATCCGGCGCTGCGTGCGGCGCTTCAGATCAATCCGCTGTTTCTGGTCGGCATCGCGATCGCCTTCGCCATGGGGTTCGTGTTCCGGCGCACACGGACTGGGCTCGTCCTGCGCATGGTCGGCGACAGTGAGGATGCGGCGCGCGCGATGGGCTACGGGATACTGCCCGTGCGCATCGCCGCCACGGCGTTCGGCGGCTTCATGGCGGGCATCGCGGGGGCATATCTCTCGCTTTATTACCCGGGCTCCTGGAACGAGGGCATCTCGTCCGGCCAGGGGCTGATCGCCGTGGCGCTGGTGATCTTCGCGCGGTGGAACCCGGTGGCCTGCTTCGGCGCCGCCCTGCTGTTCGGCGGGGCAGGGGCGCTCGGCCCCGCACTTCAATCGGCGGGCGTCTCGGGCGGCACCTACCTCCTTTACGCCGCGCCTTACGTCCTCACGCTTGTCATTCTCATCCTGACCTCGTCGCCGCGCCGTGCTCTCGAAGGTGCCCCGCGCGAACTCTCGATCACGAAATAGGAGCCCGACATGAACGGCCTCGGTGGACTGAACAAATCGGACAACGGTGTGGTCATCGGCTGCGTGCAATTGCAGCTTCCCAATGTGGTGACGAAGGACGACCTCGCGCGGCAGACCGCGCGCATCGTGGAGATGGTGGGCAAGGCGCGGCGCAATCTGTCGACGATGGATCTGGTGGTCTTTCCGGAATATTCGCTCCATGGCCTGTCCATGGACATCAACCCGGAGATCATGTGCCGGGTGGACGGGCCGGAAGTGGAGGCCTTCCGGCAGGCCTGCCGCGACAACGCGATCTGGGGCTGCTTCTCCATCATGGAGCTGAACCCCGGCGGCATGCCCTACAATACCGGCCTCGTAATAGACGACACGGGCGAGATCCGGCTGAACTACCGCAAGCTGCACCCCTGGGTGCCGGTGGAGCCGTGGGAGCCGGGCGATCTCGGCATCCCCGTGATCGACGGGCCGAAGGGCGCCAAGCTCGCCCTCATCATCTGCCATGACGGCATGTTCCCTGAAATGGCGCGCGAGTGCGCCTACAAGGGCGCCGAGATCATGCTGCGGACGGCGGGCTACACCGCCCCGATCCGGGAATCGTGGCGCTTCACCAACCAGGCGAACGCCTTCTGCAACCTCATGGTCACCGCCAATGTCTGCATGTGCGGCTCGGACGGCTCGTTCGATTCCATGGGCGAGGGGATGATCGTGAACTTCGACGGCACGGTGCTGGCCCACGGCACCAGCGGGCGCGTCGACGAGATCATCACGGCCGAGGTCCGGCCCGATCTGGTGCGGGAGGCCCGGCGTGGCTGGGGCGTCGAGAACAACATCTACCAGCTCGGCCACCGCGGCTATGTGGCCGTGAAGGGCGGGGCGCAGGATTGCCCCTACACCTACATGACCGACCTTGCGGCCGGCCGCTACCGCCTGCCCTGGGAAGACGAGGTGAAGGTGGTCGACGGGACGTCGTGCGGCTTTCCGGCCCCGACGCGCCTCTACGGCCAGAACCTGCCGAACGCCGCCGAATGAGAGCCGAGGACATCATCATGGACAAACTGACCCCTTCCGCCCGCACGATCGCCTCGACGCCCTATGCCTGGCCGTATGACGGCAGCCTTTCTCCCCAGAACACGGCGCTGATCATCATCGACATGCAGATCGATTTCTGCGGACAGGGCGGCTACGTCGACAAGATGGGCTACGATCTGTCGCTGACGCGCGCACCGATCGAACCGATCGCCCGCGTCCTCGCCGCCATGCGCGAGGAGGGCTACCACATCATCCACACGCGCGAGGGGCACCGGCCGGACCTCGCCGATCTTCCCGCCAACAAGCGCTGGCGCTCGCGCCAGATCGGCGCGGGCATCGGCGATCCCGGCCCGTGCGGCCGTATTCTCGTGCGCGGCGAGCCCGGCTGGGAGATCATCCCGGAACTGGCGCCGCTGCCCGGCGAAGTGGTGATCGACAAGCCGGGCAAGGGCTCGTTCTGTGCCACGGATCTGGAGCTGATCCTCAATTCGCGCGGCATCCGCAACATCGTGCTGACCGGCATCACCACGGATGTCTGCGTGCACACCACGATGCGTGAAGCAAACGACCGTGGTTTCGAATGCGTGATCCTGGAGGATTGCTGCGGCGCGACCGACCGGGGCAACCACGAAGCCGCCATCAAGATGGTGACGATGCAGGGGGGCGTGTTCGGCGCGGTGGCCAACAGCGCGGCATTGATCGAGGCGATCGGGTGAACGCTCTCGCCGCCATCCGCCCGGCCGAGTCGCCAGCGCCGGCGGCCGTGCATTCGCGCCCGCTGCTCGAAGCCATCGGTCTGACCAAGACGTTCGGCAGCTTCACGGCGCTGGAGGGCGTGTCGATCGCGCTCCATCCCGGCACGTTTCACGCGCTTCTCGGGGAGAACGGGGCCGGAAAGTCCACGCTGGTGAAATGCATCCTGGGCTATTACCGCCCGGATTCGGGCGACGTGGTGCTGAGCGGGCGCGAGGTCGAGATCAATTCCCCGCGCGATGCGCGGCGGCTTGGACTCGGCATGGTCTACCAGCATTTCACGCTGGTGCCCGCGATGACGGTGCTCGAAAACCTCGTCATGGCGGGTGCGAACGTGCCGCGCGTGGTCGATTGGCGGGCGGAGCGCACGAAGCTGGCTGCCTTCATGGAGACCATGCCGCTGAAGGTGCCGCTCGACACGCCCGTGCATCGTCTTTCGGCAGGAGAGCGGCAGAAGACCGAGATCCTGAAGCAGCTCTACCTCGGCAGCCGCGTGCTGGTGCTGGACGAGCCGACCTCCGTGCTGACGCCCAACGAAGCCGAAAAGGTTTTGAGCTTCCTGCGGGCGCAGGCGTCCGAAACGGGCATGGCGGTGCTGCTCATCACCCACAAATTCGCCGAGGTGACGGGCTTCTGCGACCATGTCAGCGTGCTGCGCAAGGGCCGGCTGGTCGGTGGCGGGCGCGTCGATGCGCTGAGCGTCGACGAGATGGCGCGCCTGATGATCGGCGAACGGCAACTGACCGAAGCGCCGGAGCGCGCCGCATCGGCCCCCGCGCAACCCGTGCTGCGCATGGAGAGGCTGGAAGCCGGTCTGCCGGGTACGCGTGGCGCGATCTCGATCGAAAGCCTCGGCGTGGCACCCGGCGAGATCGTCGGCATTGCCGGCATATCGGGTAACGGCCAGACGACACTGGTGGAGGTTCTTTCCGGCCAGACCCCAATTGCGAGCGGCGCCCTCAAGGTCGGCGGCGTGCCATATCGGGCGACCCGTGCGGAGGCCCAGCGTCTGAAGGTGCGCTGCCTTCCGGAAGAGCCGCTGCGCAATGCCTGCGTCGGCCGCATGAGCGTGTCGGACAATCTGGCCTTCCGCACCTTCGACCGAAGCGAGACCGGCGCGCCGCTGCGGCTGCTCGACCGCCGGCGCATGCGAAGCGAGGCCGAGCGCCTGATCGCTGCCTACAGCGTGAAAACGCAAAGTCCGTCGTCCCCCATCGCCACCCTTTCGGGTGGAAACGTGCAGCGCGCGGTGCTGGCGCGCGAGCTTCAGGGCGAGACCGATCTTCTGGTGGTGGCCAATCCCTGCTTCGGGCTCGATTTCGGGGCCGTTGCCGATATCCGCGCGCAATTGATGGCGGCCCGCAATAGGGGAACGGCCGTGCTGCTCGTGTCGGAGGACCTCGACGAGGTGATCGCCCTGTCCGACCGCATCCTCGTTCTCTTCGAGGGGCGCGTGGTGATGGAAACGGCAGGCGGCGCGGCGGCCGACCCGTTCGCGATCGGCCGGGCCATGGCGGGGCATGTGTCGTGACCGAGATTCAGGCGCTTCCCTTCCCGCTGGAGATCGATCGCTCACGCCTCGGTCTCGTCGTCATCGACATGCAGCGCGACTTCCTCGAACCCGGCGGCTTCGGCGCCAGTCTCGGCAATGATGTGCGCCCGCTTCAAGCCATCGTGCCAGTGGTCGCGCGGCTCATCGCCGGTTTCCGAAAGGCGGGGTTGTCCGTGATCCATACGCGCGAATGCCACGCGCCCGATCTGTCGGATTGCCCGCCCGCCAAGCTGATGAGGGGCGCGCCCGGCCAGCGCATCGGCGATATGGGGCCGATGGGTCGCATCCTCGTGCGGGGAGAGCCCGGCGCGGAGATCATTCCCGAACTCGCGCCACTCGCTGGCGAACCCGTCATCGACAAGCCCGGCAAGGGTGCGTTCCATGCGACGGCGTTCGGCGCGGAATTGCAGCGCCTCGGGCTCTCGCAACTGGTGTTTGCCGGCGTCACCACGGAGGTCTGCGTCCAGACCACGATGCGCGAGGCGAACGATCGCGGCTTCGAATGCCTCCTCGCGGAGGATGCCACCGAAAGCTATTTCCCCGAATTCAAGGCGGCGACCCTCGCCATGATCCGCGCGCAGGGCGGCATCGTCGGCTGGACCGCGCCGAGCGCAGCCATTCTGGAGGCCATTGCATGAGTGCGCCGCTTCACCTTCCCACTCTTCTCACGCACGGCTTCGAGACAGCCGATTACGAACCCTTCCGCGAGGGCGTCGAAATTTGCCACATCCAGCGCCCCGACAACGGCGATGGCCCGGCGCTCGCACTGCTGCGTTACCAACCCGGCGCCGCCGTGCCCCGGCACGAGCACACGGGGCTCGAGACGATCTGCGTCCTCCGGGGCAGCCAGAGCGATGAGAGCGGCACCTATCGAACGGGAGACGTCGTGCTCAATCCACCCGGCAGCGTCCATAGCGTCTGGTCGGATGAGGGCTGCGTGGTCCTGATCTCCTGGGCCGCTCCCGTGCGCATTCTCGACGATTCCGAACCCGCCTCCGCCGAAAGCCTGCACTCATGACCTTGCCCGCGATCTTGGATTTTGCACGCCTCCGCGCGGCCTATGCCGAGGGTTTGTCGCCGACCGACATGGTGGACGCCCTTGCCCGGCGCCTCGATGAGGCCGACCCCGCCATCTTCATTTCCCGCGTGTCTGCTGAGCATCTGAGAGACGCCGCCGCCGAGCTCCTGGCCCGCGCTCCCGAGCCGAATTCCTTGCCGCTCTGGGGCCTGCCGTTTGCCGTGAAGGACAATATCGATGTCGGGGGCCTTCCGACCACGGCGGCGTGCCCGGAATTTGCGTATGAGCCTGTTGCGGACGCGTTCGCTGTCGCGCGCCTTAAGGAGGCGGGCGCGCTCGTCATCGGGAAGACCAATCTCGATCAGTTCGCGACCGGGCTCAACGGCACGCGCTCGCCCTATGGCGCCCCGCGCTGCGTGTTCGACGAGGCCTATGTGTCGGGTGGTTCCTCGTCCGGCTCGGGCGTTGCCGTCGCGTCGGGGCTGGCGAGCTTTGCGCTGGGCACGGATACGGCCGGATCGGGCCGCGTGCCGGCGGCGTTCAACAACATCGTCGGCATCAAGCCCTCGCCGGGCCGGGTGTCCAATACGGGCGTCGTTCCCGCGTGCCGCTCCATCGACGTGGTCACGTTCTTCGCAGCTTCGGTGGCGGACGGGATCGAGGCGCGGCGTGTGGCGGAAGGCTTCGACGAGGCTGACCCTTTCTGCCGCCGGTTCGGTGCGGCACCTCTGCCCGATCGCCTGCGGCTCGGCGTGCCGGCCGATGACGAGCTGGAATTCTTCGGCAATGATGCCTACCGCGCGCTCTATCTCGCCGCCATCGGGCGCACCCGGGCGCTCGGTGCCGAGATCGTGCCTTTCGATTATGGCTCGTTCCGGCAGGCGGCCGCGCTTCTTTATGAGGGCCCCTGGGTGGCCGAGCGCCTGCACGCCGTGCTGCCCTTCATCGACGGCCATGCGGATGCCATGGATCCGACCGTGCGCGGGATCATCGAGGCAGCGCGCCCGATGAGCGCGGTCGATGCCTTCGAGGGCCGCTACCGGCTGGAGACCTTCCGGCGTGCGGCGGAGCGTGAATGGGCGAAGGTGGATGCGCTGCTTCTGCCGACCTCGCCCGACATCCAGACGGTCGAGGCGATGCGGGCTGATCCGGTGGCGCTCAATGCCCGCTTCGGGCGCTACACCAATTTTGCCAATTTCTTCGGCTGCGCCGCGATCGCCGTTCCCGCCGGGTTCACCGATGGCGGCCTCCCGTTTGGTGTCCAGCTCGTCGCCCCGTCCGATACGGATGCCGCGCTGGCGCACTTCGCCGCGGAGATGCACGAGGCCGTGGGCACGGGCGCGGGCCTCGACCGGGGTCTTGTGCTTCCGGACGTCGGCCGCTCATCAGCCGTTACTCTTGCGATCGTCGTGGTCGGCGCGCACCTTTCGGGCATGGCGCTGAACGGGGAATTGACGCGCCTGGGCGGGAAGCTGCTGCGGGCCGCGCGCACGGCACCGGAGTACCGGCTCTATGCGCTTGCCGGGACCGTTCCGCCCAAACCCGGCCTCGTGCGGGAGCCGGGGTTCGCCGGGCCCGGCATCGAAGCGGAGATCTGGCAATTGCCGCCGGAATCGTTCGGGCGCTTCGTTGCGGCCATTCCGCAGCCGCTCGGCATCGGCAAGGTGAGCCTCGACGACGGGTCTGA
Organism: Terrihabitans aquatilis; assembly: GCF_052542005.1. Taxonomy (NCBI): domain Bacteria; kingdom Pseudomonadati; phylum Pseudomonadota; class Alphaproteobacteria; order Hyphomicrobiales; genus Terrihabitans; species Terrihabitans aquatilis. The sequence goes on along the minus strand of NZ_JBOCUO010000002.1, from coordinate 451,570 downwards.
GATCTCCGGCTTTCTGTGCGAACCGGCGGCTTTGCGGGACGCCGCCGAAATCACCGCGTTCGGTGGGTGGCGACATTACATCGCCGCCCAGGCCGACGCCGCCTGAGCGTCCGCGCATGAGCGTGCAACGAAGCAATGGGCGCAAGTTCGGGCCGGTAAAGCGCACGCAGGCCGATATGATCCGCGAGGCGCTGTCCGACCGGATCGTTCACGGCATATTGCGCCCGGGCGAACCGCTGGATGAAACGGGCCTCGCGGCGGAATTCGGCGTTTCCCGGACGCCCATCCGCGAGGCGCTTCGGCAATTGGAGACGATCGGCCTTGCCCTGTCGCGGCCGCATCGCGGCACGATCGTCACCAATATATCGGAGGACGAGCTTCACGATATCTTCCGCGTGATGGGCGAGCTGGAGGCGCTGTGCGCGCGGCTGTGCGCCGAGGCGATGACGGAGGAGGAACGCGACGCGTTTTCCCGGCTTCATGCGGGTGCTGATGAATGCGTGGCGCGGGGCGATGTCGACAGCTTTCGGGCCCACAACGAGCGCTTTCATGATGCGCTCTATGCCGGCTCGCACAATGTCTTCCTGGAAGACCTCACGCGCTCCGTCCGCCGGCGGCTTGCGCCGTTCCGGCGCATGCAGTTCGAAGCCGTGCGCCGCATTGAAAGCTCGCAGCGCGAACACGGCCTTGTCGTGGCCGCCATCGTCGAGGGCAACGGCCCGGAGGCTGCGGACGCCATGCTGGCGCATCTTTCGATCGTCGAGCGGATGGTGGACAAGGTTTCGCCGACCTAACCTTGTCGAGACCGTCTTACATCAAAATCTCCGCGCCGGGGGCGATTTTGAGATCGCCGGCGAGGCCGTCTCGCCCGGCGTGCGATTCCGATAGGTGGGAGAGGCGTCGCTCGAGGCGGCGTCCCTCCTTGTACGCTTCGGGCTCAAATCGTCCTGAGCAACCGGCCTTCGACGGGATGGCTGGGATCCGTGAAGCCCGGTGTCGACGGATGCCCCTGAGCAACAAGCCGGTTCACGAAGTCTTCGTCTTCGGCCGTGATCGTGAGATCCAACGACGCGAAATAGCTCTCCCATTGCTCGAACGTGCGTGGACCTGCGATCACGGCCGACACCGCTTTGTTGGCGAGCACCCAGGCCAGCGCGAAATCCTGCGGGGCATAGTCGCGCGAGGTGGCGTAATCCTTGATCTGTTCGGCGATCGCGAGGGATTCCGGACGGAATTCGACCTCGTGGATGCGCTTGTCGTTGCGAGCCGCGCGACTCCCCTCTTCGGGGGCGACGCCAGGCTTGTACTTGCCTGTCAGCACGCCGCGCGCGAGTGGGCTGTAGGGCACGACGCCAAGCCCGTAATTGTGGGCGGCGGGCAGCTGCTCCGTTTCGGCCGAGCGATTGACGATGTTGTAGAGCGGCTGGCTGGCGACGGGACGGTCGAGATTGGTGAGATCGGCGATGCGCACCACCTCGGCGATGCGCCAGCCCCGGAAGTTCGAGACGCCATAATATCTGATCTTCCCCTGTGAGATCAGATCGCCGATGGCGCGGACCGATTCTTCCAGAGGGGCGTCGAACACCGCACGGTGAAAATACAGGAGGTCGATGTAATCCGTGCCGAGGCGGCGCAGGCTGCCCTCGACGGCCTGGATGATCCATTTGCGCGAGATGCCGCCTTCGTTCGGCCAATCGCTGAGGACGCTGCCGAACTTCGTCGCGACGACCCAGCGGTCGCGGTCTGCCGCAATGGCCCGGCCGACGATCTCCTCGGATCGACCTTCGGTGTAGGAATTGGCCGTGTCGATGAAATTGACGCCGTGCGAGCGTGCGGAATCGACGATGCGTGCTGCCGTGGGTTCATCCGTGGCGCCGCCGAACATCATGCTGCCCAGGCAAAGCGGCGAGATCTTGAGGCCGCTCCGGCCGAGATATCGGTAGTTCATCTGCATCATCCCTCTGCTCAATTCCGAGCGCTTCCGGCGGTACCGAAATATAAGTCTATATTCACAAGGCGTTGCGGGTCGGGAAGTTCGAAAATGAGCCACGATCGTCGTCGGCCGTTCGCGATCGAGGGTGCTGCCGGATATCGCCATAGCCCCCCGGTTGCGGTTCGATTGGTAGGCCGCGATGCCACGCTCGGCACGGCCAGATTGCATAGGAGCTAGCCCTCAATCGTATGCATGTGCCCAATATAGAGGCGGTCAGCTCGCTCTGCCTGTCAGGTGGTCACGTAGCGACGAAACCTGACAATCAGCAGGCCGTCGCGGCGTGGTGCCCGCTGGCACGCGCATTGCAATGCGCTTTTCCGGGCGGAGACGTGCATGGAACCAGCGCAGCTCGAAATCGTCGGGGTGACCAAGCGTTATGCGGGGGGCGCCGTTGCGGTCGATAATGTCAGCCTGAAGATACCGGCGGGCACCTATTGCTGCCTTCTTGGCCCATCGGGCTGCGGCAAGTCCACGACATTGCGGATGATCGCGGGCCACGAGACGATCTCGGAAGGCGACATCCGGCTGGGCAACAGCGTGGTCACGGACCTCCCGCCCGCCGCGCGCGGCACCGCGATGATGTTCCAGAGCTATGCGCTGTTTCCACATCTCGACACGGCCGAAAACGTTGCCTTCAGCCTCAAGATGAAGGGCGTCGGAAAGGCAGAGAGGCGGGTGCGGGCGCTCGATATGCTGAAGCTGGTCCACATGGATCATCTCGCAGATCGCCGGCCGTCGCAGTTGTCCGGGGGGCAGCAGCAACGGGTGGCGCTGGCGCGTGCGCTGATCACGGACCCGCAGGTTCTGTTGCTGGACGAACCGCTGTCGGCGCTCGACCCCTTCCTCAAGATCAAGGTTCGGCAGGAGCTGAAGCGGCTTCAATTGAGGCTCGGCATCTCGTTCGTGCATGTCACGCACAGCCAGGAAGAGGCCATGGCGCTGGCCGATCTGGTGGTGGTGATGAATGGCGGCCGGATCGAACAGGCCGCCACGCCGCGCGAGGTGTTCAACCGGCCGGCCACGGCTTTCGTTGCGCGCTTCATGGGTGATCACAATGTGATCTCCGGACGGGTGAGCGAGCGGCAGTCCGACGGCCTCCTGTTCGAGGTGCCGGGAGGCGGTACGTTCCACGCGCCCCCGGCCGCCCGCGATGAGGGCGAGACGATCGAGATCGCCGTTCGCAACGACCGGGTGAAGATCGGCGGGCCGGCGAGTTCCGGCGGCTGCTTCATGACCGGCCTTGTCCAGAACGTCGAATATCACGGGCAGAAGGTGCAGGTGTCGCTGACGGCACCCGGCGTGGACGGATTCGACGCGCAGATCCCGGAGTCCGACTTCTTCGCACGGCCGCTGCAGATCGGCGACGCCGTGCCGCTGACCTGGGCGCCGGAAGACGTCCACGTCCTGCAAGCTTCCGCAAACGCCTGACCGGCACGCACGAAGGAGAGCCAGATGACCAGCACAGCGGCGAAGGGCACATTATCGCGGCGGAGCATTCTGAAGGGAGCGGGTGCGGCCGCAGGCCTGGCGGCGGGTTCGGGCGCCATTACGGGTTTCCCGACGATCTGGGCGCAGAACCCGATTACCCTGCGGCAGGTCGGCACGGGCGTGTCGAACATCAATGCCATCGCCGAGAAGTGCAAGGAAGATCTTGGCATCACATTACAGATGACGGCGCTGGATTCCGACGCCGCCGCGCAGCGCACCGTGACGCAGCCGAACAGCTATGACATCGCAGATGTCGAATACTGGATCTGCAAGAAAGTATTTCCGTCGGGCAAGCTTCAGCCCATGGATGTGTCCAAGATCAAATATTACGACAAGATCGTCCCGCTCTTCGTCAACGGCAAGCTGACCCCGGAATCCGACATCGCGCAGGGCACAGCGCCCCACACCGTGACGTTCGTCGAGGGCAAGGATTCGACGAAGTTCGCGAAGGAGCCGACCAACTGGATGACGATGGTTCCGACCATCTACAACGCCGACACTTTGGGCATCCGCCCCGATCTCGTCGGCCGCGAAATCACCAGCTGGGCCGACATCATGGACCCCGCCTTCAAGGGCAAGACGGCGATCCTGAACATCCCGTCCATCGGCATCATGGATGCGGCCATGATCATGGAGGCCATGGGCGAACTGAAATACGGCGACAAGGGCAACATGACGAAGGAGGAGATCGACAAGACGATCGCCTTCCTCATCAAGGCCAAGAAGGATGGCCAGTTCCGGGCTTTCTGGAAGAGCTTCGACGAGAGCGTGAACCTGATGTCCTCGGGCGAGGTGGTGATCCAGTCGATGTGGTCACCGGCCGTGACGGCGGTGAAGGCCAAGGGCCTGCCCTGCGTCTACCAGCCGCTGAAGGAGGGCTACCGCGCCTGGGGTGGCGGTATCGGGCTCGCCAGTCATCTCAAGGGCGCGCAGCTCGATGCGGCCTACGAATACATCAACTGGTACCTGTCGGGCTGGGTCGGCGCCTATCTCGGCCGACAGGGCTATTATTCGGCCTGTATCGAGACGGCCAAGGAGCACATGTCCGCGGACGAATGGGCGTTCTGGATGGAGGGCAAGCCGGCGGCCGAGGACATCAAGTCTCCGGAGGGGCAACTCATCGAAAAGGCCGGCGCGGTGCGCGACGGCGGCTCCTTCGACGAGCGGATGGGCAAGGTCGCCTGCTGGAATTCGGTGATGGACGAGGACCGCCACATGGTCCGCAAATGGAACGAGTTCATCGCTGCCTGAACGCGCTGCCGGGCCGTGGCGGTGCCGCGGACCGGCGCATCCCAGGAGCGGGGAGGGGCAGGATTGACCGACAATGTCCTCGCAATGGTGGAGGCGGCGCCGTCGACGGCCGTCGCCCCGCGGGCGCGCGGCGGGCTGCTGACGCCTTATCTGCAGGCGCTGCCGCTCGGCGTTATCCTCGGGATCTTCCTTGTCCTGCCGATCCTGACCATCGTCATGGTCAGTTTCTGGGACTACGATTCCATCCAGATCATCCCGGATTTCATCACGCTCAATTATGAAGAGACCCTCGGCTCCTGGGTAACCTGGACGATCTACCTCAACACCCTGAAATACACTGTCATCGTCTGGGGGCTGACACTCGTGATCGGCTTCTGGGCGGCCTATTTTCTGGCGTTCCATGTGCGCAGCGCCGGCATGCAGATGGTGCTGTTCCTGATCTGCACGGTGCCTTTCCTGACCTCCAACATCATCCGCATGATCTCGTGGATTCCGTTCCTCGGCCGCAACGGACTGATCAATCAGTCCCTGATGAATATGGGCGTCATCACCCGGCCGCTGGAATTCCTGCTGTTCTCGGATTTCGCGGTGGTGCTGGCCATGGTGCACCTCTACTCGCTGTTCATGGTGACACCGATCTTCAACACGCTGATGCGGATCGACCGGTCGCTGATCGAGGCGGCGCGCGATGCCGGGGCAAGCTCTTTCCAGATCCTCACCAACGTCATCATCCCGCTGGCCAAGCCCGGCATCGCCATCGGCTCCATCTTCGTGGTGACGTTGGTGATGGGTGACTTCATCACCGTGCGCTTCATGTCGGGCGGGCAGTCGGCCTCTGTGGGGCTGATGATGGCGAACCAGATTTCGGTGCTGCAATATCCGGCTGCTGCGGCGAATGCCGTGGTGCTGCTGGCCGTGGTGCTGCTGATGGTGGCAGGCATCCTGCGCGTCGTGAACATCCGCAAGGAGCTGTAGGCATGGATCGCGAACGCCGCGGCGCGGGCTTCTATGTGCTCGCCGCCTTCTTCACGCTCTTCGTGCTGTTCCTTTACGGCCCGCTGACGACTATCTTCATCCTGTCTTTCCAGGGGCCGGGAGGGGGCCTGACCTTCCCCATGAACGGGGTCTCGCTGCACTGGTTCCGGAACCTGTTCGAGACGCAGGCCGTGGGCGATTTCGGCGGCTCGTTCACCCGTTCCTTCCTGCTCGGATTGATGGTGATGGCGACGACCGTCATCGTCGCGCTGCTGGGGGGCATGGCGTTTCGGCGCCCGTTCTTCGGCTCGACAATTTTGTTCTACACCGCCATTGCCAGCCTGATCGTGCCCTCCATCCTGGTCAGCCTCGGCATCGGACTGGCTTTCCAGGTAGCCGGGCTGGAACCCTCCTGGTACTCATCGGCCTTCGGTGCGCATCTGACATGGACGCTGCCCTTCGGGCTGCTCATCATGTTCGCCGTCTTCAACCGCTTCAACCCGGCGTATGAGGAGGCTGCGCGCGATCTCGGCGCGACCTCCTGGCAGACCTTCCGGCATGTCGTGCTGCCGCTGATCCTGCCAAGCCTGATCGGCGTGGGTCTGTTCGGCTTCACCCTGTCCTATGACGAGTTCGCGCGGACATTGATGACGTCCGGCTCTTTCAACACCCTGCCGCTCGAGATCTACGGCATGACCACCAATGTCACCACGCCCGTGCTGTATGCGCTGGGGACGGTGACGACCGGCTTCTCGGCCCTCATTATCCTCGCGGCGCTTGGCGCGATCATGATATCGCAGCGCGCCGGCCGCCGTCGGGCCTCAAGTTAGGAACGATCGTGCGCGTCCTCGTCGTCAATCCCAACACCAGCACAAGCATGACGCGGAAGATCGGCGCCGCAGCGCAAGCCGCGGCCTCGGCGGGCACGGAGATCATTGCGCGTAATCCCGAGATGGGCCCCGCCAGCATCGAGGGTTATTACGACGAAGCCTTCGCAGTGCCGGGCCTGTTGCAGGAAATCGCACGGGGCGAGCGGGAGGGCGCGGATGGTGCCGTCATCGCCTGTTTCGACGACACCGGCCTCGATGCCGCGCGGGCGCTTGCCGGCTTCCCGGTCGTGGGGATCTGCGAAGCCGGGCTCACGGTCGCCGGCATGATCGCGGCACGGATCTCTGTGGTGACCACGCTGAAGCGCTCGGTGGTGCCGATCGAAGGTCTCGTCGTCCGCTACGGCTTCGAGCGGCGGGTGCGGGTGCATGCCGCCGACATTCCCGTCCTGTCGCTGGAGGAGCCTGGTTCCGGTTCCGGCCGTCTGCTGAGGCAGACGATCTCCCGCGCACTGGAAAGCGATGGCAGCGAGGCCGTAGTGCTGGGCTGCGCCGGCATGGCGGACCTTGCCCGAGATCTCTCGAACGAATTCGGGTTGCCCGTCATCGACGGTGTTTCGGCCGGGGTGCGGATGGTCGAAGCTCTGGCAGGGCTCGGCCTCAGAACCGCGAAAAGGGGCGCTTACGCGACGCCCCTGGATAAGGAATATACGGGACTTCTGGCGCCTTTCGCGCCGCGTTCGATCGGCCCGTGAGCTCAATCCTGCTTTTGAATATTCACCGCCGTCTCTGCCAGAATATCTTCGACGTAACGGAGAAACGCCTGGACCTTCGCGGAAAGCAGGGTCGGCGATTTATAGTAAGCATAGAGTGGAAACCGTTCTTCCGACCATTCGGTCAAAACTTCGATCATGGCCCCTGATCGGATATACGGCCGACTGTAAAGCTCAAGCGGCTGAGCGATGCCGTGTCCCCCGATGCACGCTCCCAGTAACCCGCCCGTATCGTTCACCGAGAGACGGCCGTTAGGACGCACGGCGACGATCTTCTTTCCGCGCTTGAATTCCCAGCCATAGGATCGGCCGGTCGTCGGATCCCGCATCAGGATGCAGTGGTGCTTGTCGCTCTCCACGTCTTGCGGCTTCTGTGGAGCGCCATATCGGCTGATGTAATCAGGTGAGGCGCACGTCAGAACCCGGGTTTCCAGAAGAAGTCTGCACCCCGACAGGGCGGTTTCCGGCGGTCCAAAGTGCACGCCGACATCGAAACCATCCGCCAAAAGATCTCCCACTCCTTCACGCACCAAAATCTCGACCGACAGGTCAGGATGTGCGTCGAGAAAGCCGCCTATACGGGGTGCGAGCACGTGATGACCGAAAGCGGCGTCCGTGCTTATCTTTAGTTTTCCTCGGATCGCCGCCGTTGCCCCGCCTGCCCGAATGGCGGCTTCCTCGATTTGAGACAGCAGGGGGAGAACTTCTTCAAAGAAACGTCGCCCTTCATCCGTTAGGCGGACCGCGCGTGCGTTACGGTGAAACACGCGCAGGCCGATCCGTTCCTCAAGACGTGCGACGGAACGGCTAATCGCTGACTGGGTCAAACCAAGCGCCGCGCCGGCCCGGACAAAGCTTCCGGCTTCAACCACCGCGCTCAGAACACTTATGCCGCTCAGCAGCCGACTGTCGAACTTCATGAAGGCGCTAATCTCATCCTTGGCCTGACATAAATGCATTTTTGGAATGGATGTCACAGACGTAGCCTTCCCGCACGACCAGCACAACACAGGGAAGGTGTGAGATGTCCGATTTCAAAGGATCGAAAGACCCAGCCGATCAATCCCATGTTTCGCGCCGCGGCATTCTGGCCGGCGCGGCCGCCATACCGGCCATAATGTCGCTTGGGGGTGCAGAAGCCCGCGCACAGGACCGGCCATCTGCTGGCAAGGTGGCGATCGTAACGGGATCGTCGCGCGGAATAGGCGCGGCAACGGCCAAACGCCTGGCTCGCGACGGCTACCGTGTGACCGTCAATTGTGTGGTCAACACCGAGCTTGCGTCTCAGGTGGTCCGCGATATCGAGGCCGCGGGCGGCGAGGCTCAATGGGTGCAGGCCGATGTCAGCGACCCCGCTGCCGTGGAACGCCTGTTCGCAGCCAATGAACGCGCTTTCGGTGGCGTCGACGTCGTGATCAACAATGCAGGCATCATGAAGCTTTCGCCGTTTGCCGACATGACGGACGACGACTTCAACCGCATGGTGGACGTGAATCTGAAAGGCGGTTTCTATGTCCTGCGTCAGGCGGCAAGACGCGTGCGAGACGGTGGGCGGATCATCAGCCTGTCTTCCAGTATCACCCAGCTTCGCTCGCCCACCTACGGGCCCTACGCGACGACGAAAGCTGCGCAGGAACTTCACGCCAACATTCTGGCGAAGGAACTTGCCGGGCGTCTGATTTCCGTCAACGCAATAGCGCCGGGCCTCGTCAATACGACGCTGTTCACGGACGGAAAGACCAAAGAGGCGATCGATGGCTTCGCCCAACGCACTCCCCACAGACGCCTCGCAGAGCCTTCCGACATCGCCGACGTGATCGGGGCTTTGTGTGGTTCGGATGGAGGGTGGGTGAACGGACAGACGATCTTTGCCAATGGCGGTATCATCTAAACGTTCGCTTGCGAGTGCCAGCTGCGCCGCCTGAGGCGGCGCAGTTCGCCCAGTAGTTTATCGGCTAAACGACGCATTCCAAGACGACGCTGCCCCGCCTGCTAGCGAAAGATGGCATTGGCGAGCTGCTGTGCCAACTCGGCTCAGGTCGATCCCTGGGCGCTTGGTGCTGCACTTTGGTAAACGCAGTTGGTGCGCCGTGCCAGGATCAGCGGCAGCAGTAACCCATCGAGTGTGATTTGCGGTTTTTGGCGGAGGGAGCGGGATTCGAACCCGCGATACGGTTGCCCGTATACACACTTTCCAGGCGTGCGCCTTCAACCACTCGGCCACCCCTCCGGGACCCGCGCCGTGACGCGAGTGAGGCCGCTATAAACGGCTCCGTCCATCTTCGCAATGCGCTGTTTTGAACTAGGCGCAACCGCTGGCCGGCTGCGGCGTTGTTCCAGGCTTTGTGACGGAGAGATGATGGACGCGGCCGTGCTGGACCCGGAAGACGATGTCTGCCCGGCCTATGACCCCGAACTCTCGGCAGAGAATGCCGGCCTTGTCTATGTCAGCGATGAGGGCAAGGGCATCACGCGCCGTCGCGCGGGGCGCAGCTTTGCGTATTACTCTCCCAAGGGAGAACTGATCCGTGATGCCAAGGTGCTCGGGCGCATTCGGTCTCTGGCGATACCGCCGGCCTATACCGATGTGTGGATCTGCCCGAAGCCGAATGGCCATATTCAGGCCACGGGGCGGGACGCGAAGGGGCGCAAGCAATATCGCTACCATCCGAAATGGCACGAAGTGCGGGATGAGACGAAATATGAGCGCCTCATCGAGTTCGCCGAAAAGCTGCCGGAGATCCGCGAGCGGATCGACGAGGACCTCTCGCGGCGGGGACTGAGCCGGGAAAAGGTTCTGGCGACTGTGGTGCATCTGCTGGACACCACTTTGATCCGGATCGGCAACGAACGCTACCGGCGCGACAACAAGAGCTTTGGCTTGACCACGTTGCGCAACCGCCATGTGGAGGCCGGCTCCGAGCGATTGAGGTTCTCGTTTCGGGGCAAAAGCGGCAAGGATTGGAAGCTGACGGTATCGGACCGCCGGATCGCCCGGGTCGTGCGACAATGCCAGGACGTGCCGGGGCAGCAATTGTTCCAGTATTGGAACGAGGACGGATCTCCGCACCCGATCGGCTCCCACGATGTGAATGATTATATCCGCGAGATCGTGGGTGCGGGTTTCTCGGCCAAGCATTTCCGCACCTGGGCCGGGACCGTCACGGCGGCTCATGCCCTGAAAGAGGCCGGTGGGTTCTCTTCGAAGACCGAAGCGACCCGCAAGTTGAACAAGGCGATCGACCGCGTGGCGGAGCGGCTCGTCAATACGCGTGCCATTTCGCGGCGCTGCTACGTGCATCCCGGTATCGTGGAGAGCTATCTCGAAGGTCAGATCGAGGATGCGCTTGCCGCCGACACCGGCGCGGCCCCGGACGGTTTGCGTCCGGAGGAGGCGGCGGTTCTCACCGTTCTGAAAAGGCGGCTCGAAGAGAGGAACAAAAGCTGAGTGGAGGTCATTGCGCCGGAAGGACAAGGAGACCCCGATATGACGATGCCTCCCCAGAAACAGAGTGACCAGCCCGGCAACGAGCACGAAATGAACCCGCGGCCGGATTACGAGCCGCGCTTTCCCGGCGTGGGCAAGCTGAAGGGCAAAAAGGCGCTGATAACCGGCGGCGATTCCGGGATCGGACGTGCGGTCGCGGTGGCGTTCGCGGAGGAGGGCGCCGACATTGCCTTCGTCTATCTCGACGAGCATGAGGATGCACAGGAGACCGTGCGCCTGATCGAGCAGCGCGGGCGCAAGGCCGTGGCCATCGCCGGAGATCTCGGCTTCGCGGATTTTTGCGAGAAGGCCGTGGAGCAAGCTGTCTCGGACCTCGGCGGTCTGGATATCCTCGTCAACAATTGTGCGGAACAGCACGTCGTTGAAGATTACGCCGAGATCGAACCGGAGCAGATCGAGCGCACCTTCCGCAGCAATATCTTCAGCTACATGTTTGTGACCAAGACGGCGCTGAAACATCTTGGCGAAGGCGGCATCGTCATCAATACGGCCTCCATCACGGCGTTTCGCGGCAATCAATTGCTGGTGGATTACAGCGCGACACGGGGTGCGGCCGTTGCCTTCACGCGGGCTCTTTCCCAGCAATTGGCGGAGAAGAAAATCCGCGTGAACGCGGTGGCGCCGGGGCCGATCTGGACGCCTCTGATCCCCGCTTCCTTCGACGAGGAGAAGGTGGCCAAGTTCGGGACAGATACGCCGCTGGGCCGGCCGGGACAGCCGAACGAGGTGGCAGCCTGCTTCCTGTTCCTCGCGAGCGAGGAGAGCTCCTACATTACCGGCCAGGTGATCCATGTGAACGGTGGTACGCCGCTGTAGGGATCACCGCACCTCTATGATCCTGAGATCGCCGCGGCGCTCGACCACGGTCAATGCGACATCGCCGCCGTGGCGGTTCAGGACAAGATCGGCGCCCGCCTCTCCGAGCTGGAGGTTGGTGAGGCAGAGCCTTTCGATGAAATCGGGCAGGACCGGCCGGTCGAACAGAACCTCGCCACGGGCGTGGTCGAGCGTCAGGCCGAGGCTGGCCTGGATGAGGGCAAGCGGCGTGGCGGCGGCCCAGGCCTGCGGGGAGCAGGACACGGGATAGCCGATCGGCCCCTGACGCTGGCGGCGGGTGAAGCCGCAGAACAATTCCGGCAGGCGCTGCAACTCGATCTTGCCCGCGGCTTCGATGAGGCCACAGAAGATCTTCAGCACGTCGTCCTTGTAGCCGTAGCGGGCGAGGCCGAGCGCGATGAGGCCGTTGTCGTGCGGCCAGATGGAGCCGTTGTGGTAGGACATCGGATTGTAGCGCGACGCCGATGTCGACACCGTGCGCACGCCCCAGCCCGAGAAAGATGACGGACCGAGCAGATTGTCGGCCACCCGGCCGGCGCGCTCGGGGCTGGCGATGCCGGTAAACAGAGCGTGCCCGGCATTGGAGGTGGAGATCTCACAGCGCCGCTTCCGGCCGTCGAGGGCGATGGCGTAAGTACCGAGATCCTCGCACCAGAATTCCTCTTCGAAACGCCTCCTGATGTCGGCTGCGCGCTGCTCGAAACCGGCGCCTTTCTCGGAATGGCCGAGGCAACGCGCGATCTCGGCCGCTGCGTTCCAGGCGCCGTAGACATAGGCCTGCACCTCACACAAGGCGATCGGGCCCTGGGCCAGCTGGCCGTCTGCATGGAACACGGAATCGAGGCTGTCCTTCCAACCCTGATTGGCGAGGCCGGTGTCTCGCTGGCGGTGATATTCAACGAAACCGTCGCCATCCACATCGCCGTAATCCTCGATCCAGGAAAGAGCGGCGAGGACGTTGGGCCACAGCTCCTGCAGTGTTTCGATATCCCCTGTCCGGCGGAGATATTCGCCTGCCAGCAGCACGAAGAGCGGCGTGGAATCGACGCTGCCGTAATAGAGGCCGAATGGCACCTCCCGCAGCGCCGCCATTTCTCCCGCCCGCGTTTCGTGCAGGATCTTGCCGGGCTCGGCATCGCGATAGGGATCGATGTCCTTCGCTTGCGTGGCGGCGAGGTACTTCAGCGCGCCCCGGGCGATGCTGGGGTCCACCCACAGCATCATGAGGGCCGTGATGATGCCGTCGCGCCCGAAGGCGGTAGAGAACCAGGGAATGCCGGCATAGGGATAGGGTCCATGCGGCGTATCCGTCACGAGCATGGTCAGATCGGCCATCGAGCGGCTGACCACGTCTTCAACGAGCGCGCTGGAGCTCGAAATGTGGAGAGGGCGCGCGTTGGCCCGGCGCAGTGCACGGCGGGATTCCACGAAGGATTTGAAAAACACCCGCTCGGAAAAGGGTGCGGGCTCGGCAGGGTTGCAGGAAATGCGGATGAAAAACACCTTCCGCTGCTGTGCCGGCAATTCGAAATCGTAGACCGCGAAGGACGGCTCGATGCGCTCCGGAACCGGAAAGAAGGCGATCTCGGTGGAGCGCGTCGCGCCGTCGAGCCCCATATATTCGAACGTTACGGCGCTTTCGCCGGTGACCTGACTGTTGCGGACGCCACGTGCCGGCCGTCGCTGCCCGCGGGCCTCGAACAGATCGGCGAAGTCACAATCGAAGGTGGCGCTGATCCGCAGACGCCGCGGCTGATCGTCGTAATTGTAAACGGCCAGCCGCTCGTAGAGGCCGTCGGACCAGATGAATTTGCTTCGGCTGATGTGGATCGTGTCCTTCGGCAGGACGAGGTTTTCCTCCTCGAAGAAATCCGGATTGGTGAGATCCACCGTCAGCGCCGCATTGTCGCTCTCCATGTTGGAGGAGAGCAGCATGGGGCGCGCGCCGTTGAGCCGCAGTTCGAGATGGGAGAGATGGCGCGTGTCGCGGTGGTAGACGCCGTCCGGATTGCCTTCCCAGGCGAGCAGATCCCCATTCGTGTCGAGCACGGCAAAGGTGTCGCCGTGCTTGAGGCGCGTAGGGCGACCGCCATCGAGCGCCTCGCGCGCAGGTATGTAGAATTGCGACGCAAGCATCTCGTTCATGTTCCCCCGCCCTCTGCGTACACCCTTGCCTGCGATGTCTGTCCTAAAGAAGACGGGATGCCGCGATCGCGGCCGGAACGTCGATAGGTGCCGGCTGCTGCGCGAGACGTTCCGCGATCGTCTCATGGCTCGGCAGGGAGATCGGCTTGCGCAGGAGGGATTCGTAGAGCGCTACATAATCCTCGGCCATACGCCGCGCGGAGAAGCGTTGCTCGAACCGTTTCCGCACCGCCCGGCGATCGAGCTGGAGGAGTTTCGGCAGCTGCTCGTGGGCTTCCTTGAGAGTTTCGACGACGTAGCCCGTGAGGCCGTTCTCCATGACCTCGGGAACCGATCCCCGGTTGAAGGCCAGGACCGGTGTTCCGCAGGCCATGGCCTCGATCATGACCAGGCCGAAGGGTTCGGGCCAATCGATCGGGAACAGCAAAGCGCGGGCCTTGCCGAGGAAATCCTTCTTCTGGGCGTCGTTGATCTCGCCGATGAACTCGACGCCCGGCTCTTTCAGAAGGGGCTCGATCACATCGTGGTAATAGGCCTTGTCGGCCTTATCGACCTTGGCGGCGACCCTCAGCGGAATGCCGGCCTCGCGCGCGATCAGGATGGCGCGATCCAGACGCTTCTCGGGGCTCACGCGGCCGATGAAAGCGAGATAGCCGCCATCGCCCTCGCCAAAGGGAAGAAGATCGAGCGGCAGGCCGTGATGGATGGTGCGCGACCAGGATGCGAAAGGAACGGGCCGCCGCTGGTCGTCCGAAATCGAGACGAGGGGCGTTCCGGCGAATTCCTTGTAGACAGGGACGAGATCCGGAAGATCCTGCCGTCCATGCATTGTGGTGACGACCGGGTGGATGCCGTTGGCGAAGGTGGGGAAGTGCAGATAATCGGTGTGGAAGTGCAGCACATCGAAATCGTCGGCTTCACGCAGGACACGGTTCATCAACACCATGTGATGGGCGTAAAAGTCCTGCACATCGTCGAGGCGGAGCGCTCTTTTGGAGCCGGGGACCAGGCGTGCTGCGGTGCGGCTGTCTCCGGAAGCGAACAGGGTAACCTCGTGCCCCATCTTTACGAGTTCTTCGGTCAGCCAGGATACAACTCTCTCCGTTCCGCCATACAGCCGGGGTGGGCAGCTTTCACAGAGAGGCGAGATTTGTGCGATGCGCATGACAAATCCTCGAAGGCCGGATGCCGACTGCGATAATCTCGGCGGAAGCATTCTGGTTCCGTCCCTTCGATCCGCCTTCGCCTCTCTTCGGTGCATGCCCAATATGCGAACAATTTTCCTGAATCTCTGCGTGTCTGCAGGTTTCGCCTTTGCCTTGTGTCTGGCGGGCGGCGCCGGGGCCCAGGCCGTGCCGGAGCCGGTGCAGAAGCCGGCCGGGCTGAATATGCGGCCGCTCGATCCCGCGACCGCTCCGGCCAAGCAATTGTTCGGATACAAGAGCCGGCCGGCCGATCTGCAGGCCCGCAGCATCGGCTCCTATGCCAAAGGGTGCCTGGCGGGCGCACGGCCGCTGCCGATCAGCGGACCCGCCTGGCAGGTGATGCGGCTGTCGCGGAACCGCAATTGGGGGCATCCCGCGCTGATCGCGCAATTGGAGATGCTTGGAGAGGCTGTGCAGCGCAACACCGCCTGGCCGGGCCTTCTGGTGGGGGATCTCTCGCAGCCGCGCGGCGGACCGATGCTGACGGGGCACGCCTCGCACCAGATCGGGCTGGATGCCGATGTCTGGCTCAATCCGATGCCGGCGCGGTTGCTCACGGCCCGTGAGCGGGAGGAGATCTCGGCGGTGAGCCTCGTCGCCAAGGACTGGATGGATGTGGACCCGAAGATCTGGACGCCGGAGCACCTGAAGGTGATCCGTCTGGCGGCGACGTTGCCGGGCGTTGAGCGGATCTTCGTCAACCCCGCGATCAAGAAGGCGCTGTGCCGCGAGGCCGGGGGCAACCGGGCCTGGCTGAACAAGGTGCGACCCTGGTGGGGGCACAATTACCACATGCACATAAGGCTGGCCTGCCCGCCCGGAATGGCGAGCTGCAAGCCGCAGGCGCCGGTGCCGCCGGGCGATGGCTGCGATGACAGCCTCGCCAGCTGGTTCAAGAAGGCGCCGCCGCCGAAGCCTGTGCCGCCGGTGAAGCCCAGCAAGCCGAAGCCGCCACCGCCACCCATGCGTCTGGGCGACATGCCGGACGAATGCCGCTTGGTGCTGGACGCGGCCGATGCCGGATTCCTGCCGGCGCTGGCCTCCGGCGCGGCGTCAGCGCCCGATCCGGAGATTCAGGCCGATACGCCGATGCCGACGGGGCAGGACACACCGGTGCCGCCGATCCCGCAATAACCGCGCGGGTTCTTCGACAGATATTGCTGGTGGTAATCCTCGGCGAAATAGAACGGGCCCGAGGGCGCGATCTCGGTGGTGATGGCATCGTAGCCCGCCGATTGAAGGGCGCGCTCGTAGACGGCCTTTGACGCCGTCGCGGCCGCAAGCTGGGCCTCACTCGTGGTGTAGATGGCCGAGCGGTATTGCGTGCCGACATCATTGCCCTGGCGCGTGCCCTGCGTTGGATCGTGCGCTTCCCAGAACGTCCGCAGCAATTCATCGTAGGAGATGATCGCGGGATCATAGACCACGAGCACCGCTTCGGTGTGGCCGGTGTGGCCCGAGCAGGTTTCCTCATAGGTCGGATTGGGCGTGATGCCGCCGGCATAGCCGACCGCGGTGACCCAGACGCCGGAAATGTCCCAGAACTTGCGCTCGACGCCCCAGAAGCAGCCGGCGCCGAAGATCGCGGTTTCCAGACCGTCCGGATAAGGGCCCTTGAGGGCGCGGCCGTTGACGAAATGCGTCTCGGCGGTGGGAAGGGGGGTCGGCCGGCCGGGCAAAGCGTTGTCGGCCGAGGGCAGGGGAATTGACGGCTTCAAGAATGAGAACATGGGCAATTACCTCCCGAAATCAGTAGCGGCGGGGCAGCGGCCGGACGACCTCCCGAGGCTTGCGGCCGACGAGCAGCAGAAACAAACCGGTCAATCCAAGTACTGCGACGGCGGGCTGGGCGAACAGCCAGCGGCCGATCGGATCCCACAACACATCGGATGCCGACCGCAGCGAGGCTTCGATGCCGGCGACCGCATTGGGCCAGAGAATGCCCACGGCATCGGACAGCGACGACAGGACGACGGCATCGGCCGCGATGGACCGGGTGCCATCGATCACCAGCATCACGAAGGCCGCGGCGAACACGAACACGCCGACAAAACGCACCAGAAACCGCATTCAGCCCCTCGCGCAGGACAGGAGATAGGGATCGGCCGCGCCGAATTCCATATCGGCGCAGTCTAGCGCCAGATGTTTAGCGGTGCGCGGATCCCGACGCAAAAAGGAAAGGCCGCGAACGGCCTTTCCCCTGTGCGATGCCGGTCGGGAACAACCGGAGGGGGTCAACCCGGCATCAGCACAGTGTCCACGACGTGAATGACGCCGTTGGATTGCATCACGTCGCCGATCGTGACCATTGCCTGGCCGCCTTTGGCGTCGGTGAGGATGAGATTGTCGCCCTTCATGCTGGCGGTCAGCGTTTCGCCGTTGACGGTCTTCCAGGTGGCCTTGCCGCCGCCCTTCTTGATATCGGCCATGATGTCGGCGGCGGAGTGCTTGCCGGCCACCACGTGGTAGGTGAGGATGCCGGTCAGCATCTTCTTGTTCTCGGGCTTGACCAGGGTCTCGACGGTGCCCGATGGCAGCTTCTCGAACGCCGCATTGGTCGGTGCGAACACCGTGAACGGGCCCTTGCCCGACAGCGTATCGACCAGCCCGGCCGCCTTCACGGCGGCGACGAGGGTGGTGTGATCCTTCGAATTGACGGCGTTCTCGACGATGTTCTTCGACGGATACATGGGCGCGCCGCCGACCGTCACCGTCTTCTCGCTGGCCTCGTTGCGCATGCCATCGCTGGCGGCTTCCTTCTTCATCATGCCCTGAGCAAAGGCCGGGGCAGCGGCGAAGGTGGCCGCCGACAGGCAGATGGCCGCGGCGGTCGTCAGGAAATGTGTGCGTCGCATAGGGTTCGTTCCTCTGTCCGTGCGCCCCATTCTGATGAGGGGCATGAGCGGAGGTACGCAGGCGCCGACGCGGCGGATGCAAAAAAGATCGAGGCTCCGGCAAAAGGCGTGATTCATCCTCGCGTCTCCTCGTCTGTCGCGATGTCTGGAAGGTGCTCCCTCACGAGGAGCGGGGGACGCAGACGGCGTCCTCGAAAGCAAAAGTGTTGACGCGATCTGCGTCCCCACGCGCGGCGATTTCTGTCCGGAGGCGGCGGGCGCTTCCACGGCACGGGCCGCCGAAGCCTTTTCCGGCCCCGGCCACCCGAACCGTCCCCAGCGATCCGATCGTCGCAGACGGGTCATGGTGCCCGACGGGCCCGCTCGTCAGGCGCGCATTGCTGCACGCCCTATCCTCCGGCCTCCCGGGACCGTGGCGACCAGACCACGGGCGCAGGCGCCGCTCCTCATCCCACGCCGCCCGCCTGGTACCCGGCCGACGCTCCTCGCAGGGTGAGGATGCCGGAACATGTAACAGAAGATAGGAATATTGTCAAGACCGAGCAGGGCCGTCAGATGGCCTGCATCGCGCCCTTGGCGACGACCGGGCCGGTCGGCTGGCCGGTCGGCGAGCCGCCCATCGGCTCCACCGAAATCGCGAGCGCCGCATCGGCGCCGGCGTGGGGCATCATTTCGTGGGGCATCGTCATGGCGATCGGTCCGCGCGCCTCGAAGGTGCCGAGGGAGCGCGGCGTGCCGTCCGCCGGGATAAGCCAGAGTTCGTGCGTGTGCTCGGCCGGTGCGGCCGCATCGATTGCCGGCATCAGCATCATCCGCCCGGTGCCGCGATCAATCGAGGCCATGAAGCCCGATTGGCCGTTGTCGAGATTCAGCACGGCAATCATCGGCGGCGGAGCCGGGGGTGTTGCGAACAGACCGAACGCAAGTCCCGCCGCTGCGAGGCTCGACGTGGCCAAGCTGAGGCCGCGCCAGAACGGCAGGCTGTTCCACAGGCCCCGTTGCTCGCGGGACGTCGAGGCACTGACCGGCACGCGGCCGAGTTCGGCTTCGATGCGCTGCCAGACATGAGCCGGCACAGCCTGGGGCGCAACGTCCTCGGCGATCGGGCCGAGCCGGGCTTCCCAGAACGCCACCTGCGCTGCGAAAGCGGGTTCCGCGGACACGCGCCGTGCCAGCAGCGCTCGCGCATCGCCTCCGACGAGGCCCAGCACGTATTCGGCCGCGAGCAGGCGCTCGTCGCCGTCGCCGAAATCGTCGTGCGGTTCGTGGGCGCTCATCGCTCCAGACATCCTTTCAGCTTCATCAGGCCGCGACGGATCCAGCTCTTCATGGTGCCGAGCGGCACCGCATCCCGCGTCGCCAGTTCCTCATAGGTCGCGCCATCGAGGAAAGCCGAGCGGATGGCGGCTTTCTGGCGGGTCTCGAGCTCGTCGAGACAGGCCATGAGGGCCTGCCGCTCCTGAGCATCCTCGACCTCGGTGAACGCGGTCTTCGCCGGATCGGCGATCTCGGACGCGGCATCGAGCGGGGCGCCGAGCCGCCGCACCTTGCCGGCGCGCAGGCGATCGAGCGCCTTGTTGCGGGCCACGGCGACCAGCCACGCAATGGCCGAAGCCCGGCCCGGCTCATAGGTGCCGGCACGCCGCCACACCGTGACAAAGGTTTCCTGCAGCACCTCTTCCGCCTCGCTCCGTTCGCTGCAGATACGCAGGCAGACGCCGAAAAGCTTCGCCGAAGTGAGACGGTATACCTCCGCGAACGCGGCGCGATCACCCCTGCCGGCGGCCTGAAGGCGCTCGGACAGAACAGAAGCAGGGGAAGACGGGCGGTTCATATGCCGCCGGATCATACAGAAGCTGCGCCGCAGCGTAAGCGTCTTGCCGGGTCGGAGCGCAACAAGAATGCGGCCGGTCCGTGTCTGTTCTTGCCGGTGTGCTGGCGGCGGTGCTAACCACGCGGAATGAGTGCGAGCGCCATCCCCAATATCCGCAATTTCTCCATCGTCGCCCATATCGACCATGGCAAATCGACGCTTGCCGACCGGCTGATCCAGCTGACGGGCGGCCTTTCCGCGCGCGAGATGACCGAGCAGGTTCTCGATTCGATGGACATCGAGAAGGAGCGCGGCATCACCATCAAGGCGCAGACCGTGCGCCTGACCTACCCCGCGAAGGATGGCCAGACCTACATCCTGAACCTGATGGACACGCCCGGCCACGTCGACTTCGCCTATGAGGTCTCACGCTCGCTGGCGGCGTGCGAGGGCTCGCTGCTGGTGGTCGACGCCTCGCAGGGCGTGGAGGCGCAGACGCTCGCCAACGTCTATCATGCGCTCGATGCCAATCATGAGATCGTGCCGGTCCTCAACAAGATCGACCTGCCGGCCGCCGAGCCTGACCGGGTGAAGGCGATGATCGAGGAGGTGATCGGCCTCGACGCCTCCGACGCGGTGGAGATCTCGGCCAAGACCGGACTTGGCATTCCCGACGTGCTCGAAGCCATCGTGACGCGATTGCCGCCGCCGAAGGGCGACCGCGATGCGCCGCTGAAGGCGCTGCTCGTGGACAGCTGGTACGACGCCTATCTCGGCGTCATCGTTCTGGTGCGCATCTTCGACGGCACGCTGAAGAAGGGCCAGCGCGTGCGCATGATCGGCACCGGCGCGACCTACGAGGTCGACCGGATCGGCACCTTCACGCCGAAGATGACGAATGTGGACGTGCTGGGCCCGGGCGAGGTGGGCTTCATCACCGCCGCCATCAAGGAAGTGGCCGACACCCGCGTCGGCGACACCATCACCGACGAGAAGAAGCAGACCGCCGAGCCCTTGCCGGGCTTCAAGCCGGCCCAGCCCGTGGTGTTCTGCGGCCTGTTCCCGGTCGATGCCGCCGATTTCGAGGATCTGCGCGCGGCGATGGGGCGGCTGCGCCTGAACGACGCCAGCTTCAGCTACGAGATGGAAAGCTCGGCGGCGCTGGGCTTCGGCTTCCGCTGCGGCTTCCTCGGACTGCTGCATCTGGAGATCATCCAGGAGCGGCTGGAGCGCGAGTTCAACCTCGATTTGATCGCGACGGCGCCGTCCGTCGTCTATGAGATCTTCATGCGCGACGGCACGAAGATCGACCTGCACAACCCGGCCGACATGCCGGACCTGATGCAGATCGAGGAAATCCAGGAGCCGTGGATCCGCGCCACGATCCTGACGCCCGACGAATATCTCGGCGGCGTGCTGAAGCTGTGCCAGGACCGGCGCGGCACCCAGATCGACCTCAATTACGTCGGCAAGCGCGCGATGGTGGTCTACGACCTGCCGCTGAACGAGGTGGTGTTCGACTTCTACGACCGGCTGAAATCGATCTCGAAGGGCTATGCGAGCTTCGACTACACGATCACCGACCTTCGCGCCGGCGACCTCGTGAAGATGCAGATCCTCGTCAACGAGGAGCCGGTCGACGCGCTCTCCATGCTGGTGCACCGCACCCGCGCCGAAGGGCGGGGACGCGCGATGTGCGAGAAGCTGAAGGAGCTGATCCCGCACCATCTGTTCAAGATTCCGATCCAGGCGGCGATCGGCGGCAAGGTCATCGCGCGCGAAACGATCTCGGCGCTGCGCAAGGACGTGACCGCCAAGTGCTATGGCGGCGACGTTTCCCGCAAGCGCAAGCTGCTGGACAAGCAGAAAGAGGGCAAGAAGCGGATGCGCCAGTTCGGCAAGGTGGAGATTCCGCAGGAAGCTTTCATCGCCGCGCTGAAGATGGACGAATAGGAGAACGCGTGACGGATCTCTACCCCGGCCCCGACGTCGTCATCGACGGCGTGCATGTCGATCTCGATCATCCCGAATTGCCGGAGGAGATCGAGGAGCGCGCTTTCGCAAGCGGTGGATTTCCGTACGACAAGAAGCTGAAGAAGGACGCCTACGAGGCGCAATTGCGGCTGCTGCAGATCGAGCTGCTGAAGCTGCAGGCCTGGGCGAAGGAGACCGGTGCGCGCATCGTGGTGCTGTTCGAGGGGCGCGACAGCGCCGGCAAGGGCGGTACGATCCAGCGCTTCACCGAGCATCTGAACCCGCGCTCCGCCCGCGTGGTGGCCTTGGCGAAACCGAGCGACGTCGAACGGGGGCAATGGTATTTCCAGCGCTACATCGCGCAATTGCCGGCCGCCGGCGAGATCGTGCTGTTCGACCGCTCCTGGTACAACCGCGCCGTGGTGGAGCCGGTGATGGGCTTCGCGACGCCGGCGGAGGCCGATCACTTTCTCGAGACGGCGCCCGTCTTCGAGCGCATGCTGGTGGAGGACGGCATCCGCCTGTTCAAGGTGTGGCTGACGATCGGGCGGGAGATGCAGCTGAAACGGCTGTTCGACCGGCGCCACGACCCCCTGAAGCACTGGAAGCTGTCGCCCGTCGATTATGAGGGGCTGCCCAAATGGGACGAGTATGGCGCCGCTGGTGAACAGATGCTGCGCCGCACCCATTCCAAGGCTGCGCCCTGGACGGTGATCCGCTCGAACGACAAGGGCCGCGCCCGGCTGGAGGCCATTCGGCTGGTGCTGAAAGGCATCGACTATGCCGGGAAGGACAAGAACGCGATCGGCAAGCACGATCCGCAGATTGTGGCGGATGCGGCAAGTTTTTTAACCAAAGGCGGGCAAATTTAACCACGTTGCGGACAGCGGGATCGGACGCCTCCAGAGGAGGAGCCGATGTTGTTGCCCGGAGGCAACAGTGTTGCGCTGCCGTGTTTTCGCCATGGATCCGCCTTCCGTCTTGCGGGTTTCCTCGGCTAAGCAATCGGTGCCGCCGCCTTGTTGCACCTGTTGCGTGTCAGAGTTGAGATACCCGTTCATGTCCCTTCCCACGATCGATCGTCGCTGCTTCCTGGTGTCCGGTGCGGCGGCACTTGCCCTCGCTCTGGGCGGATGCGTCACCTCAGGCACGACTGCGATGGCTCCTGCGCAGAGCGGCGGCCCGCGTTACAACCATCCGCGCGACGTGCTCGACATGTACGGGCCGCTGCCGAACGAGAAATTCCCAGTGCCGGCGACGGATATTTCGCGCGTGCATCCCAAGTTCATCCGGCAGGTCGTGGCCTATAACGGGCCGGAACAGCCCGGCACGATCGTCGTCGATACGCAGGAGCGGTTCCTCTATCTGATCCAGGAAGGCGGCCAGTCGCTGCGCTACGGCATCGGCGTGGGTCGCGAGGGATTGGCCTGGGATGGCCGCGCCACGATCAAGCGCAAGGCGATGTGGCCGCGCTGGACGCCGACCGCCGACATGATCCGCCGCGAACCAGAGCGCAACGCGCAATGGGCCGGCGGCATGGAAGGCGGCCCGCAGAACCCGCTGGGTTCGCGCGCGCTGTATCTGTTCCAGGGCAACCGCGACACGCTGTACCGCATCCACGGAACGAGCGAGCCGCACACGATCGGCACGGCGGTGTCCAGCGGCTGCATCCGCATGTTCGCGCAGGACATCATCGATCTCTACCAGCGGGTTCCGACCGGAACGACGGTGGTGGTGCACCAGCACGGCATGGTTGGAAACACCGGCCCGATGGCATCCTACGGCCAGGGCGGCCAGGGCGAGTATTGGCGCCAGCCGCTCTGAAAAGGGCGCAATCTTTCAAACGCGTAAGGCAGCCGCCCCTCGGGGCGGCTGTTTTCGTTTGATCGACAGATGCGGCGCGGACGCCGTGTGATCTAGGCGGGGATGGTGTCGGGCTGCGGCCGCGGGGCCGCGAGGAGGGCGGCTGCCGAGGGGGCGGGCAAAGCGCGCGCGAACAGGAAGCCCTGACCTTCGGGGCAACCCTCGGCCTTGAGGCAGGCGAGATCGCTTTCGTTCTCCACGCCCTCGGCAGTGATGGTGATGCCGAGACTGGCGCCGAGGCTGAGGATGGCGCGCACGATGGCTTGGGAATCGGGATTGTGCGTGAGGTTGCTGACGAAAGACCGGTCGATCTTGATCTTGTCGAACGGGAACGAGCGCAGATAGCTCAGCGAGGAATAGCCCGTTCCGAAATCGTCCATGGAGATGCGGACACCGAGCGCGCGCAAGGCGTGAAGGGTGGCGAGCACGTGCTCGCTCTTTTCGAGCAAAAGGGTTTCGGTGATCTCAAGTTCGAGGCGCTGCGGGGCCAGGCCCGACGTTTTCAGCGCATCGGCAACGACCGCGAACAGATTGCCGGCGCGAAACTGGATCGGCGAGAGATTGACCGCGACCTTGATGTCGTCCGGCCAGGCGGCGGCGTCGCGGCAGGCGCGGCGCAGCACATAGGCGCCCAGCGAGGTGATGAGGCCCATTTCCTCGCAGACGGGGATGAAATCCGCGGGCGAGATCTCGCCTATTTCCGGGTGGTTCCAGCGCGCGAGAGCCTCGAAGCCGGACACCACGCCGGTCGCCAGGGTGACGAGGGGCTGGTAATGAACCTCGAACGCCTCGGTTGCCAGAGCGTGGCGGAGGTCGAATTCCATCCTGCGGCGGGCCTGAAGCCGGGCATCCATGCCGGTCTCGAAGAAGCAATAAGTGCCACGGCCCTCCGTCTTGGAGCGGTAAAGCGCCATGTCGGCGCTCTTCAGGAGCCGCTCGCAATCGGCGCCGTCGCCCGGGCCGAGCGCGATGCCGACCGAAATGCCCACGGAAATGATGTGGCCATCGATCTCGTAGGGGGCGGATACCGCCTGCACGAGGCGACCTGCCAGTGCGCTCGCGTCTTCCGGATTGGCGATGCCGGTCTGCAGGATGGCGAATTCGTCGCCGCCGAGCCGGGCGACCGTATCGGTTTCGCGCACCTCGTCGCGCAGGCGCATCGTGACCAGCTGGAGCAGATGATCGCCCGTGGGATGGCCGAACGTGTCGTTGACCGCCTTGAAGTCGTCGAGGTCGATGCAGAGCATGCCGACCATTTCGTCGCGCCGGTTGAGGCGCAAGGCCTGGGCCACGCGCTCGCGGAACAGGGTGCGGTTCGGCAGGCCGGTCAGGGCATCGTGGTGCGCCATGAAGGCGACGCGCTGCTCCGCCCGCTGGCGCTCCGTGATGTCGACCATGGCGAGCAGAGCCGCCGGGCGGCCCTCATACGGAAGATCGCGGGCATAGACGACGACGGAAATCTCCTCGCCATTGCTCTTGCGCTGCCGCCAGGTGGTTCCGGTTTCCGGCTCCGATGGTTTCGGGGTCCCGATGTCTCTTTCGGGCACGCGCAGATCGGACAGCCGCATGCCGAGCAGTTCGGCGGCGCTGAAACCGTAATGCTGCTCGGCCGCCTCGTTGACGGCGAGGATGCGGTCGTCGTCCAGTGCATGGACAAACATGGGAACGGGGTTCTCGGCGAAGAGCAGGCGGAAGGATTCCTCGCGTGCCTTCATCTCGGTGACATCGACCCGCAGGCCGATGATGCCGCCATCCTTGGTGCGGCGTTCCTGGATCAGGATGGTGCGGCCATCCTTCAGCTTCTGCTCGTGACGTCCTTCGGCGCGCTGCAGATGGGCCATGCGCTGGGCGATCCATTCCTCCTCGCGGCCGGCCGCATCGGGGTAATTGCCGCGCGAGACGCCGATCCGCAGCGTCTCCTCCAGGCGAGCGCCCTCGTGGAACAGGTCCGCCGTGCCGGCATACATCTCGGCGTATTTCTGGTTCCAGAGGATGTATCGGCCGTCGCTGTTGAGGAAGACGATGCCCTCGGGCAGGATTTCCAGGGCTTCGCGCAGGCGCTCCTCGGCGCGGCGGGCCTGCGCGAGCGCGGCTTCGGCGTCGAGGCGGGCGGTGGTCAGCGCGTCGAGCGTAACGGTGCCTGAGGCGTCGGCGGCCCCTGCCGTCACCGCCTGCTGCGCGTCTCGATCCCCGATCCCGGCCATGTCTCTCCCGCTCCTCGGGTCAAGCTATGTCGCGCGGGACTTAACGACATCTTTCCCCGAAGCTGGATGGATCGGGTTTTCGCGGTATTTGACCGAAGTTTTTGCCCATTGCCGCAGGTTTAGGCATGCACAAGCGTCATGTTCGTCACCACGCGGTCAGTGCAGCGGGCCAAGTTCTGCGGGCGATGACAGCACGTCCACAAGCGCAGACCGGATGGCTTCCTGGCGCGCGGGCGAGGTGATCTTCCCGCCCGTCAGATCGGTCACATAGAACACGTCGACCGCTTTCTCGCCAAACGTGACGATGTGCGCGGAGGCGATGTTGAGGTTGAGCCGGGAGACGCTGGCCGTCAGCTCATAGAGCAGGCCCGGCCGGTCGAGACCCGAGACCTCGATGACCGTGTAGCGGTGCGACCATTCATTGGTGACGATGACCTGCGGCTCGATGTCGAAGGCGCGGGTGCGGCGGTGGCGCTGCTCGGCCTTCTTCTGCATGGCGTCGGTCAGCCACACCTCGCCCAGGAGCGCGCGCTCGATGGTGGTGGCGATGCGCCCCGCCCGGCGGCGTTCGTCGTCTTCATCGGCAAAGGCGCGATCGACGAAGATGGAATCGAGCGCCATGCCGTCGGTCGTCGTGTTGATGTAGGCGTCGACGATGTTGGCGCCGATGGCCGCGCAGGCGCCGGCGATGACCGCGAGCAGACGCGGATGGTCCTGCGCGAGGACGGTGATCTCCGTCACGCCGTGTTCGGCATGGGTCGTGAAATCGGTGGCGAGGCGGGTGTCGGCCTTCTCGGCCTGCCGGAAGAAGCGGGCATGGGCGACGCGGCGCTCCGGCTCCACCTTCAGCCAATAGGGCGGATAGTGCCGGGAGGCGTAGGAGGCGTAATCCTCGTCCGACCAGTCGGGCAGCGCCTCGCGCGTGCGGGCCTTTGCGGCGGCGACGCGCTTGTTGCGATCGGTCATGGAATGACCGCCGGCGAGGACGAGCTCGCTCTCCCAATAGAGCGTGCGCAGGAGCTGGCCCTTCCACGCCGTCCACACGCCCGGGCCTACGGCCTTCACGTCGGCGACCGTGAGCACGAGCAGCATCTTCAGACGCTCCAGCGTCTGGACCTTGGCGGAGAAGGCCTGGATCGTGCCGGCGTCGGAGATGTCGCGCGACTGGGCCGTGTTGGACATCAGCAGGTGGTTCTCGATGAGCCAGGCGGCGGTCTCGGTGTCGGCCGGCGAAAGGCCGAGGCGCGGCCCAAGCTTGCGCATGATGCGCGCGCCAGCGAGCGAATGATCGTCCGGCCGTCCCTTGGCGATGTCGTGAAACAGGACCGCGACGTAGAGCAGGGTGCGGCTCGTGATTTCGGGCAGCACCGAATTCGACAGCGGGTGCTCTTCGTTCAGATTGCCGGCTTCCATCTCGGCCAGGATGCCGACCGCCCGGATGAGATGCTCGTCCACCGTGTAATGGTGATACATGTTGAACTGCATCATCCCGACGACCTTGCCGAATTCCGGGATGAAGCGGCCGAGCACGCCGGTCTCGTTCATGCGGCGCAGAACGGTCTCCGGCGCCTGGCGCGAGGTGAGGATTTCCAGGAAGAGCCGGTTGGCCTCGGGATCCTCACGCGTGGCGCGTCCGATCAGCTTGAGCGAGCGCGTGACGAGGCGCATCGCGTCGGGGTGGAGGGCCAGATCGTGGCGATCCGCCAGATGGAAGATGCGGATGAGGTTGACGGGATCGCGCGTGAAGACCTCGTTGTCGCGCACCGTCAGGCGCTCGCCCACGACCAGGAAGTCCTCCGTCTCCGGCAGCGGGCGCGGCTTCATGGCGCTGTGCTTCCACGGACGGAAAATGCGATCGAGCCGAGGCGGCTTCTTGGCGTGCTTCTGCTCCAGAGCGGCGCAGACGATGGCGGTGAGATCGCCGACATCCTTCGCGACGACGAAGTAATGCTTCATGAAACGCTCGACCGGCGTGAGGCCGGGATGGACCTGATAGCCGAGGCGGGAGGCGATCTCGGGCTGCAGATCGAAGCTCAGGCGGTCCTCGGCGCGGCCCGTGGCGAAGTGCAGATGGCAGCGCACGGCCCACAGGAAGTCCTCGGCCTTGAGGAACATGGTGAGCTCCGAGCCCGAGAACAGGCCGGCCTCCACCAGATCCTCGACCTCGCGGACGCGGTAGACGTATTTGGCGATCCAGAACAGCGTGTGGAGATCGCGCAGGCCGCCTTTGCCCTCCTTGACGTTGGGCTCGACCACATAGCGCGAGGTTTCGGTGCGGCGGTAGCGCTCGTCGCGCTCGGCGAGCTTGGCGGTGACGAATTCGAGCGCGGTGCCCTGCACGACCTCGCGGTCGAAGCGGGCGGCCAAAACCTCGGCAAGCTCGACGTCGCCGCAGATCGGGCGGGCCTCGAGCACGGCGGTGCGGATGGTGATATCGGCGCGCGACTGGCGGATGCATTCGTCGAGGCCGCGCACGGAATGGCCGATCTTCAAGCCGAGATCCCACAGCACGTAAAGCATGGCCTCGACCACCGCGTGGCCCCAAAGCGTGGCGTCACTCGGTGAAAGAAACAGGAGATCGATGTCGGAGCCCGGCGCGAGCAGGCCGCGCCCGTAGCCGCCGACCGCGATGATGGCGAGACGCTCGCTGGCGGCCGCGTTCGGAGCCGTGGGATGGACGTGGCGCAGGATATAGGCGTGCAGCGCGCGGATGATCTCGTCCATGAGGTGCGAGATCTGCTGGGCGCAGGCGCGGCCGTGGGCATTTTCCTCCAGCCAGAGCCGGGCGATCTCGCGGCCCTCGCGCAGAGCCTCCTTGAGCCGGGCCTTGACCGCGTTGACCCGCGCCGGCTGATCGTCGGCATGGGTGGCGGCGATGGCGTCGAGATCGGCGTCGAGCCGGGCGCGATCGATCAGGATGGGCAGCGTCGAGACGGGCTTCTTGCGCAGGGCGACGTTCATGCCGCCAATCTATGCCGTGGCCGGGCCCGCGAACAGGGGCCTTTCAGCCGGATGAGCGCAGGGATTTCAGCCGATAGAGCGCCTCCAGCGCGGCGCGGGGGGTGAGGGCGTCGGGATCGAGCGCGTCGAGGGCCTCCAGCGCGGGTTCTTCCTCGGCAGGCGGGGGAGCGCTGGCGGGCTGGGCGAGAGCGGCGAACAGGGGCAGGTCGTCGATCAGGGCCTTGCGCGGGGCACCGCGTTCGGCGCCTTCGAGTTCGGCGAGGATGGTGCGGGCGCGCTCGACCACGGCGCCGGGGAGGCCGGCGAGCTTGGCGACCTGCACGCCGTAGGAGCGGTCGGCAACGCCGGGCGCGACCTCGTGGAGGAAAACCACGTCGCCCTTCCATTCGGCCACGCGCATGGTGACGTTGACGAGACGCTCGAGACGCTTGGCGAGCTGCGTCAGCTCATGGAAATGGGTGGCGAACAGCGCCCGGCTTCGGTTCGTCGCGTGCAGATGCTCGACCGTAGCCCAGGCGATGGACAGGCCATCGAAGGTGGAGGTGCCGCGGCCGATCTCGTCCAGGATGACAAGCGAGCGCTCCGTGGCCTGATTGAGGATGGCGGCGGTTTCTACCATCTCGACCATGAAGGTGGAGCGCCCGCGTGCGAGATCGTCGGCCGCGCCGACGCGGCTGAACAGCCGATCGACCACGCCGATATGGGCGGATGCGGCCGGCACGAAGCTACCGGCTTGGGCGAGGATGGCGATGAGCGCGTTCTGGCGCAGGAAGGTGGACTTGCCGCCCATATTGGGGCCGGTGACGAGCCAGATTTGACCTGCTTCTCCGTCACCGACCGACAGAGTGCAATCGTTGGCGATGAAGGCCGCGCCGGCCAAAGCCTGCTCGACAACCGGGTGGCGGCCGCCCTCGATCTCGAACGCCAGCGAGCGATCGATGCGGGGACGGGCGTAGCGTTGCTCGACCGCGAGCTCGGCGAGAGCTGCGGCCACATCGAGCCCGGCGAGTGCGTCCGCGACCTTCTTCAGCACCTCGTGCGCGGAGATGATCGTTGCCGACAGAGCTGCGAAGATCGCCATTTCCCGCGACAAAGCGCGGTCGGCCGCGGCGGCGATGCGGGTTTCCAGGTCGGACAATTCGACCGTGGAGAAGCGCATGGCGCCCTGCAGCGTCTGGCGATGAACGAAGGTTTCATTCCACGGGGGAAGCCGCAGCTCCTCCCCGGCCTGGGCGGGCACCTCGACGAAATAGCCGAGAAAATTGGTATGCTTGATGCGCAGGGTGCGGTGGCTGGTCTCTTCGGCATAGCGCGCCTGCATGCCGGCGATGACGCGGCGGGAATCGTCACGCAATGCGCGCTGCGCGTCGAGCTCGGCGTCCTGGCCCCCACGCACGAAGCCGCCATCGGAGGTGCGCAACGGCAGATCGTCGGCCAGCGCGTCGCACAGGGCCTTTTCCCATGCCGGATCGGGCGAAAGCAGTGCGGCGCGGATGCCCTCGAGGACGGCCGGGAGGTTGCCGTTCAGCCGCGCGGCAAGGGTGCCGGCGGCTATGAGCCCGTCGCGGACGCAGGCGAGATCACGCGGGCCGCCCCGGCCGAAGGCCAGACGCTGCACGGCGCGGGCGAGATCCGGCGCGGCCTTGAGCGAGGTGCGAATGTCGCTCCGTAAGGCGGCATCGTCGACGAAATGCGAGACCGCATCCAGCCGCGCGAGAATGGCGTCCGGGTCGGTGAGGGGACTGGCGAGGCGCTCCGCCAGAAGGCGGCTGCCGCCGGCCGTGACCGAGCGGTCCACCGCATGGAGGACGCTGCCGGTCTGCTCGCCGGACAGGGTGCGGGTGAGTTCGAGGCTGGCGCGGGTGGCGGCGTCGATTTCGAGAAAAAGCCCGCGTTCCGAGCGGCGGGGAATGGCAAGCGGCGGGTGGGCCGCGCGCTGGCTGCGGGCGACATAGCTCGCGGCAAGCGCCGCGGCGCAAAGCTCGGACCGGCTGAGCGCGCCGAAGCCATCCACGGTGGAGGTGCCGTAAATCTCGCCCAGGCGGCGGGCGGCGCTGGCGCCATCGGACATATCCCGGCCGGCAGGCGCGAGCGGAACGCCGAGACTTCCGAGAAGCTCGGCGAGGGCGGCGTCTTCGAGGAAGCTTTCCGGCACCACGATTTCCGCGGGTTCGAGCCGCGCCAGCTCCGCGCCGAGGCCTTTCTGGCCGGCCTCCGAAACAGCGAAGATGCCGGTCGAGATATCGAGCGCGGCGATGCCGAACACGACCTCCTCTTCGCCCGTGCGCAGGCGCGACAGGGCGGCCAGGCGATTGGCGCGCCGGGGATCGAGCAGATTGTCCTCGGTGAGGGTGCCGGCGGTGACGAGGCGCACCACATCGCGCTGGACGACGGATTTGCCGCCGCGCTTCTTCGCTTCCGCCGGGTCTTCGATCTGCTCGCACA
The DNA here is from genome assembly GCF_052542005.1 of Terrihabitans aquatilis. Taxonomy (NCBI): domain Bacteria; kingdom Pseudomonadati; phylum Pseudomonadota; class Alphaproteobacteria; order Hyphomicrobiales; genus Terrihabitans; species Terrihabitans aquatilis. The sequence goes on along the minus strand of NZ_JBOCUO010000002.1, from coordinate 420,453 downwards.
CCGCAACGCGGAAGCCGCGCTCGATCAGCCGGTGCAGGTAATCCTCGGAGCGCTCGACCGGCACGCCGCACATCGGGATGTCGGCACCCCGGTGCTTGCCGCGCTTCGTCAGCGTGATGCCTAGGGCGCGGCTGGCCAGTTCGGCATCGTCGAAGAACAGCTCGTAGAAATCGCCCATCCGATAGAACAGGAGGCAATCCGGATTGGCGCTCTTGATCTCGAGATATTGCGCCATCATGGGCGTGACGCGGCTGTCCGCCCCGCTTTGCCCCTCGCTCGCCGTGTCCGCTTTCATGCCGTCTTTGCTAGCAGAGAGCGCGGGCGGTTTCACGCCATCCCATGCGGCTGGCTGTGGACGGTTTCAGGCGGCGTGGCGGCCGGCCGAGGGTCCGTAATAATCGATGTAGCGCGGATTGATGATCTTGCGGGGCAGGATCATCAGCACGTCGGTGGTGCCGAACTGGCGATCGACCACCGCGCCGTCACCCACCATGGCGCCGAGCCGCAGATAGCCCTTGATGAGGGGCGGCAGCGCACGCAAGGCCGCCTTGGGGTCGATGGCTTCCTTCGGGATGAGGTCCATCGGCACGCGGTGCTGCGCCAAGGCGCGCGCCGCCCATTCGCCGCCGGCGGTGTGATAATGGTGGAGGTAGCTGAGCGGCAGCGCGAGCGCGTTGGGATCGGTGCCCTCCAGGCTGGCGCAGCCGAACATGATGTCGGCGTCGTGAGCCAGGATGTAGGCCCAGATCCCCTGCCACAGCAATTCGACCGTGCGCTTGTCGCGGTAGGCGGGCAGCACGCAGGAGCGGCCAAGCTCCAGCATGTTCTGGCCGGGATGGGCGGCGAGAAGCGGCGCGATGTCGAATTCCGACGCGGTGTAGAAGCCACCGGCGATCCGGGCCGCGTCCTGCCGCAGCAGGCGATAGGTGCCGACGACACGGGGCTTTTTCGGCTGGCCGAAATGCCCCGGCGCGAGTGTGTGATCGAACACCACGAGATGATCGCAGACCGCGTCGTAACGGTCCTTGTCGCGGCGGGTGAGGCGCGCCGCCGGGCTGGGAATGGCCGACATCTCCTCGAAGAAGACGCGGTAGCGCAGCCGCTGGGCGCGCTTGATCTCCTTGCGCTTGTGCGCGAGGCGGACTTCGAGGTTGCCGATCCGGCCGAGGGTCTCCGGCATCCGTTCCGGCCCATGCGGCGTGGCGCCGGCAAAACCCGGCCACCATCGGGCGGGCTTTACTGCGAAAGGCGGGAACAGTGAAGTAACGTTCTGCATAACACCTGTTCCAACACATTCTCAGGACAGATGTGTGACAAATATCCGGCCCGGTTAAACTAGGCGGCCAGCGCGACCTTGTCGACCAATGTCCGATAGGACAGGGCTTCGGCGAGATGAACGCGGCCGACCTCCTCGGCCCCGGCAAGGTCGGCGATGGTGCGGGCGACCTTGAGCACGCGATGATAGCCGCGTGCTGATAAGCGCATGGCGCTGGCGGCCTCCTGAAGAAGGCGCAGGCCCGCTTTGTCCGGCGCGGCCGCGACCTCGATCGCGCTGGCGCCGGCCTCGGCATTGGTGCGGGCGGGCAGGCCCATGGCCTCATACCGGAGTTTCTGCATGCCGCGCGCGGCGGCGACACGGGCCGCGACTTCACGGCTGCCTTCGGTCGGCGGCGGCAGGAGGAGATCGGTGGCCGTGACGGCGGCGACCTCGATGTGCAGGTCGATGCGATCGAGCAGGGGGCCGGACAGGCGGCTGCGATATTCATCGGCGCAGCGTGCGCCGCGCCGACAGACATGGCCAGGCTCGCCGGCGCGGCCGCATTTGCAGGGGTTCATGGCGGCGATGAGCTGAAAGCGGGCCGGATAGGTGATGCGATGATTGGCCCGTGCCACCGAAACATTGCCGGTCTCGAGCGGCTGGCGCAGCGCATCGAGAACGGCCGGCTGGAATTCCGGCAGCTCATCGAGGAACAGGACGCCGTTGTGGGACAGCGCGATCTCGCCGGGGCGTGGGCGGACACCCCCGCCGACAAGGGCCGCCATGCTGGCCGAATGGTGCGGAGCGCGGAAGGGCCGTCGGTCCGACAGCACGCCGCCCGCCAGATCGCCCGCGACCGAGCGGATCATGGCGAGCTCCAGCAATTCCGGCGGGGCGAGCGGCGGCAGGATGGACGGCAGGCGCGCGGCCAGCATGCTTTTGCCGGCGCCGGGCGGGCCGACCATGATGAGGTTGTGCCCGCCGGCAGCCGCGATCTCCAGCGCGCGCTTGGCGGTTTCCTGTCCCTTCACGTCGCGCAGATCGAGATCGTCCGGCACCGTTTCGCGCAGGCCGGGGCGTGGGCGGGCCATCAATTGCGTGCCCTTGAAATGGTTGACGAGCTGGATGAGGGATTGCGGGGCGAGGATATCCAGATCGGCGCTGGCCCAGGCGGCTTCCGGCCCGTCGGCGGCGGGGCAGATGAGGCCGTGGCCGCGCGCATTGGCGGCGATGGCGGCCGGCAGGACGCCCGCGACCCGGCTGATCGTGCCGTCGAGCGCCAGTTCGCCGAGCACCGTGTAGCCGGCAAGAGCTTCCTGAGGCAGAGCGCCCATGGCGGCCATGAGGCCGAGCGCTATGGGAAGATCGTAATGGGAGCCTTCTTTCGGCAGGTCGGCCGGGGCGAGGTTGATGGTGATGCGCTTGGGCGGCAGAGCGAGCCCCGATGCTGTGAGGGCGGCACGCACCCGCTCGCGTGCTTCGGTGACGGCCTTGTCGCCGAGGCCGACGAGTGTGAAGGCGGGCAGGCCCGAGGCGAGCTGGACCTGGACGTCGACCGGCTTCGCCTCGATGCCTTCGAAGGCCATTGTTGAGACGAACGCGACCATGAATTGCTCCCCAGCAATGATGACCGCACGCTGGACGAAGCGGGCGTGCGCGTCAAGAACATTTGAAGAACATCAATGGGTTCGACGCCGGGCTCCTTCCAGAATGCGGGCCGCGAGGGCCTCGTAATCCTCGTCGAAATGGTGGCCGCCCTCGGTTTCGACTATCTCGATGCCCTTGCCGGCGAGGGCGGGGCAGGCGCTGTCGTCCTCCTCGCGTCCATAGATGCACTGGATCAGGGCGGGATCGATGCGGGCAAGTTCCGGAAGGGTGGGATGGCCCTCGGCGGTGGCCTGTCCAAGCCACCCGGCGACCGAGATTTCGTAGCCCGCCTGTTCGGAAAAGCCGAGAAGGGATATCTGGGAAACGAGCTTCTGCGTGGCGGCGGGGAGGAGATTGAAGACTTCGGGCAGCATATCGGCACCGAAGGAATAGCCCACCAGAAGAACATGCTTTGCGTGCCAGCGTGTGCGGTAGCGGTCGATGATGGATTTGAGGTCGCGGGCGACGTCTTCCGGCTTTTTCTCGGACCAGAAATAGCGCAGCGAATCGACGCCGATCGTGGACACGCCACGGGCCTGGAAGGTTTCGGCGATGGTCTTGTCGAGGTCGCGCCAGCCGCCGTCACCGGAATAGACGATGGCGATCGTGTCGGATGGCGTGGTGGCGGCGAGTTCGACGAGGGGGAGCGCGGACAGGCGGTCGTCGGCTTTCGTCGGCGCGGCGAGGCTTGCGACAAGAGCGACGGCGAGCGCGTGGGATGGAGTGTCTGCGGTGTCAGACGCCTCGATGGCGATGCCTCGAGCGGCGACGGCCGTTACCACGCCGCGGCCGTTCTGGCTTGCGGCCGGCGTCGAGAGCGCGCGGATGGCGGCGATGCCGGTTTCCGGCGGATCGGCATCGAGACCGCAGAGCGGCTTCGCGAAGGTGGGCGGAGCTTCGGCATCGACGGCGATGGCCGCGCCGATGGTGGCGGCGGGGGTCTGCTGGGCGATGGACAGGACAAGGCCGCCGCCTTCCGCGAAGCCGCCGATGACGGGCGAGCGATAGGTCTGGATGCCGAGCTCGCGCTGCACCTGATAGCTGACGCCTTCGAGATCGCTGACGAGATAGAGGCATTCGCCGTCGTCGGCGTCGAGGCGCGTCTTGTAGTCCGCCAGGTCGATGCCGATGGCGGCGATGCCGGCGGCCTGCACCTCCTCGGCGGCGGCCTGTTCGCGCGCGCCCCAACCATCGAGGCCGGAGACGATGTAGGCGACGCCCTTCGCAGAAATGGCGGGCTTGAGGATGAGGGGGGTGCCGAGAAGACCGGCGTCGAGCGGGGGAGCGGGCGGCGGTGGCGCGACCTCCTGCGCGGCGGCAGGAAAAGCGAGGCCTGCGAGCAGGAGAGCGAGCCGGATTTTCACTTCGTGATGACCCCCTTCAACCCGCCGCCGATCAGCGCCGCGACATCGGTGAGCGCGATGGCCGGCTCGATGCCGCCCGGCACCGCGAAATAGCGCGGGCTCCAATGCGGGCTGAATTTGGTCTTGAAGGCCCGCAGGCCCCGAAAATTATAGAACCGCTCGCCGTGCTCGAACAGGGCGCGACCGATGCGGTGCCAGAGCGGCGCGGCCGGGCTGCGCGACATGCCCGACAGCGGAGCCATGCCGAGCACGAACCAGTGGAATCCCTGGGCCTTGAAATGAAGGCACAGCGTGGTGAAGAGAAATTCCATGGCGATCTTGGGCGCTTCCTTCTCGAAGCGCATGAGGTCGATGGAGGCTTCCTCCCGCGTCTGCGTGGTGAGCAGATTGGCGAAGGCGACGATGCGGCCCTCGTGGCGAAGGATCGCGACGGGCTGAGAGAGGATGTAAGTGGGGCTGAAGGCGCCGAGCGAGAAGCGTTTTTCGCGCGCCTTGTGATGGGCCAGCCAGGAATCCGAAACGCGCTGGAGGTCCGTCAGGATGGCGGGAATGTCGGCGATTTCGACGATTTCGAAAACGAGGCCTTCGCGCTGGCCGCGCGCATGGGTCTGGCGCAGGGTGGCTCGCCGGGAGCCGACGAGGTCGAATTCGGTGAGGTCGAGACGTGCTTCCTCACCGAGCTTAAAGGCCTGCAGGCCGACATCGGCGTAGAGCGCCAGATTGTCGGCGGCGACCTGGTAGAACACGGCGCGGGCGCCGGCTTCGCGCGCAGCTTCCACGAAGCGCCAGATGAGCGCCGGCCAGGCATCCTGCGGGCCGATCGGATCGAACAGCGCGACCCAGGTGCGTGCCCGCGCGCCATACATGATGAAGGCGCGGCCATCTTCCGAAAACATCAGGCTCTTGTCGCCCGTGCGCGCCAGATTGGCGTCGGCCTGTGGCTGGCCGTCGATGATGGGGCCGATGCGCTCGAGATCCTCGGGAGTGGGGATGGTGGCGGGATAGCGGGCGTGGCGAAGCAGGTTCCAGCCGGCGATGCAGCCCGCGAGAAGGGAAATGCCGAGCAGAGCCCGCAGCGAGCGCGGCGCTTCGGCCGAAACCTCGAACTGCCACCAGAGCTCGTGCACGTAATCGACATCGCGATAGGCCACGAACAGGACGGCCAGGGCGGTGACGAGAATGGTGGCGATGGCCGCGAGCCAGGCCGGCGACAGGATCTGGTCGGTCAGCAGCGAGGGGCGGGTGAATTGATCGCGCGTCGCGATCAATGAGAGAAGCAGGAGCACGAGGAGGCCGGCCTCGATCAGGGCGACGGCCTTGATCAGCGACAGCACGATGGCCGCGCCGATGGCGAACAGGGCGATCCACCACGCGCCCGTGAGGCGGAAGGCCAGACCGCGCGCCACGATGAGGAGGCCCAGCCCCAGAACGCTGGAGAGGAAATGGGCGCTTTCCAGCACGAACAGGGGCACGATGCCGGACAGCGCGCCGAGCGCGGCGTCGGTCGCGGGCGTGACGCTCGACAGGATGAGGATGGCGCCGAGGCAGAAGGTGAGCGCCGACAGCACGGCCGGAGCCACGCGGGCCGCGTTGCGGATGGCCGTGGAATGCGAGCCCTGGACGATGCGGCGCGCGGTGAGAAAGCTCGCGGCCAGCGCGGACACGAACAGGGGCAGCAGATAATAGATCGCGCGATACAGGATGAGCGCGCCGAACACCTGGTTGATCGGCATGTGACGGCCCATGACCGCGATGATGACGGCATCAAAGACGCCGATGCCGCCCGGCACATGGCTGAGAATGCCGAGCCCGACCGCGACGCTGTAGATGGCGATAAAGCCCGGCAGCGTCATGCCCGAATCCGGCAGGAGGAACCAGAGCGCCGCGCCGGAGCAGGCCAGATCGCCCGCCGCGATGATGATCTGAAGGGCGAAGATGTGCGGCTTCGGCAGCCGGATGACACGGCCGAACAGGCGCGCTTCCTTGCCGAGCGCGGATAACACGCCGAGGAAAATGACGAGACCGACGGTGGCCCAGCCCGCCCCCTGCAGCAGCGAAGGAGGCAGGCGCAAGGGCGCCGCGACGTCTTCGGCCACGAAGATCAGTCCGAGGCCGGTGACGGAGGCGATGCCGAGCGTGAAGGTGGCGGTGACGAAGGCGACGATCTTGCCGATGTCCTCGGCGTCGAGGCCCATGGGCGCGTAGAAATGATAGCGCACCGCGCCGCCCGTCAGGGGGCCGAAGCCCGCGACATTACCGACCGCATAGGCGAAGAACGAGGTGAGGCCGACCTGCGGATAGGGCAGCGGGCGGCCGATGAAGCGCAGCGCCGACACGTCGTAGAAGGACAACGTGATGAAGCTGGCGAAGGTGGCGAATATGGCCAGACCTATCGACGACCAGGGGGTCGATGCCAGTTCCTGCGCGATGTCCTGATAGGTGACCTCTTCGGCGAAATGGCTGAGCGCGAGCCAGACCAGGCCGAGCACGATCGCCACGACCAGGGCCGTGACGGCATGACGCCATGGGCCGAGACGCGCCAGCGAGAAGCGGCCGGTCTCCTCCTCGGGAGCGGCCGGGACATCTGTGTTAGGGGCGGCCATTCGGCACCGAAGAAAGAGGACGTTTCGCGGCGGTCGGCCGATCAGGACCGGCGTGCGTCGGCGATCCTGTCCCAGATGATTGCGGCAATATCCGGCCCGCCGACCCGCTGGATGGCGCGAATGCCGGTGGGCGAGGTGACGTTGATTTCGGTGAGGTAATCGCCGATCACGTCGATGCCGACGAACAGGAGGCCCATCTTCTTCAATGCGGGGCCGATGCGCTCGCAGATCTCACGCTCGCGCGGCGTGAGTTCCGTGGCCGCCGCCTGGCCGCCGCGCACCATATTGGAGCGGAGATCGTCGGCCGCCGGAACGCGGTTGACGGCGCCTGCGAATTCGCCATCGACGAGGATGATGCGCTTGTCGCCCTGGGCCACGGCCGGAAGGAAGGTCTGCACCACCCAGGGCTCGCGCCACGTGGTGGAGAAGATGTCGATCAGGGAGCCGTAATTCTGATCGTCCTGCCGGACGCGGAACACCGCCGCGCCGCCATGGCCGTACAGCGGCTTCATGACGATGTCGCCATGTTCGGCTCGGAAGCGGGCGATCTCGGCGGGATCGCGGGTGACGAGCGTCGGCGGCATCAGGTCCGGGAATTCGGTGACGAACACCTTTTCCGGTGCGTTGCGGACGGAGGCCGGATTGTTGACCACGAGCGTCTTGGGGTGGACGCGCTCCAGCAGATGCGTCGTCGTGATGTAGGCAAGATCGAAGGGCGGGTCCTGCCGCAGCAGGATGACATCGAAATCGGAGAGCTTGCGCCGTTCGCTTTCGCCCAGAGTGAAATGATCGCCGGCCCTGTCGCGCACCTGCAGAGGCTCGGCGCGCACGAAGGGCGTGTCGCCGACCAGAGCGAGGCGATCGGGCGTGTAATAATGCAGCTCATGGCCACGCGCCTGCGCTTCGAGCAGCAGCGCGAAGGTGGAATCGCCGGCGATGTTGATGCGGTCGATGGGATCCATCTGGACGGCGACGCGAAGGGCCATGGCTGATTTTCCGTGGATGGCGGTCAGAACTGGGTATCGAATGCCGCTTCGAGATGGCGCGGCAGATGGCCGGGCGCAACCAGAACGGCGTCGAAGCGCATGTCATAGCCCGAGAAACGGGGATGACGCGACAGGAATGCCTCGGCACCCCGGACAATACGGCTGCGCTGAAACGGCAGGATCGAGGCGGCGGCGTCATCCAGCGTGGCGCGGGCCTTGACCTCGATGAAGACGAGCGTGCGGCGGCGCAGGGCCACGAGATCGATCTCGCCCACGGGCGCGGGGTAGCGCCGGGCGAGAATGCGGTAGCCCTTGAGGCGGAGAAGCAGGGCGGCGATTGTTTCCGCGCGCAGGCCGAGCGTGTAGGCGGCGCGCCGTGCCCGACCTTGCCGCGTCATTCGTCGCTGCTTTTCGCGAGTTCGAGGGCGCGGGCATAGACCTCGCGCCGGGGCGTGCCTGTCGCCTTCGCCACCTCCGCAACGGCGTCCTTCAACGAAGCGTTCTGCAAGGCCTGGCCGAGGGCGGCATCCAGATCATCCGCTGAGGCGGCCTCCGGCTCGCCGGGAGGGGCGATAAGAAGCACGATCTCGCCTTTCGGTTGCGGCGCGTCTTCATAGGAAGCGGCGAGCTCTGGCAAGGTGCCGCGTCGGATCTCCTCGAACTTCTTGGTGAGTTCGCGGGCGACCGCCGCGGGACGCGGTCCCAATACGTCCGCGAGATCGGCCAAAGTGGCGGCGATGCGTGGACCGGTCTCGAACAGGACGAGCGTGCCGGGAATCTCGGCCAGCGCCGCCGCGCGGGTGCGGCGGGCCGCGCTCTTGGGCGGTAGGAAGCCTTCGAAGAAGAAACGGTCGGTCGGCAGGCCGCCGAGAACGAGGCCAGTGAGGACGGCGGAGGCGCCCGGAAGCGCCGTGACGGGCAGGCCCTGATCGGCCAGATCACGCACCAGCTTGAAGCCGGGATCGGAGACGAGCGGCGTGCCGGCGTCGGAGACCAGCGCCAGTGCCGCGCCCGCTTCGAGGCGGGCCAGCACTTTCGGCCGCATCTCGGAGGCGTTGTGCTCGTGATAGGGCAGGATCGGCGTCTTGATGCCGAAATGGGTGAGGAGCTTGCGGGTGACGCGGCTGTCCTCGGCCAGGATGGCGTCCGCCGCGGCCAGGGTGTGGAGCGCGCGCAGCGAAATATCACCGAGATTGCCGATGGGCGTGGCCACGACCGAGAGCCCGGCGGGTGGGCGCACCGCATCGATGGCGATGCCCTCGATCCAGAATTGCGGCGCGGCCGATGTCGCGGGCCTCGTTCGGCCGGCATTGGGAGCCGGGCTTGGCATCGGTGAATCCGTCGTTTACCACAGGGGCCCGGACGTTACGCCGTGACCCTTGCAGGGGCAATGCGGCGAACGTGGATATTGCCGCAGCTCGCCACGACGAGGCGCGGCCACTCACGATGGAATTCGGTGAGCCAGATGATTTCCGCCGCGTCTTTTCTGCAGACCTTGCCCCGTTTCGCCGTGCTGGGCTTTGCCGCGCTCGGCCTCGGAGCCTGCGTCTCTTCCGGTGGCGGATCGGCCCCGCGCGCCTCCGCTCCTGAATCGTCGACCATGGCGGCACCCACGACCGAAGTGTCCTCCGGGCAACTGGACGCCGTGACGCCGGGTGCGGCTAAGGTGGCGCTGATCCTGCCGCTGACCGCCAGCGGTGGCGCGGGCGAGGCCGGTCGCTCGATGAAGAACGCCGGCGAGCTGGCGCTGGCCGAGCTTGGTGTGTCGAGCGTGCAATTGATCGTCAAGGACGATGGCGGCACGCCGGCCGGTGCGGCCAGCGCGGCGCAGGAGGCCGTGAACGAGGGCGCGGAGATCATTCTCGGGCCGTTGTTCGCGCAGGGCGTGGTTTCGGCCGGCCGCGTGGCCAAGGGCGCAAATGTGCCGTTGGTGGCCTTCTCGACCGATGCCAGCGCCGCGACGAACGGGGTGTATCTGCTGAGCTTCCTGCCGCAATCGGACGTCAACCGCATCGTGGCGCATGCCGCCAAGAACGGGAAGAAATCGTTCGCGGCGCTCCTTCCCGAGGATGCCTATGGCAGCGTGGTCGAAGGTGCGTTCCAGGAGGCGGTGGCCAAGAATGGCGGGCGCGTGGTGGCGCTGGAACGCTTCGCCAATGCCGGAGCGATCGGCGCTGCGGCGGGACGGATCGCCCAGGTCTCGGCCTCGGCCGACGCGATCTTCGTGCCCGACGAGGCGCCTGCGGCGGCTGCGGCTCTGGCCAAGGCCGGCGTCGATCTCAAACGGGTGACGGTGCTGGGCACCGGCCTGTGGGACGACGGGGCGGTGCAATCGTCGGCGGCTCTGGCGGGCGGCCTCTATGCCGCGCCAGATACAGCGGGCTGGCGCTCGTTCCAGCAGCGCTATCGTGCGCGCTACGGGTCGGACCCGGCGCGGACCTCGACGCTCGCCTATGACGCGGTTTCGCTGGCGGCAGCGCTCAGCCGTTCCGAGCCGGGCCAGCGCTACACCGCGCAGGCGCTGACCAATGCGTCGGGTTTCCAGGGCGTGGACGGCATCTTCCGCCTGCGGGCAAACGGCCTCAACGAGCGTGGGCTGGCGGTGCTGCAGGTGGGCTCGGGCGGGGCGCAGATCGTGGCCCCGGCGCCGAAGAGCTTTGCCGGTGCGGCGGGTTTCTAGCCCCGCTGTTCACATAGACCGGGCCAGGGCCATGCAGCTTGTCTCGCGCAGGCCCATGCGTGCGAAGTCCGGAATGCTGGGGCGCTGTGCGAACGCCTCCTTGATGGCGTCCTGATCGCCATGCTCGATGGCATTGGCGCGCATTTCGAAAATGCGCGCCCGTTCCACGAACCGCGCGAGGTTTTCTTCCCACATGGGCGGTTTTTCGGGGAGACTTGCGTCCGCCAGGATGAAGGCTTGGCTTGCCAGGACCCAGGCGTTGGCCAGCGCGCGCAAGGCCGGTGCCGCTTGCGGACTTTGCGGGTTGCCTCGGCGGGCCGCCGTCATCGCCTCAAGGTTTTGCTTGCGCGACAGATCGAGGCCAGGAGCGCTGAGATCGTTGTGAGCGGCCGAGCAGGCCTGCGCGGCGATGGGAATGAAATTCGCGAATTCGGGCGGATTGCCCAGCGAGTCGAACAGGTGGGCGCAGTCGCGCCGGTCGAAGCCCAGCCTGGCCAATGCGTCGGATTGGGAGACGCTGCTCGTATCCAGATCGTCGACCGGCGGCCATTGCCAGTTTTCCAAATCCGCCAGGAAGGCCAGGCGCTTCCTGTTGATCTCGATCTTCGACCGGCCGTAGGCGAGGTAGGCTTCAAGAGCCGGCGAGGACGGCAGATTTCGCATCTGCGCGATGGCCCGCTCCAGATCGGCGTTGACCGCCCGTAGCAACTGCGAAACACGGGCTGCCTCATCCGGAGAGGGTGCGCCCTGCTTGCGCAGCTTGCGCGCGATGAGGTCGATGCCCGCATCCCGCGCGGCCTTGAACGTCCGGTAGTCGCGGGCGTCGATGATGTCCCGGCACACAATGTTGGCCTGGGTGGCGAAAGCCTGATCCTTGGCCATCGCAGCCGGGATGGCCAGAAGGGTAGCGACAACAAGCAACAGGCAGCGTTTCAACGTTTTCTCCCGATCTATGCTCAGGACGAATGTGGTAGGCCGAAGCTTGGCGGTCGGTCATCAATTGCCGACCCCTGCGGAGGTTTGTCGTTGATTGCAGATTCGTAGAAGGCTGTCACACGTCACTGGAGGTACAGACGACTTTCGATCAGTCAGGAGACACTTTGGAACTGATCTCTGATCGCAATGATGAGGTTCTGTATTTCCTCTTCTACATGCTTTTCCTCTACCCGCCTCTGATGTTCTTTTCGGGCTGGGCGATACCAGCCGCTCGACCATTAATGCTGCACGGGAACTGGTATGTTCGGCGTTCCTTTGACCTACTGGTCGCAATCGTGCCCTACGGTCTTCTCAGGGGCGGGGCCGCGTTGATCGAGGTCGTATCCTAGGACGGCCGCTTTCCTGAGGCTCGACTTGGCAACAGCGCTTAGCCGTTCCGGGCCAGCCCTACACCGCGCAGGCGCTGACCAATGCATGAGGCGTCGACGGCACGAACGCCTTCTTCCGTCTGGGCCGCGGCGGGGCCTCTAGGGGGCTGGCAACGATATTATCGACTCGATGTGCAGAAGCTCGCGCTTCAGCGTGGGCACCACATGGTCGATGAAGGCCCGCACGACGCCTCCCTTCGCGCGATCGCGAGGGAACACGATGTGCACGGCCATTGGCGGCGGCTCGACATCGGAAAGAATACGGACGAGCCGGCCGGCGGCGATATGATCCGCGACCTGATAGGATCGGGCGCAGATGATGCCGTGTCCGCGCAGGGCGGCGTCGATGGCGGCCGCGGCGTTGTTGACGCTCAATCGGGTGCGCACTCGCACGGACCGCATCCGCGTCCCGCGATCGCTCGCCACACGGAAGGGCCACAGTTCGCCGTCGCCTTCCGCATTTAACCCGATGCAGTCGTGGCGATCGAGATCGCCCAATGCGAGCGGTGAACCATAATTGGCCAGATAATCGGGAGACGCGCAGAGCAGCGTGCGTATGTCGCCGACGTTGATAGCCGTCAGTGTTGAATCGGGAAGCGGCGCAAGGCGCACCGCGAGATCCACACCTTCGCCTATCAAATTGACGATCCGGTTTACCATCAGAACGCGCGCGGCGACGTGAGGATGGATTCGGAGAAAGCTTTCGACGAGAGGCATTACCTTCAGGCGCCCAAACAATTCAGGCGCTGTAAGTACTATTCCGCCACCAAGAGGCGTCCCGGAGCCTCCGGGCTCGATCTCCCTCAGTTTCGACAGTACATCGCGCCAGATTGCCAGGTGGCGGTCGCCGGCCGGAGTGAGGCTGATCTTGCGGGTGGAACGCCGCAACAGCGTTTCGCCGGCATGATGCTCGAGGAGCGTCACCGCGCGGGTAGCGGCCGCCGGTGAGCGGCCATGCCGCCGTGCTGCGGCAGCGAGCGAACCCTCATCCACCGCCGCCACGAACAGCGCGATCGCATCCAGCCGATCCATTATTTCAGAACCTGCAATCAAGCCAATCTGAAGGCAACATTATCCTGCGGTTTGCAATAAATACATGAGGATTGTCGTTAAGGAGACAATCGTTGAACCGCCATGCCGACGTGTATTCGCGCCGCTCCATTCTCACCATCCTAGCGGCATTGCCGATGACGTCGGTCATGCCACGAAGGGCAGGGGCGGTGCCCGCAATTGAAAAATCGAAGGAGAATACGATGCCCGTCGTTCACTACCGCACCCAGAAGGTGGGAGAGGTGGAGGTGTTCTACAGGGAGGCGGGCCCGGCCGATGCGCCGGTCATCCTTCTGCTCCACGGATTCCCCTCCGCCAGTCACATGTTCCGGGACCTGATCCCCCAACTGGCCGATCGCTACCGTGTGATTGCGCCGGACCTGCCCGGCTTTGGACAGACCAAGGCGCCGCCACGTGGAGTATTCACCTACAGCTTCGACGCCCTGGCTGACGTGATCGGGGGTTTCGTCGACGCAATAGGGCTTCGTCGCTACGCGCTCTACATCTTCGACTATGGCGCACCGATCGGGCTGCGCCTCTCGATGAAATATCCCGAGCGCGTCACCGCCATCATTTCACAGAACGGGAACGCCTATGTCGAAGGCTTCAGTGACGAATGGGGAGCGTGGGAAGCCTATTGGCGCAACCCGAGCGCCGCGAACCGGGAGGCGTGCCGAATATCCCTCGCACCGGATACAATCCGGAACTGGCAGTACGGCACTGGATCGGACCGGAGCCTGTTGCCGCCCGATGGGTATGAACTCGACATCGCCTACATGGCGCGTCCCGGAGCAGAGGATATCCAGCTCGATCTGATCCTCGATTATCGCAGCAACGTGGCGCTCTATCCCGCCTTCCACGCCTATTTCCGTGAGTATCAGCCGCCGCTTCTGGCGGTGTGGGGGCGCCATGACCCGGCGTTCATTCCCGCGGGGGCTGAGGCCTACAGGAAAGACCTTCCCGATGCCGAGATCCATTTGCTTGAGGCGGGGCATTTTGCGCTGGAGACGCATCACGGCGTGATTGCCGCGCATATCCGGGACTTCCTCGGCCGCGCATAAGTAGAATAAAGCTGGTTTCGATGGCTGCGTTTACTAACGCGGCCATCGGCCACCTCATGCTGCCAGATCGGCGACCACGGCGTCGAGGACGGGGAAGCCTTCCAGCGTCACGCTGAGCCGGCCCGGAGCGGGGCGGGTGATGAAGCCGCTGGCTTCCAACGCGTCGACGCGGCGGGGATCGAGCTGGAAGCCGGCGATGCGCTCGAACCGCGCGACATCGATGCCTTCGCTGAGGCGCAGGCCCATCAGCAAATATTCGTCGGCCATCTCGATCGCGTCGAGCGTTTCGTCGCTGATGACGCCGTTGCCGGTTTGCTCGACGCGCGCGGCCCAGTGTTCCGGCTGGCGCTCGGTGGACATGGCATGGCGGCCATCGGCGAGATTGATGCGCGAATGCGCGCCGGGCCCGACGCCCGCCCATTCGCCTGAACGCCAGTAGAGCAAATTGTGACGCGACTGGGCGCCCGGGCGGGAATGATTGGAAATCTCATAGGCCGGCATGCCCGCCGCACCCGTGACCTCCTGCGTGACATCCCACAGGGCCCGAGACGTGATCTCGTCCGGCATCAGGAGCTTGCCTGCGGCGTGGAGCGCCGCGTAGGGCGTGCCTTCCTCGATGGTGAGCTGGTAGAGCGACAGATGCTCGCCCGCACGTGTAAGGGCGGCGGTCAGCTCGGCGCGCCAATCTTCCGGCGATTGGCCGGGGCGGGCGTAGATCAGATCGAAAGAGGAGCGGTCGAACGTGGTCTGAGCGATCTCGATGGCCCGGAAGGCTTCCTCCGCCGAATGCATGCGGCCCAGGCGCTTCAGCTCCGCATCGTCGAAGCTTTGCACGCCGAGTGAGACGCGGTTGATCCCTGCACTGCGATAACCCGCGAACCTTTCGGCTTCCACGCTGGTCGGATTGGCTTCCAGGGTGATTTCGGCGCCGGGCTCCATCGGCCAGGTTTTGGCAATGGCGTCGAGCACGGCCGCGACCGTCTGCGGCTTCATGAGCGAGGGCGTGCCGCCGCCGAGAAAGATGCTGCGGACGCTGCGGCGGGGCGTGAGCGCGCCGAACCAGGCAATCTCCTGAGCGAAGGCGCGCGCGAAGCGTTCTTCATCGATCGGCTGATGCCGGACGTGGCTGTTGAAGTCGCAATAAGGGCATTTGGCGGCGCAGAACGGCCAATGGACGTAGACGCCGAAGCCCGGATCCTCGCTCAAGGCGCGGGAGCCTCCCCGAAGCAATTTTCGGCCAGCGCGAGGAAGGCGCGGGCGCGGTGGGACAGGCCGGAGCGGGCCTGCCAATCCACGCCGTGCTTCTCGTCTGCGCTCATCTCGCCGAACGTCCGCTCGTGCCCTTGCGGGCGAAACATCGGATCATAACCGAAACCGAGGCTTCCGCGCGGGGGCCAGACAAGGTTGCCCACAACCGAACCTTCGATTTCCTGCGCGGTGCCGTCCGGCCACATCAGGCACAGGGCCGCGACGAACGCGGCGGAGCGCTGCTGCGGCTCTCGAGCGCCACGGCTTTGAAGGTCGTCTTCCACGCGTTGCATGGCGGCGGCGAAATCCTTCGACGGACCGGCCCAGCGTGCAGAGAAGATGCCGGGCGCACCCCACAATGCCTGCACGGCCAGCCCCGAATCGTCGGCCAGAGCGGGCAATCCGCTGGCCTGGGCGGCGGCCTGCGCCTTGATGCGGGCGTTTTCCGCGAATGTGGTGCCGGTCTCCTCGGGCTCTGGGAGGCCGAGTTCACCGGCGGACACCAGGTCGAGCCCGAACGGCGCCAGAAGCTCACGGAATTCGCGCAGCTTGCCGCCATTGTGCGTGGCGATGACCAGCCGGCTGCCGCGCGAAAGGCGGCGGCTCACGCGATCGCCAGCTTCTGGAGATCGACGAGGTCGGCGATGCCCTTCTTGGCCAGCGCCATCATGCCTAGCAGCTCGTCCTCGGAAAAGGGCGCACCCTCGGCCGTGCCCTGCACTTCGACGATGCCGCCGGTGCCGGTCATCACGAAATTGGCGTCGGTCTGGGCCGTGGAATCCTCGGCGTAATCGAGATCCAGCACGGGCGTGCCGCCGACGATGCCGCAGGAGATTGCCGCCACATGGCCGCGCAGCGGGTTGGCCGGGATCATCTGGCGCGTCAGCATCCAGGTGAGGCAATCGTGCAGGGCGACCCAGGCCCCGGTGATGGAGGCCGTGCGGGTTCCGCCATCGGCCTGCAGCACATCGCAATCAACCGTGATCTGGCGCTCGTTGAGGGCGCGGAGATCGACGATGGAGCGCAGCGAACGGCCGATGAGGCGCTGGATTTCCTGCGTGCGGCCGGACGGCTTGCCGGAATTCACCTCGCGGCGTGTGCGCTCATGGGTGGCGCGGGGCAGCATGGAATATTCGGCCGTGACCCAGCCCTTGCCGCTGCCGCGCAGCCAGCCGGGAGCGCGCTCCTCAACCGATGCGGTGACCAGGACATGCGTCTCGCCGAACTTCACGAGGCACGATCCCTCGGCGTAGCGCGCAACCCCGCGTTCGAGCGAGACGCGGCGCATTTCATCGGGCGCGCGGTTGGAAGGGCGTGCGGACATGGGGACGAACCTGAAACGTGAAAGGGATCGCGCCCTTCTTGCCCCAGCCTTTGGCCGGGGGCAAGGCAGAGGATAGCGGCAGCCTCAGTGATCGAGGATCTTCGAGAGGAATTGCTGGGCGCGCGGCGAACGCTCGGTGTTGAAGAACTCGTCCTTGTCGGCGTCCTCCACGATCTGGCCGCCGTCCATGAATATGACTCGGTTGGCCACCTTGCGGGCAAAGCCCATTTCGTGGGTGACGACCATCATGGTCATGCCCTCGTGGGCCAGCTGGACCATGATGTCGAGCACCTCCGAGATCATCTCCGGATCGAGCGCCGAAGTGGGCTCGTCGAACAGCATCGCGATGGGGTTCATCGCCAAGGCGCGCGCGATGGCGACGCGCTGCTGCTGGCCGCCGGAGAGCTGGCCCGGGAATTTGTGGGCATGCGCCTCGAGCCCGACCCGCTTCAGCAGGGTGTGGCCGGTGGCGACGGCCTCCTCCTTGCCACGGCCCAAGACCTTGCGCTGGGCGAGCGCCAGATTGTCGGTGATGGAGAGGTGGGGGAACAGCTCGAAATGCTGGAACACCATGCCGACGCGCGAACGAAGCTTGGGCAGGTTGGTCTTCGGATCGTTGACCTTGATGCCGTCGACGAAGATCTCGCCCTTCTGGATCGGCTCCAGGGCGTTCACGGTCTTGATGAGGGTGGATTTGCCCGAGCCCGACGGGCCGCAGACCACGACGACATCGCCCTTGGCGATGTTGGTGGTGCAATCGGTCAGGACCTGGAAATTGCCATACCATTTGTCGACATTGCGGATTTCGATCATGGCGAGGCCTCAGCGGGGAACGGCGATCCGCGTCTGAAGACGCTTCACGAGCCGGGAAAGGATGAAGGAGATCACGAAATAGACGACGGCCGCGAACAGATACATCTCCACGAGCCGGCCATCGCGCTGGGCTATCTTGGAGGCGGCGCCGAGGAAGTCGGTGATCGACAGCACGTAGACGAGCGAGGTGTCCTGGAACAGCACGATCGTCTGGGTGAGGAGGAGCGGCAGCATGTTGCGGAACGCCTGAGGCAGGACGACGTAGCGCATGACCTGGGGATAGGTGAGGCCCATGGCGTAGCCGGCTGAGACCTGCCCCCTGGGTATGGACTGGATGCCCGCCCGCATGATCTCGGAGAAATAGGCCGCCTCGAACAGGGTGAAGGTGAGGAGCGTCGATGCAAATGCGCCGACTTGGATGGGCCGCGGCGACCCCGTGATCCATTGCCCGATATAGGGAACGAGGAAGTAGAACCAGAAGATGACGAGGACGAGCGGCAGCGAGCGGATGAAGTTCACATAGCCGGTGATCGGAATGGCGATCCAGGAGGGGCCGGCCAGGCGGCCGATGGCCAGCAATGTGCCCAAGGCTATGCCCATGACGGAGGCGAGCACCGTCAGGGTCAGGGTGAAGGTCATGCCTTCGAAGAACAGATAGCCGAGCGAGCGGCGGATGACGTCGAAATCGAAATCGGCGAACATGCCTTAGCGCTCCGCGATCATGCCGGGGACGGCGAGCCGGCGCTCGACGACGCGCATGCCGGTGACGACGATGAGATTGACGATGAGGTACAGGATCGTCGCCGCGGTGAAGGCTTCGAAGACCTGGAAGGAATATTCCTGCATGGAACGGGCCCGGGCCGTGAGCTCAAGCAGGCCGATCGTCAGCGCCACCGAGGAGTTCTTGATGAGGTTGAGGAATTCCGACGTCAGCGGCGGCAGGATGATGCGCACGGCGCGTGGCAGCAGCACGTAGCGATAGGTCTGATAGGTGGTGCAGCCGAGCGCTGTGGCCGCCTGGGACTGGCCCCTCGGCAGGGATTGGATGCCCGCCTGGACCTGCACCGCGACGCGGGCCGAGGTGAACAGGCCGAGACCGACGACCGAGGTGTAGAAGGCCGAATACGGAAGTTGCTTCAGCCAGGTTCCGGCGGCGCTCGGCAACAGCTCCGGCAGCACGAAATACCAGAGAAAAAGCTGCACCAGCAATGGGATGTTGCGGAAGAACTCGACGTAGGCGGTGCCCAGCGTCTGGCCGATGCGGGAGGGCAGGGTGCGCAGGATGCCGATGCCTGTGCCCAGAACGAGCGCGATGATCCAGGCGATTATGGAGACCTGAAGAGTTATCCAAAGGCCGTGGAACAGCAGGTCCAGATAGGTGCCGTTGCCCTCGGGCGAGAGCTCCCAGAAGATGTTCCAGTTCCAGTTGTAGCTCATGCCCGGTGCTCTGACGAAAAGGCACCAGGCGCGCAAAGCGCCTGGTGCCGGTAAGGATGGCTCGGGTTCATACCGAACGCGGGATCAGTTCTGATAATCCTTCGGATCACCGGAATCCGTCGGATTTGCAATGACCTTCTTGAAGGCTTCGCCGACGGGCAGGTTCAGGTTGATGCCGCGGGGCGGAATCGGCTGCGTGAACCATTTGTCGTAGATGCCGTTGATCTCGCCGCTCGTGTAGATCTTGGTCATGGCCTCATCGACGACCTTCTTGAAGGCCGGGTCGTCCTTGCGGAGCATGATGCCGTAGGGCTCGGTGGACAGAGCGTCCTCGGAGATCACGTAGAGCGAGGGATCCTTGGCGTTGGCCGCGAGGCTGGCGAGCAGGATGTCGTCCATCACGAACGCGGCGGCGCGATCGGTCTCGACCATGAGGAACGCCTCGGCGTGGTCCTTGGCCGGGATGATGCGCATGCCGAGGTTCTGCTCGGTGTTCATCTCGTTGATCTGCTTGATGTTGGTCGTGCCGGCGGTGGAGACGACGGTCTTGCCCTTGAGGTCGGCTACGGTCTTGAAGTTGTTGGACTTCTTGGACACGAAGCGGTTCGCCGTCACGAAGTGCGTGATGG
This sequence comes from Terrihabitans aquatilis, assembly GCF_052542005.1. Lineage (NCBI taxonomy): Bacteria > Pseudomonadati > Pseudomonadota > Alphaproteobacteria > Hyphomicrobiales > Terrihabitans > Terrihabitans aquatilis. The sequence goes on along the minus strand of NZ_JBOCUO010000002.1, from coordinate 400,989 downwards.
TGAAGGCGACCTGCTTCTGGCGCTCGAGATTGTTGGTGGTCGAGCCGCATTCGAGATCGACCGTGCCGTTGGCGATCAGCGGGATGCGGGTCGCGGAGGTGACCGGGTTCAGGGCAACCTTCAAATTGGGCTCGTTCAGCTCGGCCTTAACCGCATCGGCGATCTTCAGGCACAGTTCATGCGCGTATCCCACGACCTGCTGCTTGTCGTCGTAGTACGAGAACGGGATCGAGGAATCGCGATGGCCGATCGTGATCGTGCCGCGTTCCTTGATCTTCTGAAGGGTGCCGGTGAGTTCCTGGGCGCCGGCCGGGGCGGTGAGCCCGATGGCGGCAGCCACAATGAGAAAGAGACGTCCCTTGCGCATGTTCTCTCCTGGTTCGGCGTTTATGCCCGATTTTTCGAGCGCTTATGCCTGATTTTTGGCCTTGCTCATGGCCTGGTCAGATCGTGCCCCGTCTTCTGCATCCCTGTCCAGAGGGGGTTTCCCCAGACGAAGCATAAATCATTCCAAAGTGAACAACGGCGTGGATTTGGCCCGGTTGCACCAATATCTGTAACGGGCAACGGACCGGAGGAGAAAACGTGCCGCGCAATCGTGTGCCAGCCGAGGATGCGGGTTTCGCACTGTCCGATCTGAGCGAGCGTTCGCGCGAGATCTTCCGCCAGATCGTCGATTCCTATCTTCTCACCGGGGAGCCCGTGGGGTCGCGCAATCTGTCACGCGTGCTGTCGGCGCCCCTGTCGCCGGCATCCGTGCGCAACGTTATGGCGGATCTGGAAAATCTGGGCCTCATCCATGCTCCGCACACCAGTGCGGGCCGCCTGCCGACCGAAACCGGACTGCGCTTCTTCGTCGATGCGATGCTTGAGTTCGGCGACGTGTCGGAGACCGAGCGCCGTTCGATCGAGGCCGAGGTCGCAGGCTCGAACCGGTCGCGGTCGGTGGAGGATATCCTGTCGCAAGCCTCGACGCTGCTGTCGGGCGTGTCGCGCGGGGCGGGCGTGGTGCTGACCAGCAAGCAGGACGTGCGGCTGAAGCACATCGAATTCGTTCAGCTCGAACCCCGCCGGGCGCTCGTCGTGCTGGTGGCGGAGGACGGGTCGGTGGAGAATCGGCTGCTGCCCCTGCCGCTTGGACTGCCCGCGTCGGCGCTGGTGGAGGCCAGCAATTTTCTCAATGCGCGGGTGCGCGGGCGCACGCTTCTGGAGGCGCGCGCCGAGATCGAGGCGGCGCGCATCGCAGCCTCCGCGGAGCTGAACGACCTGACGGCGGGGCTGGTGGAGGCGGGGCTTGCGGATTGGGGCGAGGGGGACGGGGATCAGCGCCGCCTGATCGTGCGCGGACAGGCAAACCTTCTGGGCGACCTCAGGGCGCTGGAAGATCTGGAGCGCGTGCGGCTGCTGCTGGACGATCTCGAAAGCAAGAAAGAGGTGATCGAGCTCCTGGGCCGGGCCGAGACGGCGGACGGCGTGCGGATCTTCATCGGCTCGGAGAACAAATTGTTCTCGCTGTCCGGCTCGTCGATGATCGCGGCGCCGTTCCGCGACCGGCGCCAGCAGATCGTGGGCGTGCTCGGCGTGATCGGCCCGACCCGGCTGAACTATGCCCGGATCGTGCCGATGGTGGACTATACCGCGCGCCTGGTCGGCCGGCTGGTGGGAGAGAATTGAGCCGCCGTCTCAGTGCAGGCTGACGGTTTCCAGCTCGTGCTCCCAGGCATTGGCGAAGGCGGCCTCCAGCGAATCCGTCAGCAGGATGGGCGTGCCGTCCGCGCCGAGAAGGGCGAACAGCTGCATGCCCGGCTCGAGGTCCGGAGCCTGCGGGAACAGCCGGTTGACCTCCTCCGATAGCATGGCGCGCACGTAAGCGATCTTGCCGTCGCCGAGACCCGCGAGCTGGGCATCGGTGAACATGCTGTGGCCGGACGTGTTGGTCTTGCTGGTGTCGATCATGATGGTACGCCTCCCGGCCCCGTACTAGCGGGCCGCAATGTCGATCTTTCGGACGGTGCGCGCGGGCTCCGGCCGGGCGAGATCGATGGTCAAAAGGCCGTGCGACAGGTCCGCGGCGAGGACGTCCATCCCCTCCGCCAGCACGAAGACGCGCTGGAACTGGCGCGCGGCAATGCCGCGATGCAGGAACATTCTCGGTGCTTCCTCGGTCTGGCGGCCGCGGATGGCGAGCTGGCCATCCTCGATCGTGACCGTCAGCTCTTCCGGCTTGAAGCCGGCGACCGCCAGCGTGATGCGGATGCGCTCCGGGACCTCGGCCTCGGCCGGCAGCCGCTCCACATTGTAGGGCGGGTAGCCGTCTCCGCTCCTCGTGGAGCGGCCGATGGCCCGTTCGATGTCCTCGAAGCCCAGCAATAGCGGGCTTGAGAGGGAAGTCATGCGCGTCACGTCAAAGCCCTTTCGGAAAGCAGCTTTGGGAAGGTGAGACCCGGAAAGCGGCATCTCTCGTTGCCCTAGAATTTGGGGAGAACGGGGCCGCTTGCAAGTGTGCCGATGCGTGCGCCGATCAAGTGCCCGTGTGCGCCGATGCACGAACGCGTGTGCCCATAGTAGGACTACCGATCCGGCCGGGCGCACCCATATGGGGCGGACCTTCCACGGAACAGCACCCCTCCCATGCAGCAGCCGATCATCCAGGTTTCCGGCGTCAGCAAGACCTATGCCTCGGGCTTCCAGGCCCTCAAGCGCATCGATCTCGACATCAAACAGGGCGAGATCTTCGCATTGCTCGGGCCCAACGGCGCGGGCAAGACCACCCTCATCAGCATCATCTGCGGCATCGTCAACGCCTCGACCGGCCAGGTGCTGGCCGATGGCCACGACATCCTGAAGGATTACCGGGCGGCGCGCTCCACGATCGGCCTCGTGCCGCAGGAACTGACCACCGACCTCTGGGAAACGGTGTGGACGACGGTGGCGTTCAGCCGCGGCCTGTTCGGCAAGGCGCCGAACCCGGCCTATCTCGAAGAGATCCTGCGCACGCTCTCGCTGTGGGACAAGAAGGACACCCGCATCATGGCGCTGTCGGGCGGCATGAAGCGCCGGGTGATGATCGCCAAGGCGCTGTCGCACGAGCCGCGCATCCTGTTCCTCGACGAGCCGACGGCCGGCGTCGACGTGGAGCTGCGGCGCGACATGTGGGAGATGGTGCGCGGCCTGCGCGAACGCGGCGTGACCATCATCCTGACCACGCATTACATCGAGGAAGCCGAGGAGATGGCCGACCGGATCGGCGTGATCCGGGGCGGCGAGATCATCCTTGTCGAGAACAAGAGCGCCCTGATGCGCCAGCTCGGCAAGAAGCAGCTCATCGTCCATTTGAAAGCGCCGCTGGACGTGATCCCGCAGGCGCTGGACGGCAGCGGGCTCGCGCTTTCGGAAAACGGCGAGGACCTCGTCTTCACGTTCGACGCCGAGGCGGAGGACAACGGGATCAGCGACCTGCTGCGCCGGCTCGACGAGAGCCGTATCGAGATCAAGGACATCCAGACGCACCAATCCTCGCTGGAGGAGATCTTCGTCGGTCTGGTCGGGGGAGGCCGGGCATGAATTATCACGGCGTGAAGGCCATCTATCTTTTCGAGATGTCGCGGATGTGGCGCACGAAGCTGCAGAGCATCGCCGGGCCCGTGATCTCGACCGCGCTCTATTTCGTGGTGTTCGGCTCGGCCATCGGCGGCCATATGAACGCGATCGACGGCGTCAGCTACGGCGCGTTCATCGTGCCCGGCCTCGTGATGCTGGCACTGCTGACGCAAAGCATCATGAACGCCTCGTTCGGCATCTACATGCCGCGCTTCTCGGGCACGATCTACGAGGTGCTGTCGGCCCCCGTCTCGCCGTTCGAGCTGGTGATGGGCTATGTGGGCGCGGCGGCGACGAAATCGGTGATCCTCGGCCTCATCATCCTCGCGACGGCGCGGCTGTTCGTGGATTTCAGCATCGACCACCCGTTCTGGATGGTGGCGTTCCTCATCCTGACCTCGGTGACGTTCAGCCTGTTCGGCTTCATCATCGGGGTGTGGGCCGACGGGTTCGAGAAATTGCAGCTGGTGCCCGCCCTCGTGGTGACGCCGCTGACCTTTCTGGGCGGCAGTTTCTACTCGATCGACATGCTGCCGCCGTTCTGGCAGACGGTGACCTTGGCAAACCCGGTGGTCTATCTCGTCTCGGGCTTCCGCTGGAGCTTCTACGGCCAGTCCGACATTGGAGTGGGCATCAGCTTCGCGATGACGTTCGTGTTCCTGATCGCCTGCCTTCTGGCGGTGCGGTGGATCTTCAAGACCGGGTATCGGATCAAGCCGTGATCAGGCGAGGACGGCGCTCGCGCCGTCCCACACCAGCTTCAGCCCGACGAGGACCATCAGGCCGTAGATGACCTTGTAGAAATGCTGGGGCGAGGTGCGGCGCACCAGCAGCACGCCCGCCCAGGCCGAGGCGATGGCGAGCGGCATCAGGACCGCCGACGTGGTCAGCGAACGCTCCGAGAACTGGCCGAGCGCCATGAAGGGCGGGATCTTCAGCCAGTTCACCACGGTGAACAGAAGCGCCATGGTGCCGACATAGACCTCGCGCGGGAGACGCTGCGGCGTGAGGTAGATCTGCGCCGGTGGGCCGCCATTGTTGGCGATCATGCTGCTGATGCCCGTGAGCACGCCCCAGAACACGCCGGCCGCATCGCTGCGCGGGCGGGGCGGGGCGTCGGCGGCCGTCAGGAAATGGCGGGCACCGAAGATGACGCAGATGGTGCCGAGCGTCAGCTGCAGCATGGCGTCCGAGATGTAGGCCGCGATCAGATAGGCGATGAACAGGCCGATGACCGCCCCCGGGAACAGCGCCCGCAGATTGGGCCAGTCCCATTTGCCCCAATAGGCCCACAGCGTGACGACATCCTGCACCATGAGGATGGGCAGCATGATGGCCGCGCCCGCGAGCGGCGAGATCTGAAGCGCGAGGATGGGAAGGGACAGCGCCCCCAGCCCGGAGAAGCCGCCCTTGCCGAGGCCAAGCAGGATGACGGCGGGGATGGCGACGACGTAAAAGCCGACATCGGTGATCATGACCTGCGGCGTACGACCGCAGGGCCCGCCGATCAAGCCGGATGTGAGACGGCGTGCGGTTTTACCGTTATCCGCATGGGCAGATCAGGCTTGGGCTTTGCCTGTTCCTGTCGTATTGGCACGACCGCGCCGCCCGGCGAGCCCTGAAGGATGCCCGCAATGCACGATTTTCGAACCCTGCGAGGAGGCGGGCCGGGGCATCTTGCCATGGCCCTGCTGGGCGCCGCGCTGCTGCTGGTGGCCGCGCCCGCGACCGCGAGGGAGGCCTGCCCGGCCGAGGCTTCGGTGACCGTGCCGATGCCCGACCCGGTCTCGGGCCGGAAATACGAAATCTATGTGAGCCTGCCCGCCGGCTATGCCGAGAGCACACGGACCTATCCCTTGCTGGTGATGGCGGATGGAGGGTGGTCGTCCCCGAAGCTCGGCTGCGAGCCGCGCCGGCTGGCGGAGGCCGGGGAGATCGACGTGGAGCCGATCGTCGTCGGCCTGTCCTATGCGGAGGGCGAGACCCGTGAGGACAGCCGCCGCCGCGATTACACCCCCGTCTCGCTGAAGGCGCGCAGCCCCATCTACGGCGAGGCCGAGGCCTATCAGACCTATATCCGCGACGTGGTGCTGAAGCATATCGCGGCGCATTACCGGATCGACCCCGCCCGCCGGATCTATTGGGGCCATTCCTATGGCGGCCTGCTGGGCGCGCGCATCCTGCTGACGGAACCCGAACTGTTCCAGACCTATCTGCTGGGCAGCCCGTCGTTCTGGTTCGGCGACAAGGCGATCTACGGCTTCGAGGAGGCCTATGCGACGCGTGCCAAGGCGCTCGACGCCCGGGTGTTTCTCTATGTCGGCGGCAAGGAAATCGCACGCTACGAGAAAGGCCGCCGAGGCAAGACGCGCGACATGATCGCGGGCATGAACGAATTCGAGGCGCGTCTGCTGTCGCGCGGGTATAGCGGGCTCAGGGTGACGTCCACGATCATCTCGGACCGTGACCACCGAAGCTCGATCGGCCCGGGGTTTTCGTGGAGCGTGTCACAGGCGCTGAAGCGGCCGTGAGGGTTTTTGGCCGAAGGGGCGGCTCAGCGCCCTTGATTGCTCAGAAACCGCCCGGCTTCTTCCATAACGGCTTGATCAATCTGCCGGGGATTGCGGCCGTCCGTTTCCCACGCATACTCGTCGAACAGTAAGGCAAATCCCTCCAGCTCGACCGCACCGCAATCCGGTTCTCTTGCGAGTGCTTCGCTGATCAGGCCTGCTCCCGAACGAAGGGTACGTTTGTGAGACAGGATCTCCCTGCATACGCCGCCTGCCTGAAGCCGATGCACGTCGGCATCGCACAGGCTGCTCAGGTTTCGCTCTGAAAAGATGAGCTCGGCGGAAGCCTTTCTGCCCACCGCATCGTCGGCCGCCACGAGGTCGAACCACGAGGCACGGGAGGTGGCGTCCAGCCTCTCTTCGAAGAAGGACATGACCTCGTCCAGGGAACGGCGCCCCAGCCGGTAGAAGGCGAAGAGGGTGCTCACCTCGTCCGCGAAAGAATTTGGTCGCTGAGGCTCAGTCATCGTTGATCACGATTTTATGGCGAGCGATCTTCAGGGTGGCAAGCGGCCGCCCTCCGCGATTATCTCTCCGGGAAGCCCTGTTCCGGGAAGCGCGATGAGTGAGGACGGCCAGAAAATTCTCGACCGGGCCTATGACGGGCTGGAGCAGGAAGTGCCGGACAAGGTGGCGCGGGCGCTGCGCTGGCTGCGCGATCCCGCATCGCGCTGGATACGCATCCCGGCGGGCGTGCTGTGCATCATCGCGGGCTTCTTCTGGTTCCTGCCGGTGGTGGGGCTGGAGTTCTTCCCCATCGGCCTGTTGCTGATCGCGCAGGACGTGCCGTTCCTGAGAAAGCCGGTGGGCCTGTTCCTGATTTGGCTGGAACGGCAATGGGTGCGGCTTCGGCGCTGGTGGGCGCGGACAATCGGCTGGCCGGCGAAGAGCGATTAGCCCAAAACGGGCTTTCCCGGTATCGCGGCCGGCCGACCCGTGCGGTTAGAACAGGCGAAACGGTGTCACATTCGAGGAGAGGGCGATGACGATACTCACCCGCCGCGCGGTGCTCGGACTGGCGGCCGGCGGTCTTGCGGCCGTGTCGCTTGCGGCCTTGAGCCTGCGGGTGGAAGCGGGGCAGGCGGTGATCGACGTGGCGCGGTCGCCGCAATGCGGCTGCTGCGGCGGCTGGATCGATCACATGCGCGCTGCCGGCTTCACGGTGAACGACCGCCTTCTCGACGACGTCGTGCCGCTGAAGACGGCTCTGGGCATCCCGGCCGATCTGCACTCGTGCCACACGGCCGTGATCGAGGGCTATGCGATCGAAGGGCATGTGCCGGCGGAGGACGTGCGGCGTCTTCTGGCGGAGCGGCCGGCGGCGCGGGGCATCGCCGTGCCCGGAATGCCGATGGGCTCTCCGGGCATGGAGGCGGGATCGCAGCGCGATCCCTATGAGGTCGTGCTGTTCGGCGCCGAGGGCCGCACGACGTTCGCGCGCCATCCGTAGGCTGATCGAGTGGGGCTGATTCAGCTATCTTTTCGGCTGGCTCGCTCGCGGTAAAGCGAGGATGGGCAGGCATCGACCCATCGATAGCTCGACAGAAGCCAAAACGAAGTGCCCGATAAGCCGAGCCGCAGATTTCAGGGAGATGGTGGAGCCAAGCGGAATCGAACCGCTGACCTCTTCAATGCCATTGAAGCGCTCTACCAACTGAGCTATGGCCCCAAACCTTTTGCCGCCGGCTGTTGGATGATGCCGGGGTAGTCCGCCGTCCGATTCGGCTCAGCCGCGCCGGACGGGTGCTCTAGAACCACAAAAGCGCGGCGACCTCAAGCCTCTTCATCGTTGGCGAGGTCGGGATCGATCAGATCGGAGACGTCGGAGCCTTCCTCGTCTTCCTCGAGGAAGGTGTCGTCGTCGGAATCGTCGTCGTCGGGGATATCGTCCTCGATCTCGAGATCCTCGTCGGCCGCGGGCGCCTTCTTGCCGGAGGCGTTCTCGTCCTGATCGGCGTCTTCGAGGCTGACCAGTTCGACATCGCCGGCCTCATCGTCCAGCAACTCCTCGCCGGCATCGGGACGGGTGTCCTTCGGCTCGGCGCGCGCGGCGCTGCGGGCGGCGGCGGCCGTGGTGACGAGCGCCGCAACCGGAACCACCATGCCCGTATAGGGCGAGATGATGGGGTTCTTGTTGAGATCGTAGAATTTGCGCCCCGTCACGGGACAGACACGCTTGGTGCCGAGTTCGGGTTTGGCCACGAAGAGATACCGATGATTGTCTGGGTTGAGGCGCTCCATGCAGCGCCAATCCTGATGTGTCAAGTAGAGGCGGCCATTGTTGGCGGCAAGAGCGCTCGCGTGCTAGAGGCTCACGGTTTTTCCACGAACCTTTGGCGGTCATGTCCCATCACAACGAGCCCTCGCCCCTTTCGGCGCGCCGCTCCGGCCCCCTGTCGGGCCGTGTTCGCGTGCCGGGAGACAAATCCATCTCGCATCGCGCGATGCTGTTCGGCCTGCTGGCCGTGGGCGAGACCACGATCGAGGGATTGCTGGAGGGCGAGGACGTGCTGGCGACCGGCCGGGCCTGCGCCGCTCTCGGCGCGACGGTGACGCGCCACGGCGAGGGCAGATGGAGCGTGCACGGAATGGGCGTGGGCGCGCTGCTGCCGCCGGACGAGCCGCTCGATTTCGGCAATGCCGGCACCGGCGCGCGCCTGATGATGGGCGTGGTGGCCGGGCATGGCATCAGCGCCGTGTTCGACGGCGATGCCAGCCTGCGCAAGCGCCCGATGCGCCGTGTGCTCGACCCGCTGGTGCAGATGGGCGCGAATGTGATGGACGCGGCCGAGGGCGGACGCCTGCCGCTGACGCTGGCCGGCACGCGCGACCCCATCCCCCTGACCTATGAGACGCCGGTGCCTTCCGCGCAGGTGAAATCGGCGGTGCTGCTTGCCGGCCTCAATTCGCCCGGCCGCACGATCGTGATCGAACGCGAGGCGACGCGCGACCACACCGAAAAGATGATGGCGCATTTCGGCGCCGACATCAGCGTGACCGAGGAGGGCCATGGCCGCCGCGTGGTGCTGGAGGGCCGGCCCGAGCTGAAGGCCGCCCATGTGAGCGTGCCGGCCGATCCGTCGTCGGCGGCGTTTCCCCTGGTGGCGGCCCTGATCGTGCCGGGCTCGGACGTCGTCATCGAGGGGATGATGGACAATCCGCTGCGCACGGGCCTCCTGACCACGCTGCTCGAAATGGGCGCCGATATCGAGGTGCTGGAGCGCCGTTACGAGGGCGGCGAGAACGTGGTGGACCTGCGCGTGCGCGGCTCGCGGCTGACGGGCGTCGAGGTGCCGCCCGAGCGCGCGCCCTCGATGATCGACGAATACCCGGTGCTGGCGGTGGCGGCGGCGTTCGCCTCCGGCACCACGATCATGCGCGGGCTGGGCGAGCTGCGCGTCAAGGAAAGCGACCGCCTGGCGGCCGTGGCCGATGGCCTGGCGCTGTGCGGCGTGACGGCGCGCATCGAGGGCGACGACCTCATCGTGGAGGGCGGCACGGTGCCCGGCGGCGGGCCGGTGGCGACCCATCTCGACCACCGCATCGCCATGAGCTTCCTGGTGATGGGGCTCGCGGCCGACGGGCCGGTGACGATCGACGACGGCGCCATGATCGCGACCAGTTTCCCGGCCTTCGGCCCCCTGATGAGTGGGCTCGGCGCGGAGATCTCTGCCGCATGATCATCGCGATCGACGGGCCCGCCGCCTCGGGCAAAGGCACGCTCGGCAAGCGGCTGGCGGCGCATTACGGCTTCGCCCATCTCGATACGGGGCTGCTCTATCGCGGCGTGGCGCGGGCGGTGCGGGCGGCCGGGCTCGATCTGGCGGACGCGATCCGCGCGGAGGAGATGGCGCGGTCGCTGGACGTGTCGACGCTCGACGGCGACGATCTGCGTGGCCCGGAAATGGGGGAGGCGGCGTCTGTCGTCGCGGCCCATCCTGGGGTGCGCCAGGCCCTGGTGGCGCTGCAACGCGATTTCGCCGCCCAGGCGCCCGGCGCGGTGCTGGACGGCCGCGACATCGGCACGGTGATCTGCCCGCACGCCGAGGTGAAGGTGTTCGTGACGGCTGATCCCGAGGAACGGGCGCGGCGGCGCCATTGCGAGCTTGCGGCGCGCGGCGATGCCATTACCTATGAAACCGTGCTGGCCGATATCCGCGCCCGCGACGCCCGGGATTCGGGGCGTTCGGTGGCGCCGCTGCGGCCGGCCGACGACGCCCGCTTGCTCGATACAACCAGAATGGATATAGAAGCGGCGTTCCGGGCCGCCGTCGCCATTGTCGACGGTGCGGGTTCGCGGCATCGCGCCTGAGCGCGGCCCGTATCTTTTCCGGACAGATCATGCGTCCCGATCCGCCGCCCGAGCGCCGGCCCGTTCTCCTCCGAGGAGGCGGTCCAAGTTTCGGCGGATGGGGGCGTTTTGCAACACGAACCGCCGGTGCTGAAGGAAATCGCCACCACATGAACGCCACGACGACCACCGCCAACCCGACCCGCGACGATTTCGCGGCGCTTCTCGAAGCCAGCTTCCAGGATCACGATGTTGCCGAAGGCAGCGTCATCAAGGGCATCGTCACCGCTATCGAGAAGGATGTCGCGGTTGTCGACGTCGGTCTCAAGACCGAGGGGCGCGTCGCGCTTCGCGAATTCGGTGGCCATGGCCGTGACCACGGCCTGAGCGTCGGCGACGAGGTCGAGGTCTATCTCGAGCGCGTCGAGAACGCGATGGGCGAAGCGGTGCTGAGCCGTGACAAGGCCCGCCGCGAAGAGAGCTGGGTCAAGCTGGAAGTGGCCTTCAACGACGGCCAGAAGGTCGAAGGCGTGATCTTCAACCAGGTCAAGGGCGGCTACACCGTCGATCTCGACGGCGCCGTGGCGTTCCTGCCGCGCTCGCAGGTCGACATCCGTCCGGTGCGCGACGTCGGCCCGCTGATGGGCATGCCGCAGCCGTTCCAGATCCTCAAGATGGACCGCCGCCGCGGCAACATCGTGGTGTCGCGCCGCACGGTTCTCGAAGAGACCCGCGCCGAGCAGCGTCAGGAACTGGTGCAGAACCTCGAAGAGGGTCAGGTCATCGACGGCGTCGTCAAGAACATCACCGATTACGGTGCGTTCGTGGACCTCGGCGGCATCGACGGCCTGCTGCACGTGACCGACATCGCATGGCGCCGCGTCAACCACCCGACCGAGGTGCTGACCATCGGCCAGCAGGTGCAGGTCAAGATCATCAAGATCAACCACGAAACCCACCGCATCTCGCTCGGCATGAAGCAGCTGCTCGCCGATCCGTGGGAGGGCATCGAGGCCAAGTATCCGGTCGAGGCCAATTTCTCGGGCCGCGTGACAAACATCACCGATTACGGCGCGTTCGTGGAGCTGGAGCCGGGCATCGAAGGCCTGATCCACGTTTCCGAAATGTCGTGGACCAAGAAGAACGTGCACCCCGGCAAGATCGTCTCCTCGTCGCAGGAAGTCGAAGTGCAGGTGCTCGAGGTCGACGCTTCCAAGCGCCGCATCTCGCTGGGCCTCAAGCAGACCCTGCAGAACCCGTGGGAAGCGTTCGCCGAGCAGTTCAAGGTCGGCTCCGAGGTCGAGGGCGAGGTCAAGAACAAGACCGAGTTCGGCCTGTTCCTGGGTCTCGACGGCGATGTCGACGGCATGGTTCACCTGTCGGATCTCGACTGGAACCGTCCGGGCGAAGTCGCCATCGAGGACTACAAGAAGGGCGACATGGTCAAGGCCGTCGTTCTCGATGTGGACGTCGAGAAGGAGCGCATTTCGCTCGGCGTGAAGCAGGTTGGCGGCAATCCGTTCGACGAGGCCCGCAGCGGCGAGCTTCGCAAGAACGCGATCGTCACCGTTGAAGTGACGGCCGTGAACGAGGGTGGCATCGACGTCAAGATCCTCGAGACCGAGCTGACCGCCTTCATCCGCCGCGGCGATCTCGCCCGCGACCGTCAGGACCAGCGCCCCGAGCGCTTCACCGTGGGCCAGCATGTCGACGCCCGCGTGACGCAGTTCGACCGCAAGGCCTCCAAGGTCGCTCTCTCCATCAAGGCGATGGAGATGGCGCAGGAGAAGGAAGCGATCGCGCAGTACGGCTCGTCCGATTCGGGCGCGTCGCTCGGCGACATCCTCGGCGCAGCGCTCAAGCAGCGCGCGGCCGGAGACCAGGACGAAGACTGAGCCTCGCGCCCGTCTTCATGATGCGACCATGAGCGGCCCGCCCGGGGATATCCGGGCGGGCCGTTTGCCTTTAAAAGACCCGCGGAACATGGGAGCGGCGAATGGCCTTTGATGCGGATGGCATTGTGGAGCGCAGGCGGCTGCGGCGGCGCGTGAGCTTCTGGCGCGTGGCGGCCCTCGTATGCGCGGCGCTGGCGCTGGTGTTCGGCGGCCTGAAGCTGTCCGGCTTCGAGCCCGGCAAGGGCACGCCCCATGTGGCGCGCGTGCAGCTGAGCGGCGTCATCCTGGGCAACGACAAGCGCCACAAGATGCTGCAGGAGATCGCCCGCAGCCGCGCGGCGGCCGTGCTGCTGGAAATCGACAGCCCCGGCGGCGGCGTCACCGCCTCGGAGGAGCTCTACCACGACATCCGCGCCATCGCCGCGAAGAAGCCCGTGGTGGCCGTGCTGGGCTCCATGGCCGCCTCGGGCGGCTATGTCGCGGCGCTTGCGGCCGACCACATCGTGGCGCGGCAGACCTCGCTGACGGGTTCGATCGGCGTTCTGGTGCAATATCCCGAGGCGAGCGGGCTGCTCGGCAAGCTCGGCGTCAACGTGCACGAGGTGAAGAGTGCGCCTCTGAAGGCCGCGCCGAGCATGTTCACGCCGACGACGCCCGAGGGTGAGGCGGCGCTTCAGGCGCTGGTGATGGACAGCTTCGACTGGTTCAAGGCGCTGGTGACCGAGCGGCGCGGGCTCGAGGGCGAGAATCTGGCGCGCGTGGTGGACGGGCGTGCCTTCACGGGGCGGCAGGCGCTCGATCTCGAACTGGTCGACGAGATCGGCGGCGAGGACGAGGCGCGGACCTGGCTCGCGGACAATCGGGACGTTTCGCGATCTCTGCCGGTGCGGGAATGGAAGCCCGAGACCTCCGGCCTGTCGGAGCTCGGGCTGGCGCGGGGGCTTGCCGCCGCCGCGGCCGACGGGCTCGGCCTGCCGGTTCTTGCACAGCAGATCCGCGCCGAGGACCGGGGCGATCTTGACGGTCTCGTGGCTATCTGGCACCCTTCCGTTGTAAAATAAAAAATAATATCCACCAATGGTTTAGGGAGAGTGGCTTGATCAAGTCTGAGCTTGTCAGCCGCGTGGCGGCCGCCAACCCGCATCTGTATCAGCGCGATGTCGAAAACGTCGTCAACGCCATCCTCGGAACGATATCGGACGCTCTGGTGCGGGGCGACCGGGTGGAGCTGCGCGGCTTCGGTGCGTTTTCGGTGAAGAGCCGGCCGGCGCGGATGGGACGAAACCCGCGCACGGGTGCGCACGTTTCGGTTTCCGAGAAGGCGGTGCCGTTCTTCAAGAGCGGCAAGGAAATGCGATCACGGCTCAATCCGGGCGTACCGGACGTGCCGGACGAGGATTGAGGGACCGGATGCGGCGTTTGCTGACGATACTCGTGCTTGTTCCGCTGGCGGCGCTGTTCGTGGTGCTGGCGCTGGCCAACCGCACGCCGGTGACGTTGTCGCTCGACCCGTTCTCGCCGGAAGTCTCTGCCTATTCGATCCAGCTGCCGCTGTTCCTCGTGATCCTGCTGTCGGTGGGGATCGGGCTTCTGGTCGGCGGGTTCGCCGACTGGCTGAGCCAGGGCCGCTATCGCCGCGAGGCGCGCGACCGCCGCTACGAGGTGCGTCGGCTGGAGGAAGAGACGGCCAATCTCCGCGCGACCGCGCCGAGCGGCGGGCTGCCGGTGCCCTATCAGGGCGAGAGCCCGAGGCTGTGAACGGCGTCTTGCCGTCCATTGTTTTCGCGGGCGCGAGCGCCATCTGAACCCGGATGCCAACCGAAATCAAAATATGCGGGCTGCGCGATGCCGCCACGCTCGACGCCGCGCTCGATGCCGGCGCCGACGATGTCGGCTTCGTGTTCTTCGAGCGGAGCCCGCGCCATATCGGGCTCGATGCGGCGGCGGAGCTGGCGAAGCGTGCGCGGGGCCGTGCCGTCTCGGTGGCCCTGGTGGTGAACCCGGACGATGCGCTGCTCGACGCCATCATGGCGCAGGTGGCGCCCGACGTGGTGCAGTTTCACGGGCAGGAAGATGCCGCGCAACTGGAGCGTTTCCGCGCGCGTCATGGTGCGCGCCTATGGAAGGCGCTTCCGGTCTCGACCGCCGAGGATCTACGGGCCGTTTCCCTCTTTGCCGATGTGGCCGACCGCGTGCTGTTCGACGCCAAGCCCCCGAAAGGGGCGGAGCGGCCGGGCGGGCATGGTCAGACCTTCGACTGGAACGTGCTGCGCGGTCTTGACCCGCAAACCCGCTTCATGCTTTCCGGAGGGCTCAATCCCGGCAATGTGGCCGAGGCCGTTCAGGCCACCGGCGCGGAGGCGGTGGATGTGTCGTCCGGCGTGGAAAACACGCCCGGCGAGAAGAGCCCCGATCTGATCCGCGCCTTTGTGCGCGCCGTGCGCGGGGCCGAGGCCCGGCAGGAGACGTTAAGCGCGTGACCGTTCAGCCCAATTCCTTCCGCAGCGGCCCCGATGAGAGCGGCCGTTTCGGCATTTACGGCGGGCGCTTCGTCGCCGAGACCCTGATGCCGAATATCCTGGAGCTGGAGCGCGCCTATGCCGAGGCCCTCGAGGACGCGGATTTCGCGGCCGAGATGTCCGGCTACATGACGCATTATGTCGGACGGCCGAGCCCGCTCTATTTCGCCGAGCGGCTGACGGAGAAGTTCGGCGGCGCGAAGATCTATCTCAAGCGCGAGGAGCTGAACCACACCGGCTCCCACAAGGTGAACAACGTGCTGGGCCAGATCCTGCTGGCCAGGCGCATGGGCAAGACGCGCATCATCGCCGAGACGGGCGCGGGCCAGCACGGCGTGGCGACCGCGACGCTCTGCGCGCGGTTCGGCCTGAAATGCGTGGTGTACATGGGCGCGGTGGACGTGGCCCGGCAGGCGCCGAACGTGTTCCGCATGAAGATGCTGGGCGCCGAGGTGATCCCCGTCCAGTCCGGCTCGAAGACGCTGAAGGACGCGCTGAACGAGGCGCTGCGCGACTGGGTGGCGAACGTGGACGACACGTTCTACTGCATCGGCACAGTGGCGGGGCCGCACCCCTATCCGGCCATGGTGCGCGATTTCCAGTCCGTGATCGGCCATGAGGTGCGCGAGCAGATGCAGGCGGCGGAAGGCCGGCTGCCCGACAGCCTGCTGGCCTGCGTGGGCGGCGGCTCGAACGCGATGGGCCTGTTCCATCCCTTTCTCGACGACCCGAGTGTCGAGATCTACGGCGTGGAAGCGGCCGGCCATGGCCTGACCGGGCTGCACGCCGCCTCGATCGCCGGCGGACGACCGGGCATCCTGCACGGCAACCGGACCTATCTGCTGATGGACGAGAACGGTCAGATCGAGGAAGGGCATTCGATTTCGGCCGGCCTCGATTATCCGGGCATCGGGCCGGAGCATTCCTGGCTGAACGATGTCGGCCGCGTGACATATCTGTCGTGCACCGACGACGAGGCGCTGGAGGCCTTTGGCGTGCTGTCGCGGCTGGAGGGCATCATCCCGGCGCTCGAATCCGCGCATGCCTTGGCCAAGGTGGCCGACCTCGCGCCGAACAAGCCGAAGGATCATCTGATGGTCGTGAACCTGTCCGGACGCGGCGACAAGGACGTGCCGCAGGTGGCCGAGATCTTGGGAACCGAACTGTGAGCGAGACCCGTATCGATCGCCGCTTCGCCCTGTGCCGACAGGAAGGCCGCGCCGCGCTCGTGACCTTCGTGATGGCCGGCGATCCGGACCATGCGACCTCGCTCGACATCGTCAAGGCGCTGCCGGGCGCGGGGGCCGATCTGATCGAGATCGGCATGCCCTTCACCGACCCGATGGCCGATGGCCCGCCGATCCAGGCGTCCGGCCTGCGGGCGCTGGCGGGCGGCGAGAACCTGACGAAGACATTGGCCCTGGTCGCGGATTTCCGCGCGGCCGACGCCGACACGCCGATCGTGCTGATGGGCTATTACAACCCGATCTACGTCTACGGCGTCGACCGCTTCCTGAAGGACGCGCTGGCGGCCGGTGTGGACGGTCTGATCGTGGTGGATCTGCCGCCCGAGGAAGATTCGGAATTGTGCCTGCCGGCGCTTGCGGCCGGGCTGAATTTCATCCGGCTGGCGACGCCGACGACGGACGACAAGCGGCTGCCGCGCGTGCTCGCGAACACGTCCGGTTTCGTCTATTACGTGTCGGTGACGGGCATCACCGGTTCGGCGACGCCGGATTTCGATGCGGTGGCGCATTCGGTGCGGCGCATCAAGGCGCACACCGATCTGCCGGTGGCCGTGGGGTTCGGCGTGAAGACCGCCGCCCATGCCGAGGCGGTGGCGCGCAACGCGGATGCGGTGGTCGTCGGTTCGGCTCTGGTCGAGGCGGTGCGCACCAGCCTCGAAAACGGGCTTGCCACGGAAAAGACCGTGTCGGCGGTTACCGACATCGTGCGCTCGCTGGCCGAGGGGGTCGAGGCGGCCCGCTCGATGGCCGCGAACTGAGCGTCGAGGGAGCGTCATGAACTGGATCACCAACGTCGTCCGTCCGCGCATCAAGGGCCTGCTGGCGCGGCGCGAAGTGCCCGACAATCTGTGGGTGAAGTGCCCCGACAGCGGGCAGCTCGTCTTCCACAAGGATGTGGAGGCCAATCTGTGGGTGATCCCGGGCTCGGGCTACCACATGCGCATGAAGGCCGATCAGCGCCTGAAAAGCGTGTTCGACAACGGTGAATGGGACGAGATCGCGTTCCGGGACGTGGCGATCGATCCGCTGAAATTCCGCGACGAGAAGCGCTATGTCGACCGGCTGAAGGACGCCCGCAACAAGACCTCGATGAAGGACGCCGTACGCGTGGGCGCGGGCGATCTCGACGGGCTCGAAGTGGTCGTGGCCGTTCAGGATTTCGACTTCATGGGCGGCTCGCTCGGCATGGCGGCGGGCGAGGCCCTGATTGCCGGCCTGACGGAAGCGGCGAACCGCGGCGCTCCGTTCATCCTGTTCGCGGCCTCGGGCGGCGCGCGCATGCAGGAGGGTATCCTTTCGCTGATGCAGATGCCGCGCGTGACGGTGGCCGTGCAGGTGCTGCGCGAGGCCGGCCTTCCCTACATCGTGGTGCTGACCAACCCGACGACGGGCGGCGTGACCGCCTCTTACGCCATGCTGGGCGACATCCAGATCGCGGAGCCGGGCGCGCTGATCGGCTTTGCCGGGCCGCGCGTCATCGAGCAGACGATCCGCGAGAAGCTGCCCGAAGGTTTCCAGCGCTCGGAATATCTCAAGGAACACGGCATGGTGGACATGGTGGTGCATCGCCATGAACTGCGTGGCGTGCTGGGCCGGCTCTGCCGCATCCTGACCAAGCAGCCCGCCGTGACCTTCGTGCAGCCGCCGGTGCCGGCCACCGACGAGGACGTCGCGCTGGAAGCAGCCGCCGAGTGAACGAGCCGCGGGCGGTGACGGACGACAGCGACGCCATTCTGCAGCGCCTGATCGCGTTGCATCCGCGGCGCATCGATCTGTCGCTCGGCCGGATGCAGGCCCTGCTGGAGCGGCTGGACCATCCCGAGCGGCGCGTGCCGCCGGTGATCCATGTGGCCGGCACGAACGGCAAGGGATCGACGGTGGCCTTCCTGCGGGCGATGCTGGAAGCCGCCGGCAAGCGCGTGCACGTCTACACCTCGCCGCATCTCGTGCGCTTTCACGAACGTATCCGGCTGGCCGGAAAGCTGGTGGACGAGGCCGCTCTGGTGGCGGCGCTGGAGCGCGTCGAGGCGGTGAATGCCGGCGAGCCCGTGACGCAGTTCGAGAGCACCACGGCGGCGGCGTTCCTGCTGTTCGCCGACGTGCCGGCCGATGTGCTGCTGCTGGAAGTGGGGCTCGGCGGGCGGCTCGATGCGACGAATGTGATCGACCGGCCGCTTGCTTCCGTGATCACGCCGGTCTCGATCGACCATGTGGGCTTTCTCGGCGATACCATCGAGGAAATCGCCATCGAGAAGGCGGGCGTGCTGAAGCGCGGTGCGCCCGGCATCATTGCCGCCCAGACGGAGGCCGCGCGTGAGGTGATCGAGGTTTGCGCGGCTCGGCTCGGCGTGCGGCTCGTGATCTCAGGACAGGACTGGCAGGCACGCGAGGAGCGCGGGCGGCTGGTCTTTGAGGATGAGGACGGCCTGCTCGATCTGCCCCTGCCGCGACTGGCGGGACGGCATCAGCAGGAGAATGCCGGCACCGCCATCGCGGTGTTGCGCGCGCTGCCGGAACTGGGCGTGAGCGCAGCGGATATCGAGGCCGGGCTGCAGAACGTGTCCTGGCCGGCGCGGCTGCAGCGGCTGACTAACGGCACGCTGCTCGATCTGTTGCCGAAAGGCTCGGAATTGTGGCTCGACGGCGGGCACAATCCGGATGGCGGGCGGGCGGTGGCCGCGGCTATGGCCGAGCTGGAGGAGCGCGTGCAACGTCCGCTGATCCTCGTGGCCGGCATGATCAACACCAAGGATTCGGAAGGTTTCTTCGCGCCGTTCGCGGGGCTTGCCGCCGGCGTTCACACCGTGCCGATCCGCAGCAGCGAAAACGGGCAGAATGCGGAGGAGGTGGCGCTTGCCGCCGATTATGCCGGCCTGCCGGCGCTGCCGCACGACAGCGTGGAAGAGGCGCTGAGCGCCATCGAGGCCGAAGAGGACATGCTGCCGCCGCGCGTGCTGATCCTCGGCTCGCTCTATCTGGCGGGCGAGGTGCTGAGCGCCAACGGCACGCCGCCGGAATGAAAAAAGCCCCCGTTTCCGGGGGCTTTTTCGTGACGCGAGCCTGAGCTCAGATGGAGGCTTCGATCCACTGGGCGAGGCGCGCCTTGGGCGCGGCGCCGACATGGTTCGAGATCTGCTTGCCGTCCTTGAACATCAGCAAAGTGGGGATGGAGCGGACGCCGAACTGCGCGGCGATCTGCGGGTTCTCGTCGATGTTGAGCTTGGCCACCTTGACCTTGCCCGCCAGCTCGCCCGAAATCTCCTCGAGCGCCGGGGCGATCATGCGGCACGGGCCGCACCATTCCGCCCAGAAATCGACGACGACCGGGGTGTCGGACTTCAGCACATCCTCGGCGAAGCTCGAATCGGAAACCTTTACAGTGGCCATATGAACACCTGCCATTTTGCGCCGGATATCCGGCCAAGTTGGGCGGAAGGTAGGAATGTGTCCGCCGCGCGTCAAGGAAGGGCGGGCATGGCGAGGACGCGGCGCAGCATTGCGTCGAGCCGGGCCTCGGGGATGGAGTCGAGCCGGCGCGCCGCTGTCCACAGGATGGCGGCCTCGATAATGCGGCCCGGGAAGATGCGGGCGAGCACCGCGCGATAGAGCGCGAGCTGGGCGACGTAGGAATCGGGCGCCTCGGACGGGACGGCGCGCTCGCTCTTGAAATCGACGATGAGGACGCGCTCTTCCGTCACGAGCAGGCGGTCGATGCGGCCCGCGACCAGCAGAGCCGTGCCGTCGGCGCGCAGGATCTCGCCGGCGACCGGTGCTTCGGCGCGGGCGGCAGGACCGAGCAGATCGGCGAATTGGGGATCGGCGAGGAGGGCCAGCGCCTCGTCGGCCAATGCGGCGCGATCGGGCTGCGGCCAGAGCGCGGCCGTCCGGGCGAGGAAGGCGTGGGCGGCGGGTGCGCGGTCGCTCTCGGGCAGCCCGGGCAGCTCCTCCAGCAGAAGATGCAGGAGATTGCCGCGCTCCAGCGCCGGGACGGCGAAGGATTCTGTGCTTTCGGTGTGGATGTGCGGCAAGGCGCGCGAGGGCGCGAGCGGACGCGGCGCGGCCGTCTCGACGGGGGCGGGCGCGGCGAGCCAGGCCGGAAGGGCGGTTTGCGCGATGGATGGGGCGGGATGCGCGGCGCCCGGGGCAAGCCCGATGGCACCGCGCACCAGAATGTCGCCGCCGAAAGCCGGCACGTTGTGGCGGGTGATTTCGGCCGCGTCCGGACCCTCGAAGCCGTTGAGGATGAGGCTGTACCAGGCGCCCTCGCGCGACGTGCGCTGGCCGACATGGCCGGCGATGACGAGGCGGTCAGCGGCGCGCGTCATGGCGACGTAGAGCAGGCGGCGGTGCTCGCCCTCGTCGGCCGCTTTCTCCAGCGCGCGCGCGGCGGCGAGGGCCGGCGGATCGTCGTCCTTGCGCATGGCCCAGGCGAGCAGAGGGGGCTCGTTCGCGGTGCGGCCGGGATCGTTGATCTCGTAGACGACCGGCGCCATGCCGGGCGCGCGCGGGCAGCCGAAATCGGCCAGCACGACGAGGCCGGCTTCGAGCCCCTTGGCGCCGTGCACGGTCATGACGCGGACCTCGGAGCCCGCGGTGTCGAGGTCGCGCTTGATCATGGCCGGGGCGGCGCGCATCCAGGCGGCGAAGCCGGAGAGGGTGGCCGTCTCGCTTTCGCCATAGGCCATTGCGAGCTGGAGGAATTCGTCGAGCACGTCGTCGACCTCGCCGCCGAGGCGGGCGCGGAACGCCCGGCGACCGCCGCCATGGCCGAGCAGGCCGGCGTAGAAATCGAACGGGCGCTGGCCGCGCGCCTCCGAGGTCCAGCGGGCGAGCCGTTCTTCGGCCGCGTGGAAGCGGCTATCGTCCGACCGGCGCAGGGCGCCGCGCAGGCTGCCACGCCGGGTGGGGGCGAGGCGCATGAGATCATCGTCGTCGAAGCCAAACAGCGGACTTTTCAGGACGCCGGCCAGCGCGAGATCGTCGGCCGGCTGAAGGATGGCGTCGGCGAGCGCGAGACAATCCTGCACGGCGATGTGGCCGCCGAGCTCGAGACGGTCGGCGCCGGCGACGCGGACCTCGGCGTTCTTCAGCTCGCGCAAGATGGCCTCGAACAGGGGGCCGCGGCTGCGCACGAGGATGAGGATCTCGCCCTCCGGAACGGGCGGACAGGGGCCGAGCACGTCTTCGCCGCGCGTCCAGCCGCGCACGGCGCGGGCGATGCGGCGGGCGAGCTGGACGACCGGGCTGGTCTCGGCCATCGCGTCGAGCGGCGCGTTCCAGGGCTTGTCGTCTTCGGTCTTTTCGGCGGGCTCGATCAGGGGCCACAATTCGACCCGGCCCGGCGTATCGAGGCGGGCGGTGTCGTGCACGGTCGGCTCGTTGGCGGAAGACAGGCCGGCATGGGCGAGCGGGTCTGTGAAGGTCTGATCGACCGCACCCAGCACGTCCGAGGTGGAGCGGAAGCTCTGGGTGAGCTGGAGATGGTAGAAGGGCTGCCTCACCGCTTCATGTTGGCTTGTATAGACACGACGCCAACGATCGAATTCGGCAGGGGCCGCGCCCTGAAAGCTGAAGATGGATTGCTTCTCGTCGCCGACCGCGAAGATGGTGCGGGCCTGCGTCCGCGCCCCTTCGCCGGCGGTGAATTCGGCCGCGAGGCCGGAGACGATCTCCCATTGCTCCGGCGAGGTGTCCTGCGCCTCGTCGACGAGAATGTGGTCGATGCCCTGATCGAGCTTGTAATGCACCCATGCCGAGCCGGGCGCGCGCATCAAGGCCCGGGTGTGGGTGATGAGATCGGCGAAATCGAGCGCGCCGCGCCGGGCTTTCTCCGCGCGATAGCCACGCCAGACCGCGTCGGCGATGGTGAGGATGGCGATGCTGCGCTCGCAGGTGGCGGCGGCCTTGCGGCGTTCGAGGAGGGCGACCAGGCGGGCCTGCTCGTCGAGGAGAAGCTGGTAGAGATCCGGACGGGCCTCGCGCAGCTTTTTTGTGACGAAGGGATCGGCGCGGGGCGCCATCTTGCCCGTGAAGCAGACGCCCATATAGGCGGAATGCCGGTCACTCAGGTCGGCGGCAGCGCGCGAACGGTCCAGACAATCCGCGAGGTTCTGATCCTTCGTGGTGCCCGAGCGCAGCCATTCCGTGAGCATCGGCCACGTGGCGAGCATGTCCTGCTCGTCGACGATCTCGGCGTTGATGCCCTCGACGCTGTCGCCCGGCCGAAGGTCGAAGGCGGCGGCCATGCGCTCCGCGATGCGTGCCGAGGCGTCGGTGCCGTCCGGGGCATGCATGAGGGCGTCGAGATGCTCGCCGCGCGTGAGGATTTCGCCCAGGGCGCGGCTCATGGAGAAATCGCTGGTTTCCGCGACGAGCTTAGCCAGCGCGCGGCCGATGGGGCCGTTCGCCTCGCCGGCGGCGAGCGCCAGGACCTCGGCGCGGGCGGCGGCGACCAGTTCGTCGCGGCCGCGATCGTCCAGCACGGTGAAGGAGGCGGGGATGCCGGCCTCGAACGGGAATTGGTGCAGCACGCGTTCGCAGAAGGCGTGGATGGTGAGGACCTTGAGGCCGCCGGGGGTTTCCAGCGCGCGGGCGAACAGGCGGCGGGCACGACGGCGGTTTGTGGCGCCGGTGCCGGCCCCGAGATTACCGAGCTCGGTGTCGAGATCGGGATTGGGGAGGACGGCCCATTTCGCGAGGCGGCCGAACACCCGGTTCGACATGTTGGCGGCGGCGGCCTTGGTGAAGGTGAGGCAGAGGATGCGGGAGGGCTCGACGCCCGCCAAAAGGAGGCGGATGACACGGTTGGACAGCACCGTGGTCTTGCCCGAGCCGGCATTGGCCGAGACCCAGGCCGAGACCCCCGGATCGGAGGCGCGGAGCTGGCGGGCCTTCGTCTCGTCGCTGGCGTGAAGCGTCATTCCTCGCCGCCCTCCTCGGGATCGGGAGCGATGGACCATTCGGCGTAGCGGGCCAGATGGTCGTAATCGCCGGTGATGCCGCGCAGGAATTTCGGCTGGGTGTGGGAGCGGTAGGGCTGATCCAGGTTCTCGAAATCGGCAATCAGGGCCTTCAGCTTGGCGAGCGCCTCGTCGGCCACCTCGGCTGCCGTGCGGTCCTTCAGCTTGATTGTGCGGTCGCGCCCGGCCTCGGCCTGCCCCGAGAGGCGGACATAGATGAATTCTTCGGCCGTGCCGCGCACCGCGCCCTCGAACGCGCCGTGGCGGAGAATGGCGCCTTCCAGCGGCAATTGCGGGGAGAAGCCGACGGTGACTTCCTTGTCGCTGGGCGGCGCGCCGGTCTTGTAATCGACGATGGCGAAGCCGTTCGTCCTGAGATGATCGAGCCGGTCGGCGCGGACGGACAGGGTGAATTCGCGCCCGTTGCCGAGCGGCCAGGACAGGCTGCCGCGCTGCTCGGTGTGGATTTGTGCGATGCCTTCGCGGCGTCCGCGCTCCCAGTCTACGAACCAGCGGGCGATGCGCTGGAAGCGTGGCCACCACAGAGCGCGCACGTCCGGATAGGCCCAGATGGGATCGAAGGCCGCACGGCCGATGGCGCACAGGCGCTGCTCGGCATCCGGGGCGAAGGGGTCTTCCTCCGCGACGAAGCGGGCCAGCGCATCGTGCACGATGGTGCCGCGATCGGAAGCCTGTGGCGGCGCGCCCAGCGGATCGAGAGGCTGCAGGCGCAGAACGTGGCGGGCGTAGATGGCGTAGGGGTCGCGGATCAGCGTCTCGATCTCGGTGACGGAGAGCCGCTGCGGCCGCAATTCGACCGGCGGGCAGGGGCGGGGCGCCTCGATGCGGGTGAGCGGTGCGTGGTCGAGCGCGCGGGCGAACTCCAGATAGGATGTGCCGCGCGCCTTCACCGCATTCCACGCCTCGCCCGAGACGGCGGCGAGGCGTTGCAGCCAGCGCGAGGCGACGCTCGGCGCACCGCCGGCCTTCAGGGCACGGGTGAGCACCACGTCCGAGCCGCCGAGCGCGGTCTCGAAATCGTGGGCGGCGAGGCCGATGCGCCATTCCGGAGGGGGCAGGCCGAGCGCGCCGCGCATGGGACGCGACAGGAAGGCGTCGTTGACGGCCTGCGGCGGCCAGACGCTTTCGATGAGGCCGCCCATGACGATGCGGTCGAAGCCGAGCAGGCGCGCCTCCAATGTGCCCAGCACGCGCAGGCGCGGATGGCCGGCGACGCGGGGCAGGGCGGTGCGACCGCTGAGCATGGCCTTGAACAAGGCCGGATAATCGGAGAGCGCGGCCGGGAGGGGCCTGGCGTCTTCGCTGATCGCTTCCTCGAAGAAGGTATCGAGGCCGGCGCTGTCGGGATCTGGGTCCTCGCCGGGGGCGCTCGTGACGGCATCGAGCGCGGCGCGGTGGGCCATTAGAAGATCGTGCAGCGGGACTTCGCGATGGCCACGGCCGAGCGCACAGAGCGGTTCGAGCGCGGCGTGGAGACGCTCGACGAGCGCATGGGCGGCGGCCCAATCCTCGTCGTTCAGGCGGCGGCGGGTGGAATGGGCATGGCGCGCCTGTTCCGGCGTTTCGGCGCGGGCAATGCGGATGGCCTGACGCAGGCCTTCCGTGCCCGGTGGCGGCGCGGGACCGCGCAATATTCCGAGCTCGAGCGCATTGGCGGCGCGATGCAGCTCGGCGGGTTCGACGCCGAAACGGGCGAGCGGATGGCGCAGCAGGGGAACGAGGTCTTCGGGCGCAAGATCGGTGCGCGCGGCATCGGCCACGAGGCGGGCGAGGGTGCCGACGGGGCTGTCGGCCAGCGGCATGCCGGCGCTGTCCTCGGCATCGATGCCCCAGCGCTTCAGCTCGGCGACGACACGGCGGGCGAGCGGACGGTCGGGCGTGACGAGGGCGACGGTCTTGCCCGGCGTTTCGAGTGTTTCGCGCAGCGCGATGGCGATGACGAGTGCCTCCTCGCGCTCATTGGCGGCTTCGATCAGCGTGAGGCAATCGAGGGCGTGGAGGCTGTCCGCGAGCGGGGTCTCGGACCAGGAATGGGTTTCCTCGGCGGGGAGAAGGGCGCGCGAGACGAGATGGCGGCGGGCGTCGCGGTCCGGATCGGGCCGGGCGACATGGCCGACTTCGCCGCGCTGCACGTCGAGCCGGGTGAGGAGGCGGTGGAAGGCGTGCTGCGGATGCGTCCAGGCGGAGGCGGGCACCGGGCCGTCCGTCTCCTCGCCGCCGATGGCGCGCCAGATGTCGTCGCCGGCGTCGGTGTCGAGGCCTTGCAGCACGACGGCGCCTCGCGGCAGGCGCGAGACGGCGGCCATCAATTCGGCGGTGGCGGGGTTGGTGCCGGTGGAGCCGGCAATGAGGATGGGCGTGTCCGGCCGCTCGCGGGCGATCTTGGCGGCCAGCGCGCGCAGGCCGGCATTGCGACGGGCGGCACCGCCCATCGCGCCGCGCTCCGTGAGGAAGGCGGGCCACGCCTCGGCGGCGATGTTGAGGAAGCCGGTGGTGAGCTTCCAGATCTCGTCATGCTCCGGCGGGACGAGCCCGACGAGCTTTTCCCACGGCACGCCTTCGGTCTCGAAGCTGTCGATGAGGCGGCCGAGCTCGGCGGCGAGCGACATGGCGGACGCGGGGCTCGTCGGGATGAGGTCGGCCGCGTCGTCCGGCTGGACGATGGCGCCGGACACGGCCCTTGCCCATTGCTGGATGAGCCGCGCGAGGATGAGCCGGCGCGCCGTTTCGCCGATGGCGGGCGGCAGCTCGGGGGAGGCGATGTCCTCCGGTGCGGCGAAGGGGTCTTCGTCCTCGGCGAAATCGCCCAGAGCCGCGATGCGGGGCAGAAGGGCCGCGCCGCCGAGCTTGCGGGCGAAAATGGCCTCGAGCTCGCGCGCGGAGCGGCGGGTGGGCAGATAGATGCGGGCATCGAGCAATGCGAGCGGATCGTCGGCGGCGCGCACGCCCGCGAGGAGCCCGCCCTCGATGAGGTAATCGGCCAGCACGTCGAGGAAGGGAACGCCCGGCGGGATCGTCAAGACGTTGGGGCGCGTCCTGTCAGGCGGCGCTTTCGGCATAGCATGCCTCCGCCTCGGCGATGGCCTCCGGCGTGCCGACATGCATCCACAGGCCTTCCATGCGCAGGCCGAACAGACGGCCCCCATCTATGGCGCGGTCGAACAGCCGGTTGAGCGAGAACGGGCCGTCCGGCGTGCCGGCGAAGATGTCCGGCCGGACGATCATGGCCCCGGCATAGACGAAGGGAGCGACGTCGCGCTCGGCGCGGCGGGTGAGGCGGCCGTCGCCATCGGACAGGAAGTCGCCGCGCCCGTCATAGCCGACGCTGCAGGCCGTGGGGGCCAGCAGGAGCAGCATGTCCATGGCGGCGGGGTCGAACAGATCGGCCAGCGTGCGCAGGTTCGGCCGCAGGCCCTCGATCCAGATCGTGTCGGCGTTGATGACGAAGAAGGGGTCCGTGCCGAGCCGGGACAGCGCCTTCTTCACGCCGCCGCCGGAATCGAGCAGAGCGGTGCGCTCGTCGGACAGGACGATCTGAGGCCGCTCTCGCGTCTCCAGATGGGCTTCGAGAATATCGGCGTGGTGGTGGAGGTTGACCACGGCGCGCTCGACGCCCGCTGCCGCCAGCCGGTCGAGAACGTGATCGATGAGTGGCCGCTCGCACACCGGCACCATGGGCTTCGGCATGGTGTTCGTCAGCGGCCGCATGCGGGTGCCGAGGCCGGCGGCGAGCACCATTGCGGAGCGGATCTGGCTCATTTCGCGGCCGCGTTCCCGAGAGGGCCCATCGTCTCGTCGTACCAGGCCCGTAGATCGGCCAGCGACGGATGGGCGAGATTGCGTTCGAGATAATGCAGCAGGCGCGGCAGATGGGCGAGATAGTTCTGTTTGCCGTCGCGCACCGCGAGCCGGACGAAGATGCCGAGGATCTTGGTGGCGCGCTGGGCGCCGAGCGTGGCGTAGGCCCGGGCGAAGGCGGCGGGGTCGAACACCTGCGGCGCGGCGCGGCGGGCGCCGACATAACGCAGCAGCATGGACATTTCGAGCGTTTCCGGCACGTCGATCCGCGCATCCTGCAGGAGGGAAACGAGGTCGTAGGCCGGATGGCCGATCACGGCATCCTGGAAATCGAGCAGGCCCACGCGGCGCAATTCCTTGCGATCGGGCAGCCACATCAGATTGGGGGAATGGTAATCGCGCAGGACCCAGGTGGGGACAGCGTCGGCCAGCGGCTCGACGGCCTTGCGCCACAGCCGGACGAAACGCTCGCGGTCCACGTCGCGCGCGGAGATGCCGGCATGGGGCAGGTACCAATCGACCAGAAGCTCGACCTCGATCAGGAGCGCGTCCCGGTCATAAAGCGGGACCTGATAGGCGTCGCCGTCCTCCATCGGGATTTCGCCGGGCAGCTCGATGGCGTGCAGGGCGGCCAGAAGATCGGTCGCGGCGGCGATGCGCTCCTGCGCGTATTCCCCGCCGACGAGGAGGGTTTCCCGGCCGAAATCCTCGGTCAGGAGGAGGCCGCGATCGAGATCGCTGGCGTGGATCTTCGGCGCGGAAAAGCCGGCACCGCGCAGCCCGTCCGCCAGCGCCACGAAGGGGCGGACGTCTTCGGCGAGATGGGCGATCCGGCTGTAGGGCTTGCCGTCGCGGATGGGTGGACCATCCGGCCGGCGCGGGGCGTCCATGAGGATGGCGCTGCGCTCGGGCACGACGAGCTTCTCGTAGCGGCGCGAGGAGGCGTCGCCCTGGATGTGAATGCGGGTGGCGCCGGACCAGCCGGCCATGTCGAGGAAGGCGGCGATCTCCAGACCGCGGGCGATGCGGCCGAGCCAGGGGCCCGGCGCCTCGATCCGAACGCGGCGGGCGCGCTCCGGAGCCTGCGGATCCATGGAGAAGGTGAGGGCAAGCGCCTCGCGCGTCAGTTCCGGATCGGCGCGGTCCGGCCATTCCACCAAGGATATGGCGCTCGGGCCGGCCTCGTCCCAGCCGATCTCGGACAGCTCGGCGGCGTCGGCGATGCGGTAGAGGTCGGCATGGAGGATGGGGCCGCGCGCCGTCTCGTAGGTCTGGATCAGGCTGAAGGTGGGGCTCGGCACGTCGAGGTCGGGATCGCCCGCGAGCTGGCGGATGATGTGGCGGGCGAAGGTGGTCTTGCCGGAGCCGAGATCGCCCGACAGGGCAATGACGTCGCCCGGCGCGAGAAGGGGCGCCAGCGCCGCCGCGAACCGGGCGGTGGCCGCTTCGTCGGCGAGGGTGAGAACCTGATCAGGATCGGCTGGTCTGCTCATGCTCATTCGGCGGCCAGTTGGGCCGCGCGTCCGTTCAGCGGGAAGGTGCAGGTGACGCGGGTGCCCTGGTCCGGATGGCTGTCGATGGCCACCGTGCCGCCGTGCAGCTCGACGAAGGAACGCACGATGGACAGGCCGAGCCCCGCGCCGCGATGCCGCGAACCCTCGGTGTGGCTCTCGAAGCGATCGAACACGCGCTCCAGCAATTCGGGCGCGATGCCGGGGCCGTTGTCGCTGACGGTGAAGAACAGCACCTCGCCCTGACGCGTGACCGAGAGGCTGACCTTCTCACCCTCCGGACTGAAGCCGATGGCGTTGGACAGGAGATTGAACAGCACCTGCCGGATGCGTTTCTCGTCGGCGATGAAGGTGCCGATGTCGTTGGGGATGGTGATTTCCAGCGTGAGGCGGGTGTCCGCCAGCCGCCCGCGCACGCCCTCCACCGCGAATTGCACGGCGGCGCGCACGTCGACATGGTCGAGCTCCAGCTCCATGGCGCCGGCGTCGATCGTCGCGAGATCGAGGATGTCGTTGATGATGGTGTAGAGCGAGGCCGAGGATTCGAGGACGTGGCCGGCATAATCGCGCTGGCGCGGCGTGAGAGGGCCGGTCGACGGATCGACGAGGAGCTCGGTGAAGCCGATGATGTTGGTGAGCGGCGAGCGCAGCTCGTAGGAGACGTGCTTGACGAAGGCGTTCTTCAGCCGGTCGGCCGCTTCCAGCGCCTCGTTGCGGTCGATCAGCATGCGCTCCATGGCGACGCTGGCGGTGATGTCCGAGAAGGTGACCACGGTCGCGCCATCGGGCAGCGGTACGGTGGCGATGTCGATGGTGACGCCGTCGGTGCGCTGGATGCGGCCCTGCGCCGGAACGCGGCCTTCCGGCATGGCGGTGATGGCCGCCTTCAGCATGGTCCACGGCTCGGCGGCCTCATGCAGCGCGCGGCACATGGCGAACACGCGGTCGGCGTGGGGCTTCGTGTCCAGCTCGGCGGGCGCCAGACGCCACATGGCGGCAAAGACCGGATTGAAGAGCCGGAGCCGGCCGTCGGAGCCGAACACCGCGACGCCCTCGCCCAGCACGTCGAGCGTCTCGCGCTGGACGCGGATCAGCGAATTGTAACGCGATTCCAGGTTGATGCGCTCGGACACGTCGTCGAACAGATAGGTGACGCCGCCCTCCGGATTGGGCGTCTGCACCACGCGCATGGTGCGGCCGTCGGGCAGATGCCACCAATGCTCGCGCGGCTCGACGGCGCGGTAGGCCTCCTGAAGCTGGGCCTTCCATTCGCGGAAATTCGGCGGCTCGGGCAGGGCTTCCTCGCCGCGCAGCCGGTCCCAGATGGTGGAATCGGTGGGCTCCTGGATCAGGAAGCCGGGATCGAGCTTCCAGATCTGGCGGAAGGCCTGGTTGTGGAAGGCGAGGCGGCCATCGGCACGGAAGATGGCGACGCCGGTGTGCAATTCGTCCAGCGTCTTGCGGTGGGAGGCGGTGCGGCGGGCGAGATCGCCGCGCACATCCTCGAGGTCCGACACGTCGATGGCCATGCCGTAGCGGGTGGCGCCGTCCGAGAACTCGCACAGATCGAACATGCGGCGCTGGCCGGCGGCGATGGCAGGCGCGGTGGTGCGGAACGGCTGGCCGGACACGAGCGCGGCGCTGGCCGCCTCGCGTACGGGCGCATCGAACAATTCGAGCGCGCCATCGACCGCGGCCTGTGGGCTTGCCGCCTCCACGGCGCGGGCATAGGCCGGGTTGACCCAGGTGAGGCGGCCATCCGGCGCCCGCAGCCAGGCCGGCTGGGGCACACCGTCGAGCAGCGCGCTGAGGCGGTCTAGCTCGCCCTGGATGACGGTCTGGCGGTTGTGCATCTGCGCGATGGTGAGGCGCTCGCTCTGCACGCAGCGGATGCGCAGAAGCGCCCGCCCGCCGACTGCGCGGCCCTCGATGGCGATGTGCTGGCCGCGACGGCTGCGGACCAAAGTCTCGAACCCCTCGCCGCGCGTGCGCAAGGTGTCTACCAGGCCTTCCATCCGCACCGCTTCGTCGGTGGACAGCCAGGCGCCGAAGCCCAGAACGCGGCGGCCGGCGGGAACGCCGCTCTCGGCCTCCAGCGCGCCATCGACCTCGACCTCGCCGCCGGGATCGTTGAACGTGACGATGATCTGCGGCTCGGCCGCGATCAGCGCCTCGGTGCGGTCGAGCCGCGCCCGCAGATCGCTGACCGTGCTGCGCAGCTCGGCCTCGCGCTCATTGGCGCCGATGCGCCAGCGCGCGAACAGATAGGTGGTGGCGGTGGTGACGAAGACGAGGCCGAGCGAGATGGCGAGCGGCCCAAGCCCCGCATGCTGCTGCGGATCGAGAGAAAAGGGTGCAGCCGACGCCCCCGCCGGCCACACAGCCGCCAGGACGGGCGAAAGCGCGAGCCCCCGCCGAGCCACCCGAAACCGGGCCCCCCTGGACCGGATGTGCATCCTATCTCCGCCTCGCCGATCCCCCTGGCCGCCGCATGAGGGGCCAGCTCCCCGAATCAGTTTCAATGTACCTGCAACCGGACTCGCGCCAAAATGTTCGTGCGGCCACACAGCCCGAAAATGGAAACGGGCCCGCGAAGGGCCCGTTTCTGTGGATAGAGCGGGGATAAACCCCGGCCCGATCAATAGCGGTAATGGTCCGGCTTGAAGGGGCCGGCCTGCGGCACGCCGATATAGGAGGACTGCTTGTCCGACAGCTTGGAGAGCTTGACGCCCACCTTGTCGAGATGCAGCGCGGCGACCTTTTCGTCGAGGTGCTTGGGCAGGACGTAGACTTCCTTGCCGTAGCGCTCCGGGTGCACGAACAGCTCGATCTGCGCCAGGGTCTGGTTGGTGAACGAGGCCGACATCACGAAGCTCGGATGGCCGGTGGCGTTGCCGAGATTCACCAGGCGGCCTTCGGACAGCAGGATGATGCGCTTGCCGTCGGCGAACTCGATCTCGTCGACCTGCGGCTTCACGTTCGACCATTTCAGGTTCTTGAGCGCGGCGACCTGAATCTCCGAGTCGAAATGGCCGATGTTGCAGACGATGGCCCGGTCCTTCATCTCGCGCATGTGCTCGATGGTGATGACGTCCACATTGCCGGTGGCCGTCACGAAGATGTCGGCGCGCGGGGCGGCGTCTTCCATGGTGACGACTTCATAGCCTTCCATCGCGGCCTGAAGCGCGCAGATCGGATCGACCTCGGAGACGAGCACGCGGCAGCCGGCATTGCGCAGCGAGGCGGCCGAGCCCTTGCCGACATCGCCGAAGCCCGCGACCATGGCCACCTTGCCGGCCATCATCACGTCCGTGCCGCGGCGGATGCCGTCGACCAGGCTCTCCTTGCAGCCGTAGAGGTTGTCGAACTTCGACTTCGTCACCGAGTCGTTGACGTTGATGGCGGGCCACAGCAGCGTGCCCTTCTTCTGCATGTCGTAGAGACGATGCACGCCGGTGGTGGTCTCTTCCGTGACGCCGCGGATGCTCTGGGCGCACTTCGTGTAGAAGCCGGGGTTCGATTTCAGGCGGCCCTTGATGGCTGCGAACAGCACTTCCTCTTCCTCGTTGTCGGGCTTGTCGAGGAAGGCGGTGTCGCCGGCCTCGGCGCGGGCGCCGAGATGGACGAGGGCGGTGGCGTCGCCGCCGTCATCGAGGATCATGTTGGGCACGCCGCCGTCGGCCCATTCGAAGATGCGGTGGGTGTATTCCCAGTAATCCGTGAGGCTCTCGCCCTTGATGGCGAATACGGGGGTGCCGGTGGCGGCGATGGCGGCGGCCGCGTGGTCCTGCGTCGAATAGATGTTGCACGATGCCCAGCGCACATCGGCGCCGAGCGCCTTCAGGGTCTCGATGAGCACGCCGGTCTGGATCGTCATGTGCAGGGAGCCGGCGATGCGCGCGCCCTTCAGCGGCTGCGACGGCCCGAACTCCTCGCGCGTCTTCATCAGGCCGGGCATCTCGATCTCGGCGATCGTCAGCTCCTTGCGGCCCCAATCGGCAAGGCCGATGTCGGCGATGGCGTAATCGTTCGTGTTCGTCGCGTGCACGTTCATGCGGGATCTCCCTGGAATTTGGCGGGCTTGTAGCACGCGGGGAGATGCCCGGCAATGTTGGTATAAAGATGTCTTTATGTGGCCAGAAAGGAGCATTGCGACTAGAAGGTGTGGTCCTAGGCACATCCTATACTAGGCCTAGCCATGGCTTTTTTAGGCTAGAGGTATATTATATGAGCTGATTGTCCACACTATGTGTGGTTCGTGCCGTGCAAGGTTAGCTTGCGCGGCTTTTGTGACTCAGGTGAGGCGAACGACGAGAGGTCTTCGACTATGCCCTACAAACCTTCGCATGTTGCTAATGCCTTTTTGAACCGGGCGCGCGCAGAAGGTTTTTCTGTTGATCAGCTAAAAATACAAAAGCTGGTGTATTTTCAACATGGGTGGTTTTTGGCCACTCGAAATGCCCCTGCAGTGGGAGACCTGTTTGAAGCGTGGCCCTACGGTCCCGTTCTCTCCTCCTTATACCAGGAATTTAAAGCTAACGGATCTAGCCCTATTCAAGGGTGGGCTACAGATATCGATCCTTTGACCGGTGACAACAAGGCGCTCATGGTGAATTTGAGTGACCGATACTTCTATGATGTATTTGATCAAGTCTGGAATCGGTATAAAGGTTACAGTGGGCTCTATTTATCTAACTTAACGCACGCGCCCGGAACCCCTTGGTCTAAAGCTCGCGAGCGCGGTGCGACATATCTGAAGAATGAGGAGATCAAAGAGCATTTCATAGAGATCGCGAATAAATAACTTTGAACAAGGCTCTGGTTGGCATGACGATAGCTGATGATATTGGGCCAGAAATTCAGCCTGCGGAAGAGAGCGTAGCCGGCAGCGAAACCGTAGATTTGAGTAAGATTCGCTATGCGCCTACCGAAGTTCCCAGCGCGACACCTGGGGCCTCCGCGCACAAGGAAGCCAGTATGCTGGCTCATGAGGCGGAGCAATTTAAGAAAGAGCTGGGGCTTCTCGGAATTCCATTTGGGGGGCGTAGCGAAAAGCCCGGAAATATTTCGGCTTTGGTGATATGCGTCTCGTTAGCATTGATTTTTATAATATATGCCGCAGAGCGAATTATTTCGGTCAAGTTTGGAGATAGCGTCTCTAGCTTTGATTTTGACCGCATTTTCGGGGCGCTTACGAGCATAATAACCCTCGTGCTGGGATACCTGTTCGGAAGCAATGAGCGGTCCGGTAAGTAGCTGATCTTCTGGCTCTTAACCTTAGCCCGCGTCGGCGCAAAGCCGCGGCCTTTCAAGCCCCCTCAATCCACCGTCACGCCCTTTTCGCCGATGCTGATGTCGAGCGTGTTCTGGTCGCGCTCGTAGGCCTGGTAGGCGAAGAAGCCGATGCCGGCGGCGAGGACGAAGATGATGGCGATGAGGACGGGGCGGGACATGCTGTTTTCCTGTGGTGCGGAATGTGCCGGCTGAACGGACCAGTGCTGTGAGCTTGATTTAATTCCGGAGGATGGGCGGTCGTTCCCGCGACATGGCCGGGGTTGGTGTCCGCGCTTACTTCCCCATGCCCGGAATGTAGCCCGTGATCCGGCCCATCAGGCCTTCGTTTTTCGCCTTCTCGGCGGCGGCTTTTTCCTCGGCGCGTTCCTTTTCGAGCGCGTCGACGCGGGCGGTGAGGGCCTTGATGGCGTCGGCCTGGGCGTTGGCGCGGTCGGTGGTGACCTGGCAATCCCATTTGCCGCCCCGCAGGCCGCAGAGATCGAACACGCCCGTGTGGGCGTCGAGCCTGATGACCTGATCGTTCAGCTCCAGAAGCTGGTAGCGGCCGTTCTGGGCGAGATCGGCCAAGGTCTGCTGCTGGGCGTGGGCCGTGACGGGCAGGAGGACGAGGGCGGCAAGGACGAGGCGGCGCATGGCATGGGCACTCCGGAAGATGTGGAGTTCATGCGACGCGCAGCGGGCGAAAGTGGGGCGGGTGCGCCTCAGCTTTCGCGGTGGATCTGCCAGCCGCCCCAGGACTGGCTGACGGGCATGACTTCGAGCGAATTGATGTTGACGTGCGGCGGCTGGCCCGCCACCCAGAATACGGTCTCGGCGATGTCCTCGGCCTGGAGCGGGTTGGCGCCCTTGTACAGCGCGTCGTTGGCCTGCCGGCTGCCGCTGGTGCGCACGAGGGTGAACTCGGTCTCGCACATGCCCGGCTCGATGGAGGTGACGCGCACGCCCGTGCCGTGCAGATCCGACCGCAGGCCGAGCGAGAACTGGCGCACGAAGGCTTTCGTGCCGCCATAGACGTTGCCGCCGGGATAGGGCCAGTTCGAGGCCGCCGAGGCGATGTTGACGATGAGGCCGCGCCGCTCGATGAGGCGGGGCAGCAGACGGTGCGTGATGGTGGCGAGGCCGGTGACGTTGGTGGCGATCATGGTGCGCCATTGATCGAGCGAGGTGTCGGGCGCGCGGTCGGTGCCGAGCGCGAGGCCGGCATTGTTGACCAGCACGTCGATGGCGCGGAAACCCTCCGGGAGGCTTTCGAGCGCCGTCTCGATGGCGGTCTCGTCGGTGATGTCGAAGGCGAGGGGGTGAAAGCTCTCGCCCAGCTCGGATTTCAGGCCCTCGAGGCGCTCGGCGCGGCGGCCTGTGCCGATGACCCGCCAGCCGCCGCCCGCGAAGCGACGCGCCATGGCTTCGCCGAAGCCAGAGGTCGTTCCCGTGATGAGGATGGTGCCGGTCATTGCTGCTGCTCCCGCGAGTCGGATGTCGTGCGCCGACAATCGTTATTCGCGGGGCGGGATGCAAGCCGGGCGCCCACCCCCGCCGGCTCAGATGAGCGGTTTGTTGCGCGTCTCGGTGTCGATGGCCAGCACGCCGATGGCCGCGATGACGAGGAGGCCCGAGAAGACGCCGAGCGCGAGGCCGAAGCTGGCCGCCATGATGGGCGCCATGACGGACGGCGCCAGTAGGCCGCCGGCGCGCGCCATGGCCCCCGCCGCGCCCATGCCCGTGGCGCGCAGATTGGTGGGGTAGATCTCCGGCGTGAAGGCGTAGAGCGCGCCCCAGGTGCCGAGCAGCGCGAAGCTCATGAGCAGCGAGGCCGAGGCGATGCTGGCGGAGGACGCGGCGAGGCCGTAGAGCCCGCAGCCGGCGGCGCTGAGGATGAGGAAGCCCGCCAGGGTGTGGCGGCGGCCCCATTTCTCGACGCCGTAGGCCGCCAGCGCATAACCGGGGATCTGCGCGAGCGCGATGAGGATGAGGAAGGCGTTGCCGCGCACGAAGCCGAAGCCCTGGCCCGCGAGCTGCGAGGGCAGCCACACGAACACGCCG
The DNA here is from genome assembly GCF_052542005.1 of Terrihabitans aquatilis. NCBI lineage: Bacteria > Pseudomonadati > Pseudomonadota > Alphaproteobacteria > Hyphomicrobiales > Terrihabitans > Terrihabitans aquatilis. The sequence continues at coordinate 365,243 of NZ_JBOCUO010000002.1, read as the reverse complement.
TAATAGGAGACCGAGACCAGAAACCACGCCAGCAAGACGAGCACGCTGCGGCGGCGGATCTCCGGCGCGAACAGAGCCGCGATGGAGGCCTTCGGCAGGATGGGCTCGGACAGCTCGCCCGCTGCGAGCTGGCGGCCATTGGTGGATGCGATCTTGGCGAGCACCTCCTGCGCCTCGGCCCCCCGGCCCGTGCGCAGGAGGTAGAGCGGGGATTCGGGCACCCAGAACCGCAGCACGATGCCGATAAGGGCCGGCACGGCGGTGACGATGAAGAGGATGCGCCATGCCTCCTCCGCGCCGGAGCTGACCACCAGCCAGCTGGCCACGGCGAGGATGATGGTGCCGATGGCCCAGAAGCCTTCCAGCGCCACAAGCCAGCGGCCGCGCCGGTCGGCCGGCAGGAATTCGGCCATCATGGCGTAATCGACCGGCAGGGTGCCGCCGACGCCGACGCCCGTGAGGAAGCGGAAGGCGAGAAGCCAGGCGAAATCGGGCGCGAAGGCCGAGGCGAGGCCGAACACGGCGTCGATGAGGACGGTGATGATGAGCACGCGGCGGCGGCCGATGCGGTCGGCCACGCGGCCGAACACGAAGGCGCCGATGAGCATGCCGAGGAAGAACAGCGTTCCCGTGGCCAGCGCGCCCGGCACGGTGAGGCCGAAGCTCTTGGCGATGGACGGGGCGGTGAAGCCGATGGCCAGCACCTGCATGGCATCCGCCGCCCAGACGATGCCGAACACGCCGAGCAGGCGTTTCTGGAACCGCCCGACGCCGGCGGACGACAATGCGTGATCGTAGGAAATGGCCGACATGATGCCCCCGCTGTGTTAGCCCATGCCGCTTCTAGAACTCGATCTTTACCGACTGCAAGCCTGTTTTTCTTGCAACCTCCAAGTATTGGCTGCGTCTATCAAGTGATAGACTTTTCCTTGGATCGGTTCTGATCAGGCCGCGGCCGGCTGCGAAAGGGGATGGCCGGCGAGCTTTTCCGGCACCGGGCCGCCATAGGCCCAGTCCAGCAATTCGGCCGTGTGCACGATGGGAATGCCGGTGCCGGACGCGATCTGGGTGATGCAGCCGATATTGCCGGCGGCGATGATGTCGGGCGCGATGCTCTCGATGTTGCGCACCTTGCGATCGCGCAGGCGGCCGGCGATTTCGGGCTGGAGGATGTTGTAGGTGCCGGCCGAGCCGCAGCAGATGTGACCCTCCGGCACGTCGCGCACGGTGAAGCCCGCGCGCTCCAGCAGCATTTTCGGCGGCAGGATGACGCGCTGGCCGTGCTGCAGGGAGCAGGCCGAATGATAGGCCAGGACCTGACCGCGCGGCTTCTGCGCCGGCAGATCGAGCGTCATCAGATATTCGGTGATGTCGAGCGCACGGCCGGAGACGCGTTTGGCTTTCTCCGCGTAATCCGGATCGCGCTGCAGCAGGTGGGCGTAATCCTTGATGGTGGTGCCGCAGCCGGACGCCGTGATGAGGATGGCGTCGAGGCCGTTGTCGAGTTCGCGCGTCCAGGCGTCGACATTGTTGCGGGCGAGCGCGATGGCTTCCTCCTCGCGGCCCATGTGATGGGGAAGGGCGCCGCAGCAGCCTTCGCCCGCGACGTGGACGACCTCGATGCCCTGCCGCGCGAGGAGGCGGCGGGTGGCGGCGTTGATGCCGGGATCGAGCACCGATTGCGCGCAGCCGGCGAGGATGGCGACGCGGCCCCGCTTCGGCCCGGACAGGGTTTCGAGGGAACGATCGACGGGGCGGGCGGCGGCCTGCGGAGCCAGGCGCAGCATGGCGGCCATGCGGGTGAACGGGCCGCCGAGGGCGTCGAACAGGCCGGCGAACGGACGGGCGAGACGCGCCGCGCCGATGGCCAGGCGGAAGCGGCCGGGATGGGGCAGGACGAAGGCGACGAGCGCGCGGGTCAGCCGGTCGCCCAGAGGGCGCTTGTAGGTCTTTTCGACATGGGTGCGCGCCATGTCGATGAGGTGCATGTAATCGACGCCCGACGGGCAGGTGGTGGTGCAGGACAGGCAGGACAGGCAGCGATCGATGTGGAGCGCGATCTCGGCATTGGCCGGCTTGTCGTTTTCCAGCATGTCCTTGATGAGGTAGATGCGGCCGCGCGGGCTGTCGAGCTCGTTGCCGAGTTCCACGTAAGTGGGGCAGGTGGCGGTGCAGAAGCCGCAATGGACGCATTTGCGCAGGATGGAATCGGCTTCCGCGAGTTCCGGCCGGGCAAGCTGGGCAGGCGAGAATTCGGTGCGCATGTCAGGCCATCCGTGCGGGATTGAGAATGCCTGCGGGATCGAGGCTGTTCTTCAGGCGGCCGGCGAGGGCGACGAGCGCCGCCGGCTGGGGCGGGAAGGCGGGGACATCGGCGAAGCGGGCCGCGCCACGCACGAGGCTGGCGTGTCCGCCGGTTTCGGCGACCGCGCGGCGGATGGCGCCGGCCAGCGCGTCGGGCGCATCGTCCAGCACTTCGAGCCAGATCAGCCCGCCCGACCAATCGTGGAAATGGCGGATGGCGCCGGCCTCGCCGATGGTGCGGACAAGGGCGGCGGCACCCGTGGGAGCCACGCTGATGCGCCAAAGCGGCTTGTCGCTTCCGGAGAAGGGGCGCACGTCGCGCAAGGCGCGCCACAGGAGGTCGGACTGCGCCTGTTCGAGCACGGCGATCTCGGCATCGGTGCCGAGGCCCTCGATCAGCCTTTCGGTGCGGTAGGCGACGGAGGGGGTGACGCCCTCGACCCGGAGCAAAGCGACGGAGCGGGCGCCGATGCCAAGCTCGGGGGGGAGAAGCGGCGCGGTCTCGGCCGGGATGTGGGCGGCGCTGGACACTTCCCACGGCGAACCCAGCGCCCGGCACAGGCCCTGAATGGCGAGGTCGTCCGCCAGATCGAACACCGCCAGGGTGGACGAGGTCTGCGGGCGCGGCAGCACCTTGAAGGTGATGTCGGTGACGAGCGCGAGCGTGCCCCACGAGCCCGCGAGACCGCGCGGCAGATCATAGCCCGTGACGTTCTTCACCACGCGGCCGCCGGCCTTGAAGATGGTGCCCGCGCCCGAGACGCCCTTCACGCCGAGCACGTGGTCGCGCGCCGCGCCGGCCTTGACGCGGCGGGGGCCGGACATGTTGGCGAGCAGGACGCCGCCGATGGTGCCGCGGCCGGGCGCGATGCCGTAAAGGGGGCCCGTGTCCATGGGCTCGAAGGCCAGCTGCTGCCCGTGCTCAGCCAGAGCGGTTTCGATCTCGGCCAGCGGCGTGCCGGCGCGGGCCGACAATACGAGCTCGTTCGGCTCATAAAGCGTGATGCCGGTGCAGCCACCGATGTCGAGCACATGATCGGCCCGGACCGGGCGGCCCCAGCCACGCTTGCTGCCATGGCCGACGATCTCGATGGTTTCACCCCGGGACGCGCAGGCCCTGAGGAGGTCGGAGGCCTCGGTCTCGGAGCGGCAGGAAAACTGGGTCATGGCGCTCAGAACCGCGGAATGTCGGGGAAGGGGATGGCCCCCTTGTGGATGTGCATGCGGCCAAGCTCGGCACAGCGGCACAATTGCGGGAAAACCTTGCCCGGGTTCAGCAATTGCTTCTCGTCGAAGGCGCATTTGACGAGCTGCTGGATGGCGAGGTCGTCCTCGTTGAACATCGTCTCCATCAGATCGCGCTTCTCGACGCCGACGCCGTGCTCGCCGGTGAGGACGCCGCCGACCTCCACGCAGAGCCTGAGGATATCGGCGCCGAAGGCCTCGGCCTTTTCGAGATCGCCCTCGATGGCGGCGTCGTACATGATGAGCGGGTGCAGATTGCCGTCGCCCGCGTGGAACATGTTGGCGACGCCGAGGCCGTATTGCTCCGACATCTCGCGCATGCGGCGGAGCACGAGCGGCAGTTCCTTGCGGGGAATGGTGCCGTCCATGCAGTAATAATCGGGCGAGATGCGGCCGACCGCCGGGAACGCCGCCTTTCGGCCGGCCCAGAACGCCTGGCGCTCGGCTTCGGTCTGGGAGACGCGCAGATGGGTGGCGCCCTCGCCGCGCGCGATCTCTTCCACGCGCGCGATGAGATGGTCGACCTCGCCCGCCGGCCCGTCGAGCTCGACAATCAGAAGCGCCTCGACATCGAGCGGATAGCCGGCGTGGACGTAATCCTCGGCGGCGTGGATGGCCGGCCGGTCCATCATCTCCATGCCGCCGGGAATGATGCCCTCCGCGATGATGGCGCCGACGCAGGCGCCCGCGCCCTCGCTGGTGGGAAAGCCGAGCAAAACGGCGCGCGCCGTCTCTGGCGCCTGAAGGATACGCACCGTGACTTCCGTGACCACGCCGAGCAGGCCTTCCGAGCCTGTCATGAGGGCGAGGAAATCATAGCCCTCCGCATCGAGATGCTTGCCGCCGAGCCGCACGATCTCGCCGTTCATCAGCACGATCTCGAGCCCCAGCACATTGTTGGTGGTGAGGCCGTATTTCAGCGAATGCACGCCGCCGGAATTCTCGCCGATATTGCCGCCGATGGAGCAGGCGATCTGCGAGGACGGGTCGGGCGCGTAATAGAAGCCCTGGTTCGAGACCGCCTTGGTGATGCTGAGATTGGTGACGCCCGGCTGCACGACCACCGCGCGGTTCGGGAAATCGATGTCCAGGATGCGATTGAAGCGCGACATCACCAGCAGCACGCCGTCTTCCAGCGGCAGCGCACCGCCGGACAGGGACGTGCCGGAGCCGCGCGGGACCACGCGGATGCCCATCTCATGGCAATAGCGCAGGACTTCCGAGACCTGCTGAACGGTTTCCGGCAGCACAACGACCATCGGCATCTGGCGGTAGGCGGTCAGGCCGTCGCTCTCGAACGGGCGCAGGCCGTCCGGATGCGAGACGACGCCCTCGCCGGGCACGATCTTCTGCAGGGCGGCGACGATCTCGTCGCGACGCTCCAGCACGCCTTCCAGAGGAGCCGGCATTGCCAGAAAGGTCATGAGGGTGTGCTTTCCTCCGGCTTTGCGATGTGACGCCGACGCTGTTGCCGCGCCGTTGAGACCTTTCGCGGTCGTGGACGGCCGAGGAAGGCTGTTTCGAGAGAGCCGTCCGATGGGCCGGCTTCACAGTTTAGAAACACTAAACCTTGCGCGCGGTGGCCGGCAAGGCGTTCACGCGGGTGGTGGGGTTCCGTCCAGCCGCTCGAGGCCCTCGCGATATTTGCGGCCGTTCTCGACATAATGCTGGGCGACCTTGCGCAGGCCCGCGACCTCATCGTCACTCAGCGTGCGGATGGCCTTGGCCGGCGCGCCGACGATCAGCGAACGCTCCGGAAAGCTCTTGCCTTCCGTGACCAATGCGTTAGCGCCGACCAGCGAATCCGCGCCGATGCTGGCGCCGTTGAGGATCGTTGCGCCCATGCCGACGAGAGAGCCCGCGCCGATGGTGCAGCCATGAACGATGGCGCGATGGCCGATCGTGACGTTTTCGCCGATCGTCAGCGGGAAGCCGGGATCGACGTGCAGCACCGCGCCGTCCTGAATGTTGGTGGCATCGCCGATGACGATCTCATCATTGTCGCCGCGGATGACGGCGCCGAACCACACGCTGGATTCCGCGCCCAAGGCGACGCGGCCGATGACATGGGCGTCCGGGGCGATCCATACGCCGGCTTCGTGACGTTTCGGTGCGGTTCCGTTCAGGGCGTAATAGGCCAAAATGATGATCCCTTTTAAGCGAGCGTTTCCGCGGACTTATGCGTTATCACAGTGCCGGATGCCGACGTTGATGACGCGTCTGGATGGGTAAACATACGGAAAAATAGCGTTCAGCCATGCAGAAAACGGTTGTCCGGCATGCGCTATCTGATTAATAATTATTGATGCGGTCCCGGACAAGCAGGGATCGCACGCGGCAGGAAAACCCTGCGGCAGCCGGCAAGAAACATGCGGGAGGATCTGAGAACATGAAGGCATCCCTGAAACTTGCGGCGTTCGCCGCGGCCAGTGTGTGCACCCTGGCGCTGCCCGCTGCGGCGGAGTGGAAGCCGAACCGTCCGGTCGAGTTCGTCGCGGCCGCGGGCCCCGGCGGCGGCACCGATACGTTCGCACGCGTCATCCAGTCGGCGCTGACCAAGGAAAAGCTGCTGACCACCCCGGTCATCGTGACCAACAAGGCCGGCGGCAGCGGCGCGGAGACGTTCATCGACGCGCGCTCCAGCAAGGGCGACGAATACAAGCTGTTCTTCGGCACGCAGGATGCCTACGTCCTGCCGCTCGCCAACAAGCTGTCCTACAAGATCGACGACCTGACCCCCATCGCGGCCATGGTGTTCGACCCCTTCATCCTGTGGGTGAACCCGAAGGCATCGGGCATCGAGGACGTCGCGGGCTTCATCGCAAAGGCGAAGGAAGCTCCCGGCTCCATCAAGATGGGCGGCGCCAAGGCCAAGGAAGCCGATGCCGCGCTCGTGACGCTGATCGAGCGCGCGGCCGATATCAAGCTCTCCTACATCCCCTACAAGAGCGGCAGCGAAGCGGCGATCCAGGTTGCCGGCGGCCACATCCAGGGCAACGTCAACAATCCGAGCGAGAGCGTCGAGCAATGGCGCGGCGGCGTACAGAAGCCGCTCTGCGTGTTCGAGGAAGAGCGCCTGGCAGACACGACGGAGATCGTCGGCGGCCAGTCGTGGAACTCGATCCCGACCTGCAAGGAAGCCGGCCTCAACGTCGGTTCCTTCGCCCAGCCGCGCACCATTTGGGGCGCCAAGGATATGCCGGCGGAGGCGCTCGCCTTCTACACCGATTTGTTCAAGAAGGTGGCCGAGAGCGAGGAGTTCAAGGCCTACGAGAAGCGCGGCGCGCAGATCCCGCGCCTGCTGACCGGCGACGAGTTCAAGTCGTTCATCACGACCCACGAGCAGACCTATCGCGACATCTACAAGCAGGCGGGCTGGCTGCGCGAGTAATCGACCGACACATCAGACCGGCCAGCGCTTCGCCGCGCTGGCCGTTTTGCATTCTTGACGACGTAGAAGGCGGCGGGCGAACGGGCCCGGGAGCGGATCCATGGAAATTTCACGCAGAACAGGCGAGATCGGCGGTTCGATCGTAACCGGACTGCTCGGTGCTCTCGTCTGCTACGGCGCGACGGAGAACGGCATCCAGTGGGATTCGTCCGGTCCGCAGCCCGGCTATTTCCCCTTCTACATCGGCTGTCTCATCATCGTCGGCAGCCTGGGAGCGCTCGTCCAGACGCTTCTCAGCCGCAAGGACGGCGAGGTGCCGTTCGTCGATGCGGAACGTGCGCGCAACGTCGTGATGTTCTTCCTGCCGATCATCGCCTTCGCCGCTCTGTCGGTGTGGCTCGGCCTCTACATCGGCATCTTCATCTACATCTTCTACACGATGTGGATCCCCGGGAAGATGCAGGTCCACAACGCGCTGCTGACCGCGATCATCGTGGTGGCGGTCAATTACATCCTGTTCGAAGTGCTGTTCACCGTGCCCCTGCTCAAGGGTCCCGTCCTGAACGCGCTCGGCATCTACTGAGCCCGGCGAGCGGAGACGGATCATGGGCAATTTCGGCCTGCTTTTCGAAGGCTTCGGCGTCGCGCTGACCTCCTATCACATCATGATCATGGTCATCGGCGTTCTGCTGGGCCTGATCGTCGGCGTGCTGCCGGGTCTCGGTGCGCCCAACGGCGTGTCGCTGCTGCTGCCGCTGACCTTCACGATGGACCCGGTGTCGGCGATCATCCTGCTGACCAGCATGTATTGGGGCGCACTTTTCGGCGGCTCCACCACGTCCATCCTGTTCAACATTCCGGGCGAGCCGTCCTCCGTGGCGACCACGTTCGACGGACATCCGATGGCGAAGCAGGGCGAGGCCGTGCGCGCCCTGACGCTGGCCTTCATGTCGGCGGGCATCGGCGCGCTGACGGGCGTTCTCGTCATCACGGTGCTGTCGGGCTGGGTTGCGAACTTCGCGCTGCGTTTCGGTGCCGCTGAATATTTCGCCGTCTACTTCCTGGCGTTCTCCAGCTTCATCGGCATGTCGACCGGCTCGCCGTTCAAGACGCTCGTTTCGATGATGCTGGGCTTCGCCGCCGCCACCATCGGCGCCGACACGATCTCCGGCGAGAGCCGCCTGACGTTCGACATCGAGCAATTGATCGGCGGCGTCAGCTTCCTCATCGCCGTCATCGGCCTGTTCGGTCTCGGCGAATTGCTGACGACCATGGAAGAGAACATCGAGTTCCACGGCGTGAAGGCCAAGCTCGACCTCCGCACTATCCTGCGGACCATGGCGGAGCTGCCGCGCTATTGGGCAACGATCATCCGTAGCGCCGCGATCGGCATCTGGATGGGCATCACGCCCGGCGGCCCGACTGCCGCCTCGTTCATGAGCTATGCGCTCGGCCGCCGCTTCTCGAAGAACGGCGCGAATTTCGGCAAGGGCGCGCCCGAGGGCGTGATCTCGCCGGAAACGGCCGACCATTCGGCGGGCTCGTGCGCGCTGCTGCCCATGCTGGCGCTCGGCATTCCCGGCTCGGCCACGGCGGCGGTGATGATGGGCGGCCTGATGATCTGGGGCTTGGCGCCCGGACCCATGCTGTTCACCACCCGCCCGGACTTCGTGTGGGGCCTGATCGCCAGCATGTATATCGGCAACGTCATCGCCGTGATCCTCGTGCTCGCCACCGTACCCCTGTTCGCCTACATCCTGCGCGCGCCGTTCCGCATCATGGGCCCGATGATCACCATGGTGTGCATCATCGGCGCCTATACGGTGGCGAGCCACACCTTCGACATCTGGCTGGCGCTGCTCTTCGGCGTGGTGGGCTATATGTTCAAGAAGCTGGACTACCCGCTGGCGCCGTTCGTGCTGGCCATGGTGCTCGGCCACAATGCGGAAGACAGCTTCCGCCAGGCCATGCTGACGTCGGGCGGCTCGGCCGACATCTTCTTCTCGAACGGCCTCGTGGCGACCATGATGGGTCTGGGCATCTTCTTCCTGTGCCTGCCGATCATCTCGATCGGTCTGCGGCGCGCGGGCATCAGCTTCCGCATCCGCCGCTCGATCGAAGCCGAGACAAAGGTCGGTTCGGTGTGATGGGGGTGTTCCTCAAACACCCAACGAACGGCTATCGTGGGATTCGCAATCCGCAGATGTGAGGCGTCAGATCATGGCACGGGACCCCATCGTTCGGCAGAGCCTTCATGAATCGCTCGTGGCGCCGCTGCGGGAAATGATTCTCAGCGGCGAATTGCGTCCGGGCGAGAAGGTGCCGGAGGAGCAATTGTGCGAACGGTTCGGGGTGTCGCGCACTCCGATCCGCGAGGCGCTGAAGGTGCTGGCGGCCGAGGGCGTGCTGCAGATCCTGCCGCATCGCGGGGCGGTAGTGAGCCGCATCACCGAAGAGCAGATCAACGAGCTGTTCCCGATCATGGCATCGCTCGAGCGCCTGGCCGGAAGCCTGGCCTGCGCCCGCGCGACCGATGCCGACGTGGCGCAGATGCGCAAGCTGCACGACGAGATGATGCGGTTCTACGCCGACAAGGACGAGCCGAATTATCTCAAGCACAACCGGCTGATCCATGACGGGTTCTTCGTCATCGCCGGCAATTCGACGCTGCACGCCTTCTACCAGCAGATCCTGACGCGCATCCATTCCTGCCGTTTCGTCGTGCGCAAGACGGCGGAGCATTGGAAGGCCGCGGTCGACGAGCACAACGAGATGATCCGCGCCTTCGAGGCCCGGGACGGCGAGAGACTGTCCGACCTTCTGGAGCGGCATGTGACGAAGACGACGGTGGGCATCGCCCGCGATTACCTGAAGCAGGCCCGGGACGAGCCCACGCCGGCCTCATCGCCCCGGGGACGGGCGCAGGGCCGGGCGGCCTGACGCGGAGCCGGCCCCGAGAGGGTCGGATTTCCGCCACGATAATTATTGATTAGAAAACGAATTCGGTTCCGACCGAGAAGGAATGATGATGACCGATATTCTCGACACGAAGGCGGATGCCCCGGCGCCCCAGCGCGCGGGCGGAGACGATGCCGCATCCCGGTTGCCGCTGTCCGGCGTGCGGGTGCTCGACTTCAGCCAGGTGATGGCGGGTCCGTTCTCGACCATGCTGCTGGCCGATCTCGGCGCCGACGTCGTCAAGATCGAGCCGCCGACCGGTGACCAGACCCGTTCGGCGATGGGCTTCAAGATGAAGGGGCCCGATTCGATGGGCTTCCTCAACATGAACCGCAACAAGAGGTCCATCACGATCGACCTGAAGACCGATGCGGGACGCGAGGCGTTCTACAAGCTGGTCGAGACGGCCGACATCCTGGTCGAGAACTACCGCCCCGGCGTGGTGAAGAAGCTGGGCGTGGACTACGAGACGCTGAAGAAGATCAACCCCAAGCTGATCTACGCCTCGATCTCGGGCTTCGGCCAGACCGGCCCGTGGGCTGACCGCCCCGGCTTCGACCTGATGGCGCAGGCCATGTCGGGCGTGATGAGCGTGACCGGCCATCCGGGCATGCCGCCGGTGAAAGCGGGCGTGCCGGTGGCCGATATCGGCTGCGCGCTGTTCTGCACCTATGCGCTCCTGAGCGCCTATATCGGCCGCCAGAAGAGCGGCGAGGGCCAGTACATCGACGCCTCGCTGTTCGAGGCCGCGCTTGCCTTCTCCATCTGGGACACGTCCGAATATTGGGGCACCGGCGTGATGCCCGGCCCCGTCGGTACGTCCAACAAGATGAGCGCGCCCTACCAGGCCGTGAAGTCCAAGGACGGCTATTTCGTCATGGGCGCGACCAACCAGAAGCTCTGGAACCAGCTGTGCAACCAGATCGGCCGCACGGAGCTGCTGGAGGACCCGCGCTTCGAGACCAATCCGGCGCGCCTCAAGCACCGGGAGATCCTGATCGAGGAACTCGAGAAGACCTTCGTCACGAAGACCTCGGACGAATGGGTGGACGAGCTTCTCGCCGTCGGCATTCCGGCCGGCAAGATGAGCTCCTATCCGGAGGCGTTCGAGAGCGAGCACGGCCAGCATCGCAAGATGCGCATCGAGATCCCGCACCCGATCGAGGGCACGGTGCCGAACATCGGCTTCCCGGTGAAGCTGATGGGCACGCCGCAGCAGATCCGCATGCATCCGCCGCTGCTGGGTGAGCACACCGACGCGGTGCTGGCGGAAGCCGGGCTCGACGCGACGGCCATTGACGAGCTGAAGGCACGCGGAGCGTTCGGCAAATGAGCGGCCAGGTTCATTATTCCGTCGAGAACGGCGTCGGCCGTGTCGTGTTCGACCGGCCCGAGGCGCGCAATGCGATGACCTGGGGGATGTACGATTCCCTGTCGAACATCTGCAGCCGTATCGCCGAGGACAAGAGCCTGCGCGTCGTGACGCTTCGCGGCGCGGGCGGCGAGGCCTTCGTAGCCGGCACCGACATCGAGCAGTTCCGCAGCTTCAAGAGCGGCGAGGACGGTCTGGCCTATGAATCGATCATCGATGCCCGGATCGGCCAGCTGGAAAGTCTGCCGGTTCCGACCATCGCGATCGTCGAGGGCTTCGCGATCGGCGGTGGGCTGGCCATGGCGATGGCGTGCGATTTCCGCATCTCGACGCCCACGGCGCGCTTCGGCGTGCCGATCGCGCGCACGCTCGGCAATTGCCTGTCCATGGCCAACACCGCGCGTGTGATCGCCTCGTTCGGCTATGGCCGGGCCAAGCGCATGCTGATGCTGGCCGAATTGCTGAACGCTGAAGAAGCGCGGACCTGCGGCTTCCTGACCGAGATCGCCGAGCCGGACGTGCTCGACGAGCGCGTGGGGATCCTGGTTTCGAAGCTGTCGTCGAACGCGCCTGTCACGATGTGTGTGTCGAAGGAAAGCGCGCGGCGCATCTTCAACGCCAACATCCCGGACGGCGACGATCTGATCGCGGCCACCTATGGCAGCCGCGATTTCAAGATCGGCGTGGAGGCCTTCCTGACCAAGCAGAAGCCGGTCTGGACGGGCGAATAAACGCGCCATATCCGTAAAATTCTGGCGGCTCTCCTTCGGTTCTCCGACGGGGAGCCGTTTTTGCTTCTGTGGTTGGGAGCCGGCTGCGCGCGTCTCGGTTCTAGCTTTTGAAATGCTGATGCATTTCGAAAGAAACTAATATTTTGCCTATCCGAAGCCAGCCCCATAATCGCTGACGTCCGCGACGTTGGGAGCTATCTCCCTTCGTGACATGGAGGACCGACGAGATGAGCGACGACAATCTGCGGCAGAACTTCCTGGCCGGCATGAGCTTCGCCGCTTCCACGGTCAACATCGTGACGACGGATGGGCCGGCGGGGCGTTTCGGGCTGACGGTTTCGGCGATGGCCTCGGTTTCGGCCGATACGCCCAAGCCGACCCTGCTGGTGTGCGTGCACCATCTGAGCCCGGCGGCGCGGGCGATCCTCGAAAATGGCGTGTTCTGCGTGAACGTGCTGCGGGACGATCAATCCTACATTTCGGATTGCTTCGCGGGCCGCTTCAAGACGGCGGACGGCGACAAGTTCTCCTGCACATCGTGGACGCCGGAAGTGACCGGGGCGCCGCGCGTGGTGGACCCGCTCGTGGCGTTTGACTGCCGGGTTGTGTCGAGCCAGCAGGTGGGCACGCATTTCGTGCTGTTCGGCGAGGTGGAATCAATCTTCACCATGGGAGCGGGGTCGCCGCTGATCTATGCCAACCGGGCCTATGGCACGCCGGCGCGCATCGAGAACGGACCGCGCGACACCGACACCCCGGCGGAAACGTTGCGGCTCGGCATCTTCCACACATTCGGCCCCTATGTGGTGCCGGAGATCCTGGAACGGCTGACGAAGAAGGGGCGGCGGCTCGATCTGAAGCTCGTGGAGGGCGACCAGCGCCGCGTGGTGGAAAGCCTGAAGGCGGGTGAGGTGGACGCCGCGCTCGTCTACGACATGGACATGCCCGCGGGCGTCGATGTGGAGCGGCTGAGCGCGCTGCAGCCCTATGTGCTGCTGCCGGCGGGGCACAAATTCGCCGACCAGGGCGCGGTGCCGCTGGCCGACCTCGCCGCCGAGCCGATGATCCTGCTCGATGCGCCGCCGAGCGGCGATTATTTTAAATCCCTGTTCGCGGCCGAGGGGCTGACGCCGAACATTCGTTTCCGTTCGCATTCGTTCGAGATGGTGCGCGGCCTCGTGGGGCGTGGGCTGGGCTATGCGCTTCTGGCGGCCAAGCCGGCCTCGGCCATGTCGTATGACGGGAGAGCGCTGGTGACCAAGCCGCTCTCCGACAGGACCGAGCCCAGCCATATGGCGCTGGCGGTCCGTGCCGAGGGCGAGCTTCCCGTGGCCGCGGCCGCCTTCGCCGCCGAATGCCGGGCGCTGTTCCAGCCCGCGTGATTGTTTGCCAACGAGGTTTCGCCCGATGACGACGCACACCCGCATCCGCCCCTTCAACACCAAGGACACCTATCCCGAGCAGAGGCTCGACAACGATCTGTGCCAGACGGTGGTGGCACGCGGCACGATGGTGTTCGTGCGTGGCCAGATCGGCCAGGATCTCGACACCGGCGACAGCGTGGCGATCGGCGATGCGGAGGGCCAGACCGAGCGGGCCATGGCCAACATCAAGATGCTGCTGGAAGAGGCCGGATCGCAGCTCGAGCACATCTGCAAGATCACGATCTACATCATCGATCCGCGCTACCGCGAGCCGGTCTACCGCACAGTCGGCAAATGGCTGAAGGGTGTGCATCCCGTTTCGACCGGCATCGTGGTGTCGGCGCTGGCGCGGCCAGAATGGCTGGTCGAGGTCGACGCGATCGCCGTCATTCCCGACGAGCGATAAATCAGGCGGCGCTGCGTGGCGCGCACACTACGGCCGGAGCAGGACGACCGCGAAGATCCCTTGCGATCCGCGCCGCCGGGCCTCAGAAGACAGGCCATGCGGTACACGCTCCGGCAGCTCGAATATTTCATCGCGGCGGGTGAGACCGGCAGCATCACGCTGGCCTCGGAGCGCATCCACATCTCGCAGCCCTCGATCTCGACGGCGATCTCGCATCTTGAGCGCGAGCTCGGCGCGCAATTGTTCGTGCGCCACCACGCGCAGGGATTGTCGCTGACGCCGACCGGGCGGCTTTTGCTGCAGGAGGCCAAGCGCCTCGTGGAGCAGGCCGAGGGCCTGTACGCGCTGGCCTCGGAAGCGTCGACGCTGGTGCGCGGGCGGCTGAATGTGGGGTGCTTCATCACGCTGGCGCCGATGGTGATGCCGGAGCTGACGCATTCCTTCACGACCGCGTTCCCCTCGACCCAGATCAAGCAGGCCGAGGATTCGCAGGAGGCGCTGCTGGACGCGTTGCGTCGCGCCGAGATCGACATCGCTATCACCTACGATCTGCAGATTCCGGACGAGATGGCTTTCGAGCCTCTGGTGAGCCTGCCGCCCTATGTGTGGGTGGGAGAGGGGCATCCGCTGGCCGGGCAGACGGCAACGACCCTGGATGAGCTGGCGGAACTGCCGCTCATCCTGCTCGACCTGCCGGTGAGCCGGGATTATTTCTTCGCGCTGTTCCTGAAGGAGGGGCTGGAGCCGAACATCGCCGCCCGCACCACCTATCAGGAAGTGGTGCGCACGATGGTGGCGAACGGCTATGGCTATGCGCTGGCCAATATCCGCCCGCGCTCGGATATGGCGCTGGATGGACGGCGCATCGTCGGGCTCCGGTTGTCGGGCGAGCACCGGCCGATGAGGATCGGGCTCGCCACGCTCAAGGATTTCCGCAAGTCACGCCTCGTGGAGGCGTTCGAGAACCATTGCCGCTCCTACATCTCGGACAATTACATCCCGGGAATGTCGGCGCCGGCGTTCGGCAAGCGCGTGCGCGTCTGAGGGACGGCGCTCAGGCCGGCTTGTCGACCGGAACGGTGGCCTGCATCGAGGGGCGTGAGGAAAAGGCCGCGTACCAGGCGGCCAGATCCGGATGGCCGTTGCGCCAATCCAGATCCGGGAAGCGGAAATCGAGATAGCCGAGCGCGCAGCCGATCGCGATGGTGCCGATATCGGCCTCGGTGCCGAGCGTGCCCGATGTCTTCTCGAGATGATCGAGCGCGGCTTGGACCTTGCGGAGCTGGGCGTCGCTCCACTCGCTCCATTGACGCTCGGCCGGCCGGGCCACGGTCTCGTAGCGGGTGAGAACCGCAGCGTCGACGATGCCGTCGCCCAGCGCCTGCAGGGTGAGGGCCGCCCAGCGCGCCGCGCCTGTCGGGAACAGGGTGCCGCCGGCCCGGACGTCGAGGTATTCGCAGATCACGCGGCTGTCGAACAGGAGCTCACCCTCCTCCGTCATAGCGGCGGGGATCTTGGCGAGCGGATTGAAGGCGGCGATGCGCTCGTCGCGCTTGACCGGATGGGCGGCGCTGTCGAGGCATTCGATGAGGTCAATCAGGCCCAGCTCGTGAGCGCACACCATGACCTTGCGCGTGTAGGCGGAGGTGGGGGCGTAGAACAGCTTCAGCGTCATGGAGGGGCCTTTCAGGGCTGCTGATCGTCGGCGCCGATGGCGGCGAGGCCGGCGCGGGCCACCTCGACATCCTGTTTGCCGGTGCCGGACCCGACGCCGATGCCGCCGACGCACACGCCGTCGAAGATGATGGGAAGTCCGCCTTCAAGATTGGTCAGCCGCCCGCCCGAGGCAATGGCGAGCTTGACCTCCAGCTCCGGATCGAGCCGGGAGGTGGGCTGACGGTGCGAAGCGGCCGAGATGGCCTTGGATTTCGAGGTTTCGGCCGACAGAAATTTTGCGCCGTCCATGCGCACGAGGGCCAGAAGCGTTCCGGCCTCATCGACGATCGTGATGTTCTGCGGCACGCCAAGCTCTTCCGCGCGGGCAACGGCGCCTGCGAGCGCCTTCAGCGCGCCGGCATGGGTGAGCTTGGCTGCGGGTCTCGTGGTCATTTCGGATTGTCCGTTTCCAGTGGGTGGCGGATCGTCTCCGCCAGGCGCTGCATCATAGAGCCGGCGGCCGCAAGTTCGTCGAGGCCGATCCATTCGTCGGGCTTGTGGCCGCGCGCCATGTCGCCCGGCCCGCAGACCAGAGTGGGGATGCCGGCAGCGGCGTAGATGCCCGCTTCCGTGCCGAAGCTGACGGCGCCGGGTGGTGAATGGTCATGGGCGAGCGTCGCTACGAAACGCGCGGCGGCGCTGTCGGCCGCGCTGTCGAGTGCGGGGTAGGCGGAGAGTTCCTCGACGAGGATATTGGCCTCGGACGCGCGGGCCTGAAGCGCGCGGCGTTCGATCTCGATCACGGCATCGATGCGGGCCAGGATGGGCGTGGCATCGCGGCCGGGCAGGGTGCGGATCTCGAATTCCAGAACGGCCTTTTCGGGCACCAGATTGACCGCGCTGCCGCCATGGATCGAGCCGACATGAATCGTGGTGAACGGTGGGTCGAACAGGGCGTCGCCGGGATTGGCCTCTTCCTCGCGGGCGAGATTGCGCAATGCAGTGGCGATGGCGGCAGCGGCCTCGACGGCGTTGGCGGCGAGATGCGGCATGGCGGAATGGCCGGTGCGGCCAATGACGACCACGCGGCGAGCGATCTTGCCCTTGTGGGCGCGGGCGACGCGCAGCGAGGTGGGCTCGCCGACGATGGCGAGCGCGGGCCGGGCGGGAAGGGCGGCGATGGCGGCGACGAGATCCGGGGCGCCGCGGCACCCGACCTCCTCGTCATAGGAGAAGGCGAGGTGGATGGGCGTCGCGCCCGTCGCCGAAACGAAATCCGGCACATGGGCCAGCACGACCGCGAGGAAGCCTTTCATGTCGGTCGCGCCGCGTCCGTAGATGCGGCCGTCGCGCTGCGTGGCGGTGAAGGGCGGCGTGGTCCAGTCCTGCCCGTCGACCGGAACGACGTCGGTGTGTGCGGACAGGACGATGCCGGGCACAGATGTGTCGCCGATGGTGGCGAGCAGCGAGGCCTTGGTGCCGTCGGGCGAGGGGATGCGGCGTGACGGCACGCCGAAATCCGCCAGATGGCGCTCGATGTAGTCGATGATCGGCAGGTTCGAGCGGGCGCTGACGCTGTGGAAGCCGATCAGGTCGGACAGGATGGCGGCGATGTCTTCCGGCTTCGTCATGCGGCTTCGACGTCTTCGAGCGGGAAGGCGGCGATGTCGGCCGGTGTCGTGGCGAGGCCGACGCGCGCCCCGACCGGCCACAGCCCCATGGCCTCCACGCCCGGGGAGCGGACCAGGACACGCTCGCGGGCGATACCGGGGATGTCGATGTAGAGATCGACGTGATCGCCCTGGAACACCTGGGCCGCGACGATGCCGGTGAGGCGATGGGCTTCGTCGGGCGCATCGACCGTGAGGTGCTCGGGCCGGACGAAGACGTCGACGTCGGCGCCCTGATCGAGGCCGATAAGCGGCGCGGCGGGCACCTCGAACGCCACATCGGCGACATTGACGAGCGCGACCTCGCCCGCGCGGCGCACCAGATTGCCGCGCAGCACGTTCACATCGCCCACGAAGGAGGCGACGAAGCGATCGGCGGGGCGGCGGTAGATGTCGCCCGGCGCGGCGATCTGGCGGATGCGGCCGGCCGACATCACGGCGATGCGGTCGGACATGGACAGGGCTTCGCTCTGGTCGTGCGTGACGAAGATGGTGGTGACGCCGAGGTTGCGCTGGATCTCCTTCAGCTCGACCTGCATGGAGCCGCGCAGGTTCTTGTCGAGCGCGGAAAACGGCTCGTCGAGCAGGAGGACCTTCGGACGGATGACGAGGGCCCGGGCGAGCGCCACGCGCTGCTGCTGGCCGCCGGACAGCTCTTTCGGCTTGCGCTCGCCATAGCCCGAAAGCTTGACCATGCGGAGCGCCTCGTCCACGCGCCGGGCGATCTTGGCCTTTTCGATGCCGCGCGTCTTGAGGCCGTAGGCCACGTTCTTCGCTACGCTCATATGGGGGAAGAGGGCGTAGTTCTGGAAGACGATGCCGATCTCGCGGCGGTGGGCCGGTGTTTCGGTGACGAGTGCGCCGTCGATGAAGATCTCGCCGTTGTCGGAATCGAGGAAGCCGGCCACGAGGTTGAGCAAAGTGGTCTTGCCGCAGCCGGACGGGCCGAGCAGCGTCATGAATTCGCCCTGCGGAATCTTCAGCCAGGCTTCGTGGAGGGCGGTCGAATCCCCGAACCTCTTGGTGACGCCGTCGAGCTGGACGGCGATGCCCCGGCCGTTTCTCTCCTGAGCGGCGGTCCCGTCCGTGCGCTGATCAGTGACCGTCGACATTGAGGACCTTTCCGAGACCGAGGAACGCGTTTGCAAGGCTGAGCAGAGCGGCCGTGACCACGATGTAGATGACCGACAGCGCCGCCAGAGTGGGGTCGGCGTATTCGCGGACATAATTGTACATGGCGACGGGAAGCGTCTGCGTGGCCTGGTTGCTGACGAAAAGCGTGGCCGTGAATTCGTTGAACGACAGGATGGCGGCGAACAGCCAGCCGCTGACGAGGCCGGGGATCAGCAACGGCAGCGTGACCGTGAACAGAACGCGCGTGGGCGTGGCGCCCAGGCTGGCGGCCGCGAGTTCCAGCCGGGTGTCGAGGTTCTGCAGCGAGATGTAGACGCTGCGGATCACGAAGGGCAGGACGAGCACGACATGGGCGAAGATGACGAGCGGAAAGCCGCGCCCCGTGCCGCTCAGGGCCGACAGCATCAGGAGCCCGAGCCCGATGGTGAAATGCGGGATGACGAGCGGCGACAGCAGGATGCCTTCCAGCGTGCGCTTCAGCGAGAAGTCGTAGCGGTGCAGGGCGTAGGCGAAGCCTGCGCCGATGACGAGCGCGATGGTGGAGGCCCAAACCATGACGATGAGGCCGTTCCAGAAGCCCTTCTGGAAATCGCCGTATTCCAGCGCGCGGTGGAACCAGCGCAGCGAATAGGTTTGCGGCGGGAAGCTGAGAATGGCGCGGTCGTTGAAGGCCGTCATCGCCACGACGATCGCCGGCAGGATGATGAAGCCGAGAATGAGGACGACGAAGATGCGTCCGGACCAGGCGAGCGCGGTCTGGCCGAGGGGGCGGCTCATCAATGCACTCCCATCTTTTCAAAGGGCCGCGTGGCCTGCCGCATCAGTGCGATGGCGGCGAAGGTGAGGGCGAGGCCGACGAGCGAGAGGCTGGCCGCGAACGGGAAATTGAAGGAGGCAAAACCGAGCTGGTAGACGAGCGTCGATACCGTGTTGACCTTGCCGCCGCCGATGAGCTGCGGGGTGGCGAAGGCGCTGAACGTCCAGGCGAAGGCGGTGCTGAAGCCGGCGATGATGCCCGGCATGGACAGCGGCAGCGTGACTGTGAGGAAGGTGCGGACGGGGCCGGCGCCCAGGCTCTGCGCTGCCTTCTCATAATTGCGGTCGATGTGGGACAGCCCGGCCGCCAGCATGATGACCATGATGGGCAGTGTGACGTGGACGAGGGCCACGACCACGCCAAGCGTGGTGAACATGAGCTGGACGGGACGCTGGATGATGCCGAGCCCCATTAGCACGCTGTTCACGAAGCCGTTGTTGCCGAGCACGATCATCCACGAATAGGTGCGCACCACCTCGCCCAGGAAGAGCGGCGTGACGGCGATGATGAGGATGAGGGAGCGAAGCGCCGGGCTGCGGGCGCGCACCAGAGCGTAGGCAATGGGATAGCCCAGCAGAAGCGTGAACAGGGCCGTCTCGATGCAGAGCAGAAAGGTCTGCCAGAAGGCCCAGGCGTAGAGCGGGCGCAGGAGCGCGGTGAAATTGTCGAGCGTAAAGCCGCCGACATCGAGCGAGCCCGGCACATAGGCGCGCACGCTGTACTGAAACACCGCCAGCATCGCGGCGACGAGGCCCATGGCCAGCAGCGCGGCCGGCGAGACGAACAGGCGGAGAAAGGGCCTTTGGGTCATCGGTCCTCGTGACGCAGGGAGAAGGGGCGCGGCGGTGGATGCCGCCGCGCCGGACGTTCTCAGTTCGCGATCATGTTCTCGGCGAACCATTTGCGCCATTCAGCCGTCTTCTCGGCCCGGAGCTTGTGATCGATGATGATCGACTGCTCCCATTGCTCGGGCTTGGTGAAGACGCCCGGCAGCTTCGCGGTCTCTTCCGACAGCTCGGCGTTGGTGACGACGGGGCTCCCCTTCTTGAGCTCGGCGATCTTGGCCTGCACCTCGGGATCGAGCGCGGCGTTCAGGAATTTGTAGGCCAGATCGAGGCGCTTGGAGCCCTTGTTGATGGCCATGGTGTCGATGCCGAGCACCGGGCCTTCCTTCGGGATGGCGAGCTCGATCGGCACGCCCTGATCCTTCATGTAATAGGCGTTCATCGACAGCACGACCTGGACCGCCGTTTCGCCGGTGGCGAACAGCTGCTGGCTGTTGGCGTCGTTGGTGTAGAAGGCCTTGAAATTGGGCTTGAGCTCGAGAAGCTTCTTCTCGCCGACCTGCCAGTTCGCGGCATCGCCGCCCGACAGCTTGGCCGCCACGTTGATGATGTGGCTGGGGTCGAAATCGGGCGCCGAGATCTTGTCCTTCAGGGCCGGGTTCCAGAGACCTTCCCAGCTGTCGAACTTCACGCCCTCGGGCAATTGATCGGGCAGATAGCCGATCGTGTAGACATAGGCCCACGAGCCGATGTGGTAGGGGCTGATCTTGGCCTGCTCGACCAGATTGGCGGCGTTCGGCACCTTGGCGAGATCGAGTTGCTCATAGAGCCCGTCGTTGGCGTAGAGCCAGCCAACATGGGCGGTGGTGAAGGTGATGTCGCTCTCCGGCGCGCCGCCGGCCAGCTTGGCCTGGTTGAGCCGGTCCATGGTGCCGCCGGTGATGTATTGCACCTCGACGCCGGTCTCCTCGGTGAATTTCTTGCTGATGGCCTCGTCGATCAGATCGCGGAAGCTGCCGCCCCACGTGCTGACGACGAGCTTTTCCTGCGCCGCGGCTGAAGATGCCAGTGAAGCAACGCCGATAGATGCGGCAAGTATGGCAGGTAGAACAGAAATTCTGTGCATGGTGATCCATCCCTTTGAAAAGGTTGAACAGGGTTACGCCCTAGAAAATATCATGCAATTTCTGTGCCAATTTCTCCGGGTATACAACGGGCGCACCTTGCGTCCACTGTAGGCATCGTGAACAAAGCGTCAAACGGCTATTTCGAGATTATTGCTTCGGCGCGGTGATGCGGTCCGACAGGTCGGCCGCCTTCTTGACGAAGTCGAGCGGGCCGTTGAAGTCGAAGCTGTTGTAGACGGCCGCCAGATGGTTGAAGTGCGGCGCCTGGGCGAACTGCACGAAGGTGAGCCGGTGGCCGGCGTAATCGGAGTTCAAGAGGTCGCGGGCGAAAGCGAGGAGCTTGCGGCGATCGTCCGACTGCCAATTCTGGTTCAGCGAATAGAACTTGTCGAGCCATTGCCCCGAGCCCTCGGCGGCGAAGGCATCGGCATTCGGCGTGATGCAGATCTGGCCACCGCACAATTCGCGGGCAATGTGCATCATGGCCGGCAGCTGCGAGCAGGCCAGGACGCGGCCGGCATAGAGCATGGATTGCTGCGGCATCAGGAGGCCGCCGGGGCTGCGCTCCGCCATGGCGATGGACGCGGTGAGGTGGGCGTTGATGCCCTCGCGGTAGACGACGAGGTCGGCCAGCTTCTCGCGGACGGCCTGCAGCTTGTCGAGGCCGGTCTGCTTGGCGTTCCACATCGCCGCGCCGATCATCATGTCGGCGTTGTAGAGAAGGCGCAGGACGTAGGGGAACGCCGAATAGCGGTGCAGCGTCTGGCGCACGAACTGGGCGGCGCGGGTGTGCCGGTAGAAGAAGACGTCTTCCCAAGGGATCAGCACGTCGTCGAACACGACCAGTGCCTCCACCTCGTCGAAGCGGTTGGCGAGGGGATAATCGGTGACGTTCGACTTGCCGGCGAAGCCCGAGCGGCAGATGTGCTTCACGCCCGGCGCGCCCATCTTGACGATGCAGCCGACCGCATAATCGGACAACTTCTCGGTGGACCATGCCCCGACGGTGGGCTTCAGATAGGCCTGGTCGGCATAAGCCGCGGCGGTCTCGTATTTCGCCCCGCGGATGATGATGCCGGCATCGGTCTCCTTGGTGACATGCACCATGAGATCGGGATCCTGATCCTGCGGGGCGAGCGAGCGGTCGCCCTTCGGATCGGTGTTGGCGGAAACGTGGAAGATGTCCTTCTCGATCACCGCCTGGATGTGATGGTCGATGTTGCCGGCGAAGCGGGGATCGATCTCGGCCAGCACATCGCGGCCGTCGGTCAGCGACCACATCTCGCCGATGGTCTCGTCACCGACACGGGTGACGACGCCGCCGATGTCCTTCATCACCTGATCGACGGCGACCAGCTTGTCCTGCCAGTCCTTCGCCTCGCGCGGCGGCTTGTAGAAGATGGAATGACGTTCGCCGCCGTCCTCATAGCTCAGCGTGTCGCGGAACTGCGCTTCGTGCGCCATGTCGTACATGCGCGCCTTGATGTCGATGATGGGTTTCAGCGCCGGATGCTTCGTCACGTCCGTGACGCGCTCGCCTTCGATCCAGACCTCACGGCCGTCACGCAGGCCGTCCCGATATTGCTCACCCGTACGGATCATGGCGCTGAACTCCTCTCGTACGGAGAGGATGGCGCGGGGCCCGGCATCAATAAAATAGTTTTATCAGGCTCGCGGCTTCAGGAAGTCCGAAGCAAGTCAGTAGCCGCGAGCGGGATCGACGCGGCTTTCGACGGGCTGACTGGACCGCACACGGCGCACATTGTCGGCGATCTGGCGGGCGGCGGAGCGCGGCAGCGCGACCGAGGCGAGATGCGGCGTGATGAGGACGTTGTCGAGCGTCCACAACGGGCTGTCGGGCGGCAGGGGCTCGGTGGCGAAGACATCGAGCGTGGCGTCGGCGATGCGGCGCGTGCGCAGTGCCTCGACCAGAGCCGCCTCGTCGACGACGGAGCCGCGCGAGACGTTCACGAACTTTGCGCCCTCGGGCAGCAGGGCCAGATGCGCGGCGTCGAGCAGGCCGTTCGTCTGCGCGGTGGCCGGCAGCATGCAGACCAGAATGTCGGTGTTCGCGAGGAAGGCCGGCAGCGCGTCCGGCCCCGCCATGCAGGTGACGCCCGCAACGTTCTTTGGCGTGCGCGACCAGCCGGTGACGGCGAAGCCCTGGCGGGCGCATTCCTGCGCGGCGGCGGAGCCGAGTTCGCCGAGCCCCATGATGCCGACGCGAATGTCTTCCGGGCTGGTGGGGTGGATGTAATGCCAGCGGCCCTCGCGCTGGGCGCGCTCGAAGACCGGTATGTCGCGGGCGTGGCGCAGGACGGCGAACAGCACGAAGCCGGCCATCATGCGCGCCATCATGGGGTCGGACAGGCGGGTGATGGGGATATCCGGCAGATCGGTGCGGCCGACGAGGGAATCGACGCCCGCGCCCAGATTGGTCACGAGCCGGAGGTTCGGATAAGCGGCGAAGAAATGCTGCGGCGGCTTCCAGACCAGCGCGTAGCGGACATTGGCGGGCTCGGAGATGTCGTCCGCCTGCCGCACGTCGAGGTCGGGCAGTTCGGCCTCGATGGCTTCTTTCCACGGACCGAATTCATCCGGCCCGCTGTAGAAGACCATGCATTCCCGGCTCATGCCTTCGCCTTTTCCGCGATGAGGCGGGTGAGCGCGGTGAGGGCCAGTTCATAGCCGAGCGCGCCGAGCCCGGCGATGACGCCCGTGGCCGCCTTCGACACGAAGGAGCGGTGGCGGAAGGGCTCGCGCTTCCAGATATTGCTCATATGGGCCTCGATGATCGGGCCTTCGAAAGCCAGAAGCGCGTCGAGGATGGCAATCGAGATGTAGGTCAGGCCCGCGGCGTTGATGACGATGCCGTCGGCTTTTCCGCGCGCCTCCTGAATCCAGTCGACGATCTCGCCCTCGTGGTTGGACTGGCGGAAATCCAGCGTGATGCCGAGCGTCGCGGCATGGGCCTCGCAATTGGCCTTGATACCGGCGAAGCTCTCGGTGCCGTACAGGCCCGAACTGTCGAGTCCGTAGAGATTGGCGTTCGGGCCGTTGATGAAGAAGATGGTCGGCATGGATGGCTCTTGGGGCTCAGAGATCGCCCGGCACGCCGTAGCTCGGCGCGGCGGAGGGATCGAGGGCGCGGGTGACGTAATCGTTCAGCTGGGGGCGGTAGAGCGCCCAGAGCGACGACAGCTCGGTGATGGGGCAGTTTTCCGTCCAGTCGACGCGCAGATCGGCGATCGGCCACGACACCTTGTCGACGATCTTGAGGCCGGCGGAATGGACGGGGCCGGCCTCGCCGCCCGCCTCCAGCGCCGCTTTCATGGCAATCAGCAGGCGATCGCCGAGATGGCCGGTGCTGGCGAGGAAAGCATCGACCATGATCTGCGGCACGCGCTCGTCGGCCAGGAGATTGCCGCCGCAGGCGACGTTCTCGGCCCTCGCATCGGAAAAGGTGCCGAGCGCCTTCGGGCCGGAATGAATGGCGGAACGGCCCGCCGCATCGACGGCGAGGACCTGCCGGAACTCCATGTGCGGACGCGATGCGGCCAGAGCGGCGATGGCCTGCGATGCGTCGGCACCGAGCGCCATCAGATCGAGCGCGGCGGGGCCGAGCGACGGGTCGGTGACGTTCTGGCTGAGAACCGCACCCACGCCGGCCCGGGCATGGGCGCAGCGCGCGGCGACCGCCGGGGAGGAGGAGGCGACCGCGACGCCGAGCATGCCGGTTTCGGAGCAGCGGGCGGCGATGGAAAACGTCATGAACGGGCCTCCTTCACGCAAGCGCCCCTGATGGCGGGACGTCCCCGCATCCGCCATCGCAGATTGCGGGGTTTGGGGAAAGAAGCCGTTTCGACGTCACTGCCTCCGCTTTTCCGAAGAAGGCTCGGTTCAGCGCAACGCGTTTTCCGGCGCGGCGGCGGCGGTGCGCACGGCGGCATCGACGGCGCTGGCCGGCTGGAACGCCTCCGAAGCCAGGACATCGCGCGTGATCTCCTTGATCGAGCGGGTCGCGGTGAGCGCCATGGCGACGCGCATCTCCTTCTCGAACAGATCGAGCAGGTTGGAAACGCCCGCCTCGCCCGCCGTGGCGAGCGCCCACAGGAAAGCCCGGCCGAGCAGGACACCGTCGGCGCCGAGCGCGATCATGCGGACCACGTCGAGACCCGTGCGGATTCCGGAATCGGCGAGGATGGTGATGTCGTTCTTCACGGCGTCGGCGATGGCGGGCAGCGCCTTGGCCGAGGACAGGACGCCGTCGAGCTGGCGGCCGCCATGGTTCGACACCACGATGCCGTCGGCCCCGAACTTCACCGCGTCGCGCGCGTCATCGGGGTCTAGGATGCCCTTGATGATCATCGGGCCCTTCCAGAACTCGCGGATCCATTCCAGGTCCTTCCACGAGATCGAGGGGTCGAAATTGTTGGCGAGCCAGGCGATGTAATCCTCGAGCCCCGTGGGCTTGCCGAGATAGGCCGAGACGTTGCCGAGATCGTGCGGGCGGCCCTTGAGGCCGACATCGTAGGCCCAGCTGGGATGGAGAAGCGCCTGCCAGATGCGGCGCGCGGGCCCGCCCTTGCCGGACATGCCGGAATGACGATCGCGGTAGCGCGCGCCCGGAACGGGCATGTCGACGGTGAAGACAAGGGTGTTGATGCCGGCCGCCTGCGCGCGCTCCAAAGCGTGCTTCATGAAGCCGCGATCGCGCAGCACGTAAAGCTGAAACCAGATGGGCGCGGTGGTCTGGCTCTGAACTTCCTCGATCGGGCAGGCCGAGACGGTGGAAAGCGTGAAGGGAATGCCCTTGCGCGCGGCGGCCCTGGCGGCCTGCACCTCACCCCGGCGGGCGTACATGCCGCACAGTCCGATGGGGGCAAGCGCGACCGGCATGGCCAGCTTCTGGCCGAACAGCTCGGTTTCGAGGCTCAGCGCCGAGACGTCGCGCAGCACGCGCTGCTTCAGCGCCAGGCCGGCCAGATCCTCGACGTTGCGGCGCAGCGTGTATTCGCCATAGGCGCCGCCATCGGCGTAGTGGAACAGGAAGGGCGGAACCTTGCGGCGGGCGGCTTCGCGGTAATCGGTCGGGGAGGAGATGATCATCTTCGGGCTCCGGCACCTGGAACTGCCGGTTCGTCAACGCCAATCGGCACTTCGGATCAAAGAGAAACCATAGGAGCAAAGTCGGCAAGGGACAATGACGCGGACGCGCGTTCCGGCTGCTGGATGCATTTTCCGTGGCGCCGCGATCACAGGCGCGACAAGGACACGGCCCCGCTCTGGCGACGGCGGGCTTTCGGCCTAGATGAAGTGGATGGAGAGCGTCCGCAGCGCCATCAAGGGGCAGGTCCACCGGATGGTGGGATTCGATGGCGGCCGGGCTCCGGAAGCGCGGCCGGACGAGGGATTGTTCGGACCCGATTCCGTGTGCTGGAACGTGCACCGAGACTTCACCACCATGATGATCGGCGGCGTCAGTGCGCTGCTGCTGCAGATGCTGCATCCGGCGGCGCTGGCGGGTGTGCTGGACCATTCCGGCTTTCGCGACGACATGAGCGGACGGCTGCGGCGCACCGCGCAATTCATCTCGGGCACCACCTACGGCCCCAGGGAACGCGCGCTGTCGCTGATCGAACGGGTGCGGCGGGTGCATGAGCGTGTGCAGGGCGAATTGCCGGACGGCACGCTTTACCGTGCGAACGATCCCGAACTGCTGACCTGGGTGCATGTGGCCGAGGTGAGCTCGTTCCTGCGGGCCTATCTGCGCTATCAGGACCCGTTCATGCCCGGGCGGTTGCAGGATCGCTATTTCGCGGAGGTCGCGGAGATCGCTCGGCGTCTTGGGGCCGAGGACGTGCCTGTCAGCCGGCGGGACGTGCGAATCTACATGCGGGCGGTGCGGGCGGATCTGCGAGCGGATGTGCGCACCCGGGAGATCGCGGGTCTTTTGTTGTCGCAGCCCGCATCGAAGCCGGCTCTCGCGCCGGCGCAGGCGCTGATCATGGAAGCCGCCGTCGATCTTCTGCCCGATTGGGCGTCCGACCTGCACGGCCGGCGCGTGCCGCCCGCCCGCACGGCGGCGGTGCGGGCGGGCGTGCTCGGCATGCGCGGCGTGATGCGCTGGGCGATGCGGGGCTAGGCGTCAGATCGTGGAGGCGCTGGAGGGCCGTTTGTGCCCGGCCTCCTCGGCTTCGGCCTCCGCTTCGACCAGATCGGCGCTGACCGCTTCGCCTGCGCCGATCGTGCCGGTCTCGATGGGCGGCGTGCGGCCCGCCAGCGCCAGCAGCGCGACGCCGCCGACGATGGCGAGCCCGCCGAACAGCTTGTAAACCGACAGGGAATCGCCCAGCAGCACCACGCCGAGAATGCCCGCGAAGACCGGCGTCAGCAGCGAATACATCACGACATTGGACAGCGAATAGGTCTGGATCAGCCGGTACCAGGTGCCATAGGCGATGATCGACGAAACGATGGCCGTGTAGAGGATCGCGGCCACGCCCGTCATGTTGATCGCTTCGAGGTGGGGAACGGGATTGCCTTCCAGCAGCAGCGACAGGAGGGCGACCTGCGGCACGCATAAAAGCGCGGTCAGCCCGTTGATGTGGATGGGCTTGATGGGCGGCGCCACGCGGATGATGACGTTTGCCGCCGCCCAGCAGGCCGCGCTCATGAGAAGCAGGGCGAAGGGCAAGGGCGGCGGGATGGTGGGCCCGGCCACGAGGATGAGAAGGCCCGCGACCGCGAACAGCAGCCCCGCCGCCCGTTTCCACCCCAGAGGCTCGCCGAGAAAGGTGACGGCGATGAGCGTGGCCATGGGCGCGCCGAGCTGGACGAGGAGGGCACCGGTGCCGGCCTCCGCCATCTGGAAGGCGACGAAGAGGAGGCCGAAATGGCCGGTACCGAGCGTGACCGAGATCAGCAGGAGCCACGGCAGCTCGCGCCGGTGAAAGCGGCAGAACGGCAGGAGACACGCGCCCACCAGAATGAAGCGCAGCGTCATCAAGAGGAAGGGCGGCACTTCGGCCACGCCCAGTTTTGCCGCCACCACATTGCCGCCCCAGGCGAGGGCGACGAACAAAGCGGCAAGCTGCGCCTGAAGGGGCATTTCTTTCGGGTCCTGAAGAATTGGGGTCGGCCGGATGGCGAGCAGGCGGCGGGCCGGGGGCTTATTTGACCTGACGTTTCTCGAGCTTTCGCGCGAGGGTTCGGCGGTGCATGCCGAGACGGCGGGCGGTTTCGGAGATGTTGAAATCCGTGGCGGCGAGCACTTCGTGGATGTGCTCCCATTCCAGGGTCTTGATGGATGTGGGGCGCGCCGACAAGGGCACGTCGGTATCGCCCTCCGATTTCCGGAAGGCGGCCTCGATGTCGTCGGTGTTCGAAGGCTTGGCGAGATAATGGCAGGCGCCGAGCTTGATGGCCTCGACGGCGGTGGCAATGCTGGCGAAGCCCGTTAGCACCACGATCAGCATGGACGGATCGTGCGCGTGAAGCGCCTCCACGCATGCGAGGCCCGAGGCGCCGGACAATTTGAGATCGACCACCGCACGATCCGGCGAGCGGGTGAGGAGCAGGGCCGGCAGGTTCTCGAACCCGGAGGCCACCAAAACCTCGTAGCCGCGCCGCTCGAACGAGCGTTTCAGGGTGCGGGCGAAGGCGGGGTCGTCGTCGACGACGAGGAGGAGCGGCTTAGTGGGCATCGCCCCTCCGCGGCTCAAGTGTCAGGGCACCGAGCGGCAGCGACAGGACGATGCGTGCGCCGCGCGCCGTGCGGTTGCGCGCCACGAGCTCGCCGCCCAGCTTGCGCAGCACATTGGCGACGAGGAACAGGCCGATGCCGCCGCCCTCGCGCCCCTTGGTGGATTGATAGGGCGTGCCGATACGCTCCAGCAGAGCCGGCGGGAAACCCGGCCCGTCATCGGACACGGTGACGATCAGTCTGTCCTCGTCGCGCGTGATGACGCATTCCAGCCAATGGGGCGAGGCCTCGATCGCGTTGTCGAGCACGTTGACAATGGCCTGGCGCAGCGCCGAATGGGCTGCGATCGGCGATGCGCCCTCGATTGTGTTGCGATAGACGAATTGGAGCGGGCGGCGCGCCGTGCGCCATTCCTCGATGACGCCGTCGAAAAAGGCGCCGAGCGTGGTGATGCCGGCCGACTCGCCCGAAGTCTCGCCGGCGGCGAGAAGCGTGCCGCCGACGATGGCCTTGCAGCGACGGACCTCCGCCTGCATGGCCTCGATATCCTGCCGCAGATCGTCGTTGTCCATCAAAGCGGGCATGCGCCGCCAATCGCTGAGGATGACGGCAAGGGTGGCGAGCGGGGTTCCCAGCTCGTGAGCGGCGCCGGATGCGAGCAGGCCCATGCGCACGATGTGATCTTCCTCCGCGGCCCGCTGCCGGAGATCCGCGAGCCGGACCTCGCGCTCGTGGACGTTGCGGTTGATGCGCGTGACGAAGATGACGAGCAGAACCGCGATCAGGACGAAGGCGATCACCTGGCCTTCGAGGTGAAGCTGGAAAGGGCTCGTTCCGATGTCCGCCGGCAGCATCATCGGCCGGTAGGTCATATTGATGGCGACGAAGCACAGGCCGATCAATACGACCATGGCCCAAGCCCCGCCGGCATTGAGCAGGACGGCGCCGAGCGTGACCTGCAGCAGATAGAGCGAGCTGAACGGATTGGTGGCGCCGCCGCTGAGATAGAGCTGCGCGGTGAGGGCTGCTACGTCGAAGGCGAGGGTGGCGAACATCTCGGCGTTGGACACCGCCACGCCCCGCCGCAGCCGGACGAGGCCCGCAATGTTGAGCGCGACGAGCGCCGCCAGGATGGCCGACATGGCGGCGAGCGGAAGATCGATGCGCAGCACAGATTGCGCGACGAAGATGGCCGCGATCTGCCCGGCGACAGCGAGCCAGCGCAGCTGGATGAGCAGGGAGAGGTTCTTGCGGCCGGTGGATTGCTCGGCCGAATGGGCGGGCTGCGGACGGATGGGTTCAGCCAGGAGATCTGCGGGCAACGAGCCCTTGTCGCCAACGTCGGAGGCGGGTGCGGTCAATGTGAACCTCCGCAAGGGCGCGCGCCTCGGGCGGCCGTCCCTCACCCCTCCGATGTGTGGCCGCGGGCGGCCCGGCGCAAGCGTCGCCCGTCGCGGACCACCCAGAACGCGGCACCGGCCAGCATGGCGGCCAGAACGTACCAGGTCAGCGCGTAGACGAGGTGATTGTCTGAAAAGCGGATGACGGTGAGCCCGCCGACGGGGAAGCCTCCGGGATTTGGGTGGGCATCGGCGTCGATGAAATAGGGGGCGGCATCGGTGAGCCCGCGTGCGGCCGCGATGGCGGCGACGTCGCGCGAGTGCCAGCGGTCGGCGGCCGGATCATTGCTGCGCAGGAAGCCGCCGCCCGGCTCGGTGAGGCGCAGAAGGCCGGTGACCTCGGTCTCGCCCTCGATCCGGCCCTCGGCGCGGCTTGCGGGATCGCGCCGCTCGCGGGGCACGAAGCCGCGATTGACGAGCACGATGTCGCCGGAGGCCGTGCGCAGCGGGGTCAGCACCCAGAAACCGGCGCCGCGCTCGGTGAGCGCCTGGACGAGGGTTTCGCGGTCGTGGAGAAGCGTGCCGGCGATGCGGAGGCGGCGGTATTCGTCGGAGGCGGCATCGATCTCGCCCCACCGGGCGCGAGCCGGCGGCGCGACCGGTTCGGCATGCACACGCGCGTCGACGCGGGCGATGAGATCGTGCTTCCAGAAGAGACGTTGCACCTGCCAGGTGCCGAGAGCGATCAGCGCGGCGAACAGGAGAAGGCCAAGCGCGCCCAGCACCCCGAGCAGGAGGGGAGAGCGGCGGCGGACGGCGCTTTCGTCGTCCGCGGTGTCGTCGGGCCGAGGCATCACGCCGGTCACGGCATGTTGCGCATGTCCTGGTGCGATATCGGCATCATGTTCGAGTTGAGGTGGTACATGACCCAGATCGAGCCGGTGAGCGCGATGACCACCATGACGATGGTGAAAACCAGCGCCAGGAAGGTCCAGCCGCCTTCGGACTTCGTGTTCATGTGCAGGAAGTAGATCATGTGCACCACGATCTGCGCGACCGCGAACGCCATGATGGCGAACGCCGTGATGCGCGAATTCTCGAACACGCCGCCCATGACGAGCCAGAACGGGATAGCGGTGAGGATGACCGACAGGACGAAGCCTGTGACATAGCCGCGAAGCGTGCCGTGGGCCGGGCTTTCATGCTCGGTGTCGGCATGCTGGACGTGGGCGTGGTCGGGATGGGCCTGGAGGGTGGGCTCGTTGGGGCTCATGGCAGGACACCCATCAGATAGACGAAGGAGAAGACGCCGATCCAGATCACGTCGAGGAAGTGCCAGAACATGCTGAGGCACATCAGGCGGCGGCGGTTCTCGGCGATCAGGCCGTGCTTGCCGAGCTGAACCATCAGCGTGACCAGCCAGATGATGCCGAAGGTGACGTGCAGGCCGTGCGTGCCGACGAGGACGAAGAACGCCGAGAGGAAGGCGCTGCGCTGGGGCCCCGCGCCCTCGTGGATGAGTTCCGCGAACTCGTAGAGCTCGAATCCGAGAAACGCCGCGCCAAGCAGGCCCGTGACGGCCATCCAGACGAGCGTGGTGCGGAGCCGGCCCTTCTCCATCTCCAGCATGGCGAAGCCGAAGGTGATGGACGAGACCAGCAGGAGGGCCGTGTTGAGCGCAACCAGCGGCAGGTTGAAGAGGTCCGCCCCCGAGGGGCCTGCCGCGTAATTGTGTCCGTAGACCGCATAGCAGGCGAACAGGATCGCGAAGATGAGGCAATCGCTCATCAGATAGATCCAGAAGCCCAGCAGCGTGCTTTCCGAATGGCCGTGCTCTTCGGCCACGTAGAAGCTGAGTTCCTCGCCGTCGGCGACGTTGGTGGTGTTGGTGTTCGCCATCGTCTTACGCCTGTCTCGCCAGCAGGTCGGTGCGCGCGGCCTCGGTCCGCACCACGGTCTCGGCCGGGATGTAGAAATCGCGCCGGTAATTGAAGGTGTGGGCGATGGAGACCACGAGGATGCCGGCGAAGGAGAGGGCCGCCAGCCACCAGATGTACCAGATGAGCGCGAAGCCGCAGACGAGGCTCAGCGCCGACAGGATGATTCCGGTGCCCGTGTTCTTCGGCATGTGGATGGGGCGGAAGCCCTCGAGCGGGCGGGCATAGCCGCGCTTCTTCATGTCCGACCAGGCGTCCATGTCATGGACGCGCGGCTGGAAGGCGAAATTGTAGTCCGGCGGCGGCGAGGAGGTGGACCATTCCAGGGTACGGCCGTTCCACGGATCGCCGGTGAAATCGGCCAGTTCATCGCGCTTCAGGATGCTGACGGCGATCTGCACGATGAAGGACAGGATGCCGAACAGAACGAGCACCGCGCCGAACGCCGCGATGACGAACCAGATCTGCAGCGACGGATCGTCAAAATGGTTGACGCGCCGCGTCACGCCCATGAGGCCGAGCACGTAAAGCGGCGTGAAGGCGAACCAATAGCCGGACACCCAGAACCAGAACGACATCTTGCCCCAGAAGGGATCGAGCCGGAAACCGAAGGCCTTCGGGAACCAGTAATTGACGCCCGCGAACAGCCCGAACACAACGCCGCCGATGATGACGTTGTGGAAATGGGCGACCAGGAACAGGCTGTTGTGAAGGACGAAATCGGCCGGTGGAACGGCCAGCAGGACGCCCGTCATGCCGCCGACCGTGAAGGTCAGCATGAAAGCGATGGTCCACATCATGGGCAGTTCGAACCGGATGCGGCCCTTATACATCGTGAACAGCCAGTTGAAGATCTTCGCGCCCGTCGGGATCGAGATGATCATCGTGGTGATGCCGAAGAACGAGTTCACGCTCGCGCCCGAGCCCATCGTGAAGAAGTGATGGAGCCAGACGAGGTAGGACAGGATGGTTATGACGACGGTCGCGTACACCATCGAGGCGTAGCCGAAGAGGCGCTTGCCGCAGAAGGTGGAGACCACCTCCGAGAAGATGCCGAAGGCCGGCAGAACGAGGATGTAGACCTCCGGATGGCCCCAGATCCAGATGAGGTTGACGTACATCATGGCGTTGCCGCCGAGATCGTTCGTGAAGAAGTTCGTGCCGACGTAACGGTCGAGCGAGAGCAGCGCGAGCACGGCGGTCAGCACGGGGAAGGTGGCCACGATCAAGACGTTGGTGCAGAGCGAGGTCCAGGTGAAGACCGGCATCTTCATCATGCTGAGGCCCGGCGCGCGCATCTTCACGATGGTGGCGATGAGGTTGATGCCCGACAGGGTGGTGCCGACGCCCGCGATCTGCAGCGACCAGATGTAATAATCGACGCCGACACCCGGGCTGTAATCGGCCCCCGACAGCGGCGGATAGGCCAGCCAGCCGGTGCGTGCGAATTCGCCGACGAACAGCGACGCCATCAGCAGGATCGCGCCCGACGTGGTCATCCAGAAGCTGAAATTGTTGAGGAACGGGAACGAGACGTCGCGCGCGCCGACCTGAAGCGGCACCACGTAGTTCATGATGCCGGTGACGAACGGCATCGCCACGAAGAAGATCATGATGACGCCGTGCGCCGTGAAGATCTGATCGTAATGGTGGGGCGGCAGATAGCCCTGTACTTCACCGAAGGCGACGGCCTGCTGGGCGCGCATCATCAGGGCGTCGGCAAAGCCGCGCAGCAGCATGATGATGGCCAGGATGACGTACATGATGCCGATCTTCTTGTGATCGACGCTGGTGAGCCATTCGGTCCAGAGATAGCCCCACAGCCTGTAACGCGTGACGAGGCCCAGCAGCGCGAGCCCGCCCAGGGCGACGACGGCGAACGTCACGACCAGAATGGGCTCGTGATAGGGGATCGCCTCGAGCGTCAGACGTCCGAAGAGAAACGCCTGAAGATCCGGATTGGAGAACATGGGCACTGCTCGTTTCGACTGATGGCGAATTCGGGGCCGGTTTAGTGGTCGTTCAACTGGTTCGGGGCCGGAGAGCCGTGCCCCGGCATGTTGTGCTGGTGGCCGCCGCCGGAATCGGGCTGCT
The DNA here is from genome assembly GCF_052542005.1 of Terrihabitans aquatilis. Classification (NCBI taxonomy): domain Bacteria; kingdom Pseudomonadati; phylum Pseudomonadota; class Alphaproteobacteria; order Hyphomicrobiales; genus Terrihabitans; species Terrihabitans aquatilis. The sequence goes on along the minus strand of NZ_JBOCUO010000002.1, from coordinate 331,147 downwards.
GCGGGGCGCCCTGATTGACGTCCGGCGATCCGCTGTCCGGCTGCATGCCCTGGGGCTGTTCGTCGGATTTCGGCTCGCGGCCCGTTTGCGGGAAGGTGGCGCCCGGCGCTTCCTGTCCCTGCTCGTTGAAGCGGCTGTCGTATTCCAGACGCTCGCGCGCGGCGTGACTTTCCTTGCCGCCGCCGCCCATCGCGTCGATGTGCATCATCTCGTTCATGCACATCTGGCCGGGCTTGGCGCACATATTGACGATCGAACCGAAGAGCCCGTCCTGCACCGATGAGAAATAGCGCACGGGCTCGCGCTCGCTGGGCTTCTCGATGGCCAGATAAGCCTGCGCGTCGAGTGCCGCGCCCTCGGCCTTGGCCTTCGCCACCCAATCGTCGAAGCCCTGCTGGCTGAGCCCGTGGAAGCGGAAGTTCATCTTCGAGAAGCCGGAGCCGCTGTAATTGGCGGAGAAGCCCTCGTATTCGCCTTCCTTGTTGATGACGGCGTGCAGCTTCGTCTCCATGCCGGGCATGGCGTAGATCTGGCCGGCGAGCGCGGGCACGAAGAATGAGTTCATCACCGAGGACGAGGTGAGGCGGAACTGGATCGGCCGGTCGATCGGGGCGGCCAGCTCATTGACGGTGGCGATGCCCTGCTCCGGATAGATGAACATCCACTTCCAATCGAGCGCCACGACGCCGATCTCGAGCGGCCTGACGTCGGCGGCGATGGGGCGCTGGGCGTCGATGCGGTTCAGCGGGCGGAACGGGTCGAGCAAATGGGTGCTGATCCAGGTGAGCGCGCCGAGCGCGATGATGATGAGGAGCGGCGCGGTCCAGATCAGCACTTCGAGCTTGGTGGAATGGTGCCAGTCCGGATCGTAGTCGGCATCCGTATTGGACGAGCGGTAGCGCCACGCGAAGATCACGGTCGCGGCCATGACGGGGATGATGATGACCAGCATCAACAGGGTGGAGGCGATAATGAGGTCGCGCTGCTGGACCGCCACGTCGCCCGACGGGTTCATCAGAACGAGGTTGCAGCCCCCGAGCAGGCCGGCCATGGCAAACACAACGAGGGCGCGCGAAAATCTCACGAAGGACACCATCTGCATATGACGGACGCGAAGGGTCATCTAAGCTTCGCGCCCTGGGGAGGGGATTGGACGTTTTGTCCAAGGCCCGGCATTTGCACTGGCGCAAGGTGCGCCCTATCCGTTCTGATAAGCAGGGCCGCTGATGTGCACGGCCGTCGTCTATAGGGGATTGTGGCATGGCCACAGGCAGCGGAGAAGCGGCGTCGTCCACGCCGTTGGAACGGGATGCACGGCTCGCGCATGCCGATGGCAAGATCTCGCCCGGCGAGCTTGCGCTCGGTGTCATCATCGGCCGCACATCCGAGGCGTTCGATTTCTTCGTCTACGGCATCGCCTCGGTGCTGGTGTTCCCGGCGCTGCTGTTTCCTTTCACCGACCGGCTGACCGGCACGCTCTATTCGTTTGCGATCTTCGGCCTGGCCTTCATCGCGCGGCCCATCGGCTCCATCCTGTTCCTCGAAGTGGATCGACGGCATGGGCGCGGCGTCAAGCTGACGATCGCGCTGTTCCTGCTGGGCGGCTCGACGGCGGCGATCAGCTTCCTGCCGGGCTACGACCAGATCGGCATCTATGCGGCCGTCGCGCTGGCGGTGTTCCGGCTGGGGCAGGGCTTTGCGCTGGGCGGGGCGTGGGACGGCCTGGCGCCGCTGCTGGCGCTGAACGCGCCGGAAAAGCGCCGTGGCTGGTACGCGATGATGCCGCAGCTCGGGGCGCCGTTCGGCTTCATCGTGGCGAGCGGACTGTTCGCCTTCTTCCTGGTCAACCTCTCGCAGGAGGACTTCCTCGGCTGGGGCTGGCGCTATCCGTTCTTCGTGGCGTTCACCATCAACGTCGTGGCCCTGTTCGCGCGGCTTCGGCTGGTCGCGACCGAAGAATACGTGCAGCTTCTCGACCGTGGGCATCTCCTGCCGATGCCGGCCTGGCAGCTGATCCGCCACCAATGGCTGGACATCATCGTCGGTGCCTTCGTGCCGCTGGCGAGCTTCGCGCTGTTCCACATCGTGACGATCTTCCCGCTGTCCTACATCGACCTCTACACCGAGCGGGAGCCGGGGCAGTTCCTGCTGGTGCAGCTCGGCGCGGCGATCGTGGGCGCGATCTGCGTGGCGCTTTCCGGACTTCTGGCCGACCGTTTCGGCCGCCGCACCATGGTGGGAGCGTCGGCGGTGGGCATTGCGGCGTTCAGCTTCGTCGCGCCCATGCTGCTGCGCGGCGGAGTGAGCGGGGAGACGGTGTTCCTGTTCGTCGGTTTCGCGCTGCTGGGCCTGGCGCTCGGCCAATCCACCGGGGCGGTGGCCGACCGTTTCGCCGGCGAAAACCGCTACACCGGTTCGGCGCTGACCTCCGATCTCGCCTGGCTGGTGGGCGCGGGCTTTGCGCCGCTCGTCGCGCTTGGCTTCACCAGCAGTTTCGGACTGATGGCGGCGGGTGCGTATCTGTTGTCCGGCGCAGTGTGCACGCTGCTGGCGCTCGGCATCAACAAAAGGCTGGCGACGAGCTAGGACGCGGCGTCCTCCAGGCCGAGGCGGGCGGGCGCGATTTACGCCTATTGTCCGTGCTGCATCGTGGAACCCTGCTGCGCATGACGGCTTTATGTGCCGTGGTTTCTCGTGCGGGCGCCCCTGATCGCGGGTGTCGGCACACCTTCCGAAGGGAATGCCTGTGAGCGTCGGCCTGATCGCGCTTCTCGACGATGTCGCCGCCATCAGCAAGGCGGCAGCGGCGTCCATCGACGACATTGCCGGGCAGGCCGCGAAAGCCGGCGCCAAGGCGGCGGGCGTGGTCATCGACGATGCGGCAGTGACGCCGCGTTATGTGGTGGGTGCGGCGGCCGAGCGTGAATTGTCGATCGTCGGGCGCATCGCTGCCGGATCGCTGCGCAACAAGTTGATCTTCCTGCTGCCGGCTGCGCTGTTGCTGGCGGTATTCGCGCCCTGGGCCATCACGCCGCTGCTCATGCTGGGCGGCGCCTATCTCTGCTACGAGGGCGCGGAGAAGGTTCTGGAGGCGGCTCTTCCGCATCAGGCCCATGTTCACGAGGCGCAGATCACCGCTCCGCAGGATGCGGCCGCGTTGGAGGATCAGAAGATCGCCAGCGCCATCAAGACCGATTTCATCCTCTCGGCCGAGATCATGGCGATCACGCTGTCGGTGGTGCCGGAGGCGAATTTCTGGACGCAGGCCGTCGTCCTGGCGCTGGTCGGCACCGTCATCACGGCCGTGGTGTATGGCGGCGTGGCGCTGATCGTGAAGGCGGACGATGTCGGCCTCGCGCTTGCGGCCACGCGGTCGCCGTCCGTGTTCGGCGGCCTCGCGCGCGGGATCGGCCGGGGTCTCGTGGTCGGCATGCCGGTGTTCCTGAAACTGCTTGCCGTGGTGGGAACCGCGGCCATGATCTGGGTCGGCGGCGGCATCATCGTGCACGGCCTGGCAGGCTATGGCTTTTCGCAGATCGAACATGCCATCCACGATGTGGCGGTGGGCGCGGCGGCTTTCGTGCCGGCGGCGGCGGGCGCCGTGGAATGGATCGTGACGGCTGCCGGGGCAGGGCTCGTGGGCCTCGCGGTCGGGGCGGCGGTCATTCCGCTCGTGGGCTATGTCATCGGCCCGCTGTGGAAGCGCGTGGCGGACCTTCGCACCCGCCCGGCCTGAACGATCACAGCACGCTGCGGATCGCAAAGCTGGAATTGATGCGCGCGACGCCGGGAAGGCGCGACAGGACCTCCTTGTGGAGCCGCTCGTAATCGCCCGCGCCCTGCGCCTCGACGCGCAGGAGATAATCCTCGTCGCCCGTCATCAGATAGCCTTCCCGGATTTCGGGGTGCTTCAACAATTCGGCCTCGAAGCGGTTCAGCACCTCTTCCGTCTGGCGCTCCAGCGTGATGCGGACGATGACGACGTGCCGGTCTTCCGCACCGGGGCCGACGAGCGCGGTGTAACCGCGGATCGTGCCGTTTTCCTCCAGCATGCCGACGCGGCGCAGGCAGGCGGAGGCTGACAGCCCGACCTCCTGCGCCAGAGCGACATTGGTGATGCGGGCGTTGCGGCGGAGCGCCTGCACGATGCGACGGTCAAAGGGGTCGAGATTTCGCATAATCGTGCGCATGATAGCATGATCTTCGTGTATGCGCACATTTCAGGCCGTTTATTCGAGCTTTAGGCCGAACATTCGACGATCCTTGTTGCACGATGCGATGTCGTGCTTGCGCGTGAAAGCGCAGGCGATGTTACGGATCGTGCGCGGGATGTCGCGATGAAGATCATTGTTCTGGGCGCGGGCGTGATTGGAGTGACCAGCGCCTATTATCTCGCCAAGGCCGGCCACGAGGTCGTGGTGATCGACCGCCAGCCGGGACCGGCGCTGGAAACGAGCTATGCCAATGCGGGGCAGGTGTCGTTCGGTTTCTGCTCGCCCTGGGCCGCACCGGGCATTCCGCAGAAGGCGTTGAAATGGCTGTTCATGCAGCACGCCCCGCTGATCCTGCGGCCGAAGCTCGATGCCGCCATGCTGGGCTGGATGGCGCGCATGCTGCGCAATTGCACCGCCGCGCGCTACGCCCTCAACAAGGGCCGCATGCTGCGGATGGCCGATTACAGCCGTGCCTGTCTCGATGATCTGCGCACCGAGACCGGGATCACCTATGACGGGCGCCGCAACGGCACCGTGCAATTGTTCCGCACCGAGGCTCAGGTGGAGGCTTCGGCCAAGGACGTGAAGGCTCTGGCGGAAGACGGCATCGCCTTCACGATATTGGACGCCGAGGGCTGCGTGCGTGCCGAGCCTGCTCTGGCGCGCGTGCGCGATCGCATCGCCGGCGGGCTGCTGACGCCGAACGACGAAACGGGCGATTGCTTCAAATTCACCAACGCGTTGGCCGAACGGGCGCAGGCCTTGGGCGTACGCTTCGATTATGGCCGCGACATCAAAGGCGTGACGGTGGAGAGCGGACGCGTGACCGGCGTCGTGACCGGTGAGGGTGTGACGGCGGCGGACGCCGTGGTGGTGGCGCTCGGCAGTTATTCCACGCTGATGGTGCAGCCGCACGGCATAAGCCTGCCGGTCTATCCGGTGAAGGGCTATTCCTTGACGATCCCGATCCGCGATGTGGCGCTGGCCCCGGAATCGACCGTGATGGACGAGACCTACAAGATCGCCATCACGCGGCTGGGCGACCGCATCCGAGTGGGCGGCATGGCCGAATTGTCGGGTTTCACCAACGATCTGCATCCCGCCCGCCGCCGCACTCTGGAACATTCGGTGAGCGATCTGTTCCCCGGCGGTGATCTGGAACAGGCAAGCTTCTGGTCCGGCCTGCGGCCGATGACGCCGGACGGCACGCCGGTGATCGGGCGCACCGGCGTCGAGAACCTGTTCCTAAACACCGGCCACGGCACCCTGGGCTGGACCATGTCCTGCGGATCGGCGGCGTTCCTGGCCGATGTGATCGGCGGACGCCGGCCCGAGGTCGACCCTGCCGATTACGGCGTCGGGCGCTACGCGGCCTAGCCTCCGCGCACGCGCCTCTGCCAGGTGGCGGGGGGCTCGCCCACGGCGCGGCGGAAGGCGCGTGTCAGGTGGGCCTGATCGGCGAAGCCGGTGGCGGCGGCAATCTCGCTGACCGAGCGCTCGCCGGCCCTGAGCAGGTGCTGAACGCGGCGGATGCGGGCGTTCATCTGCCATTGATAGGGCGGCATGCCCGTGGTCGCCTTGAAGGCGTGGCTGAAATAGGATTGCGAAAGGTCGACCAGGGCCGCCAGCTCCTGCAGGCGGATGGCGCGCTCGCAATTGGCCTCCATGAATTCGGTGACGCGGCGCATCTGCCAGTCGGTCAGCGGCGTCCTGCGGCGCTCCAGCTTCCGGCCGATGGCCAGCACGTCGATCATCAACGCAAGGGCGAGGCCTTCCCCGTAAAGATCATGGCGCGGTGCATTCGAGCGGCATTCGTCGGCGATGATGCGGGCAATACCCATCACCCGCTCGTCCGAAAACCTCAGGCGTGGAGTGTCCAGCGCCGTGGCGTCGAGGTCTTCGCCAAGCCTTTCCGCCAGCATTGCGGGATCGAAATGCAGATCGAGGTGCCGGATTTCGCAGATGTCGTCGCTCTGCGTCCACAGCGGCATGCCGGCCGGGATGTAGCTGAGCTGGCCGAGGCCGCTGGGCGCGCCGCCGCCCGGGCGAACGAGGGTCTGGAACGGGGTGCCGGTTTCCTCCAGCAGGATGAACATGCGCGGATGGGGAGAGACATATTCTCCCCGCGCGCCGGGGTTCAGCCGGGCGTGCCAGAGATCCGCCACCACGCCGTTCCACGCCCGGCAATGGAGATCGTCCAGCACCAGGATGCCTTCCCGCATCGTTTTCATATTGGCGCGGAAGGTCATTAATATCGGTCGCCTCTGACGGCGCTCCTGTGTCGGTTCGGCAACAATGGCGAGCGTTCGAACGGTTGGGCCGGAACAATGAAGACAACAGCCCAAAAGTTTTCAAAGGGCAATAGGATTCAACAATCCTCGACCAATTGCGAATGGTAAGCGCAAATCTTCCGGCCTGTTGATGTGCCCGGGATCATTACTTTTGAACCGTTCTTATCTGTATAGGAAGGTTCTTCGGGATTAATTCGATGCGTAATACTTGCGGTGCTCAGTTTAGACTTGTTCTGATGAGCGGGGCTGCGCTTGTGGCGCTTTCTGCGTCGTCCGCATTCGCACAGAGCGGGTCCGGAGAGATCCAGCTTCAGGAGATCACCGTCGAAGGCGGCGGATCCGGAAACGGCGCGCAGGACGGAACCGCGACGGGGCCCGTGCGGGGCTATGTGGCGACCCGCTCCTCCACCGGCTCGAAGAGCAACACGCCCATCGAAGCAATCCCGCAATCGGTCTCGGTGGTCGGCCGCGAGGAGATCGATGACCGCAAGGCGCTGAAGGTGGACGAGGCGCTGCGCTACACGGCGGGTGTGTCGGCGCAGACCTTCGGGCCCGATCCGGACACCGATTGGTTCTTCATTCGCGGTTTCCAAGCCACGCAGACAGGCGTGTTCCTCGATGGCCTGCCGCTCTATTCCTATGCGTTCGGCGGCTTCCAGATCGATCCGTTCCTGCTGGAGCGCGTCGAGGTGCTGAAGGGGCCGGCCTCCGTGCTCTACGGCGGCGCGAACCCCGGAGGCATCGTCAGTCTCGTCCGCAAGAAGCCGACGGGCGACGAATTCGGCTATGTCGAAGCCGGCATCAACAATTGGGGAAATGCCTATCTCGGCCTCGATGTCGGCGGCGTGGGCGGGGAAAACGACAAATGGTCGTACCGCGTGACCGGGCGTCTGGCCGGCGGCGATCAGTTCACCGATTATTCCGAAGACTTCCGCGGCACCATCCTGCCGCAGATCACCTACACGCCGAACGACACCACGAAGATCACGGCCTACGGATACTTCGCCGGGCTGGACGAAATCCGCAATGGCGGCAGCTTCCTGCCCTATTACGGCACGGTGCGGGATGCGCGCTTCGGCCGGATCGACCGCGAGGCGTTCTATGGCGAGCCGGACCTCGACAACCAGGATCGTTTCCAGTTCCTCGTCGGCTATGAATTCGAGCACGAATTCGACAGCTGGAAGCTGACGCAGAACGTGCGCTACGGCTGGGAAAAGGGCTCCCAGATCGGCCCCTACGGCTATGGCTATGAGCATCCGGACTTCCCGTTCGGAGGTGCGCCGCAGCCGGATCCCGAGACTCCCGGCAATCGACTCTTCCGCATCGGCTTCGAGGAAGAGCATGTGGTGAACACGTTCAACGTCGACACGCGCGGCGAGTGGAGCGTGGATACGGGGCCGCTCAACCATTCGTTCCTGGCGGGCGTGGAATACCGCTATTACAACATCGAGCAGATGCAGGCGTCGGGTGGCGGTACGTCCATCGACATCGAGAACCCCGTCTACGGAGTGCTCCAAGGGCCGGCCTTTGCCTATATCGATCAGGATCTGACGCAGCACCTGGTCGGCGTGTATCTGCAGGATCAGATCCGCTTCGGTGACGGCTGGCTCGTGACGCTGAATGGCCGTTACGATTACGTCGAAACGGATTCGGTCAGCCCCGTCGGCTTCAATTTCTCGCCGAGCTTCAAGAGCGACGACAGCGCTTTGAGCGGCCGGGCGGGCCTTGCCTATGAATTCGACAACGGTTTCACGCCCTATGTCAGCGCGGCGACCTTCTTCAACCCGGTGTTCGATGCAACCCCGATCGAGGGTGCCGACGACGAGCCGTTCTCGCCCGAGGAAGGTTATCAGTTCGAGGCCGGCTTCAAGTACAAGCCCGCCTTTGCCGATGCGCTGATCACGGCCTCGGTCTTCCATATCGTGCGCGAGAACGTGGTGCAGAACGCGCCGACCGACGCCAACCAGAACAACAAGGCGCAGCTGGGCGAAGTGACGTCGACAGGCTTCGAGATCGAGGCCAAGGCCAACCTCACCGAGAACCTGAAGGTGCTGGGCGCGTTTACGGCCTATGATCTGGAGATCACCGAGGACGTCAACGCCGCGTTGATCGGCAACACGCCGTTCGTCGTGCCCGAGGTCATCGCTTCGCTCTGGCTCGATTACGGGATCAAGGACGGTACGTTCAAGGGCGTCAGCTTCGGTGGTGGCGTGCGCTATCAGGGCCGCTCCTTCGCCGACAATCTCAACCAGTTCGAGGTGCCCGGAGCCACTCTCGTCGATGCTGCCGTGCGCTATGAGCGTGAGGATTGGGGCGTGGCCCTCAACGTGACCAACCTGCTCGACAAGGAATATGTGAAGTCGTGCCAGGACCTCACGGCCTGCGGTTATGGCGATAGCCGCACATTGACGCTGTCCGCGCATTACAAATGGTGAGCCCGGGCTAGTTCAGCTATCGCGGGACGGGTGCCATGCAAGGCGCTCCGTTCCGCTCGGCGTTTGCGCCTCGTTGCAGCCCCGTGAGAGAGGGGCTAAAGCTGTCAAAGCCTCACGACTTTGACCGAGTTTCAGCGCCGTCCGCACGGCGCGCATGACGTGCCATGGACATCCTGAAACGCTTCTTCGCCTATTACGCGCCTTACAAGGGGCTGTTCGTTCTGGACTTTTCCTGCGCGGTGCTGTCCGGGCTGCTGGAGCTCGGCTTCCCCATGGCGGTGAAGCTGTTCGTCGATGAGCTTCTGCCCGCGCAGGACTGGACGTGGATCATCGTGGCCGCCGCGGCGCTGCTCGGGGTCTATCTCGTCAACACCGGCCTGATGGTGGTGGTGACCTATTGGGGCCACATGCTCGGCATCAACATCGAGACCGAGATGCGCCGCAAGGCGTTCGACCATCTGCAGAAATTGTCGTTCAGCTTCTACGACGAGCAAAAGACCGGGCACATCGTCGGGCGCATCACCAAGAACCTCGAAGAGGTGGGCGAGGTGGCGCATCACGGGCCGGAGGACGTGTTCATCGCCGTGATGACGTTCATCGGCGCATTCCTGCTGATGTTGAGCGTCAATGTGGAGCTGGCGCTGATCACGGCCGTGATCGTGCCGCTGACGGCGTGGCTGACCAGCCTCTACGGCCGCCGCATGACGCAGAATTTCAGCGCGCTGTTCCGCCGGGTGGGCGATTTCAACGCGCGGATCGAGGAGAATGTCGGCGGCATGCGCGTGGTGCAGGCCTTCGCCAACGAGGACCACGAGCGCGCGCTGTTCGCGCAGGACAATGCCCGCTACCGCGAGACCAAGCTCAACGCCTACCGGCTGATGGCGGCGTCGATGTCGCTGTCCTATTTCGGCATGCGGCTGACGCAGGTGATCGTGATGATCGCAGGCACGTATTTCGTCATCCGGGGCGAGCTGTCGAATGGCGGCTTCGTCAGCTTCCTCCTGCTTGTCGCCGTGTTCTTCCGGCCCATCGAGAAGATCAACGCGGTGCTGGAGATCTACCCGAAGGGCATTGCGGGCTTCCGCGGTTATCTCGATCTGCTCGGCACGGCGCCGGACATCGCCGACCGGCCGGATGCCATCGAGGTTGCGTCGCTGAAGGGCGATATCCGCTATGAAGGCGTGGCGTTCGGCTATCGCGGAAAGACGGCCGTGCTGTCCGGGCTCGACCTGCATATCCGCGCGGGTGAGACGGTGGCCTTCGTCGGCCCGTCCGGTGCCGGCAAGACCACGATCTGTTCGCTTCTGCCGCGCTTCTACGAGCCTCAGGACGGCCGCATCATTGTCGACGGCGTCGACATCCGGGACATGACCCTGGCTTCGTTGCGGCGCCAGATCGGTATCGTGCAGCAGGACGTGTTCCTATTCGCAGGTACGATCCGCGAGAACATCGCCTACGGGCGGCTCGGCGCCTCCGACGCCGATATCCATGAGGCCGCGCGCCGCGCCCATCTCGACGCCATGATCGCGGGGCTGCCGGCCGGCCTCGACACCGTGATCGGCGAACGCGGCGTGAAGCTGTCGGGCGGGCAGAAGCAGCGGCTCGCCATCGCCCGCATGTTCCTGAAAAATCCGCCGATCCTGATCCTCGACGAGGCCACCTCGGCGCTCGATTCCGAGACGGAACGTGCGATCCAGCGCTCGCTCGAGGAATTGGCGGAGGGGCGCACCACGCTCGTCATCGCACACCGGTTGGCGACCGTCCGCAATGCGGATCGCATCGTGGTGGTGACGCAGGACGGCATCGTGGAGCAGGGCCACCATCGCGAGCTCGTGGCGCAAGCGGGCATCTACCGCCGCCTCCACGACACCCAGTTCGCGAGCTGAGGGACCCGCTGCAGCCGATCCCGCTATTGCCGCCGGTTTCGGGAAGCCGCCGTGCGGCTGATTCCGCCGTCCGAATGTGAAATGCCGGTCATCTGTGCTTGAATATGGGCCCGCGCGGCTTTAGCTCCCTGGATCGAGATGCTTACGGCGAAAGCAAAATACGGCCTGAAGGCCATGGCGCACCTTGCGGGCGTGCCGAGCGGCAAGCCTTCGCTGATCGCCGACATCGCGGCGAAGCACGGCATCCCCAAGAAGTTCCTCGATGCCATCCTGAACGAATTGCGGCAGGCGAAATTCCTGGTCAGCAAGCCCGGGCGCGGGGGCGGCTACATGCTGGCCCGCCCGGCCGACCAGATCATCGTGGGCGACATCATCCGCGTGCTGGACGGGCCCCTGGCCGGCGTCCCCTGCGTCAGCCGCAATTTCTATGCACGCTGCCAGGATTGCGTGAGCGAGGAGCATTGCAAGGTGCGCCTTCTGATGCTGGAAGCACGCGAGGCCTTGGCGCAGGTTCTCGACAAGCGCACCTTGGCCGAAATGGAGCAATTCGGCCGTAACCCGATGGATGAATTCGTCTATACGATCTGAGGCTTCGGATCGTTGTTTGGAACGAGGCCGGGGGACGGGCGTTGGTATCCAGTATTTCGACTGGAGATCAGCGAATGAAAAAGATGTTCATTGCACTGGGCCTGGCCGCTTTCGCCACGATGCCGATCGCCGCGCCGGCTCTCGCTCAGACCGTGATCGTCACGCCGCCGGAAGAGCCACCGCCGCCTCCGCCGCCGGTCGAGCCGTCCACGGTCATCGTGACGCCTCCGCCGGAGCCGACCGTCGAGTGTCGGGAGACGAAGAGCACCGAGGACAAGATCATCGGCTCGGAAACGAAGACCACGACGGATTGCGTGCGCACGCCGTAAGACGTCACGCATTTCTTTCAGGAACCGCCTCGACAAGCCGTCGGGGCGGTTTTTTCTTTGCCGCGCAAATAAAAGGTGTTCTCGGCCGAGCCGGTTCTTGGCCCGTCCATCTCGGGTAAGTCATGGTTTCGTCAAGATAAAACGCGTTTATGATGTTTCGCTTCTGGCCAATTCATTTTGCCAAATAAAGTTATTCGTGGTTCTCGTCCGGATTCACCTATGTCAATGCCGTAGATTTGACGGCGTTCTTGAATGCTTCGGCATCGCCGAGGAAAACCAAGATGAGCCCGGATCACCTCATGAGTTCCGCGTTCGGACGATCGGACGGGGTCCCCCGGACCGAGATCTTGCGCCTTCCACTCGCTGCGCGGCGCCCGGAGCCGCATGCCAACCGGCTTCTTGAGAAATACGACCTCAATCTTCTTGCTCTGTGCGCCTCGACACGCGGGGTTGAGCTTGCCAGCGGCGAGGATCTTTCCAACCGGCGCGATCAGGTGTTTTTCCCGGAAAGCGGTTTGATCTGCGAGATCGAGCAGGGCCTGTCCAACCGTTCGGTGGCGACGAGATGCGTGGGGCGCGAAGGGCTGGTGGGCATCGACCTGCTTCGTGGCCCGAATTCCGCCTCCGCACGGGCGATCTGCGGCTCGCCCGTGCGGGCGCTGATGGTGGACGTCCGGGAGCTGACGGCTGCCGCCGCACGTTATCCGGAGCTTCAGGGCCTGCTGGATGGCTATCGCCAGATCGTCCTGGAGGAGGTCTGCCGGAACCTGCTGGTTGCGGCACACCTCACGGTTCAGCAGCGGCTGGCCTGTTGGCTGCTCTCGGCTTTCGAGCGATGCGGGCCGGAATTCATCGTCACGCACGGCACCCTGGCCACGTTTCTCGGCGTGCGCCGCGCGGGCGTGACCACGGCGCTGCACATCCTCGAAGGCGAGAAATCGATCGTCTCGACGCGGGCGCGGGTCCGGCTGCTCGACATCGACCGCCTGCAGAAGATGGCCGCCTAGATCAGAAGGGAAGAACGGTGCGCGCCGACATGGTTTCCATGGCGAAGCGTGACGTGACGTTCTTGAGCTGCGCGCCTTCGATCAGCCGATTGTAGAAATCGTCATAGGCTTCCATGTCCGGCACGACGACGCGCAGGAGATAATCCACGTCTCCGGCCATGCGGTAGGCGTCCATCACCTCCGGCATGGCCTGGATGTAGCGGCTGAACGTGTCGGTCCATTCGCGGCTGTGATTGGCTGCCTCGACCGCGACGAACACGGTGAGGCCGAGACCGACTTTCCGTGGGTCCACCAGCGCGACGCGGCCTGTGATGATCCCATCGGCTTCCATGCGCCGGATGCGGTTCCAGCAGGGCGTTTGGGACAGGTTTACCTGCCGCGCGATCTCGGCGATGGGCTTTGAGGCGTCGGCCTGAAGGATGCGCAGGATCTTCTGGTCGATCTTGTCGAGCGACGCGGTGCGTTTGGTGGCGACCAGGGCGTCCATGGATTACCGGAACGCCCAGCCCAGACGCTCCAGCACTTCGCGCAGGATGTCGCGTCCCTTCAGCGCGGAGGCCGAGCGCAGGCGGTCCAAGGCGAGCGCGGTCCAGGGCTGGGGATCGAGCTTCTGCTCGGCGCGGAAGGCGCGGCTGTGCGCATCGTGGCGGGCCAGCGCGTCGGCTTCGGCGGCTGTGGAATAAGAATTGCGGTGGAGGACGGCATCCTGCGGAAGCCGGGGCTTGATGTCGGCGGCAATCGAGGTGTCGATCCGGCCGACGACGAGGCCGAACACGGCGAAGGCGCGCGGCGGCAATTCGAGAAGTTCGGCCACCGCCTCCGGATCGTTGCGCAGGGCGCCGACATAGACCGTGCCGAAACCGAGCGATTCCGCCGCAACCAAGGCATTCTGCGCGGCGAGCGTGGCGTCGATAACGGCCAGGAGAACGCTTTCGGTGTAATCGAGGCCCTCTGCCGCGACGCCCTCGCGCCCGGCGATCCGCTCGACGCGGGAGAGGTCCGCTACGAAGACGAGAAGCAGCGGGGCCTGTTCGATGTGCTTCTGGTTGCCTGCGATCCTGGCCAGGCGGCGTTTGATATCCGGGTCATCGACGGCGACGACGCTCCACGCCTGGATGTTGGACGAGGTCGGCGCGGATTGCGCAGCCGCCACGAGTGTTTCCAGCGTGCCGGCGGGCAGTGGGTCCGGCCGGTAGGCGCGCACCGAGCGATGATTGAGCTGGCTGGCGAGCGTGTCGTTCCACGGGCCCGCGCCGATCGCGAGGGGTTCGCGATAGCGGCGTTCGAGCGCAATCAGCGAGGAGACGGCTTCGTTCTCCTGAAAGGCGCGTGGGGTGATTGTCTCGTTCATGCCCGCTTCTCCATGCGTCAGGCGACCGCGCGTGGCTGCTGTACCGAGCCTGCGGCGAGGGCCGAGGCCGTGATGATGGCGCTGTCGACCTGTTCGCGGATCGAACTGGATTCCCAGGACACGCCACGCAGCGGATGGCCCACGGCATAAAGTGTCGTGGATGGCTCGCCCTCCGCGCCGATCAGCGCTTGGGTCGCGAAATCGGCATCGACGCCGAAGCCGGTCGGATGGGGGCGCACGAGATCGCGGGCCAGAAGATTGCGGATCAGCGGGTCGTCGATCCGCGTCCAGTCGAACTCGTCGCCTGTGCAATTGACCACGCGATCGACGCGAAGGCGGTCGGTATGGCGCGACCCGCGCGGGCGGAGCGTCACCTCGACGCCCTCGCCATCGATCTTGAAGGCAAGGATGTTCGCCGCGCGGTGGGAAAAGCGGCCCTGCGCGCGTGCCCGTTCGAGAAAGGCGTAGGAGAGCGGGGCGGCGCGGTGCAGCGCCACATCCCAGAAGATCCGCAAACGCCGGGTGAACCGCACGCGATCGTGGTTGCTCAGGCCGGTCCACAAAGCGAGGAAGTGCTGCCGCACCATGGGCGCCAGCCTCTGCCAGTCTTCGCCCGCCGCCCGGATGGCCCGGCGTTCCTTCTGGACGAAGCGGAGGATCTGGCGAAGCGTGCGGGGCAGCGGCCGCGCGGCGAAAATGTCGGTCCAGGGCGTGACTTCCCGGCGGGGCTGTATCACGAGGCCGCGCCGGGACGCGGCAACGTAGCTGCCCTTGAACCCCTGCTTCTCCAGGCTGATGAGCGCGTCGAGCATTGTGAGGCTCGTTCCGAGGAACAGCACGCTGCGTGCGCCCTCGATGTCGCGGAACGCGCCGGGGGCGTAGACGTCGCCGATATAGGCGGGATGCGCCGCGAGTTCGGCGGGAACGAAGGGCGGAATTCGACGAAACAGGCCCGTTGCGAGCACGATTTGCTCGGCCGTGAGGCGTCCCCCGGAGGCCAGAACCAGATGCGCCGCGCCCGTGCCGTCGATGCACACATCGACGACACGATCGTGCACATGGGTGAAGCGTATATCAGGCGAGGCTTGCTTTCGGGCCTCGGCCAGTTCGTGTTCGACGTATCGCCCGAACAGGTCGCGCGGCGGTGTGCTTTTCGCCAAGGGCACGCCGAGCGGCGGTGACCATCCCCCGGCTTCGGCATGGGTTTCCAGCCAGCGCACGAGATGGTCGGGATCGTCCGGATACAGCGAGAACAGGCCCGCGACGCCGTTGACGAGATGGTCCGGATCGGGCGTGCTGTAGGCGATGCCGCGCCCGAGGCGTTCAGCCGGGTCCACCACAATCAATGAAAGCGGACCCGGAATGCGGCGCAGGATGTTGATGGCCGTGACGGCGCCGGCAAAACCGCCACCCACGATCACGATGCGGCGTTCGGCGGTGCTGGGCATCCTGATCCCTCCCGAAATAAAGGCCTGGGATCAGGCGCTGGCGCGCTGAGGATCGGTGAAGCGGCTTTGCGGTCGCGGCAGGCCGAAATGGTCGCGCAAAGTGGTGCCCTCATAGCGCTCGCGGAACAGGCCGCGCTTGCGCAGCAGCGGCACGACATGCTCGGCGAAGGCGTCGAATCCGCCCGTCAGCCAGGGCGGCATGATGTTGAAGCCGTCGGCCGCGCCGTTCTCGAACCAATCCTGGATGTGGTCGGCGATCTGCTCGGGCGTGCCGGCCTTGACGAAATGGCCGCGCGCGCCGGCCAGCCGATTGATCAGCTGCCGGATCGTCAGCTCCTCGCGGTTGAGAATATCGACGACGAGCTGGAAGCGGCTGGCACTGGCGATGGTTCCTTCGAGATCGAGAAGATGGCGCGGAAACGGGCCGTCGAGATCGAACGAGGACAGATCGATGCCGATCATCTGCCGGAGCTGGTGCAGCGAGAATTCCGGCTGGATGAGGTCGTTGAATTCGTCCTCGAGCAATTGGGCCTCGCGCTCGGTGCTGCCGATGAAGGGGCTGAGGCCGGGCAAAACCTTGATGTGCTCGGGCCGGCGCCCGAGCGCGACGGCGCGCCGTTTGATGTCGGCGTAGAATTCCTGTGCGCTGCCGATGGTCTGGTGGGCCGTGAAGATGGCCTCGGCATATTGCGCGGCGAAGGAACGGCCGTCTTCGGAGGAGCCGGCCTGTACGTAGACCGGCCGCCCCTGTGGCGTGCGCGGCGTGTTGAGCGGACCGCGCACCCGGAAATGCTTTCCGACGTGATCAATGGTGTGGATCTTGCTGGTGTCGGCGTAGATGCCCGATGCCGGATCGGCCAATACGGCATCGTCCTCCCAGCTGTCCCACAGGCTGGTGATGACCTCGACGAACTCCCGGCCGCGCTCGTAACGTTCGGCATGTACCGGATGCTCCGCCAGGCCGAAATTGTGCGCGGCCTTTTCCGCCGATGTGGTGACGATGTTCCAGCCGGCGCGGCCTCCGCTGATGTGGTCCAGCGATGCGAAGAGGCGCGCCAGATTGTAGGGCTCGAAATAGGTGGTGGAGGCCGTCGCGATCAAGCCGATGTAGGACGTGGCGGCCGCGATTGCGGAGAGCCAGGTGATCGGCTCGACGCGAAAGCGTGAGGCGTAGCGGATGTTGTCGGCCAGGGCCGGGCCATCGGCGAAGAACAGGGCGTCGAAGGTGGCGGCCTCCGCGCGGCGGGCGAGGTCCTGATAATAGCCGATGTCCAGCAAAGTCTTGACGTCCGACCCCTTGTAACGCCAGCCGGCTTCGTGATGGCCGCCGGGGTACACGAAGAGGTTGAGTGACAGCTGTCGCGACGTGCTCATGGCCTATCTCCGGGATCTCGATTTGGGAGGTCTGCCGCCTCATCCCGACGGCTGTCTTGGATAATTCACAACCTCAGAAATTAAATGTCAATCCAGAAGATAGATATTTGTCCTGAGATATAGACATGCTGCTTCTGTTATAATGTGTTCAGGAAGGCGAGCAGTGCATCGCGCTCCTGAGGTTTCAGGAGAAATGGGTGAAGGAGACGGTCCTTGCGGGCCGCCTCGCGATAGAGGGGGCGCTGGGCTTCTGCGGAATTGCGCGCCCAGACCTCGCCTCCGCCACGCATGTAGAAATTGAGAATGCCCGCGAGCGACGTGAACGTGCCGTTGTGCATGTAGGGTGCGGTGCGGCCGATCTGGCGCAGGCTTGGCGTGCGGAAGCGGCCGGTATCATCCGCATGAAAGGTGACATCGTGGCGTCCCAGATCCTGCGCCGGCTCGCCGAAGGCCGAGAGGCCGAGATTGTGGAACTGATCGTCGGTGAGTTGCGGGCCGTTGTGGCAATTGGCGCATCGTGCCTTGGTGCGGAAAAGGTGCATTCCCCAAAGCTCCCGGTCGCTCAGCCCGGCAGCGTCGCCCGCGAGGAAGGCGTCGAAGCGCGTTTCCTGTTCGAGCGTGGACATGAACGCCGACAGCGCCTGCGCGAGCGCGGTATCGTCGATGACGCGCACTCCGTTGATCTCATGAAAGCGCCGGCGGTATCCGTCATGGCTGTTCAGCCTTTCGAGGGCGACGGGCAGGGCCGCTTCGCCCATTTCGTCGGCACGCCGCAGCGGCTTCAGCGCCTGGGAGGCCAGCGAGGTGCCGGCACCGTCCCAGCCCCAGATCCGACGTTCGGCCACGCCGACGAGAGAGGGCGTGTTGCGGTGGCCCTGCCGCCCGTGGATGCCGGACGGTTTGGCGCGTCCGTCGCTCCAGCCCATCGCCGGGTCGTGGCAGCTGGCGCAGGAGAGATCGCTGGTTTCGGACAGGATGGGGTCGTGAAAGAGCGTCCGTCCAAGCTCCACCGCCCGGGTGTCGCGCTGCGATGTCTGTGGAGGGCCGAATTCGACGAAAACAACTCCCGGCTCGATCCAGGGCGCGGGCCAATTGGCGGCCGGGCCGGAATAAGCCTGCCGCAGTGCCGCGAACTCGGCGGCGGCCGGAGCCGCGGAGACGTGCGGCGCGGGACGGCGGTCGCCGGGCAGGGCGTCGGGAGACACAAACGCGCAGAGACCGAGCGCCAGAACGCACGCGGCAAGCCTCTTCATCGCGCCTACGGGCTTGCGATGAGGCGGCGGAACCTGGCGATCTGCGTCGCCTGATCGGCCCGGTAATCGACGCTGTCGAAGAATTGGCCGCGGCGGTCCATCAGATAGACGAGTGCGGTGTGGTCCATCGTGTAGCTCTCGCTGTCCAGGGGAACGCGCCGGTAGACAGCCTTGAAGGCGCGGGCGATGGCCGCCGTTTCTTCCGGCGTGCCGCGCAGGCCGGTGATGCGCGGGTCGAACGCGGCGACGTAATTGGCGAGAACCTGCTCGGTGTCGCGCTCCGGGTCGACGCTGACGAACAGGATGCGAAGATCGTTCGCCTCATCGCCCAGTTCTTTCAGGATCAGGGAGAGTTCGAACAAGGCGGTGGGGCAGACGTCCGGACAATGGGTAAAGCCGAAGAAAAGGGCGTAGGGCCGGCCTTTCAGATCGGCATCGGAGATGCGCTGGCCCCGATGGTCGGTGAGACTGAAGGCGCCGCCCACATCCGGCCCCGCCGGCTGCGCCCACGACGCGAGAGGCACGAGGACGAGGAGCGAGGCCAGCAGCAGGCGCAATCTGACGGGCTTGGGAATTCGCAGCATCTTCAATGGCAATCCGGGGCTTCCTGATCGAGGTAGACTTCGAAGGCCACGTTGCGGGCCCAGCGTGCGCGGCGCGCCTCCCAGTTTTCCGCCTCGGCGATGACGGGCAGAGCGGCGCGAATGTCGGCGAGCAGCGGGCTGTTCTGCCGGGGGAGAGCGACCACCAGCGTGGACGGGGCTGTCGCGGGCAGGGTGGCGGAAAATTTTGACCAGGAATCGTCCTTGAACAGCGCGTCAAGAAGGGCCCGATCATGGAGTGCGGCATCGCATTCGCCGGTGCGGACGGCCATGAGCGCCCCGGCCGGCGCGCGCTCGATGCGGATGCGGGCTCCGAACGATCTGGCGAGCGCCTGGCCGGCGCGGTTGGCCTGCGAAACGCACACCACGCGGCCGGACAGATCGGGCCAGTCATGGATATTGGTGTCGGTGCGCATGGCCACGCTGGCGCCCGAGACGAAACCGGCCGGCACCAGTTCGATGAAGGACGGATTTTCGCTTTCACGGGGCACACGGTTGATGACCGCGTCCACCCGGCCGGAGGTCAGTGCCGTCTCGGTCTCTGCGGGAGCGATCGTGACAAGCTCGATCGTGCGCCCAAGATGCCGGGCGATCTCACGGGCGATGTCGATCTCGAAGCCCTCCTCGGTATAGAGGCGAACATCGGTCGCGGCCTGCGGTGGCGGCAGATAGGGCACGCCGATGCGGATGGTCTCCGCCACTTGCGGAGCCGCAAAGGCCACTTGCGGGACCGAGAGGATGACGCCGAGGCCCAGCGCACACCACGCCATGCGGCGCGACGCGGACCGCAACACCACGGAGGCCGGCAAAGGGGGCACCATCATCCTCGCACATCGTTGGTTTCAACGGATGCAGGATAGCCTGCGGCGTCCGGAAGATTATTTTGTTTGGATTACGTGCTGTGGCTAAATTTTCCGATATCTAGCGAATACATAGAATATAACGCCATATGTGGAAATCGATGCCCTTTGTATCTTTCAATAGTTGACGAAGTTCTTGGTATATCTGAACATTATTGTCATTCAGATATTTCCCGGAGTTCGCTATGGGCCTCAACACTATTCAGGTCTGGGCCGGACGGTCGCTTGCCGCTGCTGCTTTGCTTGCAGGTGCTTTCCAAGTGGCCCCGGCCGCCGCCGCAGAACCGCTTCCCTACATCAATCTCCAGGTCCGCCCGTGGACCGTGGTGGCGCAGCGCAAGGGCTTCCTGAAGGAAGAGTTCGACAAGGTCGGCATTCCGAAGGTCAACCTCATCGCTTCCGGCACGGCGGAGCTCGTGGGCGCGGAATCCGCCGCGCTCGACAAGGGCTCGATCGCCATTGCCCAGCGCATGATCTATCCGGCGACCGTCCACAAGGCGAACGGCCTCGATGC
Organism: Terrihabitans aquatilis; assembly: GCF_052542005.1. Classification (NCBI taxonomy): domain Bacteria; kingdom Pseudomonadati; phylum Pseudomonadota; class Alphaproteobacteria; order Hyphomicrobiales; genus Terrihabitans; species Terrihabitans aquatilis. Next base: position 310,995 of record NZ_JBOCUO010000002.1, on the reverse strand, counting down.
CGTGATCGTTTGGGAATCGGAGCCGTCGAACGGTTTCCGCACTCCGATCCTGGCGCGGGCCAACGACACGTCCATCAATTCGGTGCAGGACCTCGAGGGCAAGAAATTCGCGAGCAGCCGTATCAGCTGCTATTTCACCTCGCCGTTCGAGATCCTGAACAAAGCGGGGCTGCCGCTGGATTCACGTCTGAAGCCCGGCCGCGTGCGCTACCAGTCTATCGACAACACGGCAGCCACCAATGCCGCGTTGCTCAGTGGCGCCATTGATGCGACCGCCGCGCATCTCGCCGTCAACAACGCCGCCGCCCTGTGGCTCTCGGGTTCGGTCAAGGTGGTGGGCCGTTCGCCGGATGACGGCGTCTACGTCAACGGCGCAGGCCGCGTCTCGTATTTCGCGATGCGCGATTTCGTGAACGAATATCCGGAGGCGGTGAAAGCCTTCCTGATCGCGCATGAGCGCACCAAGGACTGGATCCACCAGAACATCGACGAAGCCTCCGAGATCATCGCCGAAGGCACGCGCGTGCCGGTGAACATCGCCAAGTTCCAGATCACCGACCCGTCGAGCTACGAGTTCATGGCCGGCGAACGCGATGCCGACAAGGCCCGCAAGGGGATCAAGGAATTCCAGGCCTGGTACATCGAGAACGGCGACGACATCCTGACCGACCGCCGGCTCAGCGACGAGCAGATCGACCAGTTCGTGGACGGCCGTTTCTTCGCCGGTGGTGAGTACTCCATCTACAACTGACCCGACGACCGCCGGAGCCCATGCCCGGCGGTCGTTTCCGTTTCTCCGAGGGGTACATCATGAGCGACAGTCAAGCTCTGGGACCGGCCACACTCGCCGGCTCGCCGCTTCAATCCGTCTCGGCCCGCTTCGGCCGGCTGATCCGGGGACGGAGTTTCATCGGCCTGATCCTGCCGCTTGGCATATTGGTGCTGTGGCAGGTCGCCACGTCGTTCCAATGGATCGCGCCGGTGTTCCTGCCCACGCCGCTGGCCACGGTGAAGGCGTTCTGGACCATGCTGACCGTGCAGGACCTGAAGAAGGATTTCCTGGAGAGCATCTTCATCGTCGGGCAGGCCTTCATCTACGGCTCGGTGGCGGCTGTCGGCCTCGGCATCGCCGCCGGACTGTCGCGCCGGGTGGAGCAATTCTTCGGCCCGACCTTCGACACCATCCGGCACATCCCCGGCATCGCCTGGCTTCCGCTGATTGTGCTGTGGCTGGGCATCGGCGCACCCGCCAAGGTGCTCGTCATCGCCAAATCGGTGTTCTTCCCCGTGTTCCTCAACACGCTGCAGGGCATTCGAAATGTCGAGAAGAGCCAGATCGAGCTGGGGCGCGTGCTCACGCTCACGCGCTTCCAGATGGTGCGTCGCATCATCCTGCCGAGCGCGATGCCCAACATCATGGTCAGCCTGCGCTATGCGGCGGGGCTTGCCTGGGCGCTCGTCGTGGTGGCGGAAGGCCTGAGCGGCCTCGAGGGCATCGGCTTCCTGATCTTCCGCGCGCAAGGGCTGCTGCTCACCGACCAGCTTCTCGTCTGCATGGTGATCATCGGGTTCGTCGGCTTCGCGATCGATCGCGGCATGTTCCTGCTGCAGCGTTACGTGCTGCGCTGGAAGCAGGGCTACGACGGCTGATCCCCCTCGCATCGAAAGGAAACACCATGGCCGAGCTCGGTCGCCTCGATATCCGCAGGGTCAGCAAGAGCTATCCCCGCGATGAAAGAATCCTGAAGGTCCTGTCCGACGTCGACCTCGACGTCGCGCCGGGAGAATTCATCAGCATCGTCGGGCCCAGCGGCTGCGGAAAGTCCACGCTGCTGCGCCTCATCGTCGGCCTCGACGAGAATTACCAGGGCGACATCCTGCTGGACGGCGCCCGCATCTCGGGCACCAGCCTGCTGCGCGGCATCGTCTTCCAGGACCATCGCCTTCTGCCGTGGCTGACGCTGGAGCAGAACGTGGCGCTGGGGCTGGAGAACACCAAGCTTTCGGCGGACGCCCGTGCGCGCGCAGTGCGCGAGCATATCGCGCTCGTCGGACTTCACGGCTTCGAGCGGGCATATCCGCACGCATTGTCGGGTGGCATGGCGCAGCGCGCGGCGATCGCGCGGGGTCTGGTCAACCAGCCGGAGATCCTGTTGCTCGACGAACCTCTCGGCGCGCTCGATGCGCTGACACGGCTGCGGCTTCAGGAGGAATTGCTGCGGATCTGGCGGGCGGAGAAGGTGACGATGATCCTCGTCACCCACGATGTCGACGAGGCCATCTACCTCAGCAACCGCGTGGTGGTGATGAACGCCAATCCCGGGCGCATCGTGGCCGACATCGCGGTCGATATCCCGACGCCGCGCGACCGGGCGAGCCATGAATTCGTGGATCTGAAGCGCCGGATCCTCGAACAGATGGGCGAGTATGGCCATGCCAAAGCGGCTTAGGCAGTCTGCGGCGGGGCTGATGGTCTCGGTGGGCCGGTTGGCGCTTCGGGCCTGCGTCGGAGTGTTCATCGGGCTTGCGCCGGCGTTCGCGGTGGACACGCCGCCTTCGTCGGACCTTCCCGATCTCTCCGCCATCCGCGCGCGGATCTATTCGGGCGAGTACGAGATCGCGGTGAAGGACCTGCTGGAGGTTTCCGAGACCGCCCAGCATGCCGACATCTACAATCTCCTGGGCTACAGCCTGCGCCACCTCGGCCGCTACGACGAGGCGGCCAAATGGTACAAGCAGGCGCTCTATTACGATCCCGCCCACCGGCCGGCGATCGAGTATCAGGGCGAGCTCTTTCTCGCGATCGGCGATTTCGACTCGGCCCGGCAGAACGTGCAATTGCTGGAATTGCTGTGCGGCCCCGCCGGCTGCCGCGAACTCGACATCCTGCGCAGGGCCTTGGCCGAGGCGGAAGCGGTGCGGGGTGCATCGTGAGCGTGACGGACTTCGCGGTCATCGACTTCCACACCCATTTCATCGATCCCGGCTGGGCGCTTCCCCAACCGAGGGGAAGTGACGAAGAGCGGGCGCGCTGGACGGCCATTCACCGCCTCATCGGCGATGAGAGGATGCTGCTGGCGGACATCGAGAGCGGGGATGTTGCGGTGCGGGTGGTCAACACGCCCACGGCCCTGTTCGATCCGGACGCCGGGCCGGATGTCTATCGCCGAATCAACGATCAATTGGCGCTCCTGGCAGCGCGTCATCCGGGCAGGATCATTCCGCTGGCCAGCGTCGATGCGTTCGACGGCGAAAACGCCGCGCGCGAGCTGGAACGGGCGGTGCGAGAACTCGGGTTTCGGGGCGTGTTCGTGGACAGCGCCAAGGGCGATCGGCTGCTCGATGCGCCGGAAGCCCTGCCGGCGCTCCAGGCCGCAAACGATCTGCGCGTTCCGGTTTTCGTGCACCCGATCAATCCGCAGCCGCTCACGGGACAATTGGCGCCCTACGGCTCTCTGGGTATCCGGCTGGCGCGTGGCACGGTGAACGCGGCGGCCCTGGTGGCCCTGCTGCGATCGGGCCGCCTCGACCAACTTGGCGATCTGCGGATCGTGGTGACGGCTTTGGCGTTCGGAGGCATTCTGCTGGCGGCCGGGCTGCACGATGCGCCGGAGCACGAGCATCTTCTCGGGCTTCTGCGCCGCCATGTGCATGTGGACACGATGACCTTGCAGCCGACGCTCGTGCGGGCGGCGGTCGACATCCTTGGCATCGACAATGTGTTGGCCGGCAGCGACTGGCCGATCGTCAGTCGCGGGCCGGTGCGGCAGGTGCTCGAGCGGGTGTTGATCGACGCGGGCCTCGGAGCCGCGGATCGATCGAAGATCGGGCATCTGAACGCGCGCCGCCTTCTCGCGCTCGACACGCCCGCCTGATAGGATCAGGGTATTCCTCCTCTCATGATCTGCGGGGCCTTGCGCCCTGCACATGTCCATTCTTCCGCAGGATTTCATGCTCGAATATCGTCGTCTGGGGAACACCGACATTTCGGTGTCATCCATCGCGCTCGGCACCATGACATGGGGCCAGCAGAACACCGAGGCCGAGGGTCACGAACAGCTCGATTACGCGCTGGCCCAGGGCATCAACCTGATCGATACGGCCGAGATGTATTCGGTGCCGCCGCGCGCGGAAACGCAAGGTTCCACCGAACGGATCATTGGCTCCTGGCTGAAGGCGCGCGGATGCCGCGACAAGGTGGTGCTGGCCTCCAAGGTGTCGGGCCGCAGCGATCGCACCTGGATGCGGGCCAGCGGTACGCCGAAGCTCGACCGCGCCAACATCACAGAGGCGATCGACGGGTCGCTGCGCCGCCTGCAGACCGATTACCTCGACCTCTACCAATTGCATTGGCCGGACCGGGTGCTGCCCCTGTTTGCCGATGCGGAGAACGTGTTCCGCGATGTCGCGCCCGTGCCGGATGAGGTGCCGATCGAGGAGACGCTGGGCGTGCTCGACGATCTTGTCCGCGCCGGAAAGGTGCGCCACATCGGCCTGTCGAACGAGACGCCCTGGGGCACGTCGCGCTTCCTCCAAGCCGCCGCGCTCGGGAAGGGGCCGCGCGTCGTCAGCGTGCAGAACGCCTACAATCTCTTGAACCGCACCTATGAGCTCGGCCTCGCCGAATTCGCGGCGCGCGAGCAGGTGGGCCTGTTGGCCTATTCGCCCCTGGCGCAGGGCTATCTGACGGGAAAATATCTGAACGGCGCCCGGCCGGCCGGTGCGCGCACCACCCTGTTCGACCGCGCCCAGCGTTACCAGAAGCCGGGGGTCGAGGAGGCGGTGAAGCTCTACGTCGATATTGCCCGGGATTTCGGGCTCGATCCGGCGCAGATGGCGATCGCCTTCGTCACCACCCGCAGCTTCGTCACGTCCAACATCATCGGGGCGACGAACATGGATCAGCTGAAGGCGGACATCGCATCGACCGACGTGACGATCACGCCCGAGCTGGAAGAGCGGTTCGACGCGGTGCACCGGGTCTATATGAACCCGGCTCCCTGAGATCGCGGTGGGCCGGACCGTTCCGGCCCACCTTTTCGCTTACCAGGCCGGCAGCACGGCGCCGCCGAATTCCTTGTTAAGGAAGGCTTTCACCTCGTCGGACTGATAGGCCTTCACCAGCCTGGCGATGGCGGGCTTGTCCTTGTCCTCTTCGCGCGCGGCGATGAAATTGCCGTAGGGATTGTCGGTGCGGCTTTCCTGGACGAGCGCGTCCTTGCGGGGATCGAGCTTTGCACCTAGCGCGTAGGTCGTGTTGATCACCGCACCGTCGAGATCGGCGAGCTGGTTGGGGATGAGGGCCGCGTCGAGCTCGACGAACTTCACCTTCTTCGGATTGTCGGTGACGTCGAGCACGCTGGGCTGCAGGCCCGTTCCGTCCTTCAGCTTGATGAGGCCGTTCTGCGCCAGAAGGATCAGCCCGCGTCCGCCATTGCTGGGGTCGTTGGGAATGCCGATCTGTGCGCCTTCGGGCAGATCCTTGAAGCTGGTGTGCTTGCGGGAATAGAAGCCGATCGGCTGCACGATGGTGAAGCCGACGGGAACGATCTTGTAGCCGTGGGCCTGGATCTGTGCATCCAGATAGGGCTTGTGCTGAAATGCGTTGGCGTCGAGATCGCCGCGTGCGAGCGCCTCGTTCGGCAGTGTGTAGTCGGAGAAGGTGACGATCTCGACTTCGAGGCCGTCCTTGGCAGCCGCGGCCTTCGCCACTTCGGCGATCCGCTCCTCGTCGCCGCCGATCACGCCGAGGCGGACGCGCTCGGCGGCCTGAGCGGAAAAGGGATTAGCGAACAAAGCGAGGCCAAGTGTAAGAACGAGCGCGGTCAGCTTTCCGGCGTTTCGTGCCATGATGAAATCCATTCCCTTCCACGAGGTGCGTCTTCCAGCGGAGGAGCGCAGCCTATACGAGTTAAAAATACATATCTATTCTGAGTACGAAAATAAATGACATTCAGTTCATGTTCTAAAGCGCATTGGCACGCCGCCGACAGCCGGGCAAGCCATGACGGATGAGTCCGCGGGCGACGTGCCGCCGCGCATCGTCATCGAAAATGCCCGAAAGGTTTTTCCGGGGCGGGAGGGCCGTGACGCGTTCGTGGCTCTGGACGATATAAGCCTCGATGTCGCGGCCGGCGAAATACTGAGCGTCATCGGGCGCAGCGGGGCCGGCAAATCCACGCTGCTGCGGCTGGTGAACGGCCTCGAACAGCCCACCAGCGGCCGGGTCGTCGTCGAGGGTATGGATATTTCAGTGCTTGCCGGCGGTGCGTTGCGGGATGCGCAGCGTTCCATCGGCATGATCTTCCAGCACTTCAATCTGCTGTCCTCGCGCACCGTTTATGGAAACGTGGCGCTGCCTCTGGAGATCGCGGGTTTTCCGAAGGCACAGATGGACGGGCGCATCCTGCCTTTGCTCGATCTCGTCGGGCTCGCGGATCGCCGCCATCATTATCCGGCAGAGCTTTCGGGCGGGCAGAAGCAACGGGTGGGCATTGCCCGGGCTCTGGCCAATCGGCCGAAAGTGCTGCTTTCCGACGAGGCGACCTCGGCGCTGGACCCCGAAACCACCGAGCAGATCCTTGGCCTGCTGCGCACGGTGAAGGCGGAGTTCAACCTGACCATCGTGCTCATCACGCATGAGATGTCGGTGGTGAAAGCCGTGGCCGACCGCGTGGCCGTGCTGGAGCGCGGGGCGCTGGTGGAGCAGGGCGCGACGTTCGAGATCTTCGCGCGGCCGCAGCATCGGACGACCCGGTCCTTCCTTGGCACCGTGACGGGCTCGGTGCTGCCGTCATGGCTGCGGGAGCGCCTGTCCGACAGCCCCATTCCCGGCGGCGCCACTCTCATCCGCATCGTGTTCATCGGCGAGAACGCGCCCCAGCCGGTGTTGACCCGATTGGCGCGCACGCAGGACCTGGACGTCAACATCCTGTCGGGGCAGGTGGACGAGATCGGCGGCCGTCCGTTCGGGACGCTCGTCGTGTCACTGCCCACCGATCCGGAGCGGGACGGGCGCTTCCTGACGGCCCTGCGCGATCTCGGTCTCGCCGCGGAGGTGATCGGCTATGTCCGTTGATCTCCTGATGCTCATCGCCTGGGCCGCGTGGCAGACGATCTACATGGTCATCGCCTCGGCGGTTCTGGGCACGCTCATCGGGCTGCCGGTCGGCGTGTTCCTGGCGACAAGCCAGAAGGGCGAATTGTTCGCGCTGCCGGCCGCTAATCTGATGCTCGGCCTCGTGGTGAATGCGGCCCGCTCGACGCCGTTCATCATCCTCGTGGTCGCCATCATCCCGTTCACGCGGCTGATCGCCGGAACCTCGATCGGCACGCAGGCAGCCATCGTGCCGCTGACCATCGCGGCCGCGCCGTTCATCGCGCGGCTTGTCGAGGGCGCGATCCGCGAGGTGGACCAGGGGCTGGTCGAGGCCGCGCGTTCGATGGGGGCGACGCCGTTCCAGATCGTGCGCAAGGTGCTGCTGCCCGAGGCGATGCCGGCCATTGCGCTGGCGCTGACGCTCGCATTGGTCAGCCTCGTCGGCTATTCGGCGATGGTGGGCACCGTCGGTGGCGGCGGGCTCGGCGATCTCGGCATTCGTTACGGCTATCAGCGCTTCATGCCGGAGGTGATGATCGTCGTCGTCATCGTGCTGATCGTGATGGTGCAGGGCATTCAGAGCGTCGGCAATCTGATCGCGCGCCGTCTCGACAAAAGGCACAGGCGAGGGTGAGAGGCGCCGGCGGATCAGGCGGTCTTTTCTAGCGGCAATCCGTTGCGATGCCACCAATCGTCGGCCCAGAGCAGGGCGTGTTTCGCCACCATCTCGGCGTGCAGCGTGATCTGGGGCAAGCCCATCAACTCGCCGACCTTGCCGCGCGCGAGCGGGCCGGCGACGAGGAGGTTCCCGACAGGGTGGCCATCGACGCCGATCGCGACATTCTCGTCGTCAACCAGAAGGCCGAGGCCGAGGCCGTCCGGCTGCACGAAACCCTGATCGGCGAGCGCGCTCAGCGCTCCGTTGGTCTTCAGGATGGATTCGTGGCCCGGGCCGTTGGTCAGGACGACATGATCGACCGAGATCGTGCGCTTTGTGCCGCCCTTTCGACCCCGCAGGGAGAGGTCGACCTCGATCCGTGATCCGGCGTCGCGCACCTCGCGGAGGGAGGCGGAGATAATTTCAAGGCCACCGACATCGCGGCGGCGCTGGAGGGCGGCCTCGATCTGCGGCGCGACACGATAACGGTGCACATCCCAGAACGGGCGCAGATGGCGCACAAGGCGGCGCTTTTCGCCGCTCGGCAGGGACGACCAGATCGCAGAGGCATCCCGCCGGACCGCGTCGAGAACGCTGTGCCAGGGCAGGGTGAGATCCGCGGCCTGCGCGACGGCCGTGCGGATGCGAAGCAACAGCTCGAGGGCCGTGGCCGGGGGTGGGTTCGTGAAGTCGCCGTAGGGGCCGATCGTCGCCGCCGAATGGCCTCGTGAGGTGAGACCCCGGCGTGACACGGCGATGATGCGGCCTTCATGGCCGCGCCTTTCCAGCGATGCCACGACATCGGCCATGGTGAGCCCGGTGCCGACGATCAACACGTCGTTCCCGGTCTGGACGGCGCCAAGCGCATCGCTCGCCCATGGGTCTGCAACGATGCGGGGGTGCGGCACGATGCGGGAGAATATCGCGGGCGGCGCGGGCGGCGGATGGCTGGTGGCGATCACCAGGAGATCGGCCGCAAGCACATCCCCCTGCGCGACCTCGACGCTCCAGCCTTCGCCCGTTCGCTGTGCCGACACTGCGCGATCCTGCACATGGCTGAAATTGATCTTCGTGCCGACGAGGCTGCGCATCAATTCGCTGCGGGCATAGGTGCCGAAGACGAGGCGGCGCGGGAAGATGCGGCCGTCGGGCAGTTCGGCGTCGCGATCGCCGTCGACGGCATGATTGTCGCGCACCCAGCGGTCGAAATGGGCCGGATCCTGCGAGAAGACGCTCATCTTGGTCGTCGGCACGTTGACCCGGTGGGCCGGATCGGACGTGGAATAGGCCAATCCGCCGCCGACCCAGCCGCGTGGCTCGATCACGGTGACATCGAGCGGCCTCGGGCTGCCATAGGCGAGGTTCATTGTCAGGACCGCGCCCGTGAGGCCGCCGCCGATGATCACGATGTGCGGGCGCCCGCCTCGTCCGCTCCATTCGTTCATCGGCGACGGCCTCCGTACAAGACTTGGATCCCTAAGATTGCGCCTGCCGCCGTTCAGGTGCCAGTGCGTTGGCCATCATCTCACCGAACGGCCCCATGTTCACGCGGGCTTCGGGCGACCGCACCGGTTGCTTCAGCGGCAGGAGGGGCAGCACCAGCTCGGCGAAGCGGTAGGCTTCTTCGAGATGCGGGTAGCCGGACATGATGAAGGTGTCGATGCCAAGGGCCATGTATTCCTTGAGGCGCGCGGCCACCGTCTCGGGATCGCCGACGAGGGCGGTGCCCGCGCCGCCGCGCACGAGGCCCACGCCCGCCCACAGATTGGGACTGATCTCCAGCCGGCTGCGGTCTCCGCCGTGAAGCGCCGCCATGCGCTGCTGCCCGACGGAATCCATGCGTGCGAACACTTTCTGCGCGGCGTCGATCGTCTCCTGGTCGAGATGACCGATCAGCTTGTCGGCCGCCGCCCAGGCTTCCTCGTTCGTCTCGCGGACGATGACGTGGAGGCGGATGCCATAGGTGAAATTTCGGCCCTTGGCCTGGACCTTCGCCTCGGCATTGGCCAGCTTCTCGGCCACCGCGTTCGGCGGCTCGCCCCAGGTGAGATATTTGTCGATGGTTTCGGAGGCGACATCGATCGCGGCGTCGGAGGAGCCGCCGAAGAAGAGCGGCGGACCGCCCTCCTGATGCGGCGGAAAGAGCAGACGGCCATCCTCGATCTGGATGTGCTCTCCCTGATAATTCACCGTTTCACCCCGCAGCAATGCGGAATAGACGTTGAGGAATTCGCGCGTCACCTCGTAGCGCTCGCCATGCGGCTGGAAGATGCCGTCGCCTCTGTTTTCGACGGGATCGCCGCCGGTGACGACGTTGATCAGCAGGCGCCCGTCGGAGATGCGGTCGAGCGTGGCCGTCATGCGGGCGGCGACTGCCGGCGATTGCAGGCCCGGACGCACGGCGACAAGGAAGCGAAGGCGCTTCGTCAGCGGCGCGAGCGCGGAGGCGACCACCCAGCTGTCCTCGCAACTGCGCCCGGTGGGGAGCAGCACGCCGTAATAGCCGAGCAAATCCGCGGCCTGGGCCACCTGGCGGAGATAGCCGAGATCGACCTGGCGCGCCCCGATCTGGGTACCGAGATAGCGCCCGTCGCCATGGGTGGGCAGGAACCACAGGACATTCGCGGATTGAGCGGGGGCGAGGGTCATGATCCGGCCTTTCGCACGGCGTCGGCGATCTTGATGGGCTTGGGGATGAGGCCGAGCTCGAGGAACGTGTCGGCCACTTTCTGCTGGTCGGCGATGACCGCCTCGGACAGCGGCTTGACGCCGAAGCTCTGGCGCTTGATGGCGATGTCGAGAACGGGCGCGGGAATGCCGGTGGAGGGCGCAAGCTCGGCCGCCGCGGCCGACGGGTCCTTCTGGATCCAGTCGCCCGTCTCGCGGATGGCCTCGATCAGGGCGTCGATCACCTCGGGATTGGCGTCTGCGAAGCGGCGCGAACCCAGATAGAATTGATAGTTCGGGACAATGCCCTCGGCGGTGGTCAGCGTGCGCGCCTTGATGGCGGATTCCGCCGATGCCTGGAACGGATCCCAGATGGCCCAGGCGTCGATCGAGCCGCGTTCGAAGGCGGCGCGCGCGTCGGCCGGCGGCAGGAAGGCGGTCTTCACGTCGCTGTAGGAGAGGCCGGCCTTCTTCAGTGCCTCGACCAGCAGGAAGTGGACGTTCGAGCCCTTGTTGAGGCCCACCGTCTTGCCCTTCAGCTCGGCGACGCTCTGGATCGTGCTGTCGGCGGGAACGAGGATGGCCTCGCCCTTCGGGGCTGGCGGTTCGGCGGCGAGATAGATCAGATTTTCGCTGGCGGCCTGCGCGAAGATCGGCGGGGCCTCACCCGTCTGCCCGATGTCGACGGCGTCGGCATTGAGGCTTTCGAGAAGCTGCGGACCGGCCGCGAACTCGCTCCACTTCACGCTGACGCCGAGCGGCTTCAGTTTTTCCTCGAGTGTGCCGCGTCCCTTGAGCAGAACGAGTGTGCCGTATTTCTGGTAGCCGATGCGGACCACCTTGTCGGCGGCATTGGCCGGCGCCGCCATGAACAGGGTGGTCGCGCCGAGGGCGAGAGCGAGCGTTGTGGCCAAAGTGAGGGCTGAGCGGCGAGTGACGTGTGGCATGGTCATGACCCTTGCGAGAAGCTGGTGTGTGCGGCCGATGTCGACATCGAGGCGTGCGGCGTTCCGTTTGCCATCAGCGCAGCATCCCCCAACGGCGGACGGTGACGGTCTCAAGCCCCCGGAAGACCAGGGCCTCGACCAGAAGGCCGATGAGGATGACGGCCGCGAGGCCCGCGAACACGACGTCGGTGAGGAGTTCGTTGCGGGCGCGGAAGATGAACCAGCCGAGGCCGCCCTGGCCGGAGCTGACGCCGAAGACAAGCTCGGCGGCGATGAGGGTGCGCCAGGCGAAGGCCCAGCCCACGCGCAGCCCCGAGATCAGCGAGGGCAAAGCCGACGGGATGAGGATCTGGGACACATAGCGCACGCCGCGCAGCCCGTAATTGCGGCCGACGAGGCGATGCGTCTCCGGTACGGCCTCGAAACCGGCCAAGGCGGCCAGCGCGAAGGGCCAGATCACCGCGTTGACGAGGATGAACAGCAGGCTCGCCTCGCCCAGTCCGAACCAGAGCAGCGCGAGCGGCAGAAGGGCGATGGCCGGCAGCGGGTTGAGCATGGCGGCGATGGTCTGCAAGGCGTCGCGCAGGAAGGGGCTGGCCACGGCGAAGGAGACGAGCGTGACGCCCAGGAGCAGCGCGAGAAAATAACCCTTCAGCAGCGTGCCCAGCGAGCCGGCCGCCGCGAACAGAAGGCCGTCGTTGAGCAAGGCGCCCCAGAAAGCGCGGGCGACTTCCACGAAGCCCGGCAGCATGATCGGGTTGTTCTGGTAGCGCGCCGCGATCTCCCACGCCGCCACCAGGATGAGGAGGACGAGCAGGCGGCGCACCGCCAGCGAATTGAAGAACGGGCCGAGCCGGGACAGGCCGGTGCGGGGGCGGATCAGCGGATCCGCGTTGGTGTGCACGGCGTCCGTCATCGATGAGGCTCCTTGCCCGCGCCGAACAACAGATCGTGCACCTCACGCACCACGCGGTCGAAGGGCGGCGTGCCGACGTCGGAGGCGTCGAGGTCCGAGGTGTCGAAGGTGGCGATGGTGCGGCCCGGATGAGCGCTGAGCAGATGAAGCCGCGTGCCGATGAGCACGGCCTCGTCGATGGCGTGCGTGACGAACAGGAGCGTGATGCCGAGTTCCTTGGCGAGCTTCAGCAGGTCTTCCTGCATCTGCAGCCGCGTCAGTGCGTCCAGCGCCGCGAAAGGCTCGTCCATCAGGAGGATGTCGGGCTCGGCCGCGAGCGCGCGGGCGATGGCGGCGCGCTGCTTCATGCCGCCCGACAGCGTGTGGGGATAATGATCGAGGGCGCGGGAGAGACCGACCCGCATCAGTGCCTCCCGCGCCCGCTCACGAGCATCGCGCCGCGAGACCCCGCGCGCGACCCGGAGAGGAAAAGCCACATTGTCGATGATCGTTTTCCAGGGCAGGAGCTGGTCGAACTCCTGAAACACGACGATGCGGTCGGGCCCCGGGCCCGTCACCGGGCGACCGCGCACCAGAAGCTCTCCCGAGGCTGGATGCAGGAAGCCCGCCGCCGCCTTGAGGATCGAGGATTTGCCGCAGCCCGAAGGCCCGAGCAGCACCAGCCGCTCGCCCTCGGCGATGGTGAGGTCGACGTGATCGACCGCCCGGGTGATGCCGGCGCTCGTCTCGTAATCGAGCGTCAGGCCGCGTGCCTCGAACACCAGCGGGCCGGCGGGGGCGCTGTGCGGTTCGTTCGCCACGAGTTTCAGGGCCGGCAGCGTCATCGGATCAGCTGCCCGGCTGGTCGTGCAGATCTTCGAAGGTGTAGTCCTTCCAGCTGCCGGGCTTGGTCTTGATGGCGCCGGTCTTCACCATGAAATCCGCGAATTTCTGCGTGTTCAGCGGCACGGTGGTGAACTTGACCTCCGGGTTCTCGATGACTTCCTGCACGAATTCCGGCGTCAGCTTGGACTTCTCGGCGCGCACATAGATTTCGGCCGCTTCCTTGCGGTGGGTGCCGGCCCATTCGGTGGCTTCCCGGAAGGCGCGCAGGAAGGCCTGATAGGTCTTCGGGTTCTCGTCGCGGAACTTGATCGTGGAATAAGCGAGCGTCGGCGTGATCGGCCCGCCCAGCGCATCATAGGAGCTGAGGACCTTGTGGATCTTGGGGTCCTTCAGGGCCTGATCCTGATAGGGCTGATTCGACAGATGCGCCGTGATCTCGGTCGAGCCGGAGAGGAGCGCGTTCGTCGCATCGGGATGGGGCAGCGAGATCTGGTTGGCGTCGAGCTTGTTGTGCACGCCTTCGCCGAACTCCTTCTCGGAGGCGATCTGAAGGGTGCGGCCCTGCACCGAGACGATGGCGGCCGGGGTGGCGATGCGGTCGTTCGGCCCGAAATCCTTGAGGCTCTTGATGTTGGGATTGTTGGTGAGCAGGTAGCTGGGCTGCGCGCCGAAGGCGCCGATGATCTTCACCGAGCCCTTGGTGCGGTCCCACACGGTGAGGAAGGGGCCGATGCCGGCCGAGGCGATGTCAATGGAGCCGGACAGGAGCGCGTCGTTGACGGCGTTGCCGCCGCTGAGCTTGCGCCATTCGACCTCGATATCGACGCCGAGCTCCTTGCCGTGTTTCTCGATGAGCTTCTGCTCACGCAGCACGTGGAAGGGAATGTAGAGCGTTCCGAACTGCTCCGAGATGCGGATGGTGCCCTCGGCCGAAGCGTGCGACAGGGTCGCGCCGAGCATCAGGGCCGAAGCGAGCAGGGTTTTTGCGAGGGCTTTCATGGCGGGCTCCTGAGGCAGGGTCAGATGGAATAGGAGGGGGCGGGCGTGTGCTGGCGGAACGCGCCGTCCCAGAACAGCAGCGGATCGATGGTTTCGGCCCACAGGCGCGTGTGCACGACGCGGCCGAAGAACACGGTGTGGCTGGAGGCCGCCAATTCCTGTGAGACCACGCAGTCGAAGCTTGCGAGGCAGCCCGACAGGGCCGGAGCCCCGGTGGCGAGCGTCACCCAATCGCGGCCCGCAAACCTTGCGCGGCGGTCCTTTTGAGTTGCGAAACGCTCGGCGACCTCGCGGTCATCCTCGCCCAGCACGTTGATGCAGAATCGGCCCGTCTCGTGGATCGGCGAATGGGTCGAGGCGGTGTTGGCCACGCACACGAGAAGCGTCGGCGGATCGACCGAGACCGAGGTGACGGAGGTGGCCGCCATTCCGTGCCGTGTTCCGTTGAGATCCGTGGTCACGATGGAGACGCCGGACGCAAGCCGCCGCATGCCGCCCTTGTAAAGCGCGCTGTCCATCAACGCTTCCTCGGCGCTGTCGTGGATCGCGGAGGTGCGGAAGGGGAGAATGCGTGCGCCATCAGACATGAGCGGTGTCGCTCCGAGTGTTTTTACCGAACAGATGATCGAGGATCTGACCCTCGAGACGGGCGATTTCGGCCGTGCCGCGGCGCCGGGGACGTGGCAGCGGAACGGGGAGATCGAGAGTGACGCGGCCGCCATCGATGAGGATGACGCGGTCGGCCAGAGCCAGCGCTTCCGCGACATCGTGCGTGACGAGCACGGCCGTGAAGCGCTGCTCGCGCCAGATGCGTTCGAGAAGGGCCTGCATGTCGATGCGGGTCAGGGCATCGAGCGCGCCGAGGGGCTCGTCGAGCAGCAGGAGCCGCGGCCCGCTGACCAGAGCACGCGCCAGCGCCACGCGCTGCTTCTGCCCGCCGGACAGCACCGAGGGCCATTCGCCGGCGCGGTCGAGCAGGCCGACCTCCGCCAGCAGATTCCGGGCGCGTGTGCGCTGATCGGGCGCCGATCCATCGCCCGCGAGGCCGATCTCGACATTGGCGAGGACGCGCTGCCACGGCAGGAGACGCGGTTCCTGGAACATGATGCGCGCGGACCCGGCGCTTCGTTCACCGTCGCCCAGGATGATGCGGCCCGTGCTCGGCTGGTCGAGACCGGCCAGGAGGCGCAGCAGCGTGCTCTTACCGCAGCCGCTGCGGCCGACGATGGCGACGAACTGGCCCGCCGGGATGTGCAGATCGATGCCGGAGAGGACGTTCTTCGTGCCGAAGCTGCGGCCGACGCCGCGAAGATCGACCGAGGCGCCGCTCTCCCTGGCCGACGGGCTGGCATCCGCATCGTGGCTCACGGCGTAAGCGGTGAGGCTCATCGGGCGGTCTCGTCCTGGAAAGCCGGATGCCAGCTAAGGGCCGCACGCTCGCCCAGATGGGTGAGGACATCGGCCAGCTTGCCAAGCAGGGCGTAGATCAGGATGGCGAGCACGACCACATCGACCAGCAGGAATTCGCGCGCCTGCATGGCCATGTGGCCGAGGCCGCTTTCCGCCGCGATGGTTTCGGCCACGATGAGCGTGAGCCACATCACGCCCAGCGCGAAGCGGAGCCCGACGAAGATGGACGGCAGAGCCCCCGGCAGGATGACGCGGCGAAACAGCGTGCGCGACGACATGCCGTAGGCGCGGCCCATCTCGATCAGCTGTGGATCGACGCTGTGCACGCCGTGCAGGGTGTTGATGTAGATCGGGAAGAAGACGCCGAGCGCCACGAGGAACAGCTTGGCCTCCTCGCCGATGCCGAACCACAGGATGACGAGCGGGATCAGTGCCAGATGGGGCACGTTGCGCACCATCTGTAGGCTGGTATCGGTGAGGCGGTTGCTGAGCTCGGACAGCCCGTTGGCGAGGCCGAAGCCGAAGCCGATGGCACCGCCCACGACGAGGCCGGCCAGCGCCCGAAGCGTGCTGACGGCCATGTGGGTGACGAGCTCGCCGGATTTCAGCGCGCTCCAGCCAGCCAAGGCAACGGCAGAGGGCGCGGGCAGGACATTGCCCGCGATGAAGCCGGTGCGGGACAGCACTTCCCACAGGACAAGTGCGAGAACAGGAATGAGCCATCCCAGCCATTCGCGTCCCGCGAGAAAAGCAGGCAGCCGCACCGGCTGGCGCCGCCGCGTATCTGCATGCTCGGAAAGGGCGATGTTGCTCATGTCGTCTCCGGTGCACCAATCTACACACCAGAAAATGGCAACTGTCAAATAACCACTATCAAAAAGGTTGATATATAAACATCGGTTTTAAGATGTGTAATACGTGGTCTGATTGGGCCGGTCGCATTGCAAATGAAAACGGCGGCTCTCGAAAGAGCCGCCGCGTGGCGTTCCGATATTCCGACTTGCGTCAGGCCACCGGTTCCAACGGTGCGTTCGTGGTGGTGCGATCTTCCAGCACCTCCATGGCGGCCAGGACGCCGCCGCGCCGGTGGGGCACGCCCGCGGCCGACAGGCCCATCTCGACGCCGGTCAACGCGCCCAGAAGGGTCAGGTTGTTGCACTCGCCAAGATGGCCGATGCGGAACACCTTGCCGGCCAGCTTCGACAAGCCCGCGCCGAGCGACATGTCGTACTTCTCAAGAACGATCTTGCGGAAGGCGTCGGCGTCATGGCCCGGCGGCATCAGCACCGCGGTGAGCACGGGCGAATATTCCGATGGCTCCTCGCACAGCACGTCCAGACCCCAGGCGCGCACGGCCGCGCGGGTGGCCTCGGCCATCTTGTTGTGCCGCGTGAACACGTTGTCGAGGCCTTCCTCCAGCAGCATGGCGATGGCTTCGCGCAGGCCGTAGAGCAGGTTGGTCGCGGGGGTGTAGGGGAAATAGCCGTTCGCGTTCGGCTTCAGCATCTCCTCCCAGTCCCAATAGGAACGCGGCATCCGGTTGGTCTTCGATGCGGCGATCGCCTTTTCGGAGATGGCGTTGAAGCCGAGGCCCGGCGGCAGCATCAGGCCCTTCTGCGAGCAGCTGACCGTGACGTCGACGCCCCATTCCTCATGGCGGAAATCGGCCGAGCCGAGCGAGGAGATGGTGTCGACCAGGAGGAGGGCCGGGTGATTGGCGGCGTCGATCGCCTTGCGGATGAGCGCGATGCGGCTCGTCACGCCCGTGGAGGTCTCGTTGTGGACCACCATGACGGCCTTGATCTTGTGCTCGCGGTCCTCAGAGAGCTTGGCTTCCACGGCGGCGGGGTCGACGCCACGGCGCCAATCGCCGGGCATGAAATCCACCTCGATGCCGAGACGGCCGGCCATCTGCCGCCACAGGGTGGCGAAGTGGCCGGTCTCGGCCATCAGCACCTTGTCGCCGGGAGACAGCGTGTTCACGATCGCGGCTTCCCACGCGCCCGTGCCGGAGGACGGGAAGATGATGACCGGGCCCGAGGTCTGGAACACGGCGCGGCAGCCTTCGAGAACCTCGCGGCCGAGCACGCCGAATTCGGGACCGCGATGATCGATCACCGGCATGTCCATGGCGCGCATGACGCGCTCGGGAACGGGGCTGGGGCCTGGAATCTGCAGGAAATGACGTCCGGTTTTGTGTGCCACGAGCTTCCTCCTTCAGCCGTAATCCGTCCTGGTCGGCATTGCAGCTCATCGTTTTGCATTCATTTTGTCGGTTGGCAACCGCCTTATGCATAAAAGCATTGAATGCAAACCGTCGACAATGGCCGCGTGTAATGCTTATGTCATTGCACGAGCGGCCCTGCGGCCCTTTGGAGCGGAACATTGGTCGCAATCGTGGAATCTGAAAAAGCGACGGCGCTTTCCCGTAAATCGTCAGCCTTGCTGCACGACGAGGTATTGGCCCGCCTGCGCGACCATATCGTGGAGGGGCATATCCCCGACGGGGCGCGGGTGCCCGAGCGGCAGCTCTGCGAGCTTCTGGGAATCTCCCGGACGCCGCTGCGCGAAGCGCTGAAGGTGCTCGCGGCGGAGGGCATGATCGAGCTGCTGCCGAATCGCGGCGCGCGGGTGCGCGCCCTTCGGGCCGAAGACATCCGGGATCTCTGCGACGTCATGGGCGGGCTCGAGGCCTTGGCAGGGCGCCTTGCCTGCGAACGGGTGACAGCGGAGGAACTCGCGACCATCGAGCGGCTGCATTACGAGATGTATCGCCACTACCTCAACCGCGATCTGCCCAATTATTTCCGCTGCAACCAGGCGATCCACGAGGCCATCGTGGAAGCGTCCGGAAACGGGCCTCTCAAGGCAAGCTATTACAGTGTTGCCGGGCGCATCCGGCGGGCGCGCTATTCCGCCAATCTGGATGACCAACGTGATCGCTGGGGCAAGGCGATGCGCGAGCATGAGGCGATCCTCGACGCGCTGCGCCGCCGTGCCGGGCACGAGCTGGCGGACATCATGTTCCAGCATCTGCGCAATAAGCAGCTGACCTTGCTGGCCGCCGTGACCGGTGAAGCCGGCATCGCCGCCGAATAATAATCACCGCGAATCGCAGACGTTTTTAACGCCCGGTTAGGGGCGATCGCACGGGCATGGCCATTCGAAATGCGCCTTTAAAAAAACAATCCGCGAGTTTCAATTCGTGTTTGCATTCAAAACGCCCTCAATTTATGACGGATGTAATGCGCCAAATAGAGCGCGACATCTTGGGAGGGATTTATGAAGCGTATTGCCGCCGCCGCCCTTATCAGCATTTTCGGGTGTGGAAGTGCCCTGGCCTGGGAGCCCACGAAGGCTGTCGAACTCGTCGTGCCGTTCTCTGCCGGCGGCGCTTCGGACCAGATGGCCCGCGTGGTGCAAGGCATCATCCAGAAGAACAAGCTTCTCGCCCAGCCCATGATCGTCGTGAACAAGCCCGCGGCCGCCGGTGGCGAGGCGATGCTCGACATCAAGGCCTCGCAGGGCGATGCGCACAAGCTCATCACTACGTCGAGCGGCATCTTCCTGACGCCGATGACCAGCAAATTGCCGGTGGTGTGGACCGATTTCACGCCGATCTCGATGCTGGCGCAGGACGCTTTCCTGCTCTGGGTGAAGGCTGACGCGCCCTACAAGAACGCCGCCGACTTCCTGGCCGCGGCCAAGGACGCCAAGCCCGCGCTGAAGATCGGCGGGACGGGCTCCAAGCGCGAGGACCAGCTCATCGTGACCGGCATCGAACGTGCGGCCGGTTTGCGCTTCAACTACATTCCGCATTCGGGCGGCGGTGCGGCCTCCACCCAGCTGTCGGGCGGACACATCCACGCCGACACGAACAATCCGTCCGAGGAAATCGCCAATTGGCGCGGACAGGCCAACCGTCCGCTCTGCGTGTTCTCCGAGAAGCGGCTTCCCTACACCGAGAAGGTGACCAACGACACGTCGTGGGCGGATATCCCGACCTGTCCCGAAAGTGGCCTTGACGTCCATTACGAAATGCTGCGCGGCGTCTTCATGCCCGGCGGCGTCACGCCCGAGCAGCAGGCTTTCTACGTCGACCTGTTCAAGCGCGTCAGCGAGACCGACGAGTGGAAGGATTACATGAAGCGCAACGCGCTGATCCCCGACTACCGGGATGGCGAGGCGTTCGTGTCCTTCCTGAAGGCCGATGAGGAAAAGCATCGCGACCTTCTGAGCAAGGCCGGTTTCCTCTCCAAGTGAGTGTCGGTGCGGGGCGGCCGATCATGCCGCTCCGCACGATCAGCATCTTCCCGATTGGCGAAGAGGACATCGTCCATGACTGACTCGTCCATGATTGACCCGAATCCGGAAACCGATCCGCAAGCCTCCGACGAGCGGGGCATTTCGCGCCGTACCGTCGAGGTCGTGGTGGCGGTGACGCTCATCATTCTTGCCGGCCTGGTGCTGTGGGATTCCTATGGTCGCGGCGCCGCCTGGGACGGCGGACCTGAAACCGGCTATTTCCCGGCCCGCGTCGGCTGGCTGTTCCTCGCCGCCTCCCTCTACATTCTGTGGCGTGCCTTCCAGCGCGAGCCGGAGATGTTCGCCTCCTGGCAGCAATTGCGCCATGTGAGCCGCGTGCTCCTGCCGCTGATCGGTTTCGTCGCGCTCATCAAGCCGCTGGGCATCTATTCGGCCTCGGCCGTCTTCATCGTCGTGTTCATGCTGCTCTCGGGCGCGCGAAACTGGCTGTCGATCATCGCCTTCGCCGTGATCTTCCCGCTCGTGTGCTTCCAGATCTTCGAAGTGCAGTTCCTCGTGCCGCTCCCCAAGGGGCCGCTCGAATCCTATTTCGGATATTGAGGTCGAACCGATGCAAGATTTCGGATCCCTTCTCGCCGGTTTCGAGCTGGCTCTTTCCTGGCACAACATCATGTACATGGTCGTGGGGGTGCTGCTCGGCATCGTGGTCGGCGTTCTGCCCGGCCTCGGCGGCCCGAACGGCGTCGCCATCCTGCTGCCGCTCACTTTCGGCATGGACCCCACGTCCGCCATCATCCTGCTGTCGTCGATCTATTGGGGCGCCCTGTTCGGCGGGGCGATCACGTCGATCCTGTTCAACATTCCGGGAGAGGCCTGGTCGGTCGCGACCACGTTCGACGGCTATCCCATGGCGGTGCAGGGCAGGGCCGGCGAGGCGCTGACGGCGGCCTTCACGGCCTCGTTCATCGGCGCGCTGTCGGGCGTCCTGCTCATCACTCTCGTCGCGCCGCTCATCGCGGGCTTCGCCTTGCGGTTCGGGCCCGCCGAATTCTTCGCGGTGTTCCTTCTCACCTTCTGTTCGTTCATCGGCATGGGCAAGGAGAACAAGGGCAAGATCGCGGCCGTGCTGTGCATCGGCTTCCTTCTGGCGGCGGTCGGTCTCGACACCATCTCCGGTGATCTGCGCATGACCTTCGGCGTCACCGAATTGATGCGCGGCTTCGACTTCCTGGTCGTGGTCATCGGACTGTTCGGCGTCAGCGAAATCCTGCTCACCGTCGAAGAAGGGCTGCACTTCAAGGGCAAGCGCGCCGGCGTCAACCTGAAGGTCGTTCTGCAGACCTGGGCGCAATTGCCCCGCTACTGGCTGTCGCTGCTGCGGTCGTCGGTCGTCGGCATGTGGATGGGCGTGACGCCCGGCGGCGCCATCGCGGCCTCGTTCATGGGCTATGGCCTGGCCAAGAGGTTCTCGCGGCGCTCGGCCAATTTCGGCAAGGGCGAACTGGAGGGCGTGCTCGCGCCGGAAACCGCCGCCCATGCCGCCGGCACCTCGGCGCTTCTGCCCATGCTGGCGCTCGGTATTCCGGGTTCGGCCACGGCGGCCGTGCTGCTGGGCGGTCTCATGATCTGGGGCCTGCAGCCGGGTCCGCTCCTGTTCGTCGAGCAGAAGGAGTTCGTCTGGAGCCTCATCGCCTCGATGTATCTGGGCAATCTGGCGGGCCTCCTCATCGTGCTGGCCACGGTGCCCCTGTTCGCGGCGATCATGCGCATCCCCTTCGCCTTCGTGGCGCCGGCGATCCTGATCATCTGCGCGATCGGCGCCTTCACCATCGCGAACTCGATCTTCGACATCTGGCTCATGCTCGGCTTCGGCGTCATCGGCTATGTGTTCAAGAAGCTCGATTACCCGCTGGCGCCGATGGTTCTGGCGCTCGTGCTCGGCGATCGCGCGGAGGATGCGGCGCGGCAGGCCCTGATCGGCTCGGAAGGCAGCCTCGACGTGTTCTTCTCGAACGGCCTCGTCACCACGCTGATCGTGCTCGCTCTTCTGTTCCTCGTCTGGGGTCCGCTGAGCGATGGTATCGCGCGGCTGCGCAATGGCCCGCGCACGGCCGAGGTGCAGCACTGAATCGTCGGTCCAGGGAAAAACCCGATGCATGGCGTTCATCCAAAGGCGGGGCCTTCGCCCGTCGACGAAGCTTTCAAGCGCCGCCTCGGTGCGGCGCTTGAAGGGCGGGTCCGCACCGATCTGTTCACGCGCGGCCGCTATTCGACCGACGCCTCGATCTACCAGATCATTCCGGCCGCCGTGGCCTTTCCGAAGGACGAGGCGGACATCGTGGCGGCGCTGCAGGTGGCGGCCGAGCACGACGTGCCGGTCATCGCGCGCGGCGGCGGCACCTCGCAGAACGGGCAGCCCATCGGCACAGGCCTCGTTCTCGATTTCAGCCGCAACTTCAACGCCATCAAGAATTACGATCCCGAACGCCGCACCGTCACGGTCCAGCCGGGCGTGGTGCTGGAGCATCTGAACGCGCGCACCAAAGGCGACGGGCTGTTCTTCCCCGTGGAGCCTTCCACCCAAAGCCGGTGCACGCTCGGCGGCATGACCGGCAACAATTCGTCGGGCGCGCGCTCGCTGCGCTACGGCAAGACGGTGGACAATGTCCGCGCGCTGGCGGCGCTCACGCATGACGGCGAGGCGTTCCGGCTTGGCCTCGGCCGCGATGCCGTCAGCGGATCGCCGCGCATCCGCGCGCTGATGGGCGACATGCTGGCGCTGGCCGAAAGCAAGCGCGCCGAGATCGAGAGCATCTATCCGAAGGTGCAGCGCCGCGTCGGCGGCTACAATCTCGATGAGCTTTTGCCGGCCGAGCCCAATCTTTCCCACCTCCTGGTCGGGTCCGAGGGCACGCTCGCGATCACCACCGAGATCGAGCTGGCGCTGTCGCCGCTGGCCACGCACCGTGTGGTCGGCGTCTGTCATTTCCCGAGCTTCCGGGCGGCGATGGAGACGACGAAACATCTCGTCGAGCTCGATCCCGTTGCGGTGGAACTGGTCGACAACAACGTGCTGGTGCTCGGCGCCGAGATCCCGACCTTCCGGCGCACGTTGGACGACATCACGCGCGGCGAACCGAACTGCCTGCTGCTGGTCGAATTCGGCGCGGACACGCAGGACGAGCTGGAACGCGACCTCGTGCGGCTTGACCAGTGCATGGCGGACCACGGCTTCCCGAATTCGGTCGTCAATGTGCGCGAAGTCTCCCGCCAGAAGCAGGTGTGGGAGGTGCGCGAAGCCTGCCTCAACATCATGATGTCGATGAAGGGTGATCGGAAGCCGATCTCCTTCATCGAGGATTGCGCGGTGCCGCTCGAGCATCTGGCGGATTACACCGACGCCATCACCGAATTGTTCGCCAAACACGGCACGCGCGGCACGTGGTATGCGCATGCCTCCGTCGGCTGCCTGCATGTGCGCCCCATCCTGAACATGAAGCAGGAACAGGGCGTGAAGGACATGCGCGCCATCGCGGAAGCCGCGTGCGATCTCGTGCGCAGCTTCAAGGGCTCGCATTCCGGCGAGCATGGCGACGGCATCTCACGCTCGGAATTCCACGAGCGCATGTTCGGCACGCCTCTGGTGCGGGCGTTCGAGGCGGTGAAGGACGGCTTCGACCCGGGCAACCGGCTGAATCCCGGCAAGATCGTGCGTCCACTCAGCATGAGCGACCGCAGCCTCATGCGCTTCAAGCCCGATTACGCGGTAACGGAACCGCACAAGTCGGCGCTGGACTGGTCGGATTGGGGCGGGTTCGGCGGCGCTGTCGAGATGTGCAACAACAACGGCACGTGCCGCCGGCTGAACACCGGCACCATGTGCCCGTCCTACCGCGCCACGCGCGACGAGCAGCACGTGACGCGCGGCCGGGCCAACAGCCTGCGGCTCGCGATCTCCGGCCAGCTCGGCCCCGACGCCTTCACCTCGAAGGAGATGAAGGAGACGCTCGATCTGTGCGTGTCCTGCAAGGGCTGCCGTCGCGATTGCCCGACCGGCGTCGACATGGCGCGCATGAAGATCGAGTTTCTGCATGCCTATCACGGCAAGCACGGCCTGCCGCTGAAGGACCGGCTGATCGCCTATCTGCCGCGCTACGCGCCATGGGCTGCCCGGCTGGCGCCGCTGCTCAATCTGCGCGACACGCTGCCCGGGCTTGCCCGCCTGAGCGAGCGGATGCTCGGCTTCAGCGCGCGCCGCACCCTGCCGCGCTGGACGCAGCCCTGGCGGCAGGTGGCCCCTCATGGGGGGGCTGGAGACGTGGTCGGCGACGGCCGGGACCTCGTGCTCTTCGGAGATACGTTCAACCGCTATTACGAGCGCGAGAACCTGGAGGCTGCCGAGCGCGTTTTGGTGCGCGCGGGCTATAGGCTGCACCGTGTCGAGGCGGCGACGGGAAGTGCCCGGCCGCTGTGCTGCGGGCGCACCTTCCTCTCCGCCGGATTGGTGGAGGAGGCCCGCGCCGAGGCGCAGCGCACCATCGACGCGCTGACGCCCTACGTCACACGAGGGGCGCGCATCGTCGGGCTCGAGCCCTCATGCCTGTTCTCCTTCCGCGATGAATTTGGCGCACTGCTGCCGCGCGAGGTCGTGCAGCCGGTATCGGAAGCCGCATTCCTGCTGGAGGAATTGCTCTTGGCCGATCTGAACGCCGGTGCGATTTCCCTGCCGTTGATCGACCAGAAGGGACGAATTGCCCATCTGCACGGTCATTGCCACCAGAAGGCCTTCGGTGCGATGGGGGCAGTGGAAGGCCTGCTGCGCGCCATTCCCGGCCTTGAGGTGAAGCCCATCGAATCGAGCTGCTGCGGCATGTCGGGTGCGTTCGGCTATGGCGCGGCCACGATCGATGTCTCGATGGCCATGGCCGAGCTGTCGCTTCTGCCGGCGGTGCGCAAGGCCGGGCCGGACGACCTCATCATCGCCGATGGCACGAGCTGCCGCCACCAGATCCATGACGGGGCGGACCGCGAGGCGGTGCATGTGGTGCGTGCGCTCGACGCGGCGATGGAGCCCGCCTGAGGATCAGCCCTTCAGAGTGAACCCGGCGGACAGGCCGCCGAGCGGCGCACGCGACAATTCGAGCTCCGTGCCGTATGCGCGCAGGATATCGGAGACGATGGCGAGGCCGAGCCCGGCGCCGCCTTTCTCGTCCTGCCGCTTGCCGCGCGCCATGGCCGCGGCGCGCTGGTCGTCGGGCATGCCCGGCCCGTCGTCCAGCACCGTGAGGCGGGTGGATCCCTCGCCGCGTTCGATGCGCACCTCGACGTGGGTGCGGGCGGCGCGGCTGGCGTTCTCCATCAGATTGCCCAGCACTTCGTGCAGATCGTCGGCATCCATCGGGATCAGGGTTTCGTCGGGGTCGTGCACGGCGAATTCGAGCGCCATGCCGCTCGGCGTGCGGGAAAGCGTCCGTGCGATCGCATCGGCCACGCCCTTTGCGGAGATCGGGGCGGCGCGGCCGGCATGGCGTGCGCGTGAGCGGGCGAGTTCGCGTTCCACCGTGCGGCGCATCTGCGTGCCCAGTTCGCCGATGGCGCCGGCGATCTCCGTTTCGCCCCGCTCCTGCAGCCGCCGCACGTCGGCCGACAGGGCTGTCAACGGCGTCTTGAGCCCGTGGGCGAGGTCGGCGGCCCAGTCCCGGGCGCGTAACAAGGCATTGTCCTGCGCGTCGAGCAGGATGTTGACCTCGGCGACGAGGGGTTCGATCTCGGTGGGCACGTCGTTCGCGAGCCGGCGGGACCGGCCCGAGCGCACCGCTTCCACGCCCTGGCGTATGCGTGCCAGCGGACGAAGGCCTGCGCCGACCTGGGCATAGGCGGCGGCGAGGAGCACCAGGCCGAGCAGGGACAGGGCAATCAGGAGCTCGCCGGTGAAATCCTTCTGGAGGACACGGAGGTCGTCGCGCGTCAGGCCCGCCGCGATGCGTATGGTGCGATCCGCGCCGGCCTGCGACAGCGAGACCCGCCGCTCGCGGATGAGGAGGCTGCCTCCCGATGGGTCGGGTGCGATGGAGCTTCGTGTCTCTCCCATCGGCGGCTCGGTGCCGGGGGCGGCGAGTTCGGCGTCCCACAGCGAGCGCGATCGCAGGCGTGTGCCGCCGATCTCGTCCAGGATCTGCCAATAGAGGCCGCCATAGACATTGGCAAAGCGCGGATTGGCGGGTTCGCGCGAGAGAATGAGGCGGCCTTCGGCGTTGAAATCGGCCGCGCCCGCGAGCTGGCCGAGATAGACGTCGAGTTCCTGCTCCATGCGGCGTTCCACGTGCCGCTCGAACAGCGCGGAGATGCCGATCCCCGCCACCACCAGCGCAAGCGCGGTGGTGGCCAGCGCGAACAGCAAAAGCCGTAATCGCAGGGAACGCAGGGGCGCGATCATCCCCCCATCACATAGCCGAAGCCGCGCCGGGTTTCGATGCTGTCCGCTCCAAGCTTGCGGCGCACGCGGCCGACCAAGACCTCGACGGCGTTGGATTCGCGGTCGCCGAGTTCGCCCTGCAGATGCTCCGCAAGTTCGTGCTGCGAAACCACCCGCCCCGGATTGTGCATCAGATAGGCGATGAGGCGGTATTCCTGGGGAGACAGAGCAATGGGGCGGCCGTTCCGCGTCAGCCGCATCTGCCGCGTGTCGAGCGTGAGTTCACCCAGGGTGAAGATCGCGCTGGCATGGCCGCCGGTGCGCCGCAGATTGGCACGAAGGCGGGCCAGCAATTCCTCCATCTCGAAGGGCTTCGGCAGATAATCGTCGGCTCCGGCGTCGATCCCTTCCACCCGCTCGCGCCAGCTGCCGCGCGCGGTCAGGATGATGACGGGGAAGGTGCGGCCGTTCTCGCGCCAGCGGCGCAGGATGGACAGGCCATCCATGCCGGGCAGGCCGAGATCGAGGATGATCGCGGCGTAATCCTCGGTGTCGCCGAGAAACCAGGCGTCCTCCCCGTCTGCGCAGGTCTCGACCACATAGCCGTTCGTCTCGAGGCACGCGACGATGTCCGCGCTGATCCGGGGATCGTCCTCGACGCAGAATATCCTCATCAATCGTCGTCCTCGTCCACGTCGAGGATGGCCCCGGTGCGCGGGTCTACTTCAAGCTCGACCACGCGACCGCGCGCGGTCTGGATCTTGATCTCGTATTCCAAGACGCCATCGTCTTCCGACAATTCCACGTCGATGACCTCGCCCGGAAAGCGCGTGGCGATCTTCGCGAGGATCTCCTTCAGCGGCAGCATCTCGCCGCGCTGGACAGCGGCGCGGGCGCGATCGGCATCGGTCGTCGGTGGAGGTGACGGTGGAGCAGGCGGCGCGGGCTCCACGGGCGAAACGGTTTCGGCGACCGGGGCCGGGGGCGCGGGCACGTCAGGCGCCGGGATGGGGGCGGCTTCGGGCGCGGCTTCCGGAAGCTGCGGCGCCGTTTCGGGCCGGGAGGCGACAGGGGCGGGCGCGATGGTTTGCGCGCCTGAATCTGGTGTCGCGCCCGGACGATTGGCGAGGTGCATGCCGCCCGCGCCCAGCCCCGCGCCGAGCGCGAGCGTAAATCCCAGCAATCCGATCGTCCTGTTGTCCATGCAGGTTCTATGGGCTCGGCGAGATGACAAATCGCTGACAGCCATCCTCAGTTAGCTGTCATGGGGCCTCTGCGAAACTGCAAACCGTCGCTGATCGAGCGATGATCGTTTCGGAAAGGATTTTCCCATGAACCTCGTCAAGTCCGCCCTCGTCGCCGCCACTCTCTCGGCTCTCGCCCTTCCGGCTCTTGCGGACGACCGTCGTGTCGATCGCAGCGACTGGCTGAGCGTGGGCGAGATTTCCTCCAGGCTGGAAGCCGCCGGTTACACGCGCATCACCGATATCGAGAGCGACGACGGTCTCTATGAAGTCGATGCAACCTCTCCGGAAGGCCATCGTGTGGACCTTGACGTCGATCCGCGCACGGGCGCCGTGGTCCGCAGCGAACGCGACGATTGATGCGCCGACGGGCTGCAGCCGGACATCCCGATTGCGGCCCATCCTTTTCGCCGCAACGCGACAAGGATTGGACAGTGCCTTCCCGAATGCTGATAGGATGACGGAACGGGCCTGGCCGTTTCTCTGACCGCCACATGATCCGCCGCATTCGGTGGCGCGTGCCCGTGCGGAGGGGGCGGTGATCAAGCAACTCACGGGCACGCTGATCCTGGCCGTGATGTATCTGATCGGGGCTCAGATCGCGGGCCTGTTCGATATCGGAATTCCCGGCGCGGTGTTCGGCCTTGTCCTGTGCGTCATCGCCATGTTTGCGGTGCCCGGGTTGCAGGATCCTCTTCGGGCCGGAGGGCCGCCGTTTCTCGTTTTGATCCCGCTGTTTCTCGTGCCGGTCGTCGTGAAGATGGCCGTCAGTCTCGACTTCGCGAATGTGATGACGTGGCTGGTCGTGGCCGTGGCCGCCGCCACGACGATTCTCGGCCTCCTGATAACGGGGCTGATCGTGAAGCTTGTCTTCGGCGGCGCGCGATGACGCCTCTCATCCCGTCGCTAGCGCTCACCCTCGCGGCCTATGTCACAGGCGTGCGCGTCTATCGTGCCGCGGGCGGCACGCCGTTCCTGCATCCCATCCTCGTCTCCATGGCGGGCGTGCTGGCCGTGCTGGGCCTGTGCCGCGTTGCCGGCCGTCCGGTCTCGGAGGACTACATCGCGGCGAACGGTTTTCTGATCGAATGCCTGATGCTGTCGGTCGTCGCGTTCTCCCTGCCGCTCGTCGACAACGCCCAACAATTGTACCGCGACATGGTCCGCGTGATGGTCTGCACCGCTCTCTGCGGGGCGATGCTGGGCGCAACCACAATCGCCATCTCGCTGGCGCTCGGGTTCGGCTCGGATCTGAGCGCGGCGATCGGCCTGCGTTCGGTCACGGCGCCGATGGCGCTGGCCATCGCCACGGCCAACGGCCTGTCACCCGACACCACGATGCTGTGCATCTTCGTCACGGGGGTTGTCGGCGCGATCCTCGCGGGACCGGCTTTGCGCCTGATGGGGATCGAGGACGAGCGCCACACCGGCCTCGTGCTGGGCATCACCTGCCACGCCTTCGGTGTCGTCCGCGCGCTGGAGATCTCGCCTTTGGCCGCGGCCTATTCGATGATCGGGATGATCCTGACCGGGCTGTTCTATTCGTTCACCTATGCCTGGGCGCTTGCCATGATGCGGGGCCTCGGCTGGCTGTAGGTCCGTCACTTCATGCGGAGGTACAGGCTAATTCCCGTATTTATCTGTCGAATAGACGAATTATGTATATTCCCGGCGTAGATGGGTTTGACGGAACGTGCCAAATCTGTCGATCAACACGCTGTTCTTCGTCGTTCGTATAGGTGGGAGCCATGGCCGTCATCGCGGCGGTGTTTCGCGCCAGGCGGTTCCCAAGGCCCGGGAACGGCCCATATGAGGCGGCGGGCTCTCAACAGAAGATGGCCGAATTTCCGGTTCGATACGCACGAGGACATCATGGCAGCTTTCAGGATCCGTAGCCTCGGCGTGCTCCTCGCCGCTCTGATCGCCGTCCCTGCCTCCGCGCAGACGCTGGAGAAGGTGAAGATCGGCCTCGCGATTCCGCCGTCCGTCACCGAGGGCAGCATCCAGGCCATCGCGCGGGAACTGAAGCTGTTCGAAGACGAGAAGCTGGACGTCGAATATGTCGTTCTGCCGGGGGCCGGCGCGCTGTTGCCGCAATTGCTTCAGCGCAACATCACGCTTGCCCTTCCGCTTCCGGAAACGCTGCTGTCGGCCCACAAACCCGGCCAGCCGCCGCTGCCGGTGACCTATGTCTACAATGCCGGGCCGAGAAACTCGCTGGAGATCGCCGTCAAGGCGGATTCCAAGATCCAGACGCTGTCTGATCTGAAAGGCGGCTCCATCGGCGTCGGCGCGCTGACCTGGGGCACCATCCCGCAGACCCGCGCGCTGCTGCGCTCCGTCGGCCTCGAACCCGGCAAGGACGTGCAGATCGTGGCGGTGGGCGTGCTGGGTTCCGGTTTCCACGCCTTGCGCGAGGACCGGGTGCAGGCGCTCAACTTCAACAGCACCTGGATCGACCTTCTGGAGAACGAGGGCACGCCGGCGCGCCGCCTGGAATTCCCGCCGGTCTTCCGGCAGATGATCGTCAACGGCTATCTCGCCCATCGCTCGACTCTGGAGAGCAATCCGGCGCTGCTGGAGCGTTTCGGCCGTGCCTGGACCAAGGCGCTCGTCGTGTGCGACACCAATCCGCGCGCCTGCATCGAGGCCTTCTGGCGCAGCAATCCGGCGGCCCGGCCGCAGGGCGATACCGCCGCCGCGCTGGAAACCAATGTTCGCCTGCTGCAGCGCTGGATCGAGCCTCTGGTGCGCGATGCCGAGGGCAAGCTGCGCACGCCCGGCGCCTATGATTACGACATCATCCGCGCCTACATCACCGAGATGCGGCGCTATGGCGAATTGGCCACCGACGACATCCCGGTCGAGGATTATTTCACCAACGCTCTCGTGCCGGCGTTCTCGCAGTTCGACCGCGCGGCACTCGAGGCACGGGCCCGGGAGCTCAAGTGACATCCGTTTCGGGTAACGCGACGGGGCCGAAGCCGGCCCTGTCTGTTTCACATGTGCGCTTTTCCTATTCCGGGGCATCCGGGCGGCCGATCTTCGACGATCTGTCGCTCGATGTGGCGGAAGGCTCCTTCGTCGCGGTGCTCGGCTCGTCGGGCGGCGGCAAGTCCACATTGCTGAAGCTGCTGGCCGGCCTGGCAAGGCCGCAGGCGGGCAATATGAGCTTCGCGGGCACGCCCATCAGCGGCCCCCGCCGGGAAATCGGCATGGTGTTCCAGAAGCCGACCCTGCTGCCCTGGCGCACCGTGCGCGACAACGTGCTGCTGCCGGCCGGGTTCGCCGCGAAGGCGAGCGAGGCGGAGAGGGCGCGCGCTGATCATCTGCTGGAGACCGTGGGCCTTTCGCAGAGCGCAGGCCTCTACCCGAACGCCCTGTCCGGCGGCATGGCACAGCGCGTGGGCCTCGCGCGCATGCTGCTGCACGATCCCCGGCTTCTCCTGCTGGACGAGCCGTTCTCCGCACTCGACGCCATGACCCGCGAACGGCTGAGCCTCGAATTGCAGCGGCTGTGGATGGCGGGGCGGCCGACTGCTCTCTTCGTCACCCATTCCATTCCGGAGGCCCTGTTCCTGGCGGATCGCGTCGTGGTGCTGGCCGGCGCGCCGGCGCGCATTCTGGCCGATGTCGAGGTTCCGCTGCCGCGCCCGCGCACGGTGGAGAGCATGGGCACACCCGAATTCAACGCGCTGGCGCTTGAATTGCGGCGGCTGTTCGACCAGGCCGCCGGCGAGGGGACGCCTGCCGCATGAAACGCCTTTTCAACATCGTCGCTCCCCTCATCACCTTCGTGCTCATCATCGGTGCGTGGAGCTATGCCACCGGCCCCGGCGGCCTTCCGGCCTATCTCCTGCCAGCGCCGGGCGATGTCGCCCGTGCGCTGTGGACGGGCCTCGCCGGCGGGGAATTCTGGCCTCACATCCAGTTCACCCTGACCTCGACCCTTGTCGGCTATGTGCTGGGCTCGATCGCGGCGGTGATCGCAGGCGTGTTCGTGGCCGAAAGCCGGACGTTCGAGCGCTTCGTCTTCCCCTATATCGTCGCCATCCAGGCCATGCCGAAGGTGGCCCTGGCACCGCTCATCCTCGTGTGGTTCGGTTTCGGGCTGGCGTCGAAGGTGGTGCTGGTCGGGCTGATCTGCTTCTTCCCGCTCCTGGTGAACACGATCGGCGGCATCCGCCGGGCCGATCCCGAATTGATCGCGATGGCGCGCTCGTTTTCGCGCTCGTCCCTTTGGATCTTCCTGCACATCAAGCTGCCGGCCGCCGCCAGCGCCATCTTCGCAGGCCTTGAGATCGGCATCGTGCTGGCCCTGATCGGCGCCATCGTCGGCGAGTTCGTCGCCTCCGAGCGCGGTGTCGGCTACCTCATCGGCTCGGCGACGGTGAACATGAATGTCGCCGTGATGTTTGCCGGCGTGGTCATCCTCGCCGTGTTCGGCGTGCTGGGCAGCACGCTCGTGCGGGCCCTGCAACGCCGTGTGGTATTCTGGGAAGGCGATGCCGACGAACGCCTGCGCGCCGAGCGTTCCTGAAGTTGATGGAAGGACCAGTCATGCAATCCCTGCCGGAGGATCTGGCTTTCGCGCCGGCCGTCGATCTGGTTGGCAGCCTTGCGCGGCGTGAGATCAGCGCGCGGGCGCTGCTCGAACTCCACATCGCGCGCATCGCCCGCTATCCGGAGATCAATGCCGTGATCTTCACCGATCTCGATGCCGCGCGGGCGCGGGCCGACGAGGCCGATGCGGCGCTGGCGCGGGGCGAAAGTTGGGGGCCGCTGCACGGCCTGCCTATGACGGTGAAGGAGACCAACATCGTCGCCGGCTGGCCGACCACCTATGGCGATCCGGCGGCCCGCGATCACGTTCCCGAGCGCAGCGCCGTCATCATCGACCGGCTTCGGGATGCGGGCGCCATCATCTTCGGCAAGACCAACGTGCCGCTGAACGCCCTCGACTGGCAGAGCTACAACGCCATCCATGGCACGACGCGCAATCCGTGGGATCTGTCGCGCACGCCGGGCGGCTCGTCGGGCGGGGCCACGGCCGCGCTGGCCGCCGGGCTCGTGCCGCTGGAACTCGGCAGCGACGCCGGCGGCTCCATCCGCTTTCCCGCGCATTTCTGTGGCGTGTACGGCCATAAGCCCACGCCGGGCGTGGTGCCGGTAGATGGCAATGAGCGGCCGGGCAGCCTGCTCGACAACGACCTCGTGGTCAGCGGTCCGCTGGCGCGCTCCGTCGCCGATCTCGAACTGGCTTTCGACGTTCTGGCTGGTCCGGCGGGGCCGGATGCCATTGCGTGGCGACTGGAGCTTCCCGCGCCGCGGGCGACGCGGCTTTCCGATTTCCGGGTCGGCTTCGTCAAGGATTCGCCGGTAGCCGAAGTCGACGAGCCCTACCGCGCCGCGATCCGGGCGCTGGCGCAGCGATTGCGGGATGAAGGCGCGTCCGTCACCGAGGACGTGCTGCCCTTCACCGATCATGAGGCGCACCACGCCACCTATCTTCAGCTTCTGCGCGGTTCGGCCTCCAGCCGGCTGGCGCAGGCCGCTTACGAAGATGCGGTGCGTCGTGCCGAAACCACGTCAAACGACAGCCCCTATG
Source organism: Terrihabitans aquatilis (assembly GCF_052542005.1). Lineage (NCBI taxonomy): Bacteria > Pseudomonadati > Pseudomonadota > Alphaproteobacteria > Hyphomicrobiales > Terrihabitans > Terrihabitans aquatilis. The sequence continues at coordinate 277,941 of NZ_JBOCUO010000002.1, read as the reverse complement.
TGAAGCGGATGCTGGGCGCCTTCGCGCAACGGCATCGCGACTGGATACTGGCGGAGGAAGCGCGCGCGCGCCTCAAGCGCGACTGGGCGGCCTTCTTCGAGCGCTTCGACGTGCTGATCGCGCCGGTGTGCGCCGGCGCGGCCTTCCCCATCGACGAGGACACCCCGCGTGAGCAGCGTACGCTGGCGATCAATGGCCGCCGCGTCGATTACAACGATCAATTGTTCTGGGCCGGACTGGCGACCCTGCCGTCGCTTCCCGCCACCGCCGCGCCGATCGGCGAGGTCGACGGATTGCCCTTGGGCGTGCAGATCATCGGGCCCTATCTCGAAGACCGCACGACGCTGGCCTTTGCCGCCGAGCTGGAGCGGCTGTGGAGCTTCCGTGCACCGAAGGGCTTCGTGTAGCCATTCCGTAATTTGCGGGACGCCGGCATCCTCTGTTAAGGGCGTTTTCAGCGCACGGTCACGTGCGCTGGCGGCGGGAGCACCGGCCCGTATTATCCGGGAAGCGCTTTTCGTTAGGTGCCGGACATTCGCATGCAGACGCAGGTTCTACGAACGATCGTTCTGGCGCTGGCAATGGCCGTGCCGTCCATGAGCACGGCTTCGGCGGCCGAGCCCTCCTATGACGAGTATAAATTCTGGCTCGTGGCCTGCGATAATGTCCTGCACTGCACGGCCAAGGGGTTCGAGGCGGAAATGGCCGAATACCCGGAGCTTGCGGTGTCACGCGCGGCCGGGCCGGATGCGGAGGCGCGTGTCATGATCCGCGCGCCGTTCGCCGTCGAGCCGGCGGATCTGCGGGTCGACGGCAAACCCATCGGATTGCCGGCCGAGGTGTGGAGGATCGCGCGGGACGGGCAGTTCACGACGCTCTCACTTAACCAGCCGCAGGCAATTGCGGAATTGGTGTCCCAGTTCCACGATGCCGGGAAGCTTCAATTCGGGACGCACGAAGCTGCCGTTCCGCTGGACGGCCTGGTCGCGGCCCTGTTGCGGATGGACGAGCGGCAGGGGCGTGTCGATGATGTGAGCGCGCTGATCCGCAGGGGCGCGGCGCCGACGTCGGCGGTTCCTCCCGAGCCGGCCTTGCCCGCCAAGCCCGTCTACACGCCCGCCGCGCCGTTGACGAACGGCGAGGGCGACGCCCTGCTGAGGCGGGCCCGGACCGATCTGGCGCATGTGTTCCAAGAGGACGATTGCAATGCCGGACGCGACGGCAATCTCGACGTTTCGGAGGCGTACCCGCTCGATGACCAACATGCGTTGGTTCTCATCGATTGCGCTCTGGGAGCTTACCAATCGTGGTCGCTGGTTGCGATCGTGCCGAGAGCCGAGGACACGCCGTCGATCCCGTTCCAGCCTGTTCTGCCCTTCCTCGATGACAAGACGCCGATGGTTCATCTCATCGAACCCGTTTTCGACCCGCACACGGGCACGTTGACGATGAGCGCCAAGCTGCGCGGGCTTGGCGATTGCGGCATCACGGCCGAATGGGTCTGGGATGGGAAGGCGTTTCGACTGACGGCTGGCACCTACCAATCGGCATGTGGTGGCAGCGGGCCGGGTGAGTGGCCCGTGGTCTACCGGTCCGGTCCCGCGCCTAAAACGGGATCACCATCGGTTTCCCCGTAACCGGGTCCGGCTGGATCAGGGCGGCGAGGGCGAACGCCGTCTTCAGGTTCTCGGCCGTCAGCACCTCGCCCGGCAGGCCCTGCGCCACGAGGCCGTCGGGACCTAGCAGGATCAGATGATCGGAGAAGCGGGCCGCGAGGTTGAGGTCGTGCAGCACGCTGACGACCGTCGTGCCGGCGTCCTGGTTGCGCTGGCGAAGCAGGTTCAGCACCTCGATCTGGTGGGGCAGATCGAGCCAGGTCGTCGGTTCGTCCAGCAGCAGAAGGGGTGTCTGTTGCGCCAGGACAAGGGCGAGCCAGGCTCGCTGGCGCTGACCGCCGGAAAGTTCCTCCACGCGGCGTTCCTGCGAGGCGGTCAGTTCCACGGCCTGCAAGGCCTCGGCGCAGGCGTCCGTGTCCGCCTGGTTCCACGGCGACAGCAGGCCGCGCCACGGCGCACGACCGCGCTTGACGAGATCGCCCACGCTGATGCCCTCCGGCGCGAGCGGCGCCTGCGGCAGGATGGCGAGGCGGCGAGCCAGAGCCCGGGTGTCGTGCCGGTTGATATCCTCGCCGCCGAGCGTGACTTCGCCCGAACGCGGTCGGATCAGCCGGGCGAAGGCGCGGAGCAAGGTAGACTTGCCGCAGCCATTGGGCCCCAGGATCGTGGTGACGCGCCCTGCCGGCAGGGTGAGCGACAAATTCCGGATGATCGTCCGTTCGCCATAGCCAAGGGTCAGGTCGCGGGCGTGCAGGGTCATGTCGGTCACAATTCGCCCCTTCCCATTTCGCGTGACAGGCGCCAGAGCAGATAGGGCGCGCCGATTGCGCCCGTCATCACGCCGATCGGCAGGTGCATCCCGAAGAAGCCGAGACGCGTGATGAGATCGGCCAGCACGGTGATGATGGCGCCGGCGGCGGCCGCGGCCAGAAGCGCTCCGCCCGGCTGTGTGGTGCGGGCGAGGCGCGCGCCGAGCGGGCCGGCCATCAGCGCGACGAACGGAACGGGCCCCGCCACGGCGACGGCGGCGGCGGCCAGCGCGACGCCCGTTGCCGCCAGAAGCCAGCGCGCCCGCTCGACCGGGAGGCCAAGGCCGGCGGCGAGATCGTTGCCAAGCTCCAGCGTTTCGAGCGCGCGCACCTGAAACGCCAGAAGAAACGCGGCCCCGCCGCCGATTCCGAAGATTTGCGCGACATGGCCCCAATCGCGCGCAGCCAGCGAGCCCGACAGCCAGCGCTGTGCTTCCGCCGCCTCCGGCCCCGGCAGGCGTGTCATGAGGAAGGTGCCGAAGGCCGAGGCGGTGAAGCCGACGCCAAGGCCCACGAGGACGAGCGTCAGAGTGGGCGTGGCATGGCCCGGCCGGTAGGCAAGGAAGGCAACAAGGATTGCTGCGCCCAGCCCGCCGAGCGTCGCCACGAGCGGGAGGGGAAGTGCGATGCCGAACGTGACCGCGCCGAGGATGGCGAGGCCTGCGCCGGAGGTGAAACCCATGATGTCGGGCACCGCGAGGGGATTGCGGAACAGCATCTGGAAGGTCGCGCCCGACAGGCCGAGCGCGGCGCCTGCCCCGAGCGCCGTCGCGATCCTCGGCCCACGGATCAAGCGGATCGTCAGCGCGTGCGTGGTGTCGCCCTGGGTCAGCGCGTCCCACAGCGCGAGGAGGCCGAAATTCACTTCGCCGGCCATCAGCGAAAGCCCGGTGGCGACGAGGAGCAGGGTGGCGAGGAAAACAGCGCCCCTCACGTCTGCGCCCCGGGCTTCAGCCGCCGCGCGATCCAGACGAAGACCGGCCCGCCGATCAAGCCCGTCATTACGCCCACCCGCACCTCGGCCGGCGCGAAGATGAGGCGGCCGGCGGTGTCGGCGAAAAGAAGAAGGGCTGCGCCAAGCAGGGCGGAGGCGATCAATTGGGCGCGCAGGTTCGCGCCGATCATATGCCGCGCGATGGGCGGAACGATCAGCCCGACAAAGGCGATGGGCCCCGCGACGGACACGGCCGCGCCTGTCAGGATGGTGATGGCGAGAAGCGCGACGGCCTGCACCCGGGCCGGCCGTACGCCGAGCCCGCGCGCAAGGGTGTTGCCGAGCGAGAGCACTTCCAGCCGGGGCGCCTGCAGCAAAGCGAGCAGGGCGCCGGCCACAACCACGAGGCTCATGACATCAACTGGGCGCGAGACAGCGGATGCGAGAGAGCCCGCCACCCAGAAGCGCAGGATTTCGAGCGTCTCGCCCCGGATCAGCACAATGGCCGACACGCACGACAGGAGCAGAGCGTTCAACGCCGCCCCAGCCAGTGTCAGGCGGATGGGGCCGGCATCGCCGCGCAGGCCTCCGCCCAGCATGAACACGGCCAACGCCGCCAAGGCCGCGCCGGGGAACGACAGCAAGGTCATCAGCCCGCCATCGGCCTGCTGCAGCAGCAGAGCGCCGAAGACGATGGCGAAGGCCGCGCCGGCATTGACGCCGAGAATGCCGGGATCGGCCAGTGGATTGCGCGTCAGCGTCTGCATCAGGCTTCCGGCCATGCCGAACGCCGCACCGGCCACGAGGCCCGCGAAGAGGCGGGGCAGGCGGATCGACAGAATGGTGACATGGGCCGGATCGTAGGGATCGGGTGCGGTGAAGGCCCGCCAGATATCGTCGAACCCGACATGGCGGACGCCCAGACCGAGCGTCAGCCCGACGGCCGCCACGAACAGGACCACAACCAGCGCCCAGCCCTTCACGATGCAAGCCCCGCTTCCACGGCCGAGGAGACTTTCGTCTCGGGCCGGCCGTCGGCCGCGGCGGTGAGATCGGCTTCCAGCGCCTTCAGCGCGAAGGGCAGCGACAGCACGCTGCCATGCGACATGGCGCCCGCCAGCAAGGGCCCGGCGAACACTTCGCGGCCTTCCCGATGCGCTCTCAGCGTCTGGCGCATCGGCAGATCGACGAGGTCGGAGACCTGCGTCATAGCCGATATCCAGACGAGCACATCGGCGTCGATGGGCGTCAGATCCTCGGACGACAATGGCGCGAAGAAGCCTTCCGGCCCGGACAGCTCCCGGACCTGTGGCGTCGGTTCGAACCCGAGATCGGCGAGGAAGCGGGCGCGTGTGTCCGATCCGAGAAAAGCGCCGGTTTCGCCGCCGGTGTGGTAGGCGGCGACAGCGGTCTTGCCATGCCACACCTGATTGCGCGCGCGGGCATCGGCAAAGGTTTGCCGTGTCTCGCGGATCAATTCCTCCGCTCTGCCGTCGCGCCCGATCGCGCGGCCGAGAACGCGCGTCATGGCCTCCCAGGACGTGCCATAGGTGGTGTGGTCACGCTCGTGCATCAGAACCGGCGCGATGCGCGACAGCACGTCGTATTCGGCGTGGGAAATGCCCGAGCCGATTCCCACGATCAGATCGGGCGCGAGCGCCGCCACCTTCTCGATGGGAACCTCTCCGGAAAACAGAATGGGCTCGGCGCCGCCGAGATAAGGCTGGGCCCAGGGCCAGACGCCGAACGGGTAGCCGCCATACCAGTGCCGCACTGCGATGGGCGGAAGGCCCAGCGCCAGGAGGGTGTCGTGCGTGGTGTAGCCCAGCGAGACCACACGGCTGGCCGGGCGCGGCAGAACGATCTCGCCGAAGGCATGCTCGAAGCGGATGGCCCCATCCTGGGCCCGCGCCTTTCCTGCAAGGAAGGACGCAAAAAGGCAGCCGGCCAGACCGAACACCACATGCCGGCGGGTCGGTGATGACGGCATGGCTCCACGCACGGTGTGAGAGATCATCCTTGTCCTGCTGCCCACAGCCCGCATCCGCATGTTCCGCCATCACCCTGAGCGTCTGGAGATGCCTGCACGGCCGTCCGGCAAGATGTTCGAGGCAAGACTGAAATATTAATCGCTGCTTCGAGTAAAGGAGAATGCGGTGAAAGCAAAGGTGGCCGAATGTCGTGGTGCTGCTCGGCAACATTCGGGTCGTAAGCGACGGCACCTACTTCGGGTCGAATTCCAAAAGCTTCAACGACGTTCTTTTTAAGTGTTCCAAACTAAACGCAAGATCATTTTTCGCTTATGAAAAAGATTGCCGTCGAAATCTGCATTCGATACCGCTGCCGTTAAAGAGCGGTCCAGACACGCCCATGTGCTCCAGCCGCGCTCCCGTATCCCGAGCAGGCCCTGCCTGACCAGATACCCAGAGACATTGATGAACCAGCTCGTTGCCCGTGCCGTTGTCGAGATCGCCAATCCCGAGCCCATCATCGCCGAATTGTGCGATCACCTGACGGAGCACGACGCCGCGCTCCATCAGGAGGGTGGGGCGCGGTTCGTGACCTTTTCCTTCGGCCGGGGCCGGCTGGAAGCGGCGCCGGGCCGCATCGAACTGCAGGCCGAGGCGCCGGACGAGCTGGGCCTCTATTACATGCGCATGACCCTGGCGGGGCATCTCAAGGAGTTCGCCGGCGACGCCGACCCGATCGTGGTCTGGACGGGCGACGGCAGCGACATCGTCACGCCGCCGAATTTCCGTCCGGTGCGGGTCGCCGCCGTGCGGCAGATCACGCCGCGCATGCGCCGTGTCACCTTCGTCGGCGCCGACCTCATTCGTTTCGCCCAGAACGAGGATCTCCATCTCGGCCTCGTCATTCCTCCGGAGGGCTCTGAATTCGCATGGCCCAAGGTCGGGCGCGACGGACTTCTGCAATGGGGTGAGGACGGCCCGCGGCCGATCGTGCGCTATTACACGGCGCGGACCTGCGAGCCGGGCACCGGCCGGATCGACGTCGATTTCGTGCTGCACGAGGATGCCGGGCCGGGCTGCGAATTCGCCGCGCGCGCCAAGGCGGGCGATATGCTCGGGCTGGTCGGGCCATTGGGCGGGAGCGTCCGCGCCGACCGCGATTGGTATCTGCTGGCGGGCGACGAGACGGCGCTGCCGGCCATCGCCCGCACTCTCGAATTCCTGCCCGAGACGACGCGGGGCATTGCCCTCATCGAGGTCTCCGGGCCGGAGGAGGAGCAGGAGTTAGTCCACTATACCCGCATCGAGGTGCGCTGGCTGCATCGGGGCGCGGCGCATCCGGGCGCGCCGCTTGCCGAGGCCATCCGCCAGGTGGATCTGCCCAGCGACGTGCCGTTCTTCGTGTGGGCCGCCTGCGAATATCAGGCCTTCAAGTCCGTCCGCGCCTATCTGCGGAAGGAGCGCGGCCTGAAAAAGGACGAGCATTTCGCCATCGGCTATTGGCGTGCCGGACCGCAGGACGCCCACGACGAATCCGGAGACGATTAGAAGCCGCCGGACGCTTCCTGATCGACCCGAACGATGCGTTGCACCTGAAATCTCTTTCAAACGAGGCCGTTCCCATGACCGTCAGCCAGGCAAATCTCGACATCATCCGCAAAGAGCTGGCCGAAAATCCGGGCGGCGTGCTGGAATCCGTGGCCGCGCAGCATGGCGTTTCCTTGCAGACGATCATCGAATGCCTGCCCGGCGATATGTGGCGGCGCATCGAGGGCGAGCGCTTCGTCGAGATCATGGAAGAGCTGGCGGGATGGGGCGAGATCCTGTTTCTCGTCCACACGCCGGACATCGTGTTCGAGGTGGAGGGCCACATCCCGCTCGGCACGATCGGGCGCGGCTATTACAATCTGAAGGGCGGCAGCCCCATCGGCGGACATTTGCGGGCCGACAATTGCAAGGCTATCATCCTGCTGCGCCGCCCGTTCATGGGCAACAGCGAGTCCATGTCCGTGCAATTCTTCAATGCTAACGGCGGCTCCATGTTCAAGGTGTTTGTCCGTCGCGACGAGAACCGCCAGCTCAAGGCGGACCAGGCCGAGCGCTTCCTGCAATTGTTCGCGCGCTGCGACCAGCTGGAAAGCGCGGAATAGCCGTCCGGTTTTCCGCTTGCTGCCAAGGCATGCCGAACCGATCTTCGGGGCCCTGCGAACCATTGCGGGGCCCTCGGCCTTTTTGCGCCCGGGCCCCAAGGTCCGCACCGTGGGAGGGGTGGGGGCGATTGTTCCAAACGCTCACATCGCCCCGGAAATAAAGCAAATTTATCCGCGTCAGCGGATTGCCTAATCCTGCATTGCGGGCCGCTCGTGAGCGGTCGCGATCAGCACAGGAAGGGCAATAGATGTCGGCCACGAACACTCCCATTATCGAAGCCAATGGGCGAAGCTATCGCTGGCCGGTGCGTCCGACGGTCGTGATCTGCTTCGATGGCTGCGACCCGGCCTACATCACCGCGTCGGTGGCCGCCGGGACGATCCCGACGATCGCCCGCTTCCTGCGCGAGGGCTTCCACAAGGTGGCGGATGCAGCCATGCCGACCTTCACCAACCCCAACAACGTGTCCATCGTCTGCGGCGTGCCGCCCTCCGTCCATGGGGTGGCCGGCAATTATTATCTGGATCGCGAGACCAAGCGCGAAGTGATGATGCTGGACGCGCATCTGATGCGGGCGCCGACCATCCTGTCCGAATTCTCGAAAGCCGGAGCGAAGGTTGCGGTCGTCACCGCGAAGGACAAGCTGCGCAAGGCGCTCGCCTTCGAAATGAACGGCATTGCCGTGTCCGCGCAATATGCGGATACGTGCACGATCGAGGAAAACGGCATCGAGGACCTGACCGGTCTCGTGGGGCGCGGCACGCCGGACCAATATTCGCCGGATCTGTCGCTTTTCGTTCTCGATGCCGGCATTCGTCTTCTGGAAACGCGGCCGCTCGATCTGCTGTATCTGTCGCTGTCCGACCTCGTTCAGCACAAATATGCGCCGGACGCGCCGAAGGCCCATGAGTTCATGACGGCGGTGGACGACCGTCTGGCGCGCCTTCAGGAGCTGGGCGCCACGATCGGGATCGTCGCCGATCATGGCATGAACGACCTGTCGCGTGAGGACGGCACGCCGAACGTGCTCTATCTGGGCGATCTACTGGACGAGGAATTCGGCGCGGACGCGACCCGCGTCATCTGCCCGATCACCGATCCGTTCGTGAAGCATCATGGTGCGCTGGGCGGCTTCGTGCGCGTTCATTTGATGACGGAAGGGCTCGACCGCGCCTCGGTGCTGGCGTCGATTGCGGCTCTCCCCGGTGTCGAGCTTGCGCTGACCGGCGAGGAGGCGGCGGAACGGTTCGAGTTTCCGTTGGATCGCGAGGCCGATATCGTCGTCGTGGCCGAACGCGGCGTGGCGCTCGGTGCGCGCAAGGTGGACCACGATGTGTCGCAGCTCGCGGGAGAACGCTTGCGCTCACATGGCAGCCTTGCCGAACAGCCCGTGCCGTTCATCCTCTCGCACCCGCTCAACGCGGATTACACCGAACGCTCGGCCGGCAGGCTGCGGAACTTCGACATCTTCGACTACGCGGTGAACGGCGTTCTCTAACCGCGCTTTCGCTCGGCTCAGGCCGGCTGACCCGCCCATTCCTTTTGTGGGCGGGTTTTTTCGTCCGAGCCCGGCTTCCGCTGCGCGGGGACCGACGATCTGATCCAGTCGACGAACGCCGTTGCCTTGTCGGGCTCGCGCGAGGTGGGGTTCGTGAAGATCTGGTAGAGCGGCCCATCGACCCGGATTTCGGGGAAGGGCTCGATGATCTCGCCGCGCAGGAGTTGATCCTCGACGAGGAAGGTCGGGACGACGAGCGCGCCCCGGCCGGCGAACATCGTGTCCAGCCCGATATAGAAATGCGGCGGCTTCGACGCCTGCCGTGCGAGGCTTCCCGGCAGGCCGGCGGCCTTGAGCCAGGCTTTCAGTTCGCCCGGTCGTGTCGCGACGTCGAGCAGGCCGAATTCGCTCATGCGTTCGCGCGGGACGGCGCCCTTTTCCGCGAACAAACGTGCCGAAACCACCAGCGACAGGGTTTCTGAAAACAGATCCTGCGGCGAAAATTGCACCGGGATGATGCCGCCGCGACGGATCGCGACGTCGAAGGGCATGTCCAGCCAATTGTCGTTGGTGTGGGTCGGTCTGACCATGGTGTCGACCGATTGCTGCGGGGTGTGAAATTCCGGCAGCTTGGGGATCAGCCAGCGCATGGCGAAGGTGGCCGGCGCGATGACCCGCACGATCGCGGCCGGCACACGGGCGGGCCGCACGCCATCGAACGCGTCCTGAATGTCGTCGAAGATATTGCCGAGCAGATCCGCAATGCGGGCAATCTCGGCCGTCGGGATCATGCCCTTGCGCTTCTCGACGAAAAGCGGCGTGCCGACCCAGGCTTCCAGCTGTGACAATTGCTTGCTGATCGCGCTGTGCGTGATCGACAATTCGTCGGCTGCCGCCGTAACGCTGCCTGTGCGCACGACGCTTTCCAGAAATATGAGACTTTTGAGGGGTGGAAGGCGACGCTTTCGCTGTTCCATTTGCTCACACTTCTTGGGAAACAAAGTCACTGTACTGGATAGCTTCCGTAGAGTGAAATGTAAATGCATCAAATACTGATGCGTATACACGAAACCAGACTTTATACGCCGGCAACATGACGCTGTCGTTACGTTCCTAACGGAAAGATGCCTCGCATGACCGGCGTGCTGTTTTCTCGGGCCGCACATCTTGCCCCGCAAGGCAAACGGCGCCTCTCGGTGACGAGGCCTTCGAGGCCGATCGCGCGGCCGGCTCTCGGGGGATTGTGAGCCATGCGCCGTGTCGTCCTCGTGATCCTCGACGGGCTCCGCCGGGATCTCGTCAGCGCCGCCCGCACGCCGCATCTGGCCGCGCTGATGGAGCGTGGCACCGTGTTTGCGCGCTATCGCTCCGCCTTCCCCTCGGCAACACGGGTCGTGTCCTCGACCTTGGCGACCGGATGCTGGCCCGCGCGGCACGGCCTGGCCGGAAACACGATGGTTCTGATGGAGAACGGCAAGCTGGTGCGGCATGACGCCGGCCGGCCCGATTTTCTCCAATGGAAGCGTGTCGTGACCGGATGTTCGCTGGCGGTGCCGACCCTGGCCGAACGGCTGGCGCCGCATGGCGGAGCTATGATCTTCAGCAATGTTTCGCCGGGCGCGGCCTATGCCCACGATCCCGATGGTCACGGCCATGTCTTTCATCGCGCCGGGTCGTTCGGGCCGGGCCGGGTTTCACTGTCGGATTCATTGCCCATCGGCTGCGACGCGGCCGGCGATGAATTCATGACGAGCCGCTTCATCGCACGGGCGCTGCTGCCGGAAGGTCCGGCCCTCGCCCTGCTGTGGATGGGCGAGCCCGATCATATCCAGCACGAGGCGCCGCTCGGTTCGCCCGAGCATTTCGAAGTGCTGCGCGCGGCCGATGCGCAACTCGGCCGCGTCATCGTGGCGGTCGAGGTGCTGCGTTCCATCGGCGAGGACGTGCTGCTGATCGCAGGCTCCGACCATGGCCATGAGACGGTCGGAGGCGTCGTCGATATCGAGGACGAGTTGGTCGCGGCAGGCCTCAAGGCAGGCACCGCGTCGGGCGATATCGTCGTCGCCTCGAACGGCACCTCCGCGCTTATCTATGTCCATCCCGATCATGAGGACGCCCTCGGCCGGATCGAGGCGTTCCTGCGAAGCCGATCCTGGGCCGGCTCGGTTCATGCAGGTCCGGAACTGGCCGTGATCGGGCAGGCCCCGACGGGCGGCCTCGCCTTCGCCGTCTCGATGAAGGGCGACGACACGCCGAATGATTACGGTGTGCCGGGCACCTGTCTCACCGCGAAGCCCCAGGGCGGCAAGTCCGATCGCCTGGGCTTCGGCCAGCACGGCGGCCTCAATGCCCACGAGCAGGCGCCGGTTCTCGTCATGGACGGCGCGGGCTTCCCGTCCGGCGCAGTGCATTCGGGCCCCGCCGCAATCGTCGATATCGCGCCGACCGTTCTGCGCCATCTCGGCCTGCTCTCGGGCGGGCTGGACGGCCGCGCCCTCCAGCCCGGCCCGGCCGACCTCCTCCCTTCGCCAATGCCTCCTCAGGAGAACTGCAAATGACCAATCTTCGCTTCACCCGCCGTACCTTCCTTGCCGGGACCGCGGCCGCGGTCCTGGCCGGCGGCCTCGTCAGCCTGATGCCACGTGGTGCGTTCGCGGCGACCGAACCCGTTCGCGGCGGCGTGCTCCGCTATGCGACGCTCGGCCTCGACACCTCGGACCCGCATCGCCACACCGGCTCCATCGCCGTGCAGCAGATCTATTCCGAGGCGCTGGTGTCGATCGCCGAAGACGGATCGGTCGAGCCCTTCCTCGCCGAATCCTTCGACGTCTCGGACGACGGCAAGACCTACACCTTCCGCCTGCGCGAGGGCGTCGTCTTCCATAATGGCGATGTCCTGACCGCCGCCGACGTCGTGGCCAATGTCGAGCGCGTGCGGACGAGCGTGAAGGGCGGCTGGCTCGCCTCCGCCATGAAGCTTCTCGACAATGTGGAAAGCACGGATGACCGCACGATCGTGATCCGCATGCGCGAGCCTTACGCGCCGCTCGCCAATCTCCTGTCGGAGCTTTGGATCCTGTCGCCGAAATCGCCCGGCTGGGGCGAGACCATCACGCTGCCCATCGGCACCGGCCCGTTCAAGTTCGGCACCTGGCAACCGAAGGTGAAGCTGACCGCTCCGGCGCACACCGATTACTGGCGCAAGGGCATGCCCTATCTCGAGTCCGTGGAAGCCGATCTGCGCGACGGTGCGGACCTTTCGCTGGCCCTGCGCGCGGGCGAGGTCGACATCGGCTATGTCAGCGCCGAAGCCGCCAAGCAGCTCTCGTCCGACCCGAACCTGCGCGTCTCGCATCTGAAGGACGCCGCCTGGTACTTCGTGGCCTACAACAATCGCAAGCCGCGCAAGCCCTTCGACGATGTGCGCGTGCGCCAGGCGCTGGCCTATGCCATCGACAAGGCCGGGTTCATCGCCTTCGCCACGGCGGGCTCTGGCATCACCGGCAACCAGATGGTCGGCCCGGGCAATGTCTATTTCGACGAGGCGCTGGCCAAGGCGGACGTGCACGCCAAGGCCGACCTCGACAAGGCGAAGGCGCTTCTGAAGGAGGCCGGCGTCGATCCGTCCAGGGAAACGATCGAATTCGTGTCCTGGCAGGAGACCTATCCGCAGGTCGTGGTGCAGATGGTCCGCAAGCTCGGCTTCAAGGTGAACCATGTCGCGCTCGACGACATCGGCGCCCAGAAGCGGCTCGGTCAGTACGATTGGGACATGAACTGCTTCCATTCTGGACCGCGGGCCGACATCTTCCTGCGCTATGTGCGCCTGATGAGCGATGGCCCGAACCCCGTTCTGTGGGGCGGTCTCCAGGACCCCGAATTCGACCGGCTGGTGAATGCCGCCGTCACCGAGCCGCAGATCGAGGCCCGCCGTACGCATTACCTCGACGCGTGGAAGCGCGTGATGGACAAATATTACGTCGTGGTTCTGGGTCTCGGCTACGACCAGATTGTTCTGCGGAGGGATGTGCAGGGCTATGAGCCCGGCTTCACCTGGTCGCCGAACGTGGCCGGCGGCGGTGTCGCGCAGGCGTGGCTGGCGAGGGGGAAGTGACCCTCACTTTGGCGTCGGGCAGCCGTTTGGTGGCGAGGCGGGGCATTTCGCTCCGCCTCGGCCTTGCGGTCGCCGTTATGGTCCTGATGGCGGCTGTCGCCATTCTCGGCCCGGCGCTGGCACCTTTCGACCCGCTCGAACAAGACCTTCTGGCGCTCAACCAGCCGCCGGGGCCGGTCCATTGGCTCGGCACGGATCATATCGGGCGCGATGTGTTCTCCCGGCTTGTTCTGGGCACGCGCACCACGCTGATGGTGGGGCTCGGCGGGGCATTCGCCGCCTTCGTCATCGGCGCGGGCCTCGGCCTATTTGCCTTGTCGCTGGGCCGCGCGGCAGAAACCTTGATGTTCGCGGCGATCGATCTCGTCCGGGCGATGCCGGACGTGCTGCTCGCACTGCTGCTGATCGTCGCGCTGGGTGCCGGAACCATGCCCGTGGTGATCGCGCTCGGCATCGCGTTCTCACCATTCTTCGCTTATGTGGCGCGCGCCATCTTCCACCGCGAAACGGCGAAGGAATATGTGGCCGCGGCCCGGCTGTTCGGCGGTGGCCGTCTGCACATATTGCGCCTGCATCTTGCGCCGAACCTCATCGGCGGCCTCGTCACGCAGGCGGCCATCCTGCTGCCGCGCTGCGTGGTGACGGAATCGGTGCTGAGCTTTCTCGGCCTCGGCACCTCGCCGGACGACCCGAGCTGGGGCCGCATGGTGGCCGATTCCAGCCGCTACATCGAAATTTCGCCGGGCAGCATCCTCGCGCCCGCTCTCTCCATCATCGTGCTGACGCTCACGCTGTCGGTGCTGGGCGATCACGTCCGCCGTGCGCTCGATCCCTTGCGCGATACCGGGGTGGGACTGCCATGATGCGCGCTCTGCCCGTCCTGTCCTGCGCCATGGGCTCGCTGCGGATGCTCGCCCAGGCGGCGGGTATCGTGCTCGTCGTGTTCCTCCTCGTTCGGGTCGTTCCGGGCGACGCGGCCGACGTCATGGCCCTTCAGGGCGATCTCAGCCCGGAGCAGCAGCAGGCCCTGCGGGAAAGCCTGGGCCTCGACCGGCCGATGGCCGAGCAATTCGTAAGCTGGGTGTCGGCAGCCCTCCAGGGCGATCTCGGCCGATCGTCGCGGTTCGACACGCCGGTCTCGGACATGCTCGGCACCGCCCTCCCGCTCACCCTTCTTCTCGCCATGATGAGCTTTGCGCTGGGCCTCGTCCTCGCGCTAGGCGTTGCGGTGGGGGCGGTCACCACCGGAAACCGCGTGCTGCACGCGCTGGTGCGCGTCTTCAATGTGTGGTCCGTCGCGCTGCCCACCTTCTGCGTCGGGGTGCTGGGCGTCCTCGTTTTCTCGATCTGGCTGAAATGGCTGCCGGTGCTGGGCTCGATGGTTCTGCCGGTCGTCATCCTCGGCATCGACAGCGCCGGCGTCATTGTGAAACCGCTCTATGAGGAATTGCGGGAGGCCGCAACGTCGGCCCATGTGCGCACCGCCCGCGCCAAGGGCCTGCCGGCATGGCGCATCACGCTGCGCCACATCATGCCCGCCGCCTTGCCCGTGACGCTCGCGTTGTCGGGCCTCGTGCTGACAAGCCTCGTGGCCGGCACGCTGACCATGGAAGTGCTGTTCGGCCTGCCGGGTCTGGGCAGCCTGATGCTGAACGCCATCCAGGGGCGCGATTATCCCGTGCTCCAGGCCGCGACCATCGTCATCGCGGTCGCGCTCGTCGTGATCAACGGCGTGACCGATTTCCTCCACCGCCTGGCCGATCCGAGGCTCTCGGCATGAACACGTCTGTTCTCAGCCTGCGCGATCTGTCGATTAGCGCTCTCGACGTGTCCGGGGAAGAGCGGCGACTGGTTCACGGGGTGTCGCTCGATCTCATGGCAGGGCAGACGCTCGCCTTGATCGGAGAATCGGGCTCCGGCAAATCCTTGACCGCGCTGTTCACGATGGGCCTCGTGCCGGCCGCGCTGCGCATCGCCGAAACGAGCATTCTGGCGATCGACGGCCGGCCGGTGCCGCTGCGCGACGAGCGCGCCTGGCGGGATCTGCGCGGGCGACGCATCGCCATGGTGTTTCAGGATCCGATGGCCTGCCTCAGCCCTTTCATGCGGGTCGGTGCGCAGATCGGCGAGGTGCTGCGCCGCGTTGGCGTGGCTCGAAAGGCCGAGCGTCATCGCCGCATCGTCGACGCGCTTGCCGAGGTCGACCTGCCGGATCCCGACGCCCTTGCAGGGCGTTATCCGCACCAGCTGTCCGGCGGCCAGCAGCAGCGCGTGATGATCGCCATGGCGCTGGCCGGGCAGCCGGATATCGTCATCGCCGACGAGCCCACCAGCGCGCTCGATGCCAGCGTGCAGGCGGAGATCGTGGCTCTGCTGGCGCGGCTGCAGGCGCGGCGCGGCATCGCCATGCTGATCATTACGCATGATCTGGCTGTGGCCGGGGCGCTGGCGCATGAGGTCGCGGTGATGGAGCGGGGCCGCATCGTGGAGAGTGGGCCTGCCGCGCGCGTCCTCGCCGCGCCGGAACATGCCTATACGAGGCGGCTGGTGGATGCGCGAAAGACCTTCTCTGAGTGCGAAGCGGCGCCGGGGCCGGCGGCGTCCATGGCGGTATCGGTGCAGGATCTGTGCGTCGATTATGCCCGGGGCGGCCTCTTCTCGCGGCCCTTCCGCGTGGTTCACGGCGCCAGCCTCTCGATCCCGGCCGGGAGCACAATCGGGGTTCTCGGCGAATCCGGTTCCGGCAAGAGTTCGCTCGCAGGGGCGCTCGCCGGGCTCCGCCCGTTCGCCGCCGGACGCATCCAGCTTCTCGGGCACGATCTCACGCCATCGGGCGGATCACTGCCCGCGCGCGTTCGCCGGCAATGCCAGATGGTGTTCCAGAATCCTTACGGCGCTCTCAATCCGCGCCTGACGATCCGCCGCGCTCTGGCCGAACCGCTCGCGCTGGCGCGGATCGCTCCTGCCGAACATGCACGGCGCATCGCGTCGGCGCTCGATGAGGTGGGGCTCGATACGTCGTACGCCGAGCGCTTTCCGCATCAGCTCTCGGGCGGGCAGAGGCAGCGCGTGTGCATCGCCCGCGCACTTCTGGGCGAGCCGAAAATGCTGATCTGCGATGAGGTGGTGTCCGCCCTCGATATGACGGTCAAGGTGCAGATCCTGTCGCTGCTGCGCCGCCTCCAGGCGGAACGCGGCTTCGCCATGCTGTTCGTGGGGCACGACATCGACGCCGTCGGCTGGATATCCGACGAGGTGCTGGTGATGGAGAAGGGGCGCATCGTCGACCGGTGCTCCTCCGGCGCGTTGCGGTCACCCGAGGGCCGCGCGCCCTACACGCAGCGGCTGCTGGCTGCCCGGACGCTCAGCCGTCATGCCTCTTCGGAGGTGACGTTTCCCGCGGGAGACGCGCGGCGATTGATGGGGTTCCCCACGCGCGACAGCAGCACGACGGGCAGGATGCCGATCAGCACGATGAGAAGCGCCGCGATGGAGCCTTCTTCATAAGTGCCGCGCGCCGCCTCGCCGTAGAGATAGGTGGCCAAGGTGTCGAAGTTCAGCGGTCGCAGCAGCAGCGTCGCGGGCAGTTCCTTCATGCAATCCACGAAGACGAGCAGCCCCGTCGCGGCGATCGCAGTTCGTGACAGCGGCAGGTGGATGCGGCGGAACGCCCCCGTTGGCGTGTGGCCGAGCGTGCGGGCGGCGTGATCCAGCGAGAATGAAATCCGCGTGAAGCCCGCCTCCACGCCGCCCGTCGCGATGGCCATGAAGCGCGACGCATAGCCCATGATGAGCGCGCCGCCGCCTCCGAGAATGAGAAGGCCGGTGGTAAGGCCGAGGAGGTTTTCGGCGGCATCGGCGATGAGGCGGTCGGCGAGCCCGACGGGTGCGAGCAGACCGATGGCGAGCACGGTACCCGGCACCGCATAGCCCAGAGTGGAGGCACGGGCGGCAAGAGCGTTGGCGCGGCTCTTGCCGAGCCGTGCCGAATAGGCGACGGCCAGGCCGCACGCCAACACGATGAAGGTGGCGATGGCCGAGACCGCGATTGTGTTGCCGATCTGGCGGATCATGGCCTCTGAGATGCCGGCGAAGCTGAAGCGGACATAGGCCTGGTGGACGAGATAGGTCGCGGGCGCGACGAAGCCGAGCGCCACCGGAAGGGCGCAGAACAGGAAAGCGCCTGCCGCCCGGAGCCCCGTCAGCCGCACGGGTAGCATGGGCAGCGGCCTCTGCGCGGTCGCGGCGAAGCGCTGTTCACGCCGCGCCCAGCGTTCCAGCCCCAGAAGCGCGACGATGATCAGGAGCATGACCAGAGAAATCTGCGCCGCGCCCGGCAGGTCCGAGCGGCTGACCCAGGTCGAATAGACCGAGACGGTGAGGGTGCGGACACCGAGGAATTCGGATGCGCCGATATCGTTCAGCGCCTCCATGAGGGCGAGGCTTATGCCCACCACGATGGCGGGGCGGGCGAGCGGGATCGCCACCCGGCGGAACACCGCGCCGCGCCGCGTGCCGAGCGTGCGCGACACCTCGATGAGGTTCGCGGCCTGCGTCAGGAACATGGCCCGCGTGGTCAGATAGACATAGGGATAGAGAACGAGCCCGAGCAGCAGGATGCAGCCGGCCATGGAGCGGATGTCCGGCAGGCGGAAATCGCGCGGGCTGGCATAGCCGAGGAGGTCGCGCAGCGTGCTCTGGACGATCCCGACGGGATGCAGGATGTCGAGATAGGCATAGGCGATGATGTAGGTCGGCACCGACAGTGGCAGCAGCAGCGCCCATTGCAGGATGCGGCGGCCGGGAAATTCATAGGCCGTGACGAGCCATGCCGCGCCCGTGCCGATGGTGCAGACGACCATTCCCACACCCACCAGAAGGATCAGCGTGTCGCGCGCCGCCTGGGGCAGCACATTGGCCGCGATATGGCTCCACAGGCCATTGCTGCCCTGCGCCGCGATGAGGATGAGCGACAGGATGGGCAGGCAGACCAGAGCCGCGATCGCTATCGATACGGCAAGCCAGGCGCGGTCCTGGCGGAAACCGCGCGCGGATATTTGTCCGACGCTGTGATCCTGAAGGGCTATGGTCATCAGAAGATAGAGAGGCGGCGCCTTGGCGCCTCCTCATCCCTGTATCAATTGTCGAAACCGACCTTTTCAGCGAGCTCGCTGGCCGTCTTGCGGAAGGCCGCGGTCTTGGCGAGGTCGAGATCGTCGGCCTTCAGCGTGCCATATTCCGCGATGAGGGGATCGACGGCCGCCTTCGAGTTCACCGGATACTCGTAATTGGCCTCGGCGTAGATCTTCTGCGCCTCGTCGGAGACGAGATATTCCAGGAACTTCACGGCATCCGCCTTGTTGGGCGCGTTCTTCGCCACGGCCGCGCCGCTGATGTTCACCTGCGTTCCGCCGTCCTTGAAGGTGGGCAGCACCATCTTGATGGCCTCGGCCCATTTCTGCTGTTCGGGGCCGCCACGGCCGCTGCGCATCAGACCGACATAATAGGAATTAGCGATGCCGATGTCGCACAGGCCGCCCAGGATGTCGCGCGCCACGTCGCGATCGCCGCCGCCGGCCTTGCGGGCCAGATTGGCCTTGACGCCCTTGAGCCAGGTCTCGGCGGCTTCTTCGCCGTGATGGGCGATGTAGGAGGCGGTCAGGGCCACGTTATAGGGATGCTGACCCGAGCGGATGCAGACCTTGCCCTTCCATTCCGGATCGGCCAGATGCTCGTAGGTGAAGTTGGAAATGTCGAGATCGCGCTGAACGTAGAGGGCGCGGGCGCGCAGCGACATCGCGAACCAATTGCCGTCGGGATCGCGCAGGTTTGCGGGGATCGCGGAGGCCAGGATCTCCGACTGGACGGGTTGCGTGAGGCCCTGCTCGACGAGCTGGACGAGCTTGCCGGAATCCACCTCCATCATCACATCGGCCGGCGAACGGGCGCCTTCGGCGGCGACCCGCTCGGCCAGGCCGTCCTTCAGGAAGATGGTGTTGATCTTGACGCCGCTCGACTTGGTGAAACCGTCGATCAGG
Organism: Terrihabitans aquatilis; assembly: GCF_052542005.1. Classification (NCBI taxonomy): domain Bacteria; kingdom Pseudomonadati; phylum Pseudomonadota; class Alphaproteobacteria; order Hyphomicrobiales; genus Terrihabitans; species Terrihabitans aquatilis. The sequence goes on along the minus strand of NZ_JBOCUO010000002.1, from coordinate 258,811 downwards.
GGCTTCATCAAGCCGGGTTCGCGCGTCGTGTAGAGGTTCAGTTCCGCGGCCATGGCGCCCGTGCTGCCAAGAACGAACATGGCGGTTCCGAACAGGGCGCATCGCGCCGAAGCTGACGAGATCAATGAATCATCCTCCCCGATGATCGAGCCGGCGAAAGATGCGGCTCGTATGAGGATAAGGGAGGAACCACAATTCGGCGGGCCAGTAAATGCGGCCTGCTGTCCAAAGCTTTACCTTGGAATTATTATAATTATCCTTTACTTTGATTTCAGAGGCTACGACGAGCCTTTGCTGTCAAAATACCAGTACTTCTACCGAAGCAAGCTGAACCGAGGCGCTGTCACCGTTCTTGAGACGGCTTCGCGTGGTCGACCGCACCCTTAGCGCCGAGGGCACGCCCGGCACGAGCAATCGCACTTCCTCGATCTCGCCCCTCAGGGTGCAATCGAGCACGGTGCAGGAGACGCCGGTATCGTTCGAGCCGCCGATGCGAAGATCGTGCGGGCGAATACAGACCTCGACCTTTTCCCCTTCCGTGCGTCCCGGTGCGGCGAAGCGGCCGAGCGGGGTGTCCACGCCGCCATCGCGGCAGGTGCCCGGCAGTTTGTTGAACGTGCAGAAGAAATCGGCGGCGTAGACGCTCTGCGGGGTTTCGTACAGATCGCGCCCGGACCCCGCCTGCACGATCTTGCCGGCGCGCATCAGGAACACCCGGTCTCCGCAGGACAGCGCCTCCTCCGGATCGTGAGTGACCATGAGCACGGTCGTGCCGAACTCGCGCAGAACGGCCAGCGTGCCCGTGCGCAATTCCTCGCGCAGCCCGCGGTCCAGATTGGAGAAGGGCTCGTCCATCAGCAGGATGCGGGGCTGGGGCGCGAGAGCGCGGGCCAGCGCCACGCGCTGCTGCTCGCCGCCCGACAGCATATGGGGAAAACGCGCGGAGAGATGCCCGATGCCCAGCAGATCGACCACCTCTGCCGCGCGGGCGCGTGCCTGCGTCTTTCCCAGCCGTGTCAGCCCGAACAGGATGTTGTCCGTGACGCACATATGCGGAAACAGCGCGTAATCCTGGAACATGAAGCCGATGCGCCGGTCTTCCGGTTCGACATAACGGGCGGTGCCGGCGATTTCCTCGCCGTCGAGAAGGATGCGGCCCCCATCCGGCCGTTCCACGCCGGCGATCAGGCGCAGCAGGGACGATTTCCCGCAGCCGGAATGGCCGACCAGGCAGATGATCTCTCCGCGCGCCACGTCGAGCGAGACGTCATCCACAGCCGCGACGGTGCCGAAGCGGCGGACGAGATGTTCGATGCGAAGATAGGTGCGATCCGCCTCGATTGCGGGCTCGGCAATCCCGCCCTTCGTGGCGCGTGCCGCCTGCGGTTCGGTCGGATCGATGCTCATCGTTGAAATCGGCGCAGCCTTGATAGCCGGAACGGCGCGTGGTCGGTCCGCCCTTATACAAGGCGCTTTCGCGATCTAACAGGCCGCAGGGGCGGTCGCGGCGTTGCCGTCAGGCGTCGTAGCGGCGGATGTTGAAGCCTGCGGGTTGCGTGCGCTCGTAGGCGGCCGCCGCCCGGATCACCACGTCTTCCCGGTAGGCGCCGCCGACGATCTGGAGGCCGACCGGCATGCCGTCGCGCGCGATGCCCGCGCATACGCTCGCCGCAGGCTGACCCGTGAGGTTGAAGGGATAGGTGTAGTAGACCCAGGACACCAGATTGCGGTCGGCAAGATGCGCGGGAATGTTCACGCCGGCGTCCAATGACGTTACCGGCAATACGGGCGACAGCAGGACGTCGAAACGCTCGAAGAACAGCCGCATCTTCTCGCGCAGGGCGTAGCGCTCGAACACGTTGGTGTAATAGGCCCGCATTTCCTGGGCGAGGGCCGGTTCCAGCACGTCGGCCACGGCGGGATCGAGCAGATCGCGTTTGTTCTCGATGAAGTCGCGCAGGCGAATGCCGACGCCCGCGTAGAATTCGGCGGTCCAGAGCGGTGCCGGGTCGGCGTCGAAGATTGTGTCGATCTCCTCTACACGGCAGCCGAGATCCTCGAACGTCTTGGCGGCGCGGCGGGTGATCTCGACGACCTCGGCGTCGGGACGCGCATAGCCCAGCGTGGGCGAGTAGGCGATGCGCAGGCCGGCGACAGACGCCTTGGCCGCGCCCAGCACGTCCGGTACCGGGCCGGCGACGCCGAACGGGTCGCGATTGTCCGGCCCCGCGATGGCGGAGAGAACAAGCGCGGCGTCGTCCACCGAGCGGGCGAGGGGCCCGACATGCGCCAGCGTCGGTGTCGCGGAGGTCGGCCAGACGGGCACGCGCCCGAAATGGGCCTTAATGCCGGCAAGCCCGGTGAAAGCCGCCGGGATGCGGATGGAGCCGCCGCCATCGGTGCCCAGCGCGAACGGCGTGATGCCGGCCGCGACGGAGGCGGCCGCGCCGGCGCTCGATCCGCCCGGCGTCTTGTCGAGGTTCCACGGGTGGCGCGTGATGCCCGTGAGGGGGCTGTCGCCGACGGGCTTACAGCCGAATTCGCTGGTCGTGGTCTTGCCGATGAGGATGGCGCCGGCCGCTTTGGCGCGCTCCACCGCCGGGGCGTCGGCCGCCGCGATGTTGTCGGCCATTGTGCGGGAGCCGGAGGCGTAGCGCACGCCGCCCACCGCCATCAAATCCTTCGCGGAGAAGGGCAGGCCGTGCAGCAGGCCGAGCGGGGCGCCGCGCATCACGGCCTCTTCCGCGACCCGGGCCGTGGCCAGCGCCTCCTCCGGCATCAGCAGGAAGAAGCAATTGAGGCTACCCTGCGTGGCGGCGGCCTTGTCGAGCGCGCGCCGTGTCAGCTCGACCGGCGAGATCTCTTTCGCCGCGACACGCCGGCGCATCTCGTGCGCACTCATGTAATCGTATTCGGCCGACATCATCCGCTCCCGCGCAGAAGGGCGGTGCGCACCTTTGGGGCGCGCACCGAATGGTTCAGTCCTGCACGATGGCGAAGGCGCGGACCGGCGAGCCGGAGCCGCCCTTGAACTTCAGCGGGGCGCCGAAGAACTGGAACTCGCCCTTGCCGATCAGGGATTCGAGATTCACCAGCCATTCCCAATGGCTGATGCCGAGTTTGCGGCACAGGCGATGCTGGGCGAAGATGTTGTCCGAGGGGCGGTCGGTGGAGGGACCTTCGACGCCGTGCATCTTCGAGCCGCGATCGTGGAGCCATTGTGTGGCTTCGGCGGTCAGCTGCGGGTTCTTCCAGACCGAATCCAGCCCCGGGTAATTACGCTCGTGGAAGCCGGTGCACAGCAGAACGATGTGGCCGTCGACCGTCACGCCGGCCTTCTTCTCGGCCTCCTCCATCTCGGCGACGCCGATGTCGCCGAGGTCGGGGATGTGGCGCAGATCGAAGCACACCGCCTTGCCCATGAACATTTCCAGCGGCATTTCGTCGACGGGTGCGCCCTCGGGATTGACGTGGCGGAACGCGTCCACATGCGTGCCGACATGATCGAGCATGGCGATGAAATTGGTCTGGAAGGTCATGGCGTCGCCCGGCACGCCGAGATTGTGCGACTTCGAGCTCTCATGGCTCATATGGGTGGTGATGACCGGGCGCTGAAACAGCTTGTGCGCGGGCATGTTGTCTTCGATCAACAGGCTGAGATCGATCACTGTCTGGGCCATGACTTGCTCCTTGCTGGATGAGAATCGTGCGGCGTGGCCCGTTCAGGCCGCGCTCTTCTTGCGGCCGAGAAAGGCCTCCATGACCTCCGGATCACGCGCCAGCTCGGCGCTCGGGCCATGGTACGAAATGCGCCCATTGGCGACCACGTAGGCGGTGTGCGCGATGGCGAGGGCGTAAGAGGCCAATTGCTCGACGAGCAGGATCGTGAGGCCGGAGCGGTTCAGATCGGCCAGCACGCCGATGAGCTGGTCGACGATCTTCGGCGCGAGGCCAAGCGACAGCTCATCGATGATGAGGAGCTCGGGCTCCGCCATCAGGCCGCGCGCGATGGCCAGCATCTGTTGCTCGCCGCCGGACATCGAGCCGGCCTGCTGGTGAAGCCGCTCGCGCAGGCGGGGAAACAGCTCCAGCACGCGCTCCAGGCTGGCCTTGGCGCGCGGGGACTTGAGGCCGCCATGGACATAGGCGCCGAGGATGAGATTGTCCTCGACCGTCTGGGCGGGAAACAGAAGCCGCCCCTCGGGCACCATCACCAGGCCGCGCGCGGCCTTCTTGTCGGCGGAGAGGCGGGTGGTGTCCTCGCCCCGGAACAGCACCTGCCCGCCGGACGGGCGCACCAGCCCGGTGGCGCCGCGCACCATGGACGATTTTCCGGCACCGTTATTGCCGATGACGGCGACGAGCTGCCCAGGATGCACCTTCAGCGAAATGTCGCGGACCGCCATTGCCGCGCCGTAGCGCAGTTCGAGGCTGCGGATGTCGAGAAGCGCCTCGCTCATGCTGTGGCCTCCAGGGAATGGCCGGTGTGGGGCGTGCCGAAATAGGCCTCGATGACGCGCGGGTCCTCCTGAACGATGGCGGGTGTGTCGGAGGCGATGACCTGGCCGTAATCCAGCACCGTCACATTGTCGGCCACCGCCATGATGAGCTCGACGTGATGCTCGATCAGGAGGACGGAGATGCCGAGCCCGGCGATGCGGCGGATCATGGCCTCCAGATCGTCGATCTCCTGCGTGGTCAGGCCGGCGGCCGGCTCGTCCAGCAGAAGAAGGCTCGGCTTCGAGGCCAGGGCGCGGGCGATTTCCAGCCGCCGCTGCAGGCCGAAGGGCAGGAAGCGCGCGGCCTCATTGGCGTAATCCTCGAGGCCGACGAAGGCGAGAAGGCCGATCGCCGTGCGGCGCGACAGCTCTTCCTCGCGACGGAAGCGCGGTGTGCGCAGCAGAGCGGGAACGATGCTGTAGCCGAGACGCTGCTGATGCCCGACCATGACGTTTTCCAGCACCGTCATCTCGCCGAACAGCTCGGTGTTCTGGAAGGTGCGGGCGAGGCCGATGCGGGCGATCTCGTGCGAGCGGCGGCCGGTGAGCTGCACACCGTCCAGCTCGCAGCTTCCTTCCGCCGGCTGGTAGAAGCCGGAAATGGTGTTGACGAAGGTGGACTTGCCGGCCCCGTTCGGGCCGATCAGGGCATGCACCTCGCCGCCCTTTACCCGCAATGATGCCTTGGACAAAGCGGTGAGGCCGCCGAACCGCACGGTGAGATCGCGCGCCACGAGCTCGGACGTCGGCGCGTGCCCGTCCGGCCGCAGGCTCTCGGCGGCGGGAATGCCTTCGCTGGCCGCGACGGCACGCGGGGCCGGGCGCAGGCGCTTCACCGCCGCCGCGATGGTGCCGACGATGCCGCGCGGCAGGGCGAACATGACGAGCAGCAGCAGCGCGCCATAGGCGAATTTCTGCCAGAGCTGGAATTGCTGAAGGTATTCGGGAAGGTAGGTGAGGATGTAGGCGCCGATGACCGCGCCGAAGGTGGAGCCCGCGCCGCCCAGGATCACCATCAGCAGGAAGCGCACGCTGTCCGAGAAGGTGAAGATGTCCGGCGAGATGTACGAATTGAGGAAGGAGTAGAACGTGCCGGCCACGCCCGCCGTGACTGAGGCCACGACGAAGGCGAGCGTGCGCATCATGGTGGCGTTGATGCCCAGGGCCCGCGCCGCCGTCTCGCTCTGGGAGACCGCGAGCATCGCCCGTCCGTAGCGCGAGACCTTGAGGTTGTGCGTCAGCAGCGTGGCGAGAAACAGCGTGACGGCGAGGACGCCATAGAAGGCGTAGCCGGAGAGTTCGACGCCCAGCAGGTTCGGCATGGGGATCGAGGTCAGGCCGGTGGTGCCGCCCGTCAGCGACTGCCATTCGATGGCGACGTTCTCGATGATGATGCCGAAGGCGATGGTGACCACGGCGAGATAGACGCCGCGCACCCGCACGCTGGGATAGGCCAACGCGATTCCGAACAATCCGGACACGATGGCCGCGCCGATGCTGGCGGTGATGAGATCGAAGCCGAGCCGCGTCGCCAGGATGCCGCCGGTATAGGCGCCGAGCGCGAACAGGCCGGCCTGGCCGAGCGAGATCAGACCCGTGAGGCCGACGAGGACGTTCAGGCCCACGGCGATGATGCCGTAGATCAGGAACAGCATGAACAGGCGCAGTTCGTATTCGTTGTCGGACGCCAGCGGCACCGCGACGAGGACGAGCGCGAGGAGGACGAAGCCAAGGGAGGTGAGGTGGCGGCTCATACCTTGGCCACCTCGCGCTTGCCGAACAGGCCCTGCGGGAACACGAGCAGAACGAGGATCATGACGCTGAAGCCGATGATCTCGCGCGCGGCGGTGGAGATGTAGCCCTCGATGAATTTCTCGCCCACGCCATAAGCGAGGCCGGCGACGACGACGCCCGGCGCGCTGACGATGCCGCCGATGATGGCGACCGCGAACCCTTTGAGGCCGAGCAGCACGCCCATCGTGGCCGAGGCCTGCACGACCGGTGCGACCAGCACGCCGGCCGCCGCGCCCAGAAATGCGGCGAGTGCGAAGGAGATGGCGACCACCCGGTTGACGTCGATGCCCATCAGGGACGCCGCGCGCCGGTCATGGGCGACGGCCTGCATGGCGCGGCCGATGAGGGTGTGTTTCTGCATGAGGCGCAGAGCCAGCATGGCGGCCAGCGCGACGAGCGGGATCAGCAATTCTTGCGGATAAACACCGGCGCCCAGGACCTGCACGGCCTTTTCGACGCCCGGTGACGGCAGAGCGCGCGAAAAGCCGCCGAACTGCATGGTGGCCAGGCTCTCGATCATGATGCCCACGGCGATCGTGGTCAGCATCCACCCCATCGAGGCGTTGGCGCCGGTGAAGGGGCGCACGGCAAAGCGTTCGAGCAGCGCGCCGAACAGGCCTCCCGCGAGAACCGAGAGCAGGCACGCCAGCCACAGCGGCAGGCCGGCATCCACGCCCATGACGGCGAGGACCGCACCGATCATCAAGGTGTCGCCATGGGCGAAATTCACCGCGCGGGCGGCGCTCCACATGATGTGGAAGCCGAGAGCGACGAGGGCATAGATGCCCCCGATCGCCAGCCCGGACAGGGTGTATTGGACAAAGGTGCTCATGCCGATGCTCGCGGGCTGGGCGCGCGGTGCGCGCCGGGGCCGGATGCGCACGCCTGCGGGGGCGTGCGCCGTGTGGAAGGATGTGCGGGCCGCGCCCGCTCCTTCACTCGGTCTTGCCGTAGGAGGTCTGCTCGATCGGCAGCAGCTTGCCGTCCTGCCAGACCGTCAGCTTGTAATCCTTGGGCAGGATGGCGTCGTGCCGCTCGGGATCGTTCTTGTCGAAGGCCGGCTGATAATCGGCGACGAGGCCCGTATAGTTCACGTCGTAGAGCGCCTCGCGCACCTTGGCCCAGTCGAAGGCGCCGGCCTTCTCGATGGCGGCCTTGAGGATGTAGACGGCGTCATAGGAATTGGCGACGCCCGAGCCCATCTTGATTTGGGAAGGATCCGTCAGCTTGTACTTGGCCGAGATCTTGTCCCACAGCGCCTTTTTCTTGGGATCCATGTCGCCCATGAAGGTGTAGGTCTGGATGACCTGCACGCCATTTGCCAGCGGGCCCGCCAGCTCGCCGAGATTGCCGGCGATGCCCCACGCACCGATGATCGTCGGCTTGTAGCCGACCTTGTCCATCGACCGCAGGATCTGGTTGCCCTCGCGGTCGAGCGCCCAGAACAGCACCACGTCGGCGCCGGCGTCGCGTGCGCGCATGACCTGCGGGCTCATGTCCTGGTCGTTCCAGTTGAAGGTTTCGAGCGCGACCAGCTCCTTGCCCGCGCCTTCCATGGCGGCCTTGACGTCGGGCACCGCGCCATTGCCCCAGCCGGTGTTTTCGTAGAGCAGGGCGATCTTGCCGGTCTTCGAGGCCTTCATTGCCTTTTCGACGAGGAAGCGCGCCACCCATTTGTCCTTGGCGGAGACACGGAACATGTAGTTCGTCTCGGCGCCGTTCTCGATGGCCTTCGTGTTGGCGGCCATGATCCCGATATAGGGAATGCCGATCTTGTTGACGGGTTCGGCCTGCGCCACCGCAACGGTCGAATGGTAGCCGCCGAGGATGGCGATGCATTTGTCGGCCAGCGCAATGCGGCGGGTGTTGTCCACCCCGCGCGGGGGCGCGCCGGCATCGTCGTATTGCACGAAGCGCAATTGCTTTCCGAGGACGCCGCCGGCCGCGTTGATCTCCTCCACGGCGATTTCCGCGCCCATCTTCGCGGCCTGACCACCGAAGGCGGCGGGACCGGTGACACCCACCGAATTGCCGATGCACGGATTCTGCTCGGCGGACGCGGGCAGGGCGGATATCGCAAGCAAGGGAAGCAGATACGCAGCCGCACGTGTCGTGAATCGAGAAGAATACATCGGCATCATCCCCAGGATATTGCTCTCACCCCGGACATCCCCAAAGATATCGGAGGTCATGTGGTTCATCCACTGAGGATCATGTTCGTTGCGGAACGCGGCGAAGCGCCAATATTATTTAACGATGTCGGTATAGATTTTTCCTATGTGCCCGATTTGGTGGCATCCAAAATACAGGATATGTCCCTTAAGTAGCTATATTATCTACATAATACGGCCTCTATGACTATAGGATCGAATGGAAAATGAGTATTTTTTGACCGCATGGTTGACCATCATTTGAGCAGGGAGGCTTTGGCGTAACCTTGGATATCCGACAGCTCCGCTATTTCATGCAGGTGGCCGAGAGCGGCAATTTTTCCCGCGCGGCGGAGATCCTGCGCGTGGCGCAGCCCTCGCTCAGCCAGCAGATCAAGAATCTCGAGCTTGAGCTCGGCGTGGAGCTTCTGGTGCGGCATTCACGCGGCGTCACACCCACGGAGGTCGGACTGCGGCTCTATGAGCACGCCCAGCGTATCGTCACCGAGACGGAACGCGCCCGGGAGGTGGTGCGCACCACGGCCCTGAACCCGAGCGGCGAGATCCGTGTCGGATTGCCCACCTCGGCCTGCCGCAACCTGTCCCTGCCCTTGTATGAGGCCATCGCCCGGCGCCTGCCGGACATCAAGTTGCACATCATCGAGGCGATGACCGGCGCGCTCGACGAGTGGATTCAGAGCGGCCGGCTGGATGTGGCGCTGCTCTACGATCACAAGGCCTTCGAGCACGTCGCCTGGACGGAGATGATGGTCGAGGATCTCATGCTGTTCCTGCCGCCTGGCATGCAGGCGCCCGAGAGCGGGGCGATGGCGCTGCGCGACATCTTCACCTTGCCGGTCCCGATCATCGCGCCCGGCCGTCCCAATGTGGCGCGCGTGGTCATCGATCAATTGCTCGCCCGCTACGACATCTCGGCGCGGATCTATGATTGCGAGAGCCTTCCGGCTATTGCCGAACTGGTTCGCGAGGGGCATTTCGCGGCGGTGATGCCGCATTTTGCCTTTCTGGCCGAGATCAAGCGCGGCGAGATGATCCCGATGCGCATCGTGGACCCGGTGCCGTCCTGGCGGCTGTCGGTCGTGGTGTCGGAGCGCACGATGAACAGCCGTGGCAGCGGCGGGGTCGCTCAGGTCATGGCCGATGTCATCAGCGATCTCGTCGCGCGCGGCGTGTGGAAAGCACGCTCCATCCCCCGGGACGCGATGGATGGCGACAAAGCAGAACGGGCGGGGAACTGAACAAGCCCGTCTTGGGCCGTCCAGCCGGCGGCACATTTCATGCAGGCCCGGCTTGCCTCCCATTTTCCTTCCGAACCCGCATGCGAGAGCCGCAATGATCTTCGATCTCATCGTCCGCGACGCCAATCTGCCGGATGGCCGGTCCGGCTTCGACATCGCCTGTCGTGGCGGCAAGATCATTGCGGTGGAGCCCGGCATTCAGGCGGAGGCCGGTTCCGAGATCCATGCCGAGGGCAAGCTGGTCAGCCCGCCTTTCGTCGACATCCATTTCCACATGGACGCCACGCTTTCGCTCGGCAATCCGCGCCTCAACCGGTCCGGGACGCTGCTGGAGGGCATCCAGTTGTGGAGCGAGAAGCGGCCCAACCTGACCCATGAGGACGTGGTCGAACGTGCCATGCGCTATTGCGATCTCGCGGTGGCGCAGGGGCTGCTCGCCATTCGCACCCATGTCGACGTGACGGCGTCTCACCTGATCGGCGTGGAAGCCTTGATCGAGGTGCGCGAGCGGGTGAAGCCCTATCTCGATCTCCAGCTCGTGGCCTTCCCGCAGGAAGGTTATTTCCGCACGCCGGAGATCGCCGGCAATCTGGCGCGGGCGCTCGATATGGGCGTGGACGTCGTCGGCGGCATCCCGCATTTCGAACGCACCATGGAAGACGGCCGCCGCTCCGTGACGGCATTGTGCGAGATCGCTGCCGCACGCGGCCTGCCGGTCGACCTGCATTGCGACGAAACGGACGATCCCATGTCGCGCCACATCGAGACTCTGGCCTATGAGACCCAGCGGCTCGGCCTGCAGGGGCGGGTGGCGGGCTCGCACCTCACCTCCATGCATTCCATGGACAATTACTACGTGTCGAAGCTGCTGCCGCTGATCGCGGAAGCCGGCATACATTGCATCCCCAATCCCATCGCCAACATCGTGCTGCAAGGCCGCCACGACACCTACCCGAAGAGGCGGGGCATGATGCGCGTGCCGGAGCTGATGGCGCTCGGCATCAATGTCGCCTACGGGCAGGATTCCGTGCTCGACCCGTGGTACTCGCTGGGCAATGCCGACATGCTGGACGTGGCGAGCATGGCCGTCCATGTCGGCCACATGACCAGCCTCGCGGCCATGCGGGCGAGCTTCGACGCCGTAACCGTCAATGCGGCCAAGGTGTTCGGGCTGGAGGGCTATGGCGTCAAGCCGGGCTGCAATGCCGACCTCGTCCTGCTGGAAGCACGCGATCCAATCGAGGCGATCCGCCTGCGGCCGGCGCGGCTGGCGGTGGTGCGGCGCGGGCGCGTCATTGCCCGATCGGCATCGCGTGCCACGAGCCTCGAGCTCGACGGGCGGCCGGACCTCGTGAAACCCTGGCTGTACGCGCCCACGCTGCCGGCCTGAGGGGCGAATCCAGCCGTGCTGCGACCGATTTGCCCGCGGCGAAGCTATGATTGAACCCTGTCCTCAGAAAAAGATTGCTGCCTTCGCTTTCATCAAGATGGCGTTTTCGAAGGCGGCCCATGGCAAAGCATTCGTCAATAAAACGAGAGAATTGCTTAAATCACAAGCTATCTCTTTTTCTTATAGCAGGCATCGAAAAATCGTCTTTTCTTAAGGGCGGATCGCGAACCTAATCTCGCTTCATGGAGGGCCGGGGCAGGATTTCGCATTCTGTTGGGCCAGATCGAAGGAGCGATCCTTGCCAACGCCCGAAGACTTCATGCGCCGTGCGATTGCGCTGAGCCGCGAGCAGATGCTGAGCCATGGCTCGGCGCCCTTCGCCGCTGTCGTCGTCAAGGACGGCGCGATCGTGGGCGAGGGCGTCAACAACGTCGTCAACAACAGCGATCCCACCTCCCATGGCGAGGTGGAGGCCATCCGCGACGCCTGCCGCCGCCTCGGGACCTGGGATCTCAGCGGCTGCGATATCTACACCACCTGCGAGCCGTGCGAGCTCTGCGTCGCCGCGATGTGGTGGGCGCGCGTCAGCCGCATGTACTACGCCAACACGCTGCAAGATGCCGACGAGATCGGCTTCGACCTGCGGCCGCTGCGCGACACCGTGCGTGCCGATCTGTTGCGCCGCCCGATCACGGCCGAGCGCGTGCTGCCGCAGGAGGCGCGGGCCGTCATCGACGAATGGACCACGCTGCCAAGCTACCGGATTCCTCAATAACCAGCCCAGGAGTGCCGATCGTGCCGAACTTCAAAATCACGGATCCCCGCGGCCTTTTGAGGCCCACGCGCCGCCAGTTTCTTCAAGGGACAGGCGCCTTGGCCGGCGCCGCCGCGCTCGGGGTGTCCGCGCAGGGCGAGGCCTATGCGCAGGACAAGGTGCTGAACCTGCTGTCGTGGCCCGGCCATTCCGACCCCGCCTTCGTGAAGCCGTTCGAGGACCAATACGGCGTCAAGGTCATAGCCAAGGAATATGTCGGCGGCGAGCCCATGCTGGCCCTGATGAACCAGTCTCCGCCCGGCTCGTTCGACGTGGTGCTGGCCGATGCCGAATATATCGGCATGCTGCGTGAGGGCGATTTCATCGACGAGATGGACCCCGCCGATTATCCGCTTGCCGATTACTGGCCGGAATTCCAGAAATTCCCGCTGCATTGGGCCGACGACAAGCTCTATTCCGTGATGATCCGTTTCGGCTATCTCGGCATGGCCTACCGTACCGACGTGCTGACCGAGGAGGACGTGAAGTCCTACAAGGCGATGTGGAGCCCGAAGGCCAAGGGCAAGGTCGGCTTCTTCGACTGGTACCTGCCGAGCATGGGCTGCCTCAGCCTCTACGACGGCAACAAGCCGCCCTTCGACATCGACGATGCCGCTCTCGACAAGCTGAAGGAGACCCTGTTCTCGCTGAAGCCGCAGACCAGCGGCTTCTACAGCATGGCCGACCAGTTCGCGGCTTTGACCAATGGTAGCGCGGGCGTCATCCCCGGCGTCGGAGATTGGGTTGTACTGCTGCTCCAGAAGGAGGGGGTGCCGGTCGCGGCCTCCGTGCCCGACGAGGGCGGCATTCAATGGACGGAATCCATGTCCGTCGTGAAGAGTTCGCCGAAAAAGGACCTCGCCAAGGCGTTCATCCAATACGCGGCGTCGCCGGAGGGGCAGATCCGCTCCGCCCGCCTGCCGTCGTATTGGGCCTCCATTCCCAACAAAAAGGGCTGGGACCTGATGAACACGGAGGCTCCGGAGGACGCCAAGAAGCTGCGGCACACCTTCGACGCCCGCAACGTCATGGACGAATACAAGGACGGCAAGATTTTCATCCGCCAGACCCCGGTCCAGCAGGACATCGAGGCCTGGAACGACATCTGGTCCGAATTCAAGAGCATGTGAGCGCCCGGCGCGCGGCCCCGGCTGCGCGCCAGCCTCCTGAGCCGCCATCATGAGCCCTTCTCCGCCTGTCACTTCACGCCCGCGCGCCCGCGCCACGCGGCTGCGCTTCGCCGTCGCGCTGGGGCTGCCCAGCCCGCTGTGGCAGGCGCTGTTCTTCGTGGTGCCTCTCGGCTTTCTCGTGGCCATGACCTTCTGGACGGTGAAGAGCTTCCGCCTCCAGCCCGATTTCACGCTGGCCAATTGGACCGCGATCCTGAAGGCAGGGTTCTTCCAGAACGCCTTCATCTACACGCTGTGGCTCTCGCTGCTCGCGGCGGCCTTGGCCAGCATCATCGCCTTTCCCGCGGCCTACACCATGGCGTTCCGGCTGAAGCCGCATGTGCGCCGGCTCATGGTGTTCATGCTGGTGGTGCCGTTCTTCACCAGCCTGCCGGTGCGCATCTATTCGATGCAGGTGTTCTTCAGCCCGCAAGGCATCATCAATTATCTGATCGCGCCTCTGGGCCTCAGTCCCGTGCAGGTGCTGAACACGACGACCGGCACGCTGATCGGTTTCCTGACGCTGACCCTGCCGCTCGTCGTGCTGCTGCAGACCTTCGCTCTCTCGTCGATCGACATTCGGCTGGTGGAGGCAGCGCACAATCTGCGCTGCGGACGGCTGCGCACCGTCTTCACGATCATCATCCCCTCGGCCCGCGTCGGTCTGGTGCTGGCGGCGGCCCTGGCCTTCGTGCTCTGCTTCGGCGATTACATCAGCCCGCAATTCCTCGGCGGATCGAAGCCGCCGACGCTCAGCATCCTCATCGCCGATCAGGTGAAGTCCGGTAACCACTGGCCGCGCGCCTCCGTGGTCGCCGTCAGCATGATCGTGACGCTGACACTTGTCCTCGGCGTGCTTCTGCGGATCGCCTATGGGGGGCGTAAGGCATGAACGGCACGTTCGGCCGCGTGCTGCGCGGCGTCTTCCTCTACGGCTGGACGGCTCTCGTCTTCGCCTTCGTCTTCGCGCCAATCCTGTCGACCATCGTGTTTTCATTCAGCGCCGACCGCTTCCCCAGCCTGCCCTGGGGCGGTTTCAGTCTGCAATGGTACGAGGCGGTGCTGAGCGATCCGACGATGCGGCGCAGCCTCGGCAACAGCCTGATCGTGGCGGGCGGTTCGGCCGTGCTGGCCACGTTCATCGGCTTCACGGCGGCCTATGTGGACTACCGTTTCCGGTTCTTCGGCAAGGCTGCCTACATGGCCCTGGCCTCGCTGCCGCCGACGGTCCCGCCCGTCATTCTCGGCGTGGCCATGCTGACCTTCGAGGGACGCATCGGCCTGTCCGGCACCCTGTTCGGCATCATCGCCGGCCATGTGGTGATCTGCGCGCCCTTCGCGATGGCGCTGATCCGGATGCGGTTGAACGATCTCGACCGCGATCTCGAACCGGCCGCCTGGAACCTCGGCGGCGGCCCCTGGAGGACACTGCGCGAGGTCATCCTGCCCTTCACCGCGCCGTCCATCCTCGCCGCATTGTTCATCACCGCGTCGGTGTCGTTCGACGAATACATGATCGCGTGGTTCGTCTCCGGCCTGCAGGAAACCCTGCCGGTGCGGGTGCTGGCCATGCTGCAGGGCCAGGTGAGCCCGCGCATCAACGCCGTCGGCTCCCTCGTGTTCGGCGTCAGCGTCGTGCTCGTCGTGCTGGCGCAGATCCTTGCCGGGCGCAGCCTGGCGTCCCGCAAGCGGAAGTGAGACGGCGATGGCTGTGACCATGATCGAGATCGACGGCGTGGCCAAGCATTACGACCAGCAGGTCGCGGTGGCCGACGTGACCCTGTCGATCCAAAAGGGCGAGTTCATCGCGCTCATGGGCCCATCCGGCTGCGGCAAGACCACGACGCTCCGGATGATCGCAGGTCTCGACCAGCCCAGCACGGGCGAGATCCGGATGTGGGGCCGTCGCCTCAACGACGACCCGCCCTGGGAGCGCGATACGCCGCTCGTCTGGCAGAGCTATGCGCTTTTCCCGTTTCTGTCGGTGCAGAAGAACGTGGAGTTCGGCCTGAAGCAGCGCGGCGTACCGGCTGGCCCGCGCGCGGCCAAGGCGCGGGAATGGATGGAGCGCATGGGCATCGCGGCCTTCGCCGATCGTTCGCCCGCGCAATTGTCGGGCGGCCAGCGCCAACGCGTGGCCCTTGCGCGCGCACTCGCAACGGAGCCTGAAATCCTGCTGCTGGACGAGCCCTTGAGCGCGCTCGATCCGCATCTGAAGGTGAAGATGCAGGCCGAGCTGGTGCGCCTGCACCGCGAGCTCGGCATCACCTTCGTCTGCGTCACCCACAGCCATTCGGAGGCCTTCGCCATGGCCGACCGTGTGGTCATCATGAATGAGGGCAGGGTGCAGCAGGTGGGCGCCCCGCGTGACATCTACCGCCGCGCCGGCAACCGCTTCGTGGCCGAGTTCATCGGCGGCAACAACCTCATCCCCGGCACCATAATCGGCTCGGGCGTGGAGGGATGGGTGTTTTCAAGCCCGCTCGGCGCGCTTTCGGCGGCACCCCAGCCGGACATGGAGCCCGGGCAGGAGGCGCTGCTCGTGGTCTCCGCCGACAACATCGCCATTTCCGCCCGGGAGACCGGGCTCGTCAACGAGATCGCGGCCGACGTGCTGACGCTCGATTTCCCCGGCTCCAGCGTGACCGTCTTCCTGGAGGCGGGCGGTGTGGAACTGCGCGCACAGACGGGGCTGCGCGATCTCGAAGCCCTGTCGCTTGCGCCCGGCGACCGCGTGTTCGCGCGCTGGGCCGCGGCCGACGGCTATTTCCTGAACTCCTGAACACTGCGAACGATTGAGGGTAGACATGGACATGTTCATCAAGGGCGCGACGATCCTTGCGGTCGGCGGCACGCACGGCTTCGAGCCCTTCACGGGCGACGTCCACATCAAGGGAGACCTGATCGCGCAGGTGGGCTCCAACCTCGAGGTGCCAGAGGGCGCCGAAGTCATCGACGGCACGGGCAAGCTGGTCATGCCCGGCCTCATGAATTCGCATCTCCACACCAATGAGGCCCTGTTCAAGGGACGCTACGACAACATGCCTCTCGAGGTGTGGATGCTCTACGCCTACCCCATCCTTGCGGCGAAGGCGCTGCCGCCCCGGCTCGTCTATCTGCGCAGCATGCTGGTGGCCATGGAATCGCTGAAGACCGGCGTGACCTGCATCACCGACGATCTCTACGAGAGCCCGCGGCAGGAGATGCATCTGCTGGGCGCGGCGGTGGATGCCTATGACGATGCCGGCATCCGCGCCACCGTTTCCGCCCATGTGGTGGACCGGAACTTCCTCGACACGATCCCCTTCGCGCGGGAATACGTCTCGCAGGAGCTTCAGGAGGAAGTGGGCCGGCTGCCGAAGGTCGGCGTCAACGATTACCTCGGCTTTGTGAAGGATGCCCACGGCCGCTTCCATGGCCGTTCGGGCCGCATCCGCTTCATGCTGGCGCCCTCCGCGCCGCAGCGCTGCACGCCGGAACTGATGCTGGCCGCGAACGATCTGGCGAAGGAATGGGGCGTGCCTTTCCACACCCACATCGTCGAGACCAAGGTGCAGGGCGTGACCGGGCCGGAATTCTACGGCAAGACGCTGATGGCCTACATGAACGATCTCGGCCTTTTGAACCCGTGGACGACGATCGCGCATTCCATCTGGGTCACGGACGCCGACATCGAACTCATGGGCCGGGCCGGCGTGTCGGTGGCGCACAACGCCATCTCCAACCAGAAGCTTGGCGCCGGCACCGCGCCCGTCCGCAAGCTGCTTCAAGCGGGCGTCCATGTCGGCCTGGGTTCCGACGGCATCTCCACCAACGACACGCCTCGCATGTTCGACGTGATGCACACGGCCGGGCTGATGCACAACGTCAACAATCCGGACTGGTCGCGCTGGCTCACGGCGTCCGAAGTGCTGCATGCCTGCACGCTCGGCGGGGCGCGAACCGCGCTGCTTCAGGACCAGATCGGTTCGCTGGAAGCCGGCAAGAAGGCCGACCTTCTCATTCTCGACATGGAAACGGCGAGCTTCTCGCCGCTCAACGACATCCGCAACCATCTTGTCTATTGCGAGAACGGGTCGTCGATCGAGAAGGTGATCGTCAACGGCGAGATCGTGGTGGAGGACGGCCGGCTCACCCGGGTGGACGAGAAAGCGCTGCTGGCCGAATTGCGCGCCGCGATGCCGGAATTCCTCGAATATCATCGTGGCGTGGAGGCCGCGAATGCCGTGTTCGAGCCGGCCTTCACCAAGGCCATTCAGCGCTGTTATGCGACCGATCTCGGCTTCACGCGCTGGGCGTCCGATCTGGGCTAGGCGCCGGACCCGCGAGATCGAGCCCGGAGGTCGATCTCGCCGTCAACCTCAGCCGCCGCACCAGGGCTACGAGGAAGAGCGCCGTCAGCACGAGGACGATGGTCGGCGCGGGGCCGCTGTCGAGGAAGAAGCTGGCATAGGTGCCCGCCAGCATCGACAGCGTGCACGCCAGAACGGCCACGACGAGCATCTTGCCGAACGAGCGCACCAGCAGGAAGGCGATCGCGCCCGGGCTCACCAGCAGGGCCACGGACAGGATGAGGCCGACGGAGGTGAGGGTGCCGACGATGGTCAGCGAGAGCAAAGCGAGAAGCCCGTAATGAAGCCACGCGGTGCGCAGGCCGGACGCCTGCGCCTGCGCCGGGTCGAACACGAAAAGCAGGAAGTCCTTCCATTTGAGCAGCAGCACGCTCGCGGCGACCAGCGCAATCGCGCCTGACGTCATGAGATCTCCCGGCCTGATGCCCAGCATGTTGCCGAACAGGACATGGTCGAGATGCTCGTTCGTGGTGATGGACGTGTAGAGCACGATGCCGAGCCCGAACATGCCGGAGAACACCACGCCCATTACGGTGTCCTGCTTGACCCGGCTGTTGTCGGCCAGATAGCCGGTGGCGATGGAGCAGACCATGCCGGCCGCGAAGGCTCCGATGATCAGCGGGATGCCCGTGATCCAGGCCAGCACCACTCCCGGCAGAACCGCATGGCTGACGGCGTCGCCCATCAGGGCCCAGCCTTTCAGCACGAGAAAGCACGACAGCAGCGCGGTCGGCACGGCCACCAGCAGGCAGATCAGAAAGGCGTTCTGCATGAAGGGGAAGCTGAACGGCAGCAGAGCGGCGTCGAGGCTCATCGCAATGCCTCCCCCGCTTCGTCGTGCGCAAGTGCGCGGGCGGCGAGCCTTCGCGTCGCCAGCATTCCGTGCTTGGGCGCGAACACGAAGGCCGTGAGGAAGATCAGCGTCTGCAGCGTGACGATGATGCCGCCGGTCGCGCCATCGATGAAATAGCTGCCATAGGCGCCGACGAAGCTGGTCAGGGTGCCGATGGCGATCGAGACGAGGATGAGGCGCGGAAAACGGTCGCACAGCAGATAGGCGGTGGCGCCCGGCGTCACCACCATGGCGATGACGAGGAATGCGCCCACCGTCTGCATGGCCGCGACGACGGCCGCCGACAGCAGCGCGAAGAAAACGGCCTTCAGAAGGTTCGGGCGCAGGCCGATGGAACGGGCGTGGTTTTCGTCGAAGAACACGACCATCAGATCCTTCCATTTGGCGGACAACACCACGAGGCACACCAGTCCGATGATGACGAGCTGCAGCGTGTCCTCGGGCGTGATGGCCAGGATGTTGCCGAAGGTAATGGTCTGGATGCTGATCGGCACGGGGCTGATCGAGGTCATGAACAGCCCGAGCCCGAAGAAGGAGGTGAAGATGATGCCGATCACGACATCCACCTTCAGCCCCGACCGGTCGGAGAGGAACAGCATGGCACCCGCCGCCAGCCCGCCGGAGATGAAGGCGCCCAGCGCGAAAGGCAGGCCCAGCATGTAGGCCGCAGCAACACCCGGCACCACGGAATGGCTCAGCGCATCGCCGATCAGCGACCAGCCCTTCAGTATCAGATAGGCGGACAGGAAGGCACAGACGCCGCCGACCAGCGCGCTTACCCACATCGCGTTCATCATGTAGGAATAGCCGAACGGCTGGAGCAGCAGATCGACCATTACGGTGCCTCGCCGCTGGTGCCGGCGCGTTGCACACGGTCGCCGTAATGCACATAGGGGCGTTCGTCGTCGGTGATGATGCTTACCCCGCGCGGGTCGTCGTCGTCATGCAGGGTGTGGCCGGGCAGGGTGAAGTGGCGAAGCACGCCGCCGAACGCCCGCTCCAGATTTTCGTGGGTGAAGACGTCCTCGGTCGGGCCAGAGGCGAGGATCGTGCCTTTGACCAGTACCGTGCGGTCGCAGAATTCCGGCACCGAGCCCAGATTGTGGGTGGAGACCAGCATCACGCGGCCCTCGTCGCGCAATTCGCGCAGAAGAGCCACGATCTGGTCCTCGGTCTTCACGTCGACACCGGTGAAGGGTTCGTCGAGCAGGATGATGTGGCCGTCCTGCGCCAGCGCACGGGCCAGGAAGACGCGCTTTCTCTGCCCTCCGGACAACTCGCCGATCTGGCGTGCGCGAAATTCGCTCATGCCCACGCGGGCGAGCGCCTGGTCCACCGCGGCACGGTCGGCAGCGGAGGGGCGGCGCAGAAAGCCCATATGGCCGTATCGGCCCATCATCACCACGTCCTCGACGAGGACGGGGAAGGTCCAGTCCACCTCCTCGGCCTGCGGCACGTAGGCGACAAGGTTTTCACGCAAGGCTTCGCGCACATTGCGGCCGAGCAGCCGGATCTCGCCGCGCGCTGCCGGCACGAAGCCCATGATGACCTTGAAAAGGGTCGACTTGCCGGCCCCGTTCACCCCGACCAGCGCGGTGATGGTGCCGCGCGGCACCGAGAAGGTGGCATTGCGCAGAGCCGTATGCCCGTTGCGATAAGTAACGGTGACGTCGCGGACATCGATGCCGTCGACAGCGGTCATTTGCCGGCCTCGGCCCCGGTCAGACCGTCCACGACGGTCTGCGAGGTCACCCGCAGCAGGTCGATGTAGGTCGGCACGGGACCGTCCGGCCCGCTCAGCGAATCCACATAAAGCACGCCGCCGAAGGAGGCTCCGGTCTCACGCGCCACCTGTTTGGCGGGGGCCGAGTTCACCGTGCTTTCGCAGAACACCACCGGCACCTTGTGTTCCCGCACGCCGTCGATGACCTTGCGCACCTGCTGGGGCGTGCCGGTCTGGTCGGCGTTGATGGGCCAGAGATACAGCTCCTTCAGGCCGAAATCGCGCGCCAGATAACTGAACGCACCCTCGCAGGTGACGAGCCAGCGACCATCCTCCGGAATGGCGGCCAAACGTGCGCGCAATGGTTCGATCGCCTCGCGCAGCCGGGTCTTGTAGGCTTCCGCATTCGCCCGATAGCTCTCCGCGTTCGTGGCATCGTGCGTCACCAGCGCGTCGCGGATGTTGTCGATGTAGATGAGCGCGCTCTCGGCCGACATCCAGGCATGGGGGTTCGCGGCTCCGCGATAGCTGCCCTCCGAAATCGGGATCGGCGTGATGCCCTCGCTCAGAACGACGGACGGTACCTCTCCCAGATTGGCCAGGAATTGCTCGAACCAGCGTTCCAGATTGAGCCCGTTCCACAGAATGAGGTCGGCGTCCTGAGCGGCCACGATGTCGCGCGGCGTGGGCTCATAGCCGTGAATCTCGGCGCCGGGCTTGGTCACGGCCACCACTTCGGCCGCGTCGCCTGCCACGTTTCGCGCCATGTCGGCGATGACGGTGAACGTCGTCACCACTTTGAACGGCTTGTCGGCCGACTGCGCCCATGAGGGACTCGTTGCGGACAGGATGGCGGTGAGGGCAAGGATCGCCGGAACGCGGCTTCTCATATGTCTTCGTCTCCAAAACTCGATCACATATATGCTAATGCGAACTATTCGCATCAAGCAAGCGGCTTTTGCGAATTAATTGCATCAGGCAATTTGTCACGAGATCTGCTGGTTGGGCATTCCGTCGAGGATGGACTGGTTGTGGGATGGTTCCCCACCATCAGCGCCCAAATTCCCTCTTTGGTTCCCGCGATACCTTCGTCATCTTCGCAAGGTGCCCTTAGGCCTTGTCGGATGGGCCACCTGACATTGAGGGTTTAAGCAGGCGCGGGGCCGGTCTCTCGAAGGTCTGGCGGCCGGCCTTGAAGCCGGCAATCGGGGCCAAACCCTGCGCGACCGCGTTTGTCGCGTCCTGCGAGCGCAGGGCGATCATGTCGGCAGTGGCGCCCACATGCACGCCGTAGTCTTTCAGGTTCATCAGGCGGGCCGGAGCGGTGGTGACGAGATCCAGGCAGGTGCGGAAGCCCGCCGGATCGACCTGCGCGACGTTGGCGTAGAAATTCGCCATCCTGATCAGGGACGCGTCGCCGAAGGGCGTGAACGGATTCAGGACGTTGTTCGTGGCGATCGAGCAATTGACGCCCTTTGCCATCAGGCGGTGCGCCGGTGCCAGCCCGCGCGGCACGTGGTGGCTGCATCCGCGCCCCATCAGATACAGATCCGTCGCGGGCAGCACCGTGACCGCAACTCCGCATTGCGCCAGGCGCTGTGCGATCGTTTCCAGCGTTTCCGGCGGTACGGCGGACAATTTGGTGACGTGCCCTATGGCGACCCGGCCGCCCCAGCCCGAGCGCTCGGTCGCGAGGCAGATCAAATCGAGATGCATCCAGGAAGGGTCGAGATCGAAGTCGAGATGGAAATCGAGGTCGAGGTCGTAGCGGCGTGCGAGCGTGAACAGGATCTCGATCTGCTGCGCCGGATCGCTGTCGGTGTAAGGGCAGCCGCCGAGAAGGTCCGCGCCCCTTTCGATGGCCTCTATCAACAGTTCTTCGGTGCCTGGATAATTCGTCATTCCCTCCTGTGGGAAGACGCAGATGTCGAGATCGATGGCCCAGGCATAATCCCGCTTGAGACGGCGCACAGCCGCGAAGCTGCGCAGGCCGATTGCCGGATCGATCTCCAGATGCGTGCGCATATGCGTCGTGCCGTGGGCGATCGCGCTTTCGAGCACCCGCGCGCCCCGCTCATAGACATCCTCCTCGGTGAATTCCGCCTTCATCCGCGACACTGCCGCGATGGCCGCCGAAAGGTCACCGAGTGCCGGGTCGCAGCGATCGAGCAGGCAGGCCTTGTCGAGATGCACGTGGCTGTCGACGAGCCCGGGAACGATCAACGCGCCACCGAGATCGAGATGGTGGTGATCGCCGGAGATCGAGGACGCGATGTCCACGATGCGGCCGTCCGAAATGCCGATGTCGAAGCGGCCGGTGCGGTCGAGCAGGCGGACATCGCGAAGGAGAAGCTGAAGGGGCATAATCATCCGGTGGTCATACGGTGCGGATGCGAGAATATCGCAAAGATGGGCGCACACGCGCACATAAAATGCGCACACTTGGCGCGATAAAGTGCATACATGTTGTGATCTGCGGGTTTAATTTGATGGTCCCAGGAGGATCCAATGACCGAGAACCCGTCAGCCGCCGACCGCAACGCGGAAATCGTGCGCCTCTATCTGGAGGCCAGCATGATTCCCGACCCCGATTCCGCGGCGCAATACATGAAGCCCGGCACCGAAATCACGTTTACGGGCGGCCGCGTTTTCGATCATCCGCGCGGTCCGACGGCCTTCAACGCCAGCCGCTACAAATGGGTGAAGAAGCGCATGGAGCGTTTCGACGTGGCTCCCGCCGACGGCGAGACGGTGGTCTACAGCGTCGGCACGCTCTATGGCGAATGGCTCGACGGCACGCCCTTCGAGGGCAATCGCTACGTCGACCGCTTCGTCGTGCGCGACGGGCTGATCGTGAAGATGGATGTGTGGAACGACAGCGCCGAGCGGCTGCTGGTCGCCAGCGGGGCGGTCGCGCCCTGAGGTGCCTTATCCGGCGGCGGCCCGGGCCGGCCGCGGTGCGGGATCGGCCTCCTCGGCGTAAGGGGCCAGGATGTCCATGATGTCGAGGCCGCGCGGTTTCCCGGGCGCGACGAGCGCCCGGTCGGCCACGGCGGCAATGTGGTGGTGCATCAGCCCGATCACCCTCTCGGCATCTCCGGCTTCGAGTGCATGGATGATGTCGCGATGCTCCGCCACCGCGCAGTCCGAGGAATGTGGGCGGCTGAAGAGCGAGAGCGTCAGGCAGCAGCGATAGGCGATCTCCCCCACATAGCGGATCAGGATCGGGCTCTGCGTCATCTCCGCGAGAAGGATATGGAACTCGGTGGCGAGCCGGATCGAGATCGGGCCGGGACCGCCGCGCGCGGCCTCCTCGGCATCGACATGGGCGTGCAGCGCCGCGATCTGCGCCTTGCTCAATTGTCCGGCAAGCTGGCGCACAACGAGGCGCTCCAGCTCCAGCCGCACATCAAAGGCATCGCGTGCCTCCTCCCAGCTCGGCGTGGCCACCACCGCAATGCGGTTGCGGCGCAATTCCACCAGGCCCTCGGAGGCGAGCTGACCGAGCGCATGGCGCGCGATGGTGCGGCTGACGCCGAAGCGTTCACCCAGTGCATCTTCCGGCAGTTTCGCCCCGGGTTGCAGAGCCTGCTCGATGATGGCGCGGCGCAGCGCGCGGCAGATCACGCCGACCCGGTCGCCTCTTTTTTCCCCGTTCACGCGCGTGGCTGCCATGTCGGCTCCCGGATCCTGTTCTCCATCCCAGATTAGCGCCCGTAATGGCTGCCCCGCAACCGGGTCGATGCAAACTGGCATCCTGCTTGCATGCACTTTCCATCATGAGCAGCATGCACACCCACCCCACAGCTATCGAACTCTCCGCCGCGGCCGTCACATTCGGGCGCGGCGATAACCGGGTCGCGGCCCTGGCGCCCACCACGATGCGTATTCCCGACGGCGAATTCGTCGCGCTCGTCGGGCCGTCGGGCTGCGGCAAGTCCACCATTCTTCGCCTTGCGAGCGGCCTGATCCAGCCCTCGGACGGTGCCGTCATCGTCGGCGGACGCGAGGTCGCGGCCAAGGCGCTGCGCATCGGCATGGCCTTCCAGAACCCCACCATGCTGCCCTGGATGACGATCGAGCAGAACGTGATGCTTCCGCTCAAGATCGTGCAGCCGTTCCGCTCGGAGTTCCGCGCCAAGAAGCGCGGGGCGTTCCGGGACAAGGCGCATGCTCTGCTGGAGCAGGTCGGGCTGAAGGGTTTTGCCAAAAGCTATCCGTGGCAGCTCTCGGGCGGGATGCTGCAGCGCGCCAATCTCTGCCGCGCGCTGATCCACGAGCCGCGCCTGCTCCTGCTCGACGAGCCCTTCGGCGCGCTCGACCAGTTCACGCGTGAGGAGCTGTGGATGATCCTGCAGGATCTGTGGCTCACCCATCGCCCCACAGTGCTGCTCGTCACGCACGATCTGCGCGAGGCAGGCGTGCTGGCCAGCCGCATCTGCGTGATGAGCGCGCGGCCCGGTCGGGTCATCGACGACAGCCCCGTCGATTTCCCACGCCCGCGCACCGTCGCACAAACCTTCGAGCCCGATTTCGTGGCGCTCAATCAGCGCCTGCGCGGCCTGAT
Organism: Terrihabitans aquatilis; assembly: GCF_052542005.1. Lineage (NCBI taxonomy): Bacteria > Pseudomonadati > Pseudomonadota > Alphaproteobacteria > Hyphomicrobiales > Terrihabitans > Terrihabitans aquatilis. The sequence goes on along the minus strand of NZ_JBOCUO010000002.1, from coordinate 234,241 downwards.
CGTCGAGGCGCGCACCTCCTCCCAGCCCGTGGTGGCCTGACATGATCGATCTTCGCCTGAAACAGAAAGTATGGGCCGGCCTGCTGATCGTGGGGTTCTTCGTCGGGTGGGAGGTGTTCTGCCTGGCGTCCGGCATGTCCGACCTCATCCTGCCGCGCCCCACGCAGGTGCTCGAAACGCTCATCGCCCGCCTGCCGGTGCTGTGGCCGCATATCATCCAGACGGTGCTGACCACCATGACCGGCTTCGTGCTCGGCGTGGCGCTCGGGGTGCTGCTGGGCGCGGTGATCGGCGTTTCGCGCGTCGCCTACGAGACGGCCTATCCGCTGCTGATCGGCTTTTCCTCGATCCCCAAGGTCGCGGTGGTGCCGATCTTCGTGCTTTGGTTCGGCTCGGGCACCGTGCCGGCGGTGTTGACCTCGCTGTCGATCTGCTTCTTCCCGATCGTCGTCAACATCGCCACCGGCCTCGCGACGACCGAGCCCGAGATGGAGGACGTGCTGAAGGCGCTCGGCGCGTCCAAGCTCGACATCCTGTGGAACGTCGGCCTGCCGCGCACCATGCCGTTCTTCTTCGCCTCGCTGAAGGTCGCGATCACCTACGCCTTCGTCGGCACGGTGCTGGCCGAAACGGTCGCGTCCAATCGCGGCATCGGCAATGTGATGATGAGCGCCTCCTCGAACTTCGACGTGCCGCTGGTGTTCGCGGGCCTGTTCATCCTCGCGGCGCTCGGCGTCGCGCTCTACGTCGCCTTTTCCCTCATCGAGGGCCGGCTCACCGGCTGGGCCACCCGCAAGAACGATTTCGCGGCGGCCTGATCCTTTGCCCACCAAGTCCACAGGAGAGAATCAATGTTGAGAAAGCTGGCCGCAGGCCTCATCGCGGGCGTCCTGATGACGGGCACCGCATTCGCTCAGGACACGACGATCCGCTTCACGCTGGGCTGGAAGACGCAAGGGTCGGATGCACCCTTCTTCCTCGCCAAGGACAAGGGTTACTTCAAGGAAGAGGGGCTGAACGTCGTCATCGACCAGGGCGAGGGCTCGGGCGCTACCGTCACCCGCATCATGGGCGGCGCCTATGATGCCGGCTTCGGCGACGTAAACGCCATCATCCAGAACTCGGCAACCCGGCCCGAGGACGCCCCCGTCATGGTCTACATGATGTGGAACCAGCCGCCCTTCGCGGTGGTGACGAAAGCGACGAGCGGCATCGAGAAGCCCGAGGATTTCGAGGGCCGCACGCTCGGCGGGGCGCAAGGCACGCCGACCACCCGCCTGCTGCCGGTGTTCGCCAAGAAGAACGGGCTCGACATGTCCAAGATCAATGTGTCGAACATGGCGCCGAACCTTCAGGAGCCGATGATGATCCGCGGCGACATCGACGGCGCGCTGGTCTTCAACATCACGAGCTATTTCAACCTCGTGCTCAATCGCCAGGACCCGGACAAGGATTACCGCTGGTTCCAGTTCGGTGATTTCGGCCTCGATCTGTATTCCAACGGCGTCATGGTTTCACGCAAGCTCTTGACCGAGAAGCCCGAAGCGGTGCGCGGTCTGGTGCGGGCCGTCAACAAGGCCCTGATCGAGATCGGCAAGGACCAGGATGCCGGCATGAAGGCAGCCGTGAACTTCGACAACCTCATCAATGCGGACGTCGAGAAGCGCCGCCTGCAATATTCGTTCGAGAAGCTGATCGTTTCCGACGAGATGAAGGAGATCGGCGTCGGTGACATCAATGACGACCGCATGACGCGGGCCATCGGCTTTGTGGTTGAAGGCTACGATTTGAAGCGCACGCCCACCTCGGCTGAAATCTTCTCGCGCGATTTCCTTCCGCCGCGCGACGAGCGCAGCCTCGTCTACACCAAGAACTGAGGAGTGCCATGTCCGCCCCGACACGCATCACGGACGTTTCCGACGCGTTCTGCGGGGCGGACAATCTCGCCGCGAATGGCGTCCGCGTCCGCCATTCGGACGGGATCATCGATGCGGTCGAGCGCTGTCCGGAGGCGGCCGAACGTCGACGCCTCCTGATCCCCGCGCTCGTCAACGCCCACGATCACGCGCGGCCGGCCATGTCGTCGTTCGGCGCGGCCGACATGCCGCTCGAACTCTGGCTGCCGCGCGCCTCGTTCGCGACGCCGCCAGACCCCTATCTCGCCGCCGCCGTCTCGTTGGCACGCTCCGCACGCGCGGGCTGCGGGTCGGTCATGGTGCATTACACTCGCCCGAGCGGTCGCATGGATCTCGTGAGCGAGGCGCGCGAGATCGCCCGCGCGGCCCGCGATGTCGGCGTCCGCATCGCGTTCGCGCTTGCGGTGCGTGATCGCAACCCGCTCGTCTATGGCGACGAGGCCGGCGTTCTGGCCGAATTGCCGGAGGAGGCGCGCCGCACCATCGAGGCGGTGTTCCGCCGCCCCCCGCCCGGACCGCGCGACTATGTCGACCTTGTCGATTCCATCGCGGCCGAGATCGCGGGGCCGATGGTCGACGTGCAATACGGCCCGGCTGGCGTGCAATGGTGCTCGCGCGCCTTGCTGGAGACGATTGCCGAGCGCTCCGCGGCGACGGGGCGGCGCGTGCACATGCACCTCCTCGAAACCGGGCTTCAGCGCGTCTGGGCCGACCGCGAATTTCCCGGCGGAGTGGTCCGTCATCTTCGCGAGATCGGCCTGCTGTCCCCGCGTCTCACTCTTGCGCATTGCGTTCACGCGCGCCCGGATGAGCTCGATATGATCGCCGAGGCCGGTGCGGCGATCGTCACCAATTTCTCCTCGAACCTGCACATCCGGTCGGGCCTTGCCCCGATCGGAGACGCGCACCGGCGCGGCTGCGCCATCGCGGTCGGCGTGGACGGGCTCGCCTTCGACGAGGACGACGATGCCCTGCGCGAAATGCGCCTCGTGCAGGCCATGCATGGCGGCTGGGGTTTCGAGCGCACCTGGACGCAGGAGACGTTTCTCGATGCGATGATCGCCAATGGCCGCCGCTCGATTGGCGCGCCCGGCGATGGGCGCATCGCCTCTGGCGCGCCGGCCGATTTCGCGGTGCTCGATCTCGATGTGCTGGACCGCGACCGCATCATGCCCGTGGATCCGGTGAAGATGCTGTTCGCGCGCGGCAATCTCTCCGCCATCCGCGAGGTTGTGGTCGCAGGGCGCACGATCGTGCAGGACGGGCAGCCGACCGGGGTCGATCTCGACCTCTTGCAGGACGAACTCCGGCAATTGTTCCGGGGCGATCGCAATCATGCGCTCGAAGCTGCATGGTCGCCCTATCGTGCGGCGCTCGCGCGCTGGTACGGCGCGTTTGCCGGTTGCTGCTGAGGCGCGGTTTTAAAATTTCGAGAGCCAGCGAGGCCGCTCACCCCGATATGGACGGGCGAGAGAGGAGCTATTGCGTGCAGCCGCCATAATAACATTCGCTAAATGCGGCAACCCAGCTCTCCACATAAAGGATCAGAGCATAGCCCTTCCAAATGTCGAGCCAGCTTGTATACGAGCCGGACGTTTCAAGGAGCTGACCGATGAAGGCTATCAGATTTCACCGCCATGGCGGGCCGGAGGAGATCGTCTACGAGGATGTCGACGATCTCGCCGTGCCGCCGGGGCATTATTTGGTCCGGGTGCGCGCCGTGGCGCTCAACGGCTTCGATCCGATGATCCTGCGCGGCATACCGGGCCTCAAGACCCCGTTGCCGATGATCCCGGGTGGCGACATCGCCGGTGAGATCGTCGAAGCCGCCCCCGACATCGCAAGCCCGCAATTCGTGCCCGGCGATCGCGTGCAGGTCGTGCCGTATCGGCCCGGCATCGGTATGGTGGGCGAGACGCTGCCCGGCGGCGCTGCGGAATTGCTCGCGGTCCCTGAGGAATGGCTCGTGAAGATCCCCGACAACGTGTCCTTCGTGCAGGCGGCGGCGCTTCCGATCGCCTATGGCACGGCGCTGCGCCTTGTGGATGTGCGCGGCAAGATCGCGGCGGGTGAAACGGTGCTCGTGCTCGGCGCGACGGGTGGCGTGGGTACGGCCATTGTCCAGCTTGCCAAGCAGCGCGGTGCCTATGTCATCGCGGCGGCCGGTTCGGCGGACAAGGCCCAGAAGCTGCTCGATATCGGCGCCGACCGGGTGATCGATACCTCCGCTGAAGACTTCGTGACCTATGTGCATCGCGAATTCGGCAAGCCGCGCATCTGGGGCGATGGCGGCGGTGTCGATGTCGTGGTCAATTACATCGGCGGCGAGACTTGGACCAAGAGCCTGCGCGTGCTCAAGCGGTTCGGCCGCATGATCACCTGCGGTGCGACGGCGGGCTACGATCCGAAGGAAGACATCCGCTACATCTGGTCGTTCGAGCTGTCGATCGTCGGCTCCAATGCGTGGCAGCCCCAGGATCAGGTGACCTTGCTCGATCTCGTCTCGAAGGGCGAGCTCGATCCCGTCATCGACCGTGTTCTGCCCTTGTCGCAGATGCGTGAGGGGCTGCAGACGCTGATCGACCGGCAGTTCTTCGGCAAAGTGGTGCTGGAAGTATGAGCCTCTCCGTCAGCGCTCTCCAGACCATCGTCGATACGGCGCCCTATCATCGCTGGCTCGGCATCCGGGTCGTTGCCATCGACGCCGACGCCACGCAGGTCGACACCGAGATCGTGCATCGTCGCGATTTCGATCGCCTCGAGGATGGCACGCAATTCCATGGCGGCGTCATCGCGGCCTTCATCGACACCACAGGCGATCTCGCGATGACGGTGGTGGCCGAGGGCATGGTGCCGACCATCAATCTCAGGGTGGATTATCTGCGGCCGGCGGTCGGGGCGTTCCTGCGCGGCCGGGCTCATATCCGGCGCAGCGGGCGCACTTTGGGCGTCGTGGATATCGATATCCTTGACGACAAGGACCGCCTTGTGGCGGTCGGCCGCGGCACCTACAGCGCCGCGACCGGTTAGGGCACTGGATCGGCGCCGCCCGGTAAGGCAGCGCCGGTTCACCTTACTTGTCGAGAACGTAAGCGCCGTTCTTGATCCGGATATAGGTGATTTCCTTGTTCACCTCCCGGTTCTCGTCGTATTTCGTCGTTCCCGTCACGCCCTCGAAGGCCGGCGCATTGGCCAGCGCGTCGCGCACGTTCTGCCCGGTGACTTCCTTGCCGCTGCGGATGACCTCGCGAATCGCGTTCACGCCCACGCTGATCGAATCCCAGGCAAGGCCCGAATACTGGTCCGGCAAATGGGTGTACTTCGCCTTGTAGGCATTCACGAAATCCGCATGGCGCGGATCATCGGCAAAGAAGCTCGTGTACAGAAGAATACCTTCCGCCGATGCGCCCGCCAGTTCGAGGAACTTCGGATTGCTGAGCGGATCGGGCGCGCCGATCGGGATGGTCACGCCGGCCTGGCGAACCTGCTGCACGAAGGCAGCCGCTTCCTGGTAATGCACGGGCAGGAAGATCGCATCCGGCTTCAGCGACTTGATCTTGCTGATGAGCGGACGGAAATCGCGCGAATTGGGTGCGATGGCCTCGACCAGCAAGACCTCGCCGCCGCGCTTCTCGATCTCGGCCTTGGTGAGCGTCGCCGTCACCTGGCCCCAATCGTCCTGGAAGTGCGGGATCACGATGCGCTTCGCGCCGAGCTTGTCGAGCACGAGATCGCCGTGCCGCGCGGCGAGCAGGTCCTGCCGGGTGTTCTGGCGGAACTGATAATCGCTGAACTTCGGAAAATCGGGATGCGACGACGAGGGGCTGATCTGGGGGATCTTGGCGTCGCGCAGGATGGGCGCCGCCGCCAGAGATGCCGTGGTCGAGAAGCTTCCGATGGTGAGGACGAGGCCCGGCGTCGATGCGAATTTCTGCGCGATGCTGGCCGCTTCCTTGGGTGAATTGCGGTCATCCTCGATGAGGATCTTCAGGGGCCGACCCTCGACCCCGCCGGCCGCGTTCACCTGCTCCTCGAACAGGACGATCGACTCGCGGAAGCGCTCGCCGAAATTTGCGACATTGCCGGTCAGCGGCGCCAGCAGGCCCACAACGACAGGGTCCTCCGCCCGTGCCGGAGGGACGGAAAAAACGCTGGAGGCGAGCAGCACGCCCAGACCGCCCAGCAATGAACGACGACCAATAATCATGAGCCTAAGTCCCGAGTTCGGACGCACGGCCCCGATGAGCCATCACACGCCTAATTACACGTTGTAATTGATGGTTTCGCACTGTCACATAATACTAGCGTATAATTTGCTAGTTTTATATATCCATGCAATAGGCAATTCGGGATCAACGAGGCGTAATAACAGTGACCGCGAATTTGTCCAGCGTATTGGACGGCGGGCGCGACCATGATGTCGCGCTCATCGAAGTCGTCGATGGCGGGTGCAACGTCTTCACCTACGGGGATGTGCGCAGCCGGGTCAGCGCGCTGGCGCGGGGGCTTCGGGCCCGCTTCGCGAGGCCGGATTTCCGCGTTGCCGTTCTCGCCAGCAACAGCGCCAATTACGTCTTTGTCTATTTCGCCGTGATGCGGGCCGGGGGAACCATCGTTCCCTTCAACCCCAGGGCCAGCCAGGACGCTCTCGACTTCCTCATTCCGGATGCCGCCATCGACCTCGTCCTGACGGACGTCCCGCGCCAGATCGCGAGCGTGGACCAGATCGTGATCGGCAGCCCGGCCTGGGATGAGCTGCACGATGCGGGCTCCATCCAGCCCGCCGAGGTCGATGACGAGACCATCGCGCAGATCCTCTACACGTCGGGCTCGACCGGCACGCCCAAGGGCGTTCCGCTGTCGCACAGCGGGCAGCATTGGGCCGTTGTGGAAGGGGCCAAGATCATTCGCGACCCTGGCAGCTTCCGCGTGATGGTGGCCGCGCCCCTGTTCCACATGAATGCGCTGTTCAATATCAAGCGCAGCTTCTTCACCGGCGCCTGCGTGGTGCTTCTGCCCGGCTTCACGCCCGCCTCCTTCGCTGCGGCCTTGGCCACCTATCGCTGCGACTGGGTGTCCGGCGTTCCCACCATGATCGCCATGCTGGCGCAGCACATCGGCGATGCCGTGCCGCGCGAGTTCGCCAATGTGCGTTATCTGTTCATCGGCTCGGCGCCCTATGGCGATGCTCTCGTGAACAGCGCGCGCCATCTGTTTCCCAACGCCGAATTCGCCAATTTCTACGGGACAACGGAGGCCGGCCCCACCGTGTTCGGCCGCCATCCGGACGGCCGCGAAAGCCCCAGCCTGTCGTGCGGCTATCCGCTGTTCCCGGAGATGATCCGCATTGTGGGTGACGACGGCGCTGTGCTGGAAGGCCCCGGCCTCGGCGTGCTGCACATGCGCACGCCCGCCAATATGCGCGGCTATCTGAACCGGCCGGAGGTGACGAGCGCGGTTCTGTCCGAGGATGGCTGGTACGACAGCCGCGACGTGGTCACCCGCGATGCCGACGGCTTTCTCTATTTCCTCGGCCGCTCCGACGACATGTTCAATTCAGGCGGCCACAACATCTACCCGGCGGAAGTCGAGAAGGTGCTGGAAGCGCATCCCTCGATCGCGCAGGCCATCGTCGTGCCGGTGCCGGACGCCCTCAAGCACGAAGTGCCCGTGGCCTTCGTGGTATCGCGCGATGGCGGCCAGATCCCCGAGGCGGAGGTCAAGGCCTGGTTCATCGAACAGGCGCCGGCCTACCTCCATCCGAGGCGCATCTTCACCCTTCCGACGATCCCGCTGGCGCAGACCAACAAGATCGATCGTGCCCGGCTGAAGGCGATGGCGCGGGAGGCCGTGGGCCGGGGCGGCGGCGAGCAGAGGTCGAGCGCGGCGTGAGCCCGCCGCTCCCATCCCGGAAACCCGCGCCCCCTGTTTGAAGACGCCGGTTCCGCCGACCATCACGGCGCGTGCACACGCGCGCCGCCGAGTTTTCTTTGAACGAACGGCCGGCCATTTCCCCTCTCCGGAAACCGGGCCGAACCAGGATCACGGCACGTCATGGAACTCTTTCTCAGCCAGGTGCTGAACGGTCTGGCCATCGGCCAGGTCTACGCGCTCATCGCACTTGGTTTCAGCCTGATCTTCGGTGTCGCGAACATCATCAATTTCGCGCAGGGCTCGCTGTTCATGCTGGGTGCGTTCGTGGCGTTCACGGGCGTCAATGCCGGTCTGCCGCTGCCGGCCGCCGCGGCGCTGTCGATCGTGACGGTGACGCTCATCGGCCTCGTCGTCGAGCGGGTCGCGCTCCGTCCGCTGGCCGGCGCAGCCTATATCGCGCCGTTCCTGTCGACGCTTGCCATCGCGACAATCATCGACCAGAGCGCCGAGATCATCTGGTCTCCGCAAAGCCAGCCGTTCCCCGCCTTCTTCCCCGATACCACCTTCTATTTCGGTGCGGCCTACGTCACCGGCACCGATATCGGCATCTTCCTGTTCGGTCTCGCGGTGACGGTCGGCCTCAGTATCTTCCTGTCGCGCACATGGACGGGCCGCGCGCTGCGTGCCACCGCGCAGGACGCCGCCGCCGCGACCCAGATGGGCGTGCGCACCGACCGCGCGCGGCAGATCGCGTTCGGACTTTCGGGCGCGCTGGCCGCCATCAGCGGCATCCTGGTCGCGCTCTATTTCCAAAGCGTGTTCCCGCAAATGGGTCTGCCTTTCGGCCTGAAGGGCTTCGCGGCGGCGCTGATCGGTGGCCTCAGCAGCATGCCGGGCGCGGTGCTGGGTGGGTTGCTGCTCGGCATCACCGAAGCCATCGCCAGCGGCTATGTCGGCGACAGCATGCGCGACGCCATCGCGTTCTCGTTCCTGCTCGTCATGCTGCTCGTGCGTCCGCAGGGCCTGCTCGGCAAGAAAACACTGGACGCGCTGGGTGGGGCAGGGGCTGCGGCGGGTGCCATGCCGACGACCAGCCTTCTCGCCTCGTCGTCCGCCCAGCGCGGCCGGGAGCGGGCCTATTTCCTGCGCCCTCGTTATCTCGTCCTGGTCGGCATCGCGCTGGCGGCCGTGCCGTTCGTGGTGACGAGCCCATATTTCCTGCAAGCCTTCATCTATGGCCTGATCTTCGCTCTGCTTGCGGCGAGCGTCAGCCTCGTGTCCGGTGCGGCGGGCGTCCTGTCCATCGGCCACGCCGCGTTCTTCGGCATCGGCGCCTATGCCGTGGCCCTGCTGGCGCGTCCCTACGGCCTGCCGGCCGAGCTCACCCTTCTGGCATCGGCGCTGGTCGCGGGAGCTGTCGCGACAATCGCAGCCATCCCGCTGCTGCGCCTGTCCGGCCACACGGTCGCGCTCGGCACGCTCGCCATCGGGCAGATTGGCTTTCTCGTCTTCCTCAACTGGATCTCGGTGACGCGGGGGCCCATGGGCATCCTCAACATCCCGGCGCCTGGCTTTTCCCTGCTCGGGGGCTTCACGGTGACGACGCTTCCGGGCCGGGTCTGGTTCGTTCTGTTCTTCGTCACGCTGGGCCTTGTCGTGATGGAGCGGTTCGTGGCGTCGGAGATCGGGCGCGTCTGGCGCGCGATCCGCGAAGACCGGCTGGCCGCCCAGACCGCGGGCGTGCCCGTCAACCGCTACCTCTTCCTGGCCTTCGCCGTCAGCGGCGCCTTCGCCGGGATGGGCGGCGGCCTTTTCGCCTATGTGCAGACCGTGGTCAGCCCGGAGAGCTTCAACGTCGATACCTCCATCCTGCTGCTGACGATGGCGGTGCTCGGCGGCCTCGGCAACATCACGGGCGCGGCCCTGGCCGGCTTCGCGCTTGCCGTCGTGCCCGAGCTGCTGCGCGGCTTCGACGATTACCGGCTGATCGTCTACGGCCTCATTCTTCTGATCACGCTGCGGGTGCGCCCGCTCGGCCTTCTGGGAGCGCGCTGATGAGCGGCCTCGTCCTCTCGCATGTCTCCAAGGCGTTCGGCGGCCTGAAGGCCACCGACGATGTCAGCTTCTCCCTGTCGTCCGGGCAGAGCGTTGCCCTCATCGGGCCGAACGGCGCGGGCAAATCCACGCTTGTCCAGCTGATCAGCGGCATCGAGCGGCCGGACAGCGGAACGATCGAGCTTGAGGGCGAGCGCATCGACCATCTCTCTCCCGACCGGCTGGCGCGGCGCGGCTTGCTGCGCAGCTTCCAGACCTCTCGCGTTTTTCCGGCGCTGACCGTGTGGGAAAGCGTGCTGGTGGGCACGCAGGCGCGTGTGCTGTCGTCGGGTGGCCATGGTCTGATCAACCCGGCGTCGGAAACCTTCGCCGCCCTGCTGCGCACGCCCTCTTGGCGGCGTCGCAATGCCGAGCAGGCCGAACGCGCGGAAGAGGTGCTGAAACTGTTCGGCGAGCGGCTCTGGCCCCGGCGGGACCAGCCGGCTTTTTCGCTCTCCTACGCCAACCGCCGGCGGCTTGAAATCGCCCGCCTCCTCGTCGCCGAGCCGCGCTTCCTGCTGCTGGACGAGCCGACGGCCGGCATGAACCCGACGGAAACGGAGGAGATGACCACGCTCCTGCTCGATCTGCGGCAGCTCTACCCGCAACTCGGAATGCTGGTTATCGAGCACAAGCTCTCACTGGTGCGGCGCATCGCGGACCGTGTCGTCGTCCTGAACCAGGGGCGGGTGCTGCTTGAGGACACCCCATCCCACGCCCTCGATCATCCGGAGGTTGTCGAGGCCTATCTCGGACGTGCGCGCACGAAGGAAAGGTTTGCCGATGCCCATCTCGGCTGAGACGCCTGCAATCGTCGAGATCGACGGCATCGATGTTCATTATGGCGCCGTGCAGGCCCTGTTCGGCCTCAGCCTGAAAGTGCATCAGGGCGAGGTCGTCTCGGTGCTCGGTGGCAATGCGTCCGGCAAGTCGACCACGACCAAATCCGTGCTCGGCCTCGTTCGACCGACGCGTGGCAGCATCCGCGTCTTCGGTCAGGACGTTGCGCGCCTCGCGCCGGCCGACATCATCGCGAAAGGCGTGGCCAGCATCCCGGAAGGCCGCCGGGTGTTTCCCGAAATGTCGGTCGAGGAAAACCTGCTTCTGGGCGCCTACCCTGTACGGCGCGAACCGCGCAAGGTCACCGAGGGGATGGAGCGCGTGTTCGAGTGGTTTCCGCTGCTGAAGGAGCGACGTGCGCAGGCGGCGGGCACCTTGTCCGGCGGCGAGCAGCAGATGCTGGCCCTGGGTCGGGCTTGGTTGCGCCGGCCGACTTTCGTGTGCATCGACGAGCCCTCGATGGGCCTGTCCCCCAAATTCGTCGATTGGGTCTACGAGGTCCTGGCCCGGTGGAAGGCCGAGGGGATCACGATCCTGCTGGTCGAGCAGAACGCCCGCATGGCGCTGGAACTGGCCGACCGCGCCTATGTGCTGCAGCACGGTCATGTGATCGCGGAGGGCACGGCGGCCGAACTCTCGCAGAACGAGGCCATCCGGCGCGCGTATCTCGGGATCGTCTGAGGAACTCACCGATGAACAATCCCCTGCGCGTCAATGCCCAGCGTCTCTGGAGCACGATCGAGGACACCGCGCGGTTCGGCGCAACGGCGAACAACGGGCTTGATCGGCAGGCGCTGACGGCCACCGACGGCACGGTTCGGGACTGGTTCTGCGCTCAGGCCCGGGGGCTCGGGCTCGATGTCCGCGTCGACCGTCTGGGCACGATCTTCGCCACACGCGCCGGCCGGAACGCCGCGCGCGATGCGGTGGCGATCGGCTCCCATCTCGACACCCAGCCGAAAGGCGGCCGCTTCGACGGCGTGCTCGGCGTGCTGGCCGGGCTGGAGGCGTTGCGCACGCTCGATGACGCGGGAATCGTCACGGACGCTCCGCTGACGCTGATCAACTGGACCAACGAGGAAGGCGCGCGCTTTGCGCCACCGATGATGGCGTCGAGCGTATATGCTGGCGCGTTTCCCTTCGAGGCGGCGATTGCGGCGCGCGACAGCGCGGGCACGTCCGTGGGCGAAGCCTTGGCATCCATCGGCTATGCCGGCGAGGAGGATGTCGGCCAGCGCCGCTTCTCGGCCTATCTCGAACTGCACATCGAACAGGGGCCGGTGCTCGAAGCCCAGGGCAAAACCGTCGGGGTCGTCGGCGGCGCCAAGGGCATGATCTGGTACGATGTAGTCATCGCAGGCTTCGAGGCGCATGCCGGAACGACGCCGATGACGTTGCGGCGCGATGCGCTGGCGAGCTTCGCGGAACTGGCCAATGGCATCGAACGGCTGGTGCTGGCCGAGGGGCCGGAGGCTGTCGGGACGATCGGCAGAGTGTCGATTGAGCCGGGATCGCGCAACACGGTACCGGGCAGCGCCCGTTTCACGCTGGAATTTCGGCATTTCGACGCCGACGCGCTGTCACGGCTGGATGGCGCGCTGCGGGATCTCGCGCAGGCCATCGGTACGCGACGGCACACCCCCATTCAGATCCAGCCGGTGTTTTCCAAGGATCCGGTGCTGTTCGCTCCGGCGATATTATCCTCGATCGAGAACGCCGCTCGCGCGCTCGGGCACGATCCCGGATTTCTTCCATCCGGCGCCGGGCACGATGCCTGCGCCATCGCCGGCGCCGTGCCGTCGGGAATGATCTTCATTCCGTGCCGAGACGGCATCAGCCATAACGAGGCGGAATGGGCCGAGCCGGACCATTGCGCGGCCGGGGCCGATGTTCTGCTGAACGCGGCCCTCGACCTGGCGCGTTAATCCTGCGTGGCGGCGTCGCTTGGCGCGCTTTCATCGAGCGTGTAGCGGAAATCGCAGTGTGAGGCGCCGCCCATGATCGTCTGGGTGCGCTCCATCTTGATGCGCGGATCGTAACCCTCGCAGAACGTGCCATCGCGATTGCACGACAGGAGATGGCCGATCGAACCGAGGCCCATTTCCTTGTACATTTCGGCGTAGCGGCAGCGGTGCACATTGTAATCGAAGCGAGTGTCGCTGGCGGTCACGACCTCCACGGTCAGCGCATCGTCCTGCGTCCACAAATGCTGCAGGTCGATGAAGCTGCGCATGCTCGTGCCGCCGGGCGTCTTCTCGGCGAAGCTCTTGCCGGCCGCGATCGCCGCATCGCGTATCGCCTTGTCCAGCACACGGTTGGCGATTTCCTCGCCGAGCTCCTCGCGCATGGTCTGGTAGATCGGGCGGATGATACCCGCCTCGATCCGGCGGCGGGCGAGGATGCCGAGTTCGCCCTCTCCCGGCGCCGGGGGCACCGCACCATTCGTCAAAGAGGCCGAATTCGACATCGTGTTCCTGCGTAAATCTGCTGACATAGCTATCACGAAACTAGATAATCACGGCGTCGGCGTCTGTCATCCCTTCGCATAGCCGAGCGCCCTCCGGTCGGTTGGCGTTCAGGCCTTCAGATCGAGTTTTTCGCGATCCTGAAAATGCTGGGGAAGCACGAAAATCGTGTCGAACACGAAGGTGAACACGAACGTATAAACAAGAAAGAATAAAAGGAGCGCCGCCTCCATCATGAAGGCGTCTACAAAGCCGACGCGATACCAGAGCATGTAAAGCGGAACGATCACGACGAACAGGCCGAGCTCGAAGCCGATCGTGTGGAGGATTCGTACCTTCAGAGTTCGCTCGGAGATCTTGCGCCAGCGCTCCCAAGCCTCGAACATCATGTTGAAGGCATAGTTCCACATCATTGCGATGGCCGAGACGATGATGGCGATCGGCAGGGAATCCTGCGCCGGTCCACCGCTCAGGAACATCAGGAGGAGCGTCGAACTCGCAATGGCGATGATCTCGAAGACGATGACGTAGACAACGCGCCGCAGACGCGGTTCGAGGGCGAACATCCTGGCTCCCGAAACCTCAAGGGTTTCAACGATGAAGGCTGGACCGCCCCAGACATGTTTCATTGCGAGCATGGGCCACGGTTTCCGCCCATAGGTGGAGAGATAGTCGCCCGCCTCCGAAAAGGTCAATCAAGACCAACGCTGCATAGAGGCGGCTGCCGTTGCCGCGCCGCCACCAGGTCAGTGCGGCGGCGTTATTTGAGAAAATATTGTGTGTCGCCTGTATTCAGACGTGATGGAGCGCCACCGGGCGGCCGTCGATCATTTCTACCCGCATGTCGTAGCCGAAGATCTTGGCCAGCTGACCGGTCGTCAATATCTCGGCGGGCGCGCCGTCGGCCACGACGCGGCCGTCGCGCATGCCGATGATCCGGTCGGAATGGTGGGCGGCGTGGTTGATGTCGTGCAGCACAACGATGATCGTGCGCCGATCCTCGTCGGCGGCACGGCGAAGCCCGCGCATGAGGTCGCGCGCGTAGAACATGTCGAGATTGTTGAGCGGCTCGTCGAGCAGCAGGTAATCCGTCTCCTGACAGAAGGCCATCGCCACCAGTGCACGTTGGCGCTGGCCGCCGGACAGCGTGTCGATGAAGCGATCGGCGAGGCCCGTGAGGTCGAAGCGTTCGATCGCGGCGCGGGTAAGGGCGCGGTCATTGTCCGTGGCGCGGCCGCGATTGTGCGGGAAGCGGCCGAACGCAACGAGCTCCCGCACCCGAAGCCGGCCGGCGACACCGGGGTCCTGCCGGAGGATCGCAAGCGTGCGGGCAAGTTCGCGGCCGGGTGTCGTGTCGACCGGCAGATTGTTGACCGTGATGCGGCCGGTTTGGAGCGGCTGAAGGCGGGCGATCAACGACAGAAGCGTCGATTTGCCGGCGCCGTTCGGGCCGACCAGCGCCGTGACGCCGCCCTTGGGGATGTCGAGGCTGATCCCGTCCAGGATGCGTGTGGTGCGACGGGTCAGGGAGACGTTCTCGATCCGGATCATCGCCGCACCGCCGAAATCAGCATGGCCAGGAAAACGAGGCCGCCGACGAATTCGATGACCACTCCCAGCGTGGTTGCGCCGCCGAGCAGATGCTGGAAGAGTGCCTGCCCACCCACGAGAACCACGATTGCGACCAGCGCGGCGGCGGGCAGCAGCACCGCATGGCGGCGGGTGCCGGCAATCCGCTCGGCCAGCGCGGCGACGAGAAGCCCGAAGAAGGCGACAGGGCCGACGAGCGCCGTCGATACCGCGACGAGCGAGGCCACCAGAACCAGCATCCAGCCGATGGTCCGCCGCCATTCGACGCCCAATCCGATGGCGGGATCGGCCCCGAGCGCGACGATGTCGAGGACGTGCCGCTGCTGCCAAGCGGCGGCACAGGCAATGATCGTGACGATCGTGCCGACACCGAGGAGGGCGGCGTCGACATCGGCGAAGTTCGCGAAGCTCGATCCCTGGAGCACCGCGAAGTCGTTGGGATCGATCATGCGCGAGAGGAATTGCGACAGGCTGCGAAACAGCACGCCGAGGGTCACGCCCGCCAGCAGCATCATCGTCATATCGATCCGCGCGCGCAGCATGGGCACGAAGATCGTGACAGCCAGCGCGACGAGAAGCAGGCTTTCGCCGGCGAATTTCAGACGGGCGTCGAGCGCCGAGAAGCCGAAGCCGCCCAGTGTGAAGATGAGCGAGGTTTGCACCAGGATATAGAGGGCGTCGACGCCCATGATCGAGGGCGTCAGAAGCCGGTTTGCCGTGACGGTCTGGAAGATTACGGTCGAAACGGCGATGGCGATGGCGACCTGAACCAGAGCCGCAAGCCGTACGGCCCGCAATTCGAGCACGAAGGCGAGATTGCCGCGCAGCCCGTAAAGCATGAACGCCGAGACGCAGAGAAGCGCGGCGAGGCCGAGGCCGCCGAGGAGGACATGCCGCTCGGGCCGGATGCGCGTGTGTGACGGGAAAGCGGCCGCCGGCTCAGGCATCCGCTCGCCTCCGGAACAGCAGGATCAGAAACAAGGCCGCGCCCACGACGCCGAGAATGGTGCCGATGGGGATCTCGTAGGGATGCCTCACCAGCCGTCCGAGGATGTCGCACAGAAGGACGAGCCCGCCACCCGAAGCCGCGACCCAGGGAATGGCGCCCCGGACATCGTCGCCCATCACGCGCGACACCAAATTGGGCACGACAAGGCCGATGAATGGAATGATGCCGACGACGACGACGGTCAGCGCCGAGATCACCGATACGATCACGAGGCCGATCTGCATCATGCGCCGGTAATCCAGCCCGAGGCCGATCGCCACATCGCGGCCGAGCGACAGGACGGTGAGCTGATCGGCCACCCACCAGGCCAGCGCGATCATGACAAGCGTGACCCACAGCAATTCATAGCGCCCGCGCAGCACGCCCGAGAACTCGCCTGTCGTCCACACCTCGACATATTGCAGCAGGTCGGCCTGCCAGGCCAGGAACGTGAGAGCCGCGCCGACGACTCCGCCATAGACCAGCGCGAACAGCGGAACGAGAAGCGGCTGCTCGGGGGGCAGCCGATGCGCCACCATCAGGAAGACGCTCGTTCCGACCAGCGCGGCGAGGCTGGCCGCCAGCGTCTTCACGGCAATCGAGGCATCCGGCGCGAGCAATGTGACGATGAGGATGCCGAGCGCGGCGCTTTGTCCGCTGCCGGCGGTCGTCGGCTCGACGAAACGGTTGCGTGCGAGCGTTTGCAGCACAAGGCCCGCGATGGCCAGTGCGGCGCCCGCCAGCACCGCCGCCAGGGTGCGGGGCAGGCGGCTGTCGAGGATCAGGGAAATCGCCTCCGCGCTGCCGCCCGGCGCGAGATCGCCCACGCCGACGAAAAGGCTCGCCGTCATGAGCGCCGCAAGCAGCATGGGCGCCGCGATCGATGTTGGCGCCCGGCGGCTGCGAAGCGTCATCAGGGGCGGGCGAAGCGCGACGTCAGTGTTTCGAGCACGCGCGTCATGGCCTGAACACCACCGGCCGCAATGTAGAGATCGGCGGCGGGCAGGTAGACCACCCGGTCGCGCTGCCATGCGCCGGTCGCGCGCACCAATGCATTGTCGAGCGTGGCGCGGGCGCTCTCGTCCGACGCCCCGATCGCTGCCGCCCGGTCGATGACGATCAGCCAGTCGGGATCGACCTTGCGGATGAACTCGAAGGAGATGACCTCGCCGTGGATCGCGGAGGTGATGTCGGCGGAGGCGGGTTCGAGGCCAAGTTCGGTGTGCAGCCAGCCGAAGCGCGACCCCGGCCCGTAGGCCGAGATCTTCGGGCCGTTGGTCATGATGATCAGGCCGCGCCCCTTGCCGGCGATCGCGGAGCGCGCCCCGCCAAGCGCCGCGTCCAGATCCTGCGCGGCTTTTGCGGCCTCGTCCTCGCGACCGAACAATTGGCCGTAGGTGGCCAGGCGGGCCTTTGCGTCCACGACCAGATTGCCGTCGCGGATCGACATATCGATCGTCGGCGCCACGCGCGTGACGGAGGCGAGCCGTGGCGAGGAGCGTCCTCCCACGATGACGAGATCGGGCCCGAGCGCGCTCAGCGCTTCGAGGTCGGGCTCGAAGATGTTGCCGACGATCTTCGCGTCCTTGGCCGCTTCCTGAAGCTGCGGCAGGTAGACCCGCTCTGGCACGCCGGCCGGGCGCACGCCCAGCCGTGCCAGCGTGTCGAGTGCTGCGATGTCGAAGACGGCAACGGTCTCGGGCCGCGCCGCGATCTCGACCTGTCCCTGCGCCGTTTCGACGCGCACAGGCTCGGCGACGGCCAGTAAGGGCGCAATCGCGAACAGGGCGGCGGGAAGCAAACGCGTGACGATCATCATCATCCTGTCCAGCCGACGCAGAGTGGGCACGGCCTTCAGATCTTTCGAAAGCCGGCGATAATTCATCGTCGTGCGGATGGCAACGTCAAGCGGTAATCTCCAGACTAGTCTTTAATTAGAAGAATTTAAATTTCTATCTCTGCCGTTGACTCGGATTTATTCATGAGAAATGGAGAACATGTCGAAATATAAAAAAGTATAACTTTTCTAATCTGTGGTTGGGGTCGGGGAATGCGCGAGCTTGCGAGAACCGCACATCTGTGTGGCACATTATCTCTCAGTGTCCTTGGGCTGGCGCTCGCAGGTGGAGAGAAAGCCTCCGCGCAGGATGCAAGTGCGCGCAATTCGGCGAATGCGACGTCGGTGGTGCTCGACGAAATCGTGGTCGAAGGCGCCGCCGGCGATGCGGGGCGGGCTCCCCCGACCGGCACCGTGGGGCAGCCGCCGGCTCCCTATGCGGGCGGGCAGGTCGGCTCCGGCACGCGTCTCGGCATCCTGGGCAATCGCTCGGTGCTGGAAACGCCCTTCAACGTCACCGGCTATACGGAGAAGCTGATCCGCGATCAGCAGGCCCAGTCGGTTGCGGATATCGCGCTGAACGACCCGTCGGTCCGCGCCGACGCGCCGCCCTTCAGCGAGCGCGATTCCTTCTTCATCCGGGGCTTCTCGGTCACCAATCTCGACGTTTTCTATGACGGCCTGCCCTACATCGCCAATCCGCGGCGGCATTTCCTGGAAGGCATCGAGCGCGTCGAAATCCTGAAGGGGCCGACGGCGCTCATCAATGGCGGCACGGGTCGCGTCGGCGGCACGATCAACCTCGTTCCGAAGCGCGCCACCGACGAGCCGCTGACGCGCCTGACGACCACCTATCGCAGCGATACGCTCATCACCCCGCATCTCGATGTCGGCCGCCGCTTCGGTGAGGACAATGCGTGGGGCATCCGCGTCAACGGCTCCTACCGCAACGGCGATACGGCCTTCGACAACAACGAAGCGGAGGTCGGCGTCGCGTCGCTCGGCCTCGATTATCGCGGCGACCGCTTCCGCGCTTCGCTCGACCTCAACCATTCCACCCAGAACCTCGACGCGCCGACGTCGCTGTTCAACGCGCTGGAGGCGGGCGTTCCCGTCCCGCGCGCGCCGGATGGCCGTATCAACACGGCAAATCCGTGGGAGTATCACGACAGCGAATACAACATGGCCGCCGGGCGGGTGGAGTACGACATCCTGCCCAACACGACGGTGTATGCGGCCGCGGGTGCCAGCCGGTATCGCGAAGACTTCCTGACCACGTCCTACACGATCCTCAACGAGGACGGGGATGCGCGGGCTGAATTTGGCTATAACCCGCAGCAGATCCAGGGCTTTTCCGGCGAGATTGGCGTGCGATCGGAATTTGACACCGGGTTCGTCGGCCACCGGCTGAACGTCTCGTTTTCAAGATCCCTGAACGAGAACAATCGTGGTGAGTTCAATCCCAGGATTCTCGGTTTTCCGACCTATACGACGAACATCTATAATCCTGTTTACGTGCCTCCCGGCTTCGCGGATACGACCGGGCTGCCCCGCTCGAACAACCTGATCCCGTTTGCGGATCTTCTCTCCACTAGCGTTGCGATCTCCGATACCCTGTCCTTTGTCGATGACAGGCTTCAGCTGACCATCGGCGGTCGCTATCAGGACATGCTTTCGAGGGGCTTCAACACCCGTCCCGGAATCCCCAATGTACCTGTCGGCGAGATCAATTATTTCTACGAGGAAGATCGGTTCAGCCCGGCCGTCGCCGTTCTGGCGCGGGTGACGGACAATTTCTCAGTTTACGCCAATTACGTAGAGGCGCTGACGGAAGGACCCATCGCGCCGACCAGTGCGCTTAATTCCGGGGAAGTCTTTCCGCCCTCGGTAAACGAGCAGAAGGAAATCGGCTTCAAATACGATGCCGGGTCGTTCGCTTTCACGACGTCCTTGTTCGAAATTCAGCAGCCCAATGGGTTCACGATTGGGCGTGAGTTCGGCCTCAATGGTCTTCAGGTCAATCGCGGTCTTGAGTTCACGTTGTTCGGGCAACCGATCGAGGGCCTGCGGCTTCTCGGCGGTATCACCTTCATCGATGCCGAGCTTGAGAGCACCTTGGAAGGTAGGTTCGACGGCAATCGCGTGCCCGGTGTCGCCCGGACGGCGATCAGCCTGTACGGCGAATACGATCTGCCTTGGGTCGCGGGCCTCACCGCGACGGGTCGCCTCGTCTACAACGGCAGCACCTTCTACAATCAGGCCAACACCCAGAAGGTGCCCGACTGGACGCGCGTCGATGTCGGCATGCGCTGCGCGTTCGAGGATCCGTGGGACCGGCCGGTCGTGGTTCGCGCGGGCGTCGAGAACGTTTTCGACGAGAATTACTGGGCCTCGTCGGCGCGTGGCTTCCTTGCCGCCGGCGCGCCCCGGACCTTCACGCTCTCCGCGTCGATCGACTTCTAGCCGGCACCTCGGCCGGTCTGTGGCCGAGGTCCACCTCAAGCAAAGGGGCGGAGATCAATCTCCGCACCTTTTCCATGGAAGAGAGCCGCCATGAGCGTTCAGGAAATCTCGGGCACCGTTCCGACCGCCAATGCGGGCCGTTACCTTCAGCAGCTCTGCCGCCATTGGCAGCACAAGCTCGAGGTTTCGCACAGCGAGGAACGTGCCGAGATCCGGATGCCGTCAGGCGACCTGGTGAACCTCGAAGCGGATGACGCGGCCCTGAACATCAGCATCCGCAGCAGCACCACAGACAGCCTCGCGATCACGCGCGGTGTGGTCGAGGAGCATCTGAACCGCTTCGCCTTCCGTGAAGCGCCGCTCGCTTTCTCCTGGGCCTGAGCCGGAAGGCCTTTAGGCCTCAGCGGGTACCGAATCCTCAAGCATTCCAAAAGTTTCGGCGAGCTTCCGGCCGAGCGCGCTTGCGCGAGCACCCCCGAGGTGGGCTCAACAATCTCCCGGTCATCGGTTAGTGTCGGGCCATGATCGTTTGCAGGGCGCTTTTCGCGCGACTAGCCCCGGCAAGATCCATCAAAAACTTGGCGTGCGGCGGCCTGTGGATGCTAAACGGTCCCGCGTGGGACGCGACGCGTTTCGGCAAAGCTATCAAATCCGCGCCGGCAGCGGCGCAGCAGAGGGCGAACCCCATGTACATTCCGACGCTTGAGGACATGCTCACCGCGCGTCAGCGCATCGAGCCGCATATTCATCGTACGCCGGTCCTCACGTCGCGGATGCTGAACGAACTGACCGGCGCGGAGCTGTTCTTCAAATGCGAGAACCTGCAGAAGGCCGGCGCGTTCAAGGCGCGTGGGGCGTCGAACGCAGTGTTCGGCCTGTCGGACGAGCAGGCGGCCAGGGGCGTCGCCACCCATTCCAGCGGCAATCACGGCACCTGTCTTGCCTATGCGGCGGGCCGTCGCGGCGTGCCCTGCACCGTGGTGATGCCGCGCACCGCGCCGCAGGCCAAGAAGGACGCCGTTCAGGGATATGGAGCGCGCGTGGTGGAGTGCGAGCCTTCGACCTCCAGCCGCGAAGCGGTGTTCGCTGAGGTGGTCGCCGAGACCGGCGCCGAGTTCGTGCATCCCTATAACGATCCGCGCGTGATCGCTGGCCAAGCCACCTGCTCGGCCGAGATGATCGAGCAGATCGAGGGCCTCGACGCCGTAATCGCGCCGATCGGCGGCGGCGGCATGGTGTCCGGCACCTGCCTGACCTTGTCGCAGCTGGCCCCTCAAGTGAAAATCTACGCCGCCGAGCCCGAGCAGGCCGACGACGCCATGCGCAGCTTCAAGGCGGGGCACATCATCGCCGACGATGCGCCCGACACCATCGCGGACGGCTTGAAGGTGCCGCTGAAGGACCTCACCTGGCATTTCGTGCAGAACCACGTCACGGACATCCAGACGGCCTCCGAGCAGGAGATCGTCGATGCGATGAAACTGATCTGGAAGCGCCTGAAGATCGTGATGGAGCCCTCCAGCGCCGTGCCGCTGGCCGCCATCCTGAAGAACCGCGAGACCTATGCCGGCAAGCGCGTCGGCGTCATTATAACCGGCGGCAATGTCGATCTCGACAAACTGCCCTGGAATTGAGGAGAGGATCCATGAACGCACCCTCTAACATTGCCGCGGGCAATTACGCCGATCTCGAAGTCGGCTACGACGTGCCGGCCGTTCCGGGCATGAATGAAGCCGACATCCAGACGCCGTGCCTGATCCTCGATCTCGACGCCCTGGAGCGCAACATCAAGAAGATGGGCGATTACGTGAAGGCGCACGGCATGCGCCACCGCGCCCATGGCAAGATGCACAAATCCGTCGACGTGCTGAAGCTGCAGATGGAGCTTGGCGGCGCCATCGGCGTCTGCTGCCAGAAGGTGTCCGAGGCGGAAGTGTTCGCCCGCGCCGGCATCAAGGACATCCTCGTCAGCAACCAGGTGCGTGACGCTGCCAAGATCGACCGGCTGGCGCGCATGCCGAAGCTGGGCGCACGAACCATCGTCTGCGTCGACGACGTGGCCAACGTGGCCGACCTGTCGGCGGCGGCGCAGAAGCACGGCACGACCATCGAATGCCTGGTCGAGATCGATTGCGGCGCCGGCCGCTGCGGCGTCAAGACCACCCCGGAAGTGGTCGAGATCGCCACCGCGATCGACGCCGCGCCGGGCCTGAAGTTCACGGGGCTGCAGGCCTATCAGGGCGCGATGCAGCACATCGACAGCTATGAGGACCGTAAGGCCAAGCTGGACGCGGCCATCGCCCAGGTGACGGACGCTGTCGAGGCCTTGAAGGCCAAGGGGCTGACGGCGGAACTGGTGTCCGGCGGCGGCACGGGCAGCTATTATTTCGAGAGCAATTCCGGCGTCTACAACGAGCTGCAGTGCGGCTCCTACGCCTTCATGGACGCCGATTACGGCCGCATCCACGACGCCGACGGCAAGCGCATCGACCAGGGCGAATGGCAGAACGCGCTGTTCATCCTGACCAGCGTGATGAGCCATGCCAAGCCGCATCTGGCGGTGGTCGATGCCGGCCTAAAGGCACAGTCGGTCGATAGCGGCCTGCCCTTCGTCTACGGCCGCGACGATGTGAAATACATCAAGTGCAGCGACGAGCACGGCGTGATCGAGGACAATGGTGGCGTGCTGAAGGTGAACGAGAAGCTGCGGCTGGTGCCGGGCCATTGCGACCCGACCTGCAACGTCCACGATTGGTATGTCGGCGTGCGCAACGGCAAGGTCGAGACGCTGTGGCCGGTCTCGGCGCGCGGGAAGGCCTATTGATGTGGGTCGTTCCTGAAAAGGACATCGCCGGACTGATGACGGCCGAGGCGGCATTCGATGCCGTCGAGGCCGTCTTCGCCGCCATGGCGCGGGGCGAAGCGCGCAATTTCCCCGTCATCCGCGAGGCTCTCGGTCATGAAGACGCACTCTACGGCTTCAAGGGCGGCTTCGACGCCAGCGGGCTCAATCTTGGCCTGAAGGCCGGCGGCTATTGGCCGAACAACCAGAAGCACGGGCTGATCAACCATCAGTCCACGATCTTCCTGTTCGACCCGGACACGGGCCGCGTCTCGGCGGCGGTGGGTGGAAACCTGCTGACCGCACTGCGCACCGCCGCCGCGAGCGCCGTCAGCAGCAAGCATCTGGCGCCGAAGGGTGCGAAGGTGCTGGGCATGATCGGCGCGGGCCATCAATCGGCGTTCCAGATGCGGGCCGCCGTGCGGTTCGGTGCGTTCGAACGGGTGCTGGGCTGGAACCCGCATCCCGACATGCTGTCGCGTCTCGCCGACACCGCCGCCGAACTGGGCCTGCCGTTCGAAGCGGTCGAGCGCGAGCAATTGGGCGCGGAAGCGGATGTGATCATCTCGATCACCTCGGCCTTCGAGCCCTTGCTGCTGGACGGCCACGTGAAGGGGCCGACCCACATCGCGGCCATGGGAACTGACACCAAGGGCAAGCAGGAGCTCGACCCGGCCCTGGTCGCCCGCGCCCGGCTGTTCACCGACGAGGTGGCCCAGTCGCTGACCATCGGCGAGTTTCAGCACGCCGCTGCGGCCGGCTCCATCACCGAGAGTGATGTGGTGGCGCTCGGCAAGGTGATCATTGGTGAGCACGAGGGACGTGGTGACGCCGGGATTACGATCTTCGACGGCACTGGCGTAGGCCTTCAGGACCTCGCGGTAGCGGGCGCCGTCGTCGAACTGGCGAAGCAACAAGGCAAGGCCCTTCAGGTCGAGATCTGACCGGATCCTCAAACGTGAAAGCCGTCCCCGATGGAAAATCAGGGACGGCTTTTTGCTGTAACCTTGCTGGTTTCGATCAGCTGTATCGCTTGACGACGCCGTCATCGGCGTACCAGTCGAACACATCGTCCTTCAGATTGACGATGACGTTTTGGATCTGCGTGTATTCTTCATAGGCGACCAGCCCGTTCTCGCGTCCGATGCCGCTCATCTTGAAGCCGCCCCAGGGCGAGGCCGGATCGATGCGGTGATGGTCGTTTATCCAGGTGATGCCGGATTGAAGCTTGGCCGCCACACGGTGGGCGCGGGCTACGTCGCGCGTCCAGATGCTGGTCGCCAGGCCGAACTCGGTGCCGTTGGCGATGCGTATCGCCTCTTCCTCGCTGTCGAACGGCATCACGCAGACGACAGGCCCGAAAATCTCCTCCTGCGCGATGCGCATATCCGGCGTCACATCCGTGAAGATGGTGGGCTGGATGTAGTAACCGGCGTCGAATTCGGCGCCGTCGGGGCGAACGCCGCCATAGGCCAATGTCGCGCCCTCGTCGGTGCCGATGCGGACGTAACGTTCCACCATGTCGCGCTGCTTCTCGGAGACCATCGGGCCCATCTGGGTCTCGGCAAGCTGCGGGTCGCCAAGCCGGATCCGTGCCGCGCGGCGGACCAGGCCCGCGACGACCTCATCATGCACGGAGCGATGGACGAGGAGCCGCGCGCCCTGCACGCAGGTCTGCCCCGAGGCGATGAAGGAGGCGAACATAGCGGCGGATACGGCGCGATCCGCATCGGTGTCGGGGAACACGATCACGGCGGCCTTTCCGCCAAGCTCGGCCGCGACCTTGGTGAGGTTCCGGCCCGCGATGGAGGCCACCGCCTTGCCGGTTTCCGTGCCGCCGGTGAGGTCGATCTTGCGGATGCGCGGGCTCGCCGACAGCGCGAGACCCGCCGTGCCGCCGAAGCCGGGGACGACATTGTAAACGCCGTCCGGCACGCCCGCTTCCTTCAGCACCTCACCCAGCAAAAGCGGAGTGATCGGCGCGAGTTCGGACGGCTTCACCACCATGGTGTTGCCGGCGGCGAGCGAAGGCGCGACCTTCTTGGTCAGGATCAGCAGCGGATGGTTCCAGGGCGTGACATGGCCGACCACGCCGAGCGGGACGCGGCGGGTGTAGTTGAGGTAGTCGCCGGCGAAGGGCGGAACCGTGTCTTCATGGGTGCGCGCCACCGCACCGAAATAGGAAAACCATTCCGGCAGGCGGGCAAGCTGCGCCGCCATCTCGCGGCGCGGGCGACCGATCTGGTCGATCTCGATGGTGACGAAATCGGGCAGGCGCCGCTTCAGGATCTCGGCCGCGCGATGCATGATGTCGCCGCGCTCGGCGCCGGTCAGGGACGACCAGACCGGGAAGGCGCGCTCCGCCGCGTCGATCGCAATGTCGACGTCGGCGGCGTCACCTTCCGCCACTTCCGCCATGACTTCGCGGTTCTTCGGGTTCTCCACCGTGAAGGTGCGGCCGGAGATGGCGGGGCGAAAGGCGCCGTCGATGAACAGGCCCCAGGCGGTGTCGGGCATTGGTCTACCTCGATGGATGGCGATATCAGTGGACGCCGAGGAAGCGCATCAGGGGCGCCTCGTCCTGGCGGATCTCGGCGGCGCTGGCCTCATGCACCACCTTGCCGGTTTCCAGCACATAGAGCCGGTCGGCCACGGACAGCGCGCTGTAGAGATTCTGCTCGACCAGAAGGATCCCGAGCCCAGTTTTGCCGAGATCGGCGATGATGGATTCGAGGTGCTGCACCATCACCGGCGCCAGACCCTCCGAGGGCTCGTCCATCAGGATCAGCTCGGGGTCGATCATCAGCGCGCGGCCAACCGCGAGCATCTGCCGCTCGCCGCCGGACAATTGATTGCCGCGGTGCTGGCGGCGCTCGGCGAGACGCGGGAACATCTCGAACACCCGGTCCACCGTCCACCCCTCTTTGGAACTGGCCGGCTTGAGCATGGTCAGATGCTCCGTGACGCTCAGCGAGGGGAACAGCCGCCGGCCCTGGGGAACGAGCGCGATGCGCCGCTTGGCAACCTCGTGCGGCGTCAGCCCCCGCAATTCCTCGCCTTTCCACAGGATCTGGCCGTCACGCACCTGCGGATTCGGCAGGCGCATGATGGAGCGGATCAGGCTGGTCTTGCCCATGCCATTGCGGCCGAGCAAGGCGACGACCTCGCCGGGCTCCACATGCATGGTCACGCCGTGCAGAACATGCGCATCGCCGTAGAAGCTGTGAACGTCGCGGACCTCAAGCATGGGCGCGCGCCTTTCCGAGATAGACGTCCTGGACGCGCTGGTCGTGGCCGATCGCGTCGGGCGCGCCCTCGGCGAGATGCTGGCCGTTGTTCAGGCAGGTCACCCAATCGACGAGCTTCAGCACCAATTCCATGTCGTGCTCGATCAGCACCATGGTGAGGTCGCGGGGCAGGGAGCGGATGATGTCGGAAACGATGACGCGCTCCACGGGGGAGAGGCCCGCCGCCGGCTCGTCCAGCAGCAGCATGCGCGGACGGGTGACGACGGCCATGGCCATTTCGAGCTGGCGCTGCTCGCCGTAGGAGAGGTCGCGCACCGGTGTCGAGCCACGCTCGCGCAGCCGCGACAGCGACAGGGCGGACGCGACGCGCTCCTCTTCCTCGGCGTTCAGGCGCGTCGAACCGAACAGCGAGAACTTGCCCCGCCCGGTGCCGCGCAGCGCGAGCTGCATGTTCTCGTCGACGGTGAGGCTCGGAAACAGATTGGTGATCTGGAAGGTGCGGCTGATGCCCATCCGCGCGCGCACATGGGCCGGCTTCCGCGTGATGTCCTGGCCGGCAAAGGTGATGCGGCCGGACGTCGGCGCGTGGACGCCGGTGATGGCGTTGAACAGGGTGGTCTTGCCCGCGCCGTTGGGGCCGATGATGGCGCGGCGTTCGCCTGCCTTCACCTGCATCGACACGTTATCGACCGCCTTCAGCGCACCGAAGGCCACCACAACATCCTCAAGGACAAGCGCGGGTTCTGACACGTACTGGGCTCTTCTCTCGGGAAATGATGCGGGCGCGGCTCGGCATTGCCGCGCCCATTTTGCTGGCGTGGATTACTTCTTGATGCCCTGATTGGTCCGCGAGAAGGGCGGATTCTTCAGGTATTCGTCCGCGTTGTAGGTCCAGAACTGCGAGACGCTCGGATAGGTCTCGACCGGCACGTTCCAGAACTTGCCCTCCGGGGTCTTCTCGACCTTGCGGATATAGACGTCGTAGACCGGGTTGCCGTAATCGTCGAACTTGACCGGGCGGCCGAGCGGCGAATTGTCGAGCTCGCTTTTGAGCACCGCGTCGATGAAGCCGTCACGGTTCGAGATGTCGCCGTTCAGCTGCTCGATGACCTGACCGATCCACATCGCGCCGGAATAATGCGAGAAGCCGTAGAGCGATGGCAGCTTGCCGTATTTCGCCGAATAGGCCTTCACGAAATTCTGGGTGGCGGGATTGTCGGAGCCTTCCGCGAAATGGGCGGAGGAGATGATGCCCTCGCATTCCGGGCCGAGCGTGCGGATCACCGATTGGTCGGTGAAGTTCTGCGCGCCGAGAAGGGGCAGTTGCCCCTTCAGGCCGAAATCGGAATATTGCTTGATGAAGCGCGCGGCATCGGCACCGAGCTCCATCGCGAAGACGGCATCGACATTGGCCGAGGCGATCTGGCCGATGTAGGGGCTAAAATCGGCGGTGTTGAGCGGGTTCCAGAGCTGGGCCACGATCTCGCCGCCGCCTTCGGTGAAGACCTGCGCGAAACCAGCGCACTGCTCGTGGCCGAACGTGTAATCCTGCGAGATCGTGGCGATGCGCTTGTAGCCCTGCTTCAGCGCCCAGTCGGCGAGGGGGCGCGGCATCTGGCTGGCAGTGTAGCCTGCAACGCGGATCACGTTCTTCACGCGCTGGCGCTGCGTCAGGTCGTCCGCCGCGATGACGGGAATGAAATAGGGAACGCCGTTGCCCTTCACGTAATTGGCCACGGCCAGGCCGGTGTTTGCGAGCAGATTGCCGAACAGGAAATCCACCTTGGACTGCTCGACGAGGCGGCGCGCCTTCTGCAGCGCGGTGTCGGGATTGCCGGCATCGTCCTCCACAAGGACCTCGACCTTGCGGCCGCCGATATTGTTGCCCTTCTCTTCCCAGAACATGTTGAAGCCCTCCGCGATCTCGCGACCGCCGGCGGCGACGACGCCGCTCAAGGGGGCCATGAGCCCGATCCGGATCGGGCCGGACTGGGCGCGTGCGAGGAAGGGCATGGCAAGCGTGCCGGTGGCCGACGCAGCCAGCGCCAGACCCGATGTCTTCAAGAACTGCCTGCGATCCATGATTGTCACCTCTGTTCAGGTTTCCGGGGCTAGTGGCGGTCGCGCCGCAGCAATTTGCGTGCCGCGCCGAGCACGCCTTCGGGCGCGAAGATCATCGTCGCGATGAACATGACGCCGAGCACCATCGGCCAGCGCGGCGTGAATCCGCTCACGAAGTTCTCGAGCAGGATGATGGCCGCAGCCCCGATGAAACCGCCGAACAGCGTGCCGATTCCGCCGATAATGGCCATGAGCAGGCCCTCGACCGACTGGGACAGTTGGACCGTGGAGGGGCTGACGAAATCGTTGAACAGCGCATAAAGCCCGCCCGCCGTTCCGGCGAAGAAGCCGGTCGTGGTGAAGGCGATGAACATGTGCAGAGCCGTGCCGTAGCCGAGGCTGCTCATGCGGCTGTCGCTGTCGCGCAGACCGCGCAGGGTGAGCCCGAACGGTGACTGGACAAAGCGCCAGATGATGAAGGTGCAGGCGAGCACCACGGCCAGCGTTACGTAGAAGAAGACGGTCGGATCGGCGATGATCTCGGGCCGGCCCAGGCCGCGAATGCCGTTCTCGCCGCCCGTCACGCTGGTCCAGCGCAGGCACACGCCCCAGACGATCATGCCGAGCGCGAGCGTCAGCAGCAGGAAGTAGACACCGCTGACGCGCACGGCGAGCAGGGCGAAGATCGCGGCGAGCAGGGTCGCGGCGGCTATACCCAGCGCAAGCCCAACCCAGGGCGAACCGCCGACCATCGAGGTCCAGTACATCACGACATAGGTCGATGCGCCGAAGATCGCGCCGTGGCCGAGCGACGTACGCCCCGCGAAGCCGGCCAGCACGTCGATCGACATGGCCAGCAGCGCGAAAATCAGGATCTCGTTGGCGACGCTTGTCTGGTAGCTCGACGCGAACAGAGGCAGTGCGCCGAACACGACAAGGATGACCGCGAAGGCGAGGATGGGAAAGCGTGTGGCGGAGGCCATTCAGGCGGTCCTCCCGAACAATCCAAGCGGCCGGAAGGCCAGGATCGCGGCCATGGGCCCGAAGATGACGAAATAGGCGAGCTCGGGGAACATGACCTGACCGATCGTGTTCAGCATGCCCACGAGGAGCGCGCCCACCGCCGCGCCGACAAGGCTGCCGCGCCCGCCGATGATGACCACGGCCAGCGAGAAGACGAGGATCTCGGAATCGGCGGTGGGGTAGAGCGTCAGGAACGCGCCGCCTACCATGCCGCCGAGCCCGGCAAGAGATGCGCCCAGCATGAAGGTGCCGAGGAAGACGCGGCGGATGTTGATGCCGAGCGCCTCCACCATTTCCGGATCGTCCACGCCCGCTCGGATCAGCGCGCCGAGCCGCGTCTTGTTCAGAAGCAGCCACAGCGCGATGAACACGACGACGCCGAGGACGAGCACGAAGAGCCGGTATTTCGGGAAGAAGGCGCCACCGATGCGCACGGCGCCCCGCAGCATCTCCGGAACCGGAACCGAGAAGGTGTCGCCGCCCCAGATGACCAGAGCGAGGTCGTTCAGCACGAAGGCGACGCCGAGCGTCAGCAGAACCTGCCGCAGTTCGAAGCCGCGCACGAAGCGCAGCAGCCCCTGGTCCAGCACCAGCCCCATCACCGCCACACACAGCATGGAGGCCATGATGCCGAGCACGAAATTGCCCGTGGCGCCGGCCACCGAATAGCCGACATAGCCGCCGAACAGATACAGCGCGCCATGGGCCAGGTTGACGATGCGCAACAGGCCGAAGATCAGCGTGAAGCCCGAGGCCACGATGAACAGCAGCGCCGCGAAGGTCAGGCCGTTGAGGAACTGGACGAGGTTGAGGCTGCCCACGTTCAGGCCCCGTTCTTCAGGGCGTCGGGGCGCTGGCCGAGATACCAGTCGTAGATCTCTTCGCCCGTCCAGAACTGGACATCGGGGAGATTGCTGATCTTCTCCAGGATGCGGCGGAAGTGCTTGGCGCGGTGCGGTGCTCCCATGATGTAGGGATGGACGACGAGAGCCATCACACGGGCCGAGTCCCGGCTGTCGTGATACAGTTGCTCGAACTGGTCCATCGCGCGGTCATGATATTCCGACGCCTTGTGATGCTGGATCAGCATCATGGCGACGTCGTTGCACTCCTGCGTGTAGGGGATGTTGACGATGGGTTCCGTGCGCGTCTTCAGCACCACGGGCTCGTCGTCGAGCACCCAATCGCAGACATAGTCGAAGCCTTCCTCGACGAGGAGGTCCGGCGTCTCCCAGGTCTCGGTCAGCCCCGGTCCGAGCCAGCCGCGCGGCGCCTTGCCGGTGAAGGCCTTGATGGCATCGGCGGTCTTGCGGATGTCCTCGCGTTCGTCCGGCACCTTCTGCATGTTCTTCTGGCCGAAGCCGTGGCCCATGAACTCCCAGCCGCGTTCGAGCGCGGCGCGGGAGATGGCCTCATAGGTGGCGATGGCCTTTCCGTTGATGGCCAGCACGGCCTTGATGCCGTGATTGTCGAGCATTTCCAGCAGCCGCCAGAAGCCGACGCGGTTGCCGTATTCGTGCCAGGCCCAGTTCGGAATATCGGGCGAGGGCGAACCGCCCGCCGGTGGCGTCAGCACCGTGCGCGGCATGGTTTCCTTCGGATCCCATTCCTCGATATTGACGATGATCCACACCACCATCCGGGCGTTTCCCGGCAGCTTGAGCGGTTCACGCTCCGTGATGGCGGAAAAGCTGATCCGTTCGGTGGGCAGCATGGATCACGCCTCCTTGGGGCCGATGCGGAAGGTGAAGGGCGTGAGGCCCTCGATCGAGGCGATGAGTTCGTCGCCCGGCACAACCGCGCTGACGCCGGCCGGCGTGCCCGTCATGATGAGATCGCCGGGCTCGAGCCGGTATTGCGTGGAGAGGTTCGCGATGATCTCGGGCGTGTTCCAGATCATCTGCTTCAGGTCGCCGCTCTGCTTTTCCTGCCCGTTGACGGTCAGCAGGATGGAGCCTTCGAGGCGATGGCCCACATCGTCGACGCGATGGATGGGCCCGCACGGCGCGGATTTGTCGAAGCTCTTGCCGATTTCCCAGGGCAGGCCCTTGGCGAAGCTTTCGCGCTGGCGGTCGCGGCGGGTCAGGTCGATGGCGGCGCCATAGCCGAAAACCACGTCGAGAGCCTGCTCCACCGGCACGTCACGGGCCGTCTTGCCGATGGCGACGAGAAGCTCGACCTCGAACTGGAAATCGTCGGTCAGCGGCGGGTAAGGAACGACCGCCCCTTCCTCAACCACGGAATCCGTGGGCTTCTGGAAGAAGAACGGCGGGTCGCGCTCGTCGCCTTCCTTCATCTCGCGGATATGCGCGACGTAATTTCGCCCGACGCAATAGATGCGACGCACGGGAAAACGGTCGTCGCTACCGACAATGGCGAGTGTTGTCACTTCGGGATCGAACGCCAGGGCCATCTCAGAGCGCAGCCTTCAACCGGACGACGAGAACGCTCTTGCGCATGACACCTACTCCCTCAAAATCCCGGCTGCATAGCCGCCATGCATTCTAGGCTGATATACATTTGGATGAATATCAAGCCCTAAATGTATACATTTAGTGGCGATGCTGGCCGCTCTGAGGCGTGGGAAGGTGCCTGCTCAGCGGGCACGAGGTGGGCAAAAAAGTTGCAGGCGAACATGCCGTAAGCAGCTAAACTAGCTGTGGAAACCAAAGGGAGTGCGTACACGATGGCAGCGAATACCGGGGTCCGTGCACGCCTTGGCGAGAACAATGGCGATCGGGAAGGCTCAACCCGAAGTGTATCCATTACGGAGGATCTTCGATGCGCGATCCTCGCTGGCGAGTTCCAGCCCGGCGAGCGCATGCTGGAGGTATCCCTGTCCGAGCGGTTGAATGTGTCGCGCACACCCATCCGCGCCGCGCTTCATTCGCTGGCGGGCGAGGGGCTTCTCGATCACTTCCCCAATCGCGGCTATTACGTGCGCGAATTCTCGCTCGACGAGATCATGCAGGCCTACGAAATCCGCGCGACGCTCGAGGGCCTGGCTGCGAAGCGCGCCGCGCAGATCGGTCTGTCGGACGCCGAGCGGGACATCATCGAAACCGCCCTGCGCGAGGGGGACGACCTCCTCAGCAAGCCGGAACTTGAGCCGTCGGCGCGCAGTGCCTATGCCGACATCAACGTCGCCTTTCACAGCGCCATCCATCAGGCCGGGCAGTCCCGCATGCTGCGCGACATGCTGCGGATGTCGCAACAAGTGGCGCCGTCCTCGCATCGCAATGTCATTGCCTTCGAGCACCCCGACGTGCGCCGGCGCCACGACGACCACCATCGCATCTATGAGGCGGTTCTCTATCGCGACGGTGCCCGCGCCGAGATGCTGATGCGCAACCACGTGGAGAGCGTCAGGATCTCGCTGATCCGTGCGCTCTCACGGCCGGGCGGCGGCGACAGGTGAAACGGGGCACGTCAGCCGGAGATTGAGCCC
Source organism: Terrihabitans aquatilis (assembly GCF_052542005.1). Lineage (NCBI taxonomy): Bacteria > Pseudomonadati > Pseudomonadota > Alphaproteobacteria > Hyphomicrobiales > Terrihabitans > Terrihabitans aquatilis. Next base: position 201,552 of record NZ_JBOCUO010000002.1, on the reverse strand, counting down.
GGATTCTGGCCTCTGTACCAATCGAGGATCTCGGCGCCGGTCCACATCACCACGCCCTGATGGCCGAGAATGTAATCGTACAGCGCTTCGAGATATTTGATGCGGTGCGGCGCGCCGGTCAGATAGGGATGGATCGAAATCGCCATTACGCGCGGGATCTCCGCGCCTTCCAGATAGAGCCGGTCGAACTGATCGCGGCCACGGCGCAGGATCTCGTCGGACGGTGATTGCTGGATCGCGGTCATCACCACGTCGTTGATCTCGACGGTGTAGGGCACGGATACGATCTCGCCCGCGCGGGTGCGCAGCGAAACCGGCTGATCGTCCAGAACCCAGTCGGCGACATATTCGATCCCGGCTTCCTTCAGGAGATCGAGCGTCTCGTCGGTCTCGGTCAGGCCCGGGCTTTCCCAGCCGCGCGGCGGCTTGCCGGTGAAGCGCGTGATGGCCTCGACGGTCTGGGCAATGGCCGCCTTCTGGTCGTCGGTGCGGTGCATGGGCTGCTGCACGAAGCCGTGTCCCATGAAGTCCCAGCCGGCATCGAGCGCGGCCTGGCAGGCCTGCGGATAAAGCTCGCAGCAGGTTCCGTTGACGGCAAAGCTGGCCTTCAGATTTCGGTCGGACAGGGTCTTGAGGAAGCGCCAGAAGCCGACGCGCATCCCATATTCGTGCCAGGCCCAGTTCGGTACATCCGGCAAAAGCGGCTGGCCCATCGGCGGTGGCAGCACCGTGCGCGGCATCGGCCCGGTGGGCCGCCAGTTCTCGACATTGACGATGGTCCACACCGCCACGCGGGCGCCGCCCGGCAGTTCCAGGCGCGGGCGGTCGTGGATCGGCTGATAGTCCAGGCGGCTGCGAAGGGTGGTTCCGGTCTCGGAAGCGGCCATGTCGGTGTCCTCAAGCTGAACGAGATGGGAAATGCTCAGGCCGATTGCGCCTCGGTCAGGCCGAGCAGCCGGCGCGCGGTGCCGCCGAGGATGGCGGCGCGGTCCTGTTCCGGCAGGTCGAGCGCGTCCAGCACCGCGGCGGGGCGCTCGTAGCCCATGTCGAAGCAATAATCGCTGCCCATCAGCACGCGCTCCGGACCCACCGCCCGGATCAGGAAAGCGAGGGCCTCATCGGAATGGGTGATGGTGTCGTAATAGAAGCGCTTCAGATACGACGCGGCGCCGTCTTCGAGATGCTTCAGTTCCGGCCGCACGCGGCTGCCGTGGTCGAGCCGTCCCATCAGGAAGGGCAGCGCGCCGCCACCATGGGGCAGCACGATGTTCAGGCGCGGGAAGCGGTCCATGACGCCGCTGAAGGCCAGATGCGACGCCGCGACCGCCGTATCGAAGGGGTTGCCGAGCAGGTTCGACAGAAACCAGGGCTTCAGCCGGTCGGTCATGCCCAGCACCTTCAGGGGGTGCAGGAAGACCGGCAGACCGGATTCCTCGATGGCCTCGAAGACCGGCAGCAGGCTTTCGTCGGAGAGGTCCATGTCGCCGATCGCGGTGCCCATATAGATGCCGCAGATGCCGGGGGCACGGCGGATGCGCCCAAGTTCCGCGACGGCTTCCGCCGCTGCATGCGCGGGCAGCATGGCCAGGCCGTAAAGCCGGTCCGGGTAGCGCTCGCTGGCGGCGATCAGCTCATCGTTGAAGGTTGCGGACAGCTTGCGTGCCAGGCCTGGCTCGGCCCAGTACACCATGGGCTGGGTCAAAGAGAGCGCCTGCGCCTGCACGCCCTGCGCGTCCATGTCGGCGATGCGCATGTCGAGATCGATGAAGCGTCGCGCCAGCGGTCCGGCATGGAGCGGCCCGGCATCAATGATCGGCCCCTTCTCGTGGTGGCGCACGCTGCATCCGCAGGCGCAGCCTTCATGGTCGAGCGCCTGGATGAAGCGCTCCGGGTAGAAATGGGCGTGAATGTCGAGCGTGGTCGCCCGGAATGCGGACAGTGCGGCCATTGTGCCGATGCACCTTGGTTTGGGCTATTCAGCCGGGACGGGATGGCGGGGCGCTGTCTCGGAGGATGAGGCGAGTGCGGCCACGAGAGCATTCGCGGTGTTGTCGAGGTGGCGGCGGATGACGTCCTGCGCGGCGGCGGGATCGCGCTTTTCGCAGGCCTGCAGCAATTCCCAGTGCTCGCACTGCGATTGCTCGCGGCCCCGGAACGCCAGATAGCAGCGGACATAGCGTTCCACATTGCCGCGGAACTGGTCGATGCTTTCGACCAGGCGCGGCCAGCCGCTGGCCTCGTTGACGATGCTGTGGAACTCGTGGTTCAGGCCCATCCAGGGGTCGCCCTCGCCGGGATCGGCGACGAGCCCATCCATCGTGCTCAAAATCTTGCGCATGCGGGAGAGGTGGCTGGCTTTCAGCCCGGACACGGCCCGGCCCACGGCCAGGGTCTCCAGCGCGATGCGGATCCCGAACATCTCCACGATCTCGGCCGGCTCCAGCCGCGAGACTTCGACCCCGCGATAAGGGTAGACGGTCACGAAGCCTTCCGCTTCCAATTGCTTCAGGGCCTCGCGCACCGGCATGCGGCTGACACCCAATTGTGCGGCGATCTCGTTCTGGTCGAGCTTCTCGCCCGGGGGCAGGCGTCCGTCGATAATGGCCGCCTTCAGCAATTGCAGAACGGCATCCTTGCGGCTGAGCGGAGTGCCGATAAGCTTCTGTTCCTCGACGGTCAGCCTCATCCGCACGCGTCCCTCCAATGCCTTGCTCACTTTATAATCATGCTTGCTGCATAATCATCGGCCTTGCCAGCCGAAATCTAATATATCAGTCTAGCCTCCGCAACCTATTGTCTCCGACGACATCATGGATGCCGATCACAATGCGCCGACGAGCGGAGGCCATGATGCAAGCTGTTCTGAAAAAGATGATCCTGAGCGGAATCGTTGCGGCCAGCTGTATCGGCGCGGCAGGAATGGCTCTCGCCAAGGATTTGGGCACGTTCCGGATGATGTTCCCGGTCGAAAGCGTCAACCAATACCATCCCTTTTTCATCGCCGAGACCAAGGGCTATTTCAAGGAAGAGGGGCTGGAGGTCGAATATCAGGATGCCGGCGGGTCCAGCGCCGCGATCCAGCAGGTGCTTGCGGGCAACGCAGACGCTGCGCTTCCGGCGCCAAGCGCCTTCCTGAACGCGGTCGCGAACGGCCATGACCTGCGCTGGATCTCCTCCTACCAATACGCCAACATCTTCACACTGGCCGCCACCAGGCAATCCGGCATTGCCAATATTGCCGATCTGAAGGGCAAGAAGGTCGGCGTGTCGGATCTCGCAGGCGGCGAGGTTCCGCTTGTCCAGGCCGTCCTTGCCGCGGCCGGGCTGAGCGAGGGCGACGTGCAGATCGTGCCCGTTGGCGACGGGTCCGCGCTGACCGTTCAGGCGCTGCAGAACGGGCAGGTGGACGCCTATTCCTCCAGCCTGTTCGACATCGCCTCGATCCGTGCGCGGGGCATCGACCTCGTCACCATCCTGCCCAAGGAAGCGCAGGACTTCCCGGCCAATGGCGTGGTGGTGACCTCTGTGGCGCTCGAGAAGAACCGAGAGAAATATGCAGCGTTCCTGCGTGCCGTCGCCAAGGCGGTGGTCTATTCCGCGGCGCATGATGCGGAGGCCTTCGCGGAAGCCAAGAAGATCCGCCCCGAAGAGTTCGAGGACGAGGCGGTCGCCAGGAATTTCTGGGAAGCCGCGCAGACGCTGAAGACGCCGCCGGCGGAACTGACGGATCAGCCGATCGGCACCCATTTCATGCCGGGCTTCAAAGCCTTCCACGATTTCCTGCGCACGGGTTCCGAGCAGGAGGGCGGGCTCGCCAAGGACGTCGACCTGACGAAGGTGCTCGATTCCTCGCTGATCCCGGCCGCGAACGATTTCGACAAGGCGGCCATCGCGAAATGAGCGTGGCTGATACCGCATCGACAGGCGGCGCCGCCCCCGCGCCGTCTGCCGCACCGATCATCGAGGCCCGCGGCCTCGCCAAGGATTTCGTCATCGATGGCGTCCCGGTCACGGCGCTCAAGGGAGTCGACCTCGCCATCCGGAAGGGCGAGTTCATCTCCTTCGTCGGGCCAAGTGGCTGCGGCAAGTCCACATTGCTCAACATGGTGGCGGGGCTGTTGCCGCAGACGGCGGGCGAGTCCTTCTTCGAGGGTACACCCATTGTCGAACCCTCGAGGCAGGTTGGCTTCATGTTCCAGTCGCCGGTCCTGCTGGCATGGCGCACGGTGGAGGAGAACGTGCTGATGCCGGCCGAAGTGTTCGGCATCGACAAGAATGCGATACGTGATCGCGCCCGCGCCGTCATCGAGGCGGTGGGGCTTGGCAGCTTCCGGCAGGCCTATCCACGCCAGCTTTCCGGCGGCATGCAGCAGCGCGTCTCGCTCGCCCGGCTGCTGACCTATGAGCCCAAGGTCCTGCTCATGGACGAGCCGTTCGGCGCGCTGGATGAGTTCACCCGCGAGGCCATGAACCTCGAATTGCTGCGCATCACGCAGGCTGCCGGCATCACGGTGCTCTTCGTCACGCACAACATCTCCGAAGCCGTCTTCATGTCGGACCGGGTGGTGGTCATGACGCCGCGCCCCGGCAAGGTGTCTGGATTGGTGGACATCGATCTGCCGCGCCCGCGCGAGATCGCCGTTCTGCAGGACCCGCGCTTCACCGAACTGAACTTCACCGTCAGAAAACTTCTCGGGCAGGGCCATGACACACACTGATCAGGCCATTCCGGTCCGCCGCCCGGCCGATAGCGGCAAGATGAGGTACAGGCTCTATTCGATCGCCATCGCGGTGGCGGTGCTCGCGGCGTGGGAGCTGGCGCCCCGGCTCGGGCTCGTATCGCCCATCATCCTGCCGTCCTTCAGCGCCGTCATGTCCGCATTGTTCTCGCTGGTGACGACCGGCTTTTTCATGCGCCATTTCCAGGTGACGCTGAGCGAAATCCTGATCGGCTTTTTCCTCGGCACGTTCATCGGGCTCGCGCTCGGCACGGCACTCGCCATCTGGCCGGCGGCCAAGAAGATCACCTATCCCTTCATCGTGGGCTTCCAGGCCATCCCGAAGATCGTGTTCGCGCCGCTCTTCATCGCGTGGTTCGGCTTCGGCCAGAGTTCGAAAGTCGTGATGGCGATCGTCATCTCGTTCTTTCCGGTCCTTTTGAACACGATGGTGGGGCTGGAAAGCGTGCCGGACGATGCCCGCAAGCTGATGCGCTCGCTGAAGGCCACGCCGATGCAGACCTTCCGCAAGGTTTCGCTGCCACACGCATTGCCGGTGATCTTCGCCGGCGTGAAGGCGGCGCTGACCTTTGCCGTCATCGGCGCCATTGTCGGTGAGTTTGTCGGCGCGTCGGAAGGGTTGGGCTATCTGGTGGACCTCTACAATCACCAGCTCCGGATCGACCGCGTCTTCGCGGTGGTCGTGGTGCTGGCGGGCATCGGCGCGGGCGGCTATTTCGTGCTGGAATGGCTCGACCGCCGGCTGATCTTCTGGCGCTCCAACGACACGCATTAGGACCGAGACATGAGCAAGCCCAAGGTTCAGGTGATCGTGCTTGGCGGCACGATCACGATGATGCCCGCAGCCGAGGGCGGCATCACGCCCAGCCTGCGCGGCGAGGATCTCGTCGCCGCCGTGCCGGGCCTGTCCGATGTGGCCGGGATCGAAGTCACGACGCCCTTCCTAAAGCCGGGATCATCCTTGTCCTTCGAGGATCTGGCCGAGGTTTCGCGCATCATCGGCAAGGCTCTGGATGATGGCGCCGCGGGTGTGGTCGTGGTGCAGGGCACCGACACGATCGACGAGTCATCCTTCGTGCTGGACCTGCTCCATACCGGGCCGCAACCCGTCGTCGTGACGGGCGCGATGCGCGGCGCGGCGGCGGCCGGTGCCGATGGCCCGGCCAATCTTCTCGCCGCGGTCACCGTCGCGGCCAGCGGCATCGCGGAACTCGGCGTCTGCGTGGTGCTGAACGACGAGATCCACGCGGCCCGCTTCGTCGCCAAGGGGCACACCGCGCTGCCGTCGGCGTTCGTATCGCCGGGCTTCGGCCCCATCGGCCATGTGCTGGAAGGCGTCGCCCGCGTATTGCTGAAGCCGGTGCGGATCGATTGCGGGCTGGCGGGCGCGCCGCAAAGGCCCGCGCGCGTCGCCGTGATCAAGATCTGTATTGGCGATGACGGCCGCTTGATCTCCGCCGCTCTCGGCGCCGGCTATGAAGGCCTCGTCATCGAGGCCATGGGTGCCGGTCACCTTCCGATGTCGGTGCTGGATGCGGTCACGGAAGCGGCTGCGTCGGTGCCGGTCGTGCTCGCCACCCGTGTGCCCGGAGGCCCGGTTTATCGGGAAACCTACGGCTTCCCGGGCTCCGAGCGCGATCTGATCGCGCGTGGCCTGATCCCCGCAGGTTATCTGGCGCCGCCGGCGGCCCGGATCCTGACGGCGCTCCTGCTTGGCAGCGGTGCCTCCCGCGAGCGTATCGCGGCCTCTTTCGCCGCTTATGGCTAGGCGCTCGGCTCTCCGCGCGGCGGGGGCTCTATGATCGCCTGGATCGCCTGGATCGCCTGAGCCATGAGCGCCTCACCTTCGGCCGCCTCGATCCCGGCGGCGGCGGAGGTTTGCAGGAGGTTGCGCAGAATACTGAAGCCGATCAGCAGCGACATGATCATCGATGCCCGGGCCGGGTCGGGGTCCCCGATCTTTTGGCGCAGCGGCTCGATGAAGTCGTTGTGCAGGCGTTCGCTGACAAGCGCCCCGGCGGTGGTGCTGGCAAGGGATCGGATCAGAATGAGCAGCGGCTTCGGGCCGTCGTCCTGCTCGCGGAGCGGGCGCGTCAACAGGGCCTGGGCGTAATATTTCCCGAGGTCGTCGACCGCGACGTTCGAGAGGTCGGACCTGGCGCTTCTCGATTCCAGGACAGCCCGAAACAGGTTCTCCTTCGATCCGAAGCTGCGATGCACGTAGGCGACATCGACCTCGACGTCAGCCGCGAGGTCGCGCAGGCTCACATCGTCATAGGATGCGCCGGCGAACCGCTCCGCCGCTGCCGCCAATATGTTTTGGCGGGTTTTCCCTTCACCCCGCAAAACGCTCTTCCGCATCATCGATCCTGCCTCGTCACCGCCCTAACATGCCGCCATGTGGTTGAACGTCAACGATCGTTGACGTAAAACGCTCGCCATGGGACCTTGAGGTAATCCGCGATTCCTGAAGATGTTCTCGGCATCCTGATGGAATCCTTCGTGAGGTGGCCCGATGAAGACCGATGGCAAGAGATGGCTGATCGTCGGAGCGATTGCCCTCGCGGCCTTCGCCGTCTACCTGCTCTGGCAGCGTGTCGCCAATCCGGGCCTGCCCGACAGCGTCGCGAGCGGCAATGGCCGCATCGAGGCCGTCGAGATCGATATCGCGGCCAAGACCGCCGGGCGCCTCAAGGATATTCTCGTCCGCGAGGGTGATTTCGTCACCGCGGGGCAGACGCTCGCACAGATGGACGTCACCCAGCTCGTCGCCCGCAAGCGCGAGGCCGAAGCCCAGCAGCGACGTTCCGAGATTGCCATAGAGACGGCCAGAAGCCTCGTGACGCAGCGGGAAGCCGAGCGCGCCTCAGCGCAGGCGGTCATCGAGCAGCGCGAGGCGGAGCTCGAGGCCGCCGAGGGCCGGCTGGCCCGCTCGGAGCAGCTCATCCGCACGAACGCCGTATCCCAGCAGATTTTGGACGATCACCGCGCCGCGCAAAGAGGCGCCAAGGCAAATCTCGCGGCCGGGCACGCCTCCCTCGCCGCGTCCGAAGCGGCCATCGGAGCCGCAAGGGCCCAGGTGGTCGATGCGGAGGCTTCGGTGGAAGCGGCGAAGGCGGCCATCGAAAGCCTCGACGCCGATATCGCCGACAGCACGCTCGTCGCACCCCAGGACGGGCGCATCCAGTATCGCGTCGCCCAGCCCGGCGAGGTTCTGGCCAGCGGCGGCCGCGCGCTCAACATGGTCGACAGCACGGACGTCTACATGACGTTCTTCCTGCCGACGCAGCAGGCCGGCCGCGTGGCGCTCGGTGCGGAGGTGCGGCTGGTGCTCGATGCCGCGCCCCAGGCTGTCATTCCGGCGCGGGTGTCGTTCGTTGCCGATGTCGCCCAGTTCACGCCAAAGACGGTCGAGACGGAGGAGGAGCGGCTCAAGCTGATGTTCCGGGTGCGCGCCCGCCTCGATCCCGATCTCCTCAGGAAGCATATCCAGCAGGTCAAAACCGGGCTTCCGGGCATGGCTTACGTCAAGCTCGACGCGGAGACCGAATGGCCCGATTTCCTTGAGGCGAACCTGGTGAAATGAGCGGGGCCGCGTCTTCCCCGGTTGTCAGCTTCGATGGGATCAGGCTGGCCTACGGCCGGACGACGGCCCTGGACGATATCGCGCTCGACGTTCCGTCGGGCCGCATGATCGGGCTGATCGGGCCGGATGGCGTGGGCAAGTCCAGCCTGCTGTCGTTGATCTCCGGTGCGCGGGCTCTGCAGGAAGGGGCTCTGCAGGTTCTCGGCGGAGACATGCGTGACGCCGCGCACCGCCGGGACGTCTGTCCCCGGATCGCCTACATGCCGCAGGGGCTGGGCAAGAATCTGTATCCGACCCTGTCGATCTTCGAGAACGTCGATTTCTTCGGCCGGCTGTTCGGGCAGGATCGCGCCGAGCGGGAAGCCCGCATCGCCGATCTTCTCGAAAGCACCGGCCTCGCCCCGTTTCCGGATCGGCCGGCCGGCAAGCTCTCCGGCGGCATGAAGCAGAAGCTCGGCCTGTGCTGCGCGCTGATTCACGATCCCGACCTCCTCATCCTCGACGAGCCGACGACGGGCGTCGATCCGTTGTCGCGCCGGCAGTTCTGGGAACTCATCGACCGCATCCGGGTCGACCGGCCGTCGATGAGCGTGATCGTCGCCACGGCCTATATGGAGGAGGCCGCCGGTTTCGACTGGCTGGTGGCCATGAACGCTGGCAAGATCCTTGCCACGGGCACCAATGAGGAGCTTCTCCGGCAAACCGGCACGGACAATCTCGACGCTGCCTTCGTCGCGCTTCTTCCCGAGGAGGCCCGGCAGGGACACCGCACGCTGACGATGCCTCCGGCCCGCACGGATACGGGCGATGGCTATGCCATCGAGGCGCACAACCTCACCATGCGCTTCGGCAGCTTTACCGCCGTCGACAATGTGAGCTTCGCGATCCCGCGGGGCGAGATCTTCGGTTTCCTCGGCTCCAATGGCTGCGGCAAGACCACGACCATGAAGATGCTGACGGGCCTTCTCCCCGCCAGCGAGGGCACGGCCAAGCTGTTCGGAAGCGAGGTCGACCCCAATGACATGGCGGTGCGCCGGCGCGTCGGTTACATGAGCCAGGCTTTCTCCCTCTATGGAGAACTGACCGTCCGGCAGAACTTCGACCTCCATGCCCGGCTGTTCAAGCTCGACGAGGCCACGATCCCCGCACGGATCGAAGAGATGGCGCGGCGCTTCGATCTGACCGAGGTGATGGACGCCCTGCCTGAATCGCTGCCGCTCGGTGTGCGCCAGCGTCTGTCGCTTGCGGTGGCGATGATCCACGCGCCCGACATCCTCATCCTCGACGAGCCGACCTCCGGCGTGGACCCCGTGGCGCGGGATGGCTTCTGGGAGATCTTGGCCGATCTTTCGCGTAAGGACGGCGTGACGATTTTCGTCTCGACCCATTTCATGAACGAAGCCGAGCTGTGCGATCGCATATCGCTGATGCACGCGGGCAAGGTTCTGGTCAGCGACACACCGAAGGCAATCATCGCGAAGCGTGGAAGCGCGACGCTGGACGAAGCCTTCATCGCCTATCTCGAAGATGCGATCGGGGAGGCCGCGGCGCCGCAGGCTTCGCCAATCCGGGAGGCGGGTGCGCCGTCGGTCCCCGCCCCCACCCCCACGGCCGAAGGGCACAGGGCGCCGAACATCCGCCGCCATTTCGATCTGCGGCGCGTGCTGAGCTACACAAGGCGCGAAGCCCTGGAGCTTCGTCGCGATCCCATCCGCGCGACGCTTGCGGTTATCGGCACCGTCATCCTGATGTTCGTGATGGGCTTCGGCATCAACATGGACGTCAAGGATCTGACCTTCGCCGTGCTCGACCGCGACGATTCCACGATCAGCCGCGATTACGTGCTTCAAATCTCCGGCTCCCGCTATTTCATCGAGAAGGCGCCCATCACCGATTACGACGACATGGACCGGCGCATGCGGAACGGCGAGTTGAACCTCGCCCTCGAAATCCCTCCCGGCTTCGGACGTGACGTCCTGCGCGGCGATGCTGCGCAGATCGGAGCGTGGATCGACGGCTCCAACCCTCAACGCGCCGAAACCGTCAGCGGTTATGTGCAGGGAATGCATGGCGCGTGGATGGCGACGAAAAGCCGTGAGGCGCTGGGCCGGACGGCGAGCGAGGGCGGGTTCGGCCTCGAACTTCGCTATCGCTACAATCCCGACGTGAAGAGCCTCGTTGCGATGGTGCCGGCGGTGATCCCGCTGCTGCTGCTTCTCATCCCCTCGATGCTGGCGACGCTCAGCGTGGTTCGTGAGAAGGAACTGGGCTCGATCACCAACCTTTACGTGACGCCTGTCACGAAGCTGGAATTCCTGGTCGGCAAGCAGCTTCCTTATATCGCGCTCGCGGCGATGAACTTCGCCCTGATGACGGCGTCCGCGATCTTCATCTTTCAGGTGCCCTTCACCGGCAGCTTCGCGGTCTTCGCGTTGGCGGGCCTTCTTTACGTGGCGGCCACGACTGCCCTGGGCCTGGTCATTTCGTCCTTCATGAAAAGCCAGATCGCCGCCGTCTTCGCGACGTCGCTCATCACGCTGCTACCGGCCATCCAGTTCTCGGGCCTGACCGATCCGGTGTCGTCGCTGGAGGGTGTCGGGGCGGTCATCGCCCGGATCTATCCGACGACGCACTTCATGACGGCGTCGCGCGGCGTGTTCTCCAAGGGGCTCGGCTTCTGGGATCTGACCGGGGCGCTGCTGCCGCTCGCGTTGGCGATCCCCGTTCTGCTCGGCATCGGCGTGCTGCTGCTGAAAAAGCAGGAAACGTGACGATGCTGTCCTCGAACATCGTCCAGCTTGGCATCAAGGAATTGAGGGGCTTGCTGCGCGACCCCGTGATGCTGGTGCTGATCGTGTTTTCCTTCACGTTCTCCGTCTACACATCCGTCACCTCCGCGCCGGAGACCCTCAACCGCGCGACCATCGCGATCGTGGACGAGGATCAATCCCCGCTGTCCGGCCGGATCGCGACGTCCTTCTACCTGCCCTATTTCACGAAACCCGCAATGATCAGCGCCGCCGAAATGGACCGGCGGATGGACAGCGGTCTGGACACATTCGCGCTGGATATCCCGCCGAACTTCCAGCGCGATCTGCTCGCGGGAAAATCGCCGGTCATCCAGCTGAACGTCGATGCGACGCGCATGAGCCAGGCCTTCAGCGGCGGGGGCTATGTCCAGAACATCGTGACCGGGGAGGTGAACGAATTCCTCCAGCGCTACCGGGCAAAGACCGAATTGCCGGTCGAACTCAATCTGCGGTCCCGTTTCAATGCCGCGCTCAACAAGGGCTGGTTCAGCGCCATCACGAGCATCATCAACAGCATCACCATGCTTTCGATCGTGCTCGCCGGAGCCGCGCTGATCCGCGAAAAGGAGCACGGCACCATCGAGCATCTGCTCGTGATGCCGGTCACGCCGCTGGAAATCATGATCGGCAAGGTCTGGTCCATGGGGCTCGTCGTGCTGGTCGCCTCGGCGTTCTCGCTCGTCGTCGTCGCTCAGGGGCTGCTCCATATTCCGATCCAGGGCTCCCTCCTGTTGTTTCTGCTCGGCGCCGCCCTCCATCTCTTCGCCACGACATCGCTCGGTATCTTCCTGGCGACAATGGCCGGCTCAATGCCTCAGTTCGGCCTGCTGCTGATGCTGGTGCTGCTGCCCCTCCAGATGTTGTCGGGCGCGCAGACCCCGCGTGAAAGCATGCCGGAACTGGTCCAGACGATCATGCTCGCGGCGCCCAACACGCATTTCGTCATGCTGGGGCAGGCCGTGCTGTTTCGTGGTGCGGGCCTTGACGTGGTCTTCCCGCAATTGGCGGCGTTGCTGGTGATCGGCGCGGTCCTGTTCGCGGTGTCGCTGAAGCGGTTCCGCGCCTTCCTCCGGTGACCGGGAGGGATACCCCGCGACATCCTCCCGCTAGTCGGCCTCGGCGCCCCGGCGCCAATAGGACACGATCAATTGCCGATCAGCCGGGATTAGCAGGTCCTTGCGGAAGAAGCGGCGCAGCGCCTTGAACGCCTGGAACTCGCAGCCGACCCAGACCGACATGTGATCGCCCTGCGGCAAGGCGATGTGTCGGGCCACGCTTATCAGGCTGTGCCCGGATTGCCGGTAGATCCAGTGAAGTTCGACGTTCGGCGGCGCTTCCATCGGAACACGATCCGACGCCGTATCGATCTCGATGCATGCGAGGCCCCGGGATTGCGGCGGAAGCAGGCTCAAGATCCGCGCGATGGCCGGCAGCGCCGTCTCGTCACCCATCAGGACGGTGTAATCGGCCTTGTGCGCTGCTCGGCCGCCGGGCCCGATCATGCCCACCGTGTCGCCCGGCGCGGCACAAGCGCCGAAGCGTGATCCGGGACCTGCATCCTCGTGCAGCACGAAATCGATGTCGATCTCACCCGCTCGCGGATCGATCCTGCGGATCGTGTATTTGCGCACGGCCGGCTTGTTCGGCCCGGCGGGCCAATCGACGAGCCCGCTAGGCCTCATCAAGGGCCATTCCGGCGCAGCCGGATCGGGTGGCAGCAACAGCTTCACATGAAGATTGGAGACGGAATCGTAGCGCGCGAGGTCGTCTCCCGCCAAGGTGATGCGCCGCATGCGTGGCGCGATCATTTCGGCTCGCCGCACCGTCATCAGGCGAAAATAGGGGGGATGCTTCGCTTCGCCTCCATGCCCGTGCCAGACCAGGTCTTCGGCAGGCATCCGGCTGAATTCGAGGAAGTGCGAGGCCGCGATCTCCCGCAATTCCAGCATATCGCCCAACGTCGTGGCTTCGACGTCGATCGCGAAGCCGTCCTGCTCGCGTCGCAAGCGGATGCTCCCTTGCGGAAAGTTCGCTTCGGCCTCGCCGGCGCCGACCCGCGTGCGCGCGTCGTGCTCCTCAAGATGCTCGCAGATGTCGGCGATGATGCCGTCTGGCAGCGTGCAGGCAGGCCGCGCTTCCGCAACGAACAATTCAGGCGGGCTCATCACGATCCGAGCGCGATGGTGAAGCGGCCGGGAAGGGGGATCGCCAGGAAGCGCTCGTTGATTTCCGCAAGCGTGGCTTCTGGGTCCACGTCGGGGAACACGTCAGGGTGGATCCAGCGCGCCAGGGCTTCTACGGCAACCACGTTGATCGGCGTGGCGTGGAACAGATGCCAGAAGCCGAACACCCGGCCGTTCCGGATGGCGTCGATCTCCGCCACGCCTGAGCGCATCACGGCCTGCTCCAGCGTGGCGCGGGCTTCCTCGGCGCCGACACCCGGTCCGATGATCAGGCCGGGCTTGCCGCGCAGATGTGGCCCGCCGGTCGCCACGAACAGGTCGATCTCGCGTGACAGCACATATTCCTTGCTGGCCTGCACCCAGGGCACGTCGCGCAGAAGGCCGGCCCCGATATTGCTGCCGCCGGCGAATTCGACGAAGCGGCCGAGGCCTGCCGAACCCGGCAGCCAGCAGCAGGTCCACCCCGTCGCGCCGGCCATGGATTGCAGCATCAACGAGGGCCGTTTCTCGACCGTCTTCAGCCGGTCGGAGATACGGCGCAGCCTGTCCTCGTGGAAGCTCGCAAACGCGTCCGCCTTGCGCACGGCGTCGCCGCCCAGCGCCGCGCCGATGCGGCGCATGCTGTCGGCGGTGTTCTTCAGCGGATCGCGGAAGAAGTCGACGAACAGCACCTTCATGCCCGCGCCCTTCAGCCGATCGATCAGCGTCGTGGATTGCGGGCCGGGCCCATAGCAGCCGGCGAAGATGGCAAGGTCGGCGCCGCTTGCCAGCGCCAGTTCCGCCGAAAAGCTGTCCGGGCTCGCACGGCCCATCTGCGGCACATCGCCCAACGCCGGGAACCGGGCCTTGTAGGCGTCGAGGATCTGCGGGCTGTGCAGGGCCAGATCGCCCTGCCAGCCTGCGATGAGGCTGACGGGGTCCGGGTGCACCAGAGCGAGCGCGAGCAGGAGATGCCCGTCGCCCAGCAGCAGCCGAGGCGGAGCCGCGAATGCGCGGGCCGGCATCAACGCTGCCGCGGCCGCAGCGCCGCAAAGCGTGAGCGCCTCGCGCCGCGACAGGGCGTGCGTGCTCATATTGCCGTTCATGCGCTCACCAGCGATAGCTCACCGTGCCCAGCACCGTGCGGCCATTGCCGTAATAGCAGGTGTTCACGTCACCGCAGGTCGCCACGTAATCCTTGTCGAACAGATTGCTGGCGTTGATCGAGACGGTCGCGCCCTTCAGGCGGTTGTCGAGATGCGCGAGGTCATAGCGCGCCACCGCGTCAAACAGGGTGTAGGACGGGATGTCGATGTTGTTGAGCGTGTTGCCGGTGTGATCGCCGAAATAGCGCACGCCGCCGCCAAGCATCAGCCCGGCCAGGGGACCGCCATCCCAGGTGTAGCCGGCAAACAAAGCAGCCTGATGCTCCGGCGTGACGGGCAGGTCATTGCCCGAGACATCGACGGCTCCCTGAAGGCCGCGCACGATCTCGGCGTCGAGATAGGAGTACGACGCCAGCACGTCCCAGCCCCGGAAGAAGGAGATCTTGGCCTCGAACTCGACGCCGTTGATCTCGACTTCGCCGACCTGGCTGGTCGTGGTGCCGGTCCCGACCACCAGATTGTCCTGCTTCAGTTTGAAGATCGAGGCCGTGAACAGGCTGTTCGTGCCGGGCGGCGCATATTTCACACCGCCTTCGATCTGCTCGCCCTTGGTAGGCTCGAACGGCTCGCCATTGATGACGACCGGGCCCGAAACGCCGCCCGAGAAGCCGATGTTGACGGTGGGCTGGAACGAGGTCGAGTAACTGACATAGGGCGAGATGCCATGGTCGAGTTCGACCACGAGGCCCGCGCGTCCGGTGAACTCGCTGTCGTCCTGTTCGGTCCTTGCGCCATTCAGTTCGTTCGTGAAGCGGTTGTCCACCCAGTCATGGCGTCCGCTGAGCATCAGGATGAAGCGGTCGAACCGGATCTGATCCTGCAGGTAGACGCCGGTCTGGAGGATATGCTGGCTGACATCGCCGGTCACGCCCGGTGCCGGATCGACAGCGCCGTAGACCGGATTGAAGATGTCGAAGGGCGTATTTATGGCGGCGTTGCTGGTGGCGAATTGCGACCGCAGGTCACGCACGTCGACGCCGGCAAGGAATTGATGCTCGACCGGGCCGGTCGTCGTTTGCCACAGAAGCTGGTTGTCGACCGTGAAGGCGTCGATCTTGTCGTCGAAGATCACCGCCCGGCGCGTGACGTTGCGGCAATTGCCGGGAGCGGGCGACGTCGCATTCGGATTGCAGGCTGCGAACCCAAAACCGCGCACCACCGGCAGGTTCACGTCAACCTCCGTGTAGCGGAGGTTCTGGCGCACCTTCAACGCGTCGGAGAAGCTGTGCTCGAACTCGTATCCGACGCCGAATTCTTCACGCTCGAAATCGTCGAAGCCGGGCTCGCCGAGAAAGCGGTTGCGCGGAATCTTGCCGTTCGGGTTCGGCGTCAGCGTCCCCTGCGACGGCAGGAATTGCAGGGACTTGGCGTCGTCCTTGATGTAGTGCGACAGGAAGGTCAGCGAGGTGCTGTCGCTCGGCTTCCAGGTGAAGCTCGGCGCGATGAAGAGCCGGTCGTCATTGACGAAGTCGACCTCGGTGTCGGACAGGCGGCCCAGCCCGACGATGCGATAGAGCAGGCTCTTGTCATCGTTCATCGCGCCGGTGAAGTCGAACGCGCCCTGGAAGCGGTCATGGCTGCCGACCTGGAAGCGCACCTCGCGCTGCGTCTCCTCCAGCGGGCGCTTGCTGACGAAATTGACGAGGCCGCCGGGCGGGGACTGGCCGTAGAGGATGGAGGCCGGTCCCTTGAGCACTTCCACGCGCTCGACGCCGAACGGCTCGTAGCGCGGCGTGGCATAGGTGCTGTTCGGCAGCAGCAATCCGTCGAGATAGGCCGGGACGTCGATGCCGCGAATCTTGATCCAGTCATAGCGCGGGTCGGCGCCGAAGCGCTCCACCTGCACGCCGGCGGTGTAGCGCAGCGCCTCGCTGGGGTTCTGCGCGGCGAGCGTTTCGATCTGGTCCTGCGCCACCACGGAAATCGATTGCGGCGTCTCGGTGATGGGCGTGTCGGTCTTCGTGCCGGTCGCGCTGCGCGTTGCCACGAAGCCTTGAACCGGGCCGGTGGCGCGCTCCCCATTACCGCCATTGCCGGCGCCCCGACCCTGCCCCTCGACCACGATGGCGTCGAGCTGGATCTCGCCGGCCTGCTGGGCGAGGGCCGGAACGGCGATCACCGCCAGCGAAATGCCGGCGAGCAAGCCCCGCCTGAGCACCACGAGAAGTCCGGAGCCGTTCGCAAACATCGTTCAATCCGCGCCAGAGGGCGCGCCCCACCATAAACCCGAGGGCTCTCTAGACTGTGAGGAAAGGCCGCAGCAACGTCGCCCGTATTCGCGATATCGTCTTTGTTTTTCGTGAAATATTAGAGATGTTTCGATCTACTCTGACTAGTCTTGAACACTTCTAGAAGTTTTTCGGCAAGAGCGCGCTGGGCGGCATGCCGAACCTGCGGCCGAACAGGGTCGCGAAATGCGCCTGCGTATAGCCCACCGCGCCCGCGACCTGGCCCACATTCTGGTGTCCGCCCGCCAGCATGCGATAGGCGGTCTGGAGCCGATGCTCCTGAAGAAAGGCATAGGGCGTCGTGCCGTAAAGTATCCGGAAGCCGCGGTTCAGCTTGCCGGCATTCATGCCGATCTGGACTGCCAGGGCAGCGATGTCCGGCGGCGTGTCGATCGAACCCATCATCAGGTCGCGCGCATGGCGGATGCGGTCGGCGTCGGCCGGGGGAAGGCGCCGGCTGCTGGATTGGCTGCGGGCGGCATCGAATCCGTCGAGCACCAGCGAGCTCAGTTCCAGTGCCTTTCCGAAGCGATAGAGATCGTGGTCGCGCCCCTCCGGGCACGCCAGGATCTGGGCGGCCACCGCTTCGCTGGCCGGATCGGCCGGCCGGATGCCGATGACGATCCTCGGCAGATCGACAATCGGAGACGATGCCCGGACGATGTCGGCGGGGTCGGCTCCGTGCTCACGCCGGATCAGCCCACGGTCGATCTGGATCAGCACGTAGCGGAACGGCTGGCCTTCGCGGAACACCTGGTCGCGCGCGATCTCGCCATCGCTGATCACGGCGATGACCGACGGCCCCTGAATGTCGATCGGCGTCTGGCCTTCCAACCCGAGGCTCATCTGGCCGTTGAGAACCACCAGCAGGCGCACACCGTCGCGGATCGGAGACGTGACCTGCGCGGGTTCGGCGTAGAGCGTATCGCCGGCCGCGATCAGGATCGCGCCGCCCAGATGGGTCGAGACAGTGTGGGGCTGGCTTGGCATGGCGGTCCTTGACGGGTTTCAGTCACCACCTTTTCGAGGTCGGGCACGGCGCCACGCCATCACCAGGTCCGATGTCAGCGCAGCACGTCGTCGACGAGAATCTGCAGCGTACCGCGCGAACAGGCCTCGACGCGAGCCGACACCTTGTAGACCTCGGCAAGGACGGCCGGCGTGATGGCCTTTTGCGGCGTGCCCGCGGCGGCGACACGCCCGGCCGACATGAGCACGATCTGGTCCGACCAGCGCGCGGCGAGGGCGAGGTCGTGCAGCACCATGATGACGATCATGCCCGTCTCGCGCGCCACTTCATGGACAAGCTGCATCACGCGAAGCTGATAATTGAGATCGAGCGCGCTGGTCGGCTCGTCCAGCAGCAGGATCGAGGGTTTGCGGACCAGAGCCTGGGCAAGCGAGGCGAGCTGGCGCTGGCCGCCGGAAAGGTGGTCGAGCCCCTCCATCGCAAGATGGGCGATGCCGATGCGCTCGAGCACGTCCACGGCGCGGCGCGTCATCGCATCTGTGCCCATATCGATGCCAGACGTGGGGGTGGCCCGCAGCGCGCCGATGACGGCTTCCAGCACGGTCAGCGCCACACGCTGCGGCAAGCTCTGCGGCATGTAGGTGACGCGGCTCGCATGCTCGACGAGCGGCAAGCCGACCAGCTCGGTGCCGCCGAGACGGATGGAGCCTCGCGCAGGCAGAAGGCCCGCAAGGCCGCGCAGCAAGGTGGTCTTTCCGGCCGCGTTTGGGCCGAGCAGCGACAGGATGCGGCCGGGTTCGAGGTCGGGCAGCGAAAGCTCGTGCACAACTTCGCGGCGGCTGTAGCCGGTGGAGAGATTCTGCACCCTCAGGACAGCGCCCGCCATCACACGCGCTCCCGGCGTCCGAAGATGAGGAGGAGAAACACCGGCACGCCGATCATGGAGGTGACGACTCCCACCGGCAGCAGCACGCCCGGCACCAGCGTTTTGCTGGCGACGGAGGCCAGCGACATGATGAGCGCCCCGGTCAGCGCGCTGGCCGGCAGGAGGAAGCGATGATCCTCGCCCAGCATCAGGCGGGCGATGTGGGGGCCGACAAGGCCGATGAAGCCGATCGTGCCGGCGAAAGCCACCGACGTCGCCGCCAGCATGCTGACCCGCAGCAGGGACAGGAAGCGCAGCCGGGCGACGTTGATGCCGAAGCTCCGCGCGCGGTCCTCGCCGAGGCGCAGCGCCGTCAGGCTCCAGGAGGCCCTCAGCGAGAACGGGAGCGTCGCAAGGAAGATGAGCGCCAGAACAGCCACGTTCGGCCATGTGGCCCGGGCGAGCGAGCCCATGCTCCAGAAGACAAGCTGCTGAAGCGCTTCCTGCGAGGAGACGAACTGGACAAAAGCCACCATCGCGTTGAAGGCGAAGACGAGGGCGATGCCGAACAGCACGACGGTTTCCACGCCGGCACCGCGCGTGCGCGCCATGAGCTGAAGAAGCAGGACCGAGCCGAACGCGCAAATGAAGGCGTTGATCGAGACGATCCAGTCGTTGGGCAGGAAGGGAACGGAAATTCCCAGCACGATGGCGAGAGACGCACCGAAACTCGCCGCGGACGACACCCCGAGCGTGAACGGGCTTGCGAGCGAATTGTTGAGGATGGTCTGCATCTCCGCGCCGGCCAGCGACAAGGCTGCGCCGACCAGGATCGCCAGCACCGCCGAGGGCAGGCGAACCTGCCAGATGATGGCCGCCTGCTGCCGACTGAGCGATTCTGGCGCGAACAGGCCGCGCACGACGTCGGCTGCGGTAAGCGATGAAGGGCCGGTCGCAAGATCCAGAACGAAGGCCGCCGCGCAGGCCAGCGCCAATGCCGCCACGATCAACGCGCGGCGGAATATCAGGCGGCGATAGGCAATGACGATCTGTTCAGAGGCAGGTGCGGCTTCGGGCAAAAGGCGGCTCGGTGCGGGCGGATATCGGGATGCGAGCCTCTAGATAGGCCGCTTCGCCGCTGCGGACGAGGCCATAATTTGACTGCCCGGGGAAGTAAGGCCCCTGATCAGGCGTCCACCTCAGACGACCGCCTGAATGGGAAACGACCGAGGCTTGCGCCGCGCCAGGATCATCTCCGCCAGTATGGCCGCGGCGATTTCCGGAGGCGATACGGCGCCGATGTCCAGACCGATGGGCGCGCGCACGCGATCGAGCAGGCTGGGATCAAGACCCAGATTCCCGAGACGCTCGAGGCGGGCGGCATGTGTCCTGCGGCTGCCGAGGGCGCCCACATAGAAGCAATCGTTTCTCAAGGCCTCCGCAAGCGGCCCATCGTCGATGCGCGGTTCATGTGTCAGCGCCGCGAGGGCGGTGTGCCGGTCCAGATGTCTTTCCGCGAGCGCACGTTCGGGCCAGTCCGCGATCAGGTCCACGTTCGGGAAGCGCTCCTTGGAGGCGAAGCCCTGCCGCGGATCGATGACGATCGTGTCGAAGCCCACAAGGCGCGCCATGGGGACAAGGCTTTGTGCAATGTGCACCGCACCGATGACGACGAGGCGCGGTGCGGGCAGATAGACATTGACGAACAGGCGAAGACCATCCCTCTCGACCAGGGAGGAGCGTCCGGATCCGAAGAGCGGTTCCAGCACCTCCCCGAGCGCATCCCGAGGAGCGTCGTCCGCACGGACCAACCGGGACCGGCCTCCATCGAGGTCGGTGACAAGTGCCACGGCCTCTCGCGAGCGGCGCGCTTCCGCGATCTCTTCCAGAATTTCGCGCCGCATCAGATCACCGGCTCGATGAAGATGCGGATAGTGCCGCCGCAGGACAATCCGGCCCGCCATGCCGTCTCATCCGCCACGCCGAATTCCAGCATGCGCGGCATTCCGCCGACCATCACATCCATCGCCTCGGCGATCACATCGCCCTCCACACAGCCCCCTGAGACGGAGCCCGCGAAATTCCCGTCGGCGTCGATGACGAGATGACTGCCCGCAGGCCGTGGCGCCGATCCCCAGGTCTGGACCACCGTTGCGATCGCGATCGTTCGTCCCGAGCCAAGCCAGGAGAGGGCCACATCCATCACGTCGTCTCCGGACCCGGTCATCGAATCGGCCGGGTCGTAACAGTCCTGTGACCCGGACGTGCGGCGTTGTTGCGGAGCTGGCCGGATTCCGCAGCGATCTGCCATTTTATAGGCATTCCAAGCCTCATAATGTTGCCCTCCGACGAGCCGCTCGCGACACGCGATGCGCCTGAGCGAAAGCATGCAGGAGGCATGCCTCTCTGGGACAACGCTCCAACAGGCCACATGGCACGCCCCTTGCTTTGAAATACGAATAACACTTCGTTTTTAGGCAAGGCCAGGGCTTTCAGCGGATGATCCCTCTTTCGAACATTGCCGGTGCGGGCCGATGAGCCGGCCTGACGCGACGCCGCAGGAGCGCTGGGCCGAACTCGATCAGGCCGAACGCGATGCGGCCTACAACAACAATGCCGCCGTCGTGAACAGCCCCGCTTTGATCGAGGCGCGAAACGCGGCGTCGATCGCATGGCGTCAGGCCCATCCCGAAGGGTTGGATGTCAAATATGGCGATGCACCCCGCATGGCGTTCGACCTCTATTCCGCGGCGGACCGCGACGCGCCGTGCCTGGTGTTCATCCATGGCGGTTACTGGCAGAAGAATTCGCGCGAGAATTTCGCGGTCTATGCGGAAGGCTTCCTGGCGGCCGGGTGGTCGGTGGCCATGCCGAGCCACACGTTGGCGCCCAATTCGAGCCTCACCGGCATAGCGGACGAGATTCGCCATGCGCTGGACTGGCTTGCCGCGTCCGGACCGGCCCATGGCCTTGCCGGTCCCATCGTGCTGGCGGGCTGGTCGGCCGGTGCGCAGCTTGCCGTCCTGCACCTGGATCATCCCGCCGTCTCGGCCGGTCTCGCGATCTCGGGCGTGTATGACCTCGGGCCCTTGCGCGACACCTTCCTGAACGGCGCGCTGCATTTGACGGACGACGAGATCGGCAGCCTGTCGCCGATGCGAGCTCCGGTTTGCCCGAAGCCATTGGCAATCGCCTACGGCGATCGGGAATTGCCCGCCCTCGTCCACGATTCACGAAATCTGCACCGCCTGAGGCAGGCCGCCGGGGCGCCGGGCGCTCTTCTACCCATTGCGGGTGCGGACCACTTCACCGTGCTCGACGACCTGCGCCTCGCAAACGGCACGCTGGTGGGCGCGGCGAAAGAAGCCCTCGCGCTTGCACGGAAGGACCCGAGGGCGGCCTGACCGCTGCCCGCGATCACCCATTGACCAACACCCCGCTGACCGGAGATCCGCATGTCCAGTTCACGCTTTGCCTGCACCGCCGCCTTTGCCTTCGCTTTGCTCGGAAGCACCGCGCTCGCACAGGATGCCATCAAGATCGGCGTCAACCAGCCGCTGACCGGCCCCTTCGCCGCTTCCGGGGCCTATGTGGTCAACGGCGCCCGCATCGCCGCCGACGAGATCAACGCCAAGGGCGGCGTTCTCGGCAAGAAGATCCAGCTCGTCATCGAGGACAACAAGTCCAACCCCACGGAAGCCGCGGCGGTAGCGGAAAAGCTGATCACCAGCGACAAGACGCCCGTCATGCTCGGTGCCTGGGGCTCCAGCCTGACGCTCGCCGTCATGCCGAAGCTCGAAGAATACGAAGTGCCCATGCTGGTGGAGACGTCGTCGTCCGGCAAGATCACGACATCCGGCAACCCCTACGTCTTCCGCATCTCGCCCCCCTCGTCGCTGGAGGCGGAGGCCTTCGCGCCCATGGTCGAGAAGCTTGGTGTGAAGAAGGTGGACTTCCTCGTCATCAACAATGATTGGGGTCGCGGCGCCGCCGCCGATTTCGGCAAGCTCCTGAAGGAAAAGGGCGTGACGGTCGGCCTGACCGAGACCATGGACGCCGCGGCGCAGGACATGAGCGCGCAGCTTGCCAAGATCAAAAGCACCGATTCCGACACGATCATGATCACCGCGGCCGTGGACCAGCTCACGCTCGTCTTCAAGCAGATGGCCAGCATGGGCGTGAAGAAGCGCGTCATCACCACGGGCGGCTCGCAGAATCCCGACCAACTGATCGATCAGGCTGGCTCGGCAACGGAGGGCACGATGCACCTCACGACCTTCCTGCCCTGGGTGCCGGAAGCGACGCCGGATCCGAAGGCCACGGCCTATTTCATCGAGGAGTGGAACAAGCGCGGCTACCCCTTCGCCGGCACCACGGAGAGCTTCCGTGGCTATGACGGCATCCGCGCCATCGCGGCCGCGATCGAGCAGGGCGGAGAGGCCGAGCCGGCCGCCATCCAGGAAGGCTTTTGGAAGGTCGAGATGATGGGCCTCAATGGCCCCATCAAGTTCCAGAAGTCCGGCCCGTCGGGCAGCGAGAGCGGCCAGAGCAAGCCACAGGTCTATCTGATCAAGATCGCCGACGGAAAGGTCGGCGAGGTCAAGCTCTAGCGCTTTGTCCTGCCGCGGCGGAAGCGGCCTTTTCCGCTTCCGCCGGTCTGGCATGCCATCTGCACATCATCAGGTTCGGCCATGTGCCGGAAAGTTCAGTTCCGCGACGGAGCCACGACTTGGAACAGTTTCTGCAGCACAGCGTGAATACGCTGGTTCTCGGCGGCGCCTATGCCCTTCTGGGCATCGGGCTAACCTTGATCTTCGGCATCATGAACGTCGTCAATTTCACGCATGGCGCGCTCTATACGTTCGGCGCCTACCTGATGTACCTCGCCAGCGCGGCGCTCGGCATCAACTTCTTCCTCTCGCTCCCGGTTGCCATCTTCGGTGGGCTCGTGCTCGGCGCGGTGATCGAGATCCTGCTGCTGCGCCCGTTGCGCAAGGCCGATATCGACACAACGATGCTGGTCATGATCGGCGCGGGCATCATCCTGCAATCCAGCACGCTGTGGATATTCGGCGGCGTGGCCAAGGCCATTCCCTCGCCCTTTCCCGAAAGCCCGGTGCAGCTGGGACCCGTGTCCATTTCATGGATGCGCCTTTTCGTCTTCGTGGCCGCTGGCCTCCTGATCGCCGCCGCCTACGGCGTCATCAATCTGACGAAGCTTGGCCGCGCCATGCGCTCGACCTTCCAGGATCCCGACACGGCCGCGCTGATGGGGGTCAACGTCAAGTTCATCTACACCGCCACCTTCGCGCTCGGCTCCAGCCTCGCCGCGGCAGCCGGCGCGCTGCTGGGGCCGGTCTATGTGGTCGTGCCGCAAATGGGCGATCTCGCCTCGGTCAAGGCCTTTGCCATCGTCATCCTGGGCGGGCTCGGCAATGTCGCCGGCGCCACGATCGGCGGCTTCATCCTCGCCTTCGTCGAGGAATTCGGCGCCGGCTACATCTCGTCCGGCTACCGCGATGCAATGGGTTTCATCATCATCATCGCCGTCCTGCTCATGAAGCCCACAGGCCTGTTCGCACGTGCGGAGCGCATCGGATGAGCCGCTATTTTCCGCCTCTGCTCCTCGTCGTGCTGGTGCTGCTGCCGCAATTCGTGAAGGATCCCTACCTGCTCAACGCGCTCATCGCGGGCGGCATCTTCACTATCGGTGCCATCAGCCTCAATCTGCTGCTCGGCTTCACGGGCCAGCTCAGCCTCGGCCACATCGCCTTTTTCGGCATCGGCGCCTATGCCAGCGCGCTGACCTCGCTCGGCTTCGATGTCGGCCTCTTTGGCGATGTGCGGGTCGTCCACGAAGGCTGGCCGCCGCTGGCCGGTTTCCTGGTCGCCGTCCTCCTGGCCGGAGCCTGTGGCTTCATCGTCGGGCGGCTGTCGTTTCGGGTGCGCGGCGCCTATTTCGTCATCGTCACCATTGCGTTTGCGGAAGTCGTGCGCCTCGTCGCGCTGAACTGGATCGAGCTGACGCAGGGTCCGCTGGCTCTCACGTCCATCCCGCAGATGCGGCTCGGCCTGCCCTTCATCGGCGAGACGGTGCTGCGGACGAAGACCGACAATTTCTACCTAATGCTGGGCGTGGCCACCCTTTGCTATGTGATCGTGGCGCGCCTCATCTCCGGCCGCTTTGGCCGCGACATGCGTGGGCTGAAGGAAAACGAGCCGCTGGCCATGTCGGTCGGCATCAACGTCACCCGCACGCTCACCATCACCGCCACCATCTCGGCGGCCATGGCCGGCGCGGCGGGCAGCCTCTACGCCCATTACTTCCGCATCATCGACCCGGACGTGTTCCTGTTCGCCTACACGGTGACCATGATCATCATGGTGGTGAGCGGCGGCAAGGGCACGCTGGCCGGGCCGCTGATCGGCGGCGTGATCTTCAGCATCCTGCCCGTCACGCTGCGGCCCTACATGGCCCCCGAAGCGCAATGGATCGTCTATGGCGCGGTGCTCATTCTCATCCTGTTCCTGACGCCGAAGGGCCTCGCGCCCTATCTGGACGAATGGTTCGCACGCCGCAGGGCACGGCCCGTGCCCGATCGTGCGCCGGCTCTCGACGCAGGCGTGGAGGCACGCCCATGAGCGCCGATCCCATCCTTTCCGTGAACCATGTCGAAATGTGCTTCGGCGGCCTGCGCGCCATCGCCGATCTGCATTTCGAAGTCGCGCCGGGCGAGATCCTCAGCCTCATCGGACCCAACGGCGCCGGCAAGACCACGGCCTTCAACATCATCACCGGCTATCTCAAGCCGACCAGCGGCCAAGTGCGCTTCAAGGGCACGGATCTGGCGGGCCTGTCGCCCAACCGGATCAGCCGGCTCGGCCTTGCGCGGACCTTCCAGCGAACCTCGGTGTTCGCCGACGACAGTGTGTTCGACAATGTCATGATCGCGCTGCATGGCGCCGATCATGGCGCAAACTGGCTGGACGCCTTTCTGAACCTGCCGCGCGAACGGCGAGGCGAGGCATCCCGTCGCCAGCGCGCTTTCGACATTCTGGATCAGGTTGGATTGACTTCGCGCGCCCAGACGCGTGCCGGATCGCTGTCCTATGGCGAACAGCGGCTTGTCGGTGTGGCGCTGGCTTTGGCCACCGATCCCAGCATGCTGCTGCTGGACGAGCCGGTGTCCGGCATGAATGCCTCGGAAACGCACAATTTCGTCCGTCTCATCCGGGCGATCCGCGACCGGGGCACCACGATCCTGCTGGTCGAGCACGACATGCCCATGGTCATGGCCGTGTCCGACCGCATCGTCTGCCTCAATCACGGCCAGCTCATCGCCAATGCAGCGCCGGCGGAAATCCGCGCCAATCCGGCTGTCATCGAGGCCTATCTCGGCAAGAGCGCGGCCACCACGAAGATCGAGGAGGAACTGGCCCATGCTTGAGATCCGCGATCTGCAATGCGCCTATGGCGCGGTGTCCGCGCTCAAAGGCATCACTCTGGATGTGGGCGAAGGCCAGCTCGTGGCACTGGTCGGCGCCAACGGTGCCGGCAAGTCCACCACGCTGCGTGCCATTTCCGGCCTCGCGCCGAAGGTCGGCGGCAGCATCCGCTTCTGCGGTGAGGACATCACCCGGCTCGAGCCTGCGAAGGTTCTCGGTCGCGGCATCTCGCACTGCCCCGAAGGGCGCCGCGTCTTCCCGTATATGAGCGTCGCGGACAACCTCATCATGGGGGCCTATCTCCGCAAGGATCAGGCTGGCATCCGCACGGATCTCGACCGGATCTACACCGACTTTCCCCGCCTCAAGGAGCGCCGCGCCCAGGCGGCCGGCACGCTTTCGGGCGGCGAGCAGCAGATGCTGGCCATCGGCCGGGCCCTGATGTCGCGACCGAAGCTCGTCCTGTTCGACGAGCCTTCGCTCGGCCTCGCTCCCACGATCGTCGAGCAGATCCTGGCCATGATCCGCGCCATCTGCGACAGCGGCACCACCGTGCTGCTCGTCGAGCAGAACGCCTTCGCCGCGCTTGAGCTGTGCGATCACGCCTTTCTTCTGGAAACCGGCCGCATGGTGAAGAACGGCAGCGGGCGCGACCTCATCGACGATCCGCACATCCGCGAAGCCTATCTCGGCGGCTGACAGCAGGCCGGCTGCCTAAATCGTCAGCAGCCGGTCTTCGCCCTCGCTCTGTCGCGCGGCAACGACGCGCCCCATCAGGGCGATGATCTGCTTCTGCTCGGCCGGCGAGAGCGGCTTCAGCGTTTCGGCATGGGCGCGCTTCACCTGCGCCTCCACGTCGCGCAGAAACTGCCGCCCCGCCGGCGTCATGCAGGACACCTGCCGGCGGCGATCGGTCGGCCCGGGGGTGCGTTCGACGAGACCGCGCGCGGCAAGGCGCTTCAAGATTCCGGTCGTGGTGGTGCGGTCGAGATAGACCGCCTGCGCGATCGCGGTCTGGTCGGCCGGCCCGAGCGTCTCCAGCGCGGACAGCACGCTGTATTGGAGGGGGGTGATCTGGCATTCGGCGAGCAGGTCCATGAACAGCCCGACATGGATCTGGTGCAGGCGCCGGATCAGGAAACCCGGCCGCTCGCCGATCGACCAGTCTTCGTCGCCCCCGCGTTCCCGCACATTTTTTCCACCCGTCATGCCCGCGCTCTTTCGTCACCTGCTCGTCACTCTGCCGTCTTTTCGCACAATGCTGCGCATCTGTCTGGATCGCTGACATGGCACAAGCTATGCATAAGAAAATGCGAAGTACGCTTCGTATATCTCGGGCCGTTACGGCACAACATGAGGTTCAGAATGGCTGACGTTTCGCGATATGACACGCTGCTGCGCGGCGGCCGCGTGATCTGCCCGGCATCCGGCATCGACGGCATCAAGGATGTCGCCATCCGCGACGGGCGCATCGCCGCCGTGGAAGACACGATCATCCCGACCAGCGCCACCGACGTCATCGATGTCACCGGCAAGCTGGTCCTGCCGGGCATGATCGACACCCATGGCCACATCTATCAATACGTCACCGGACGCTTCGGCCTGAACCCCGATATGGTGGGCGTGCGCTCCGGCGTAACCACGGTGGTCGATCAGGGCGGCCCCTCCTGCATGACGCTGCCGGGCTTCCGGCACTACATCGCCGAGAAAGCAGACACCCGAGTCTATGCCTTCCTCTCGGCCTATCTGGTGGGTGGGCTCGAGGGCCATTTCTACCCGAACCTCTACAGCCCCGAAGGCGTGGACGTGGACGCGACGGTGAAGTCCGCCACCGAGAACAAGGATCTCGTGCGCGGCATCAAGGGCCATGCCGAGATCGGTGGCTTTGCGCGCTGGGGCATCAAGGTCATGGAAATGGCGGCTCAGATCAGCCGCCGCTCCCAGCTGCCGCTCTATGTGCATTTCGGCCAGCTGTGGGGCCTGCCGGAAAGCGGCGCCAACGGCGAGGACGCCAACACCATCATGGAACGCGTCATCCCGCTGCTTCAGCCGGGCGACATTCTGGCCCATCCCTTCACCCGCCATCCAGGCGGCTTCATCAATGAGCAGGGCGAGGTCCACCACATCATCAAGGCCGCTATGGATGCGGGCCTGCGCGTGGATGTCGGCCACGGCAGCCATTTTTCCTACCGCGTGGCGCGCGCCTCGCTGCCGGCCGGCGTCATTCCCTACACGCTCGGCGCCGACATGCACGGCTACAACACCGAAGTGCCGCAGCCTGCCGGTACGCCGGACGAGCACCATGACGACGAGAACCACCCCTTCCTCGGCCAGGCGCGCTTCAGCCTGACCCAGGCCATGACCTCCATGATGGCGCTCGGCATTCCACTGGAAGACGTGGTGCCCATGGTGACGAAGAACCCGGCGGAAATGCTCGGCCTGTCCGACCGCATCGGCGCGCTGAAGCCCGGCTATGCGGCCGATGTGTCCGTTCTGCACGACGATCGCGGCCGCTTTCTGCTGCGCGACAACGAGGACACGCAGGTCATTTCGGACCGCCTGCTGCGCCCGGCCTTCTGCCTGCGCGCCGGCAAGCGCTTCGACGCGGATTCGCCGATCCTGCCACAGGCTGTCGCGGCTTGATCGCATCCGGCAATGAGGACCGGCCCGGGCGTTCGCGCCCCGGCCTTTGCGTGCGCAGGCTGATGGCTGAACCCGCGTCCGTCCAGCACTCCGAGGGGCTGAACTGGGTCGAGGCCTGCCCGCTCGATGCTTTGGAACGACGCGGGCTGATCGGTGTCTGCCTCCATGGCGAGCATCTGGTCGTGGCAATCAGCGAGGGCGCGATCTTCGCCGCGGAGCGCAAATGCCCGCACGAAAGCGCCGACCTCGCCAAGGGCCGCTGTCAAGGCGGGCGGCTGATGTGCCCGCGCCATCTGGCCTGGTTCGACCTCAGGACAGGCGAGGTGCCGGGCTGGGACGTGCGCAAGCTGCGCATCTTCCCGACGCGCGTCGACGAAGCCCGTGTCTTCGTCGGCCTGCCGCGTGTTCCAAAAGCGCCGATCCCGCCCGAGCCGTTCTGAGGGCGATCAGCCCCGTCGGCTGGAGAGTATACGCCCGAGCAGCGACCAAACTGTCCGCAGCATGAAGCCGATGCCGCCGATCGGCGCCGACGCCTGCACCTCATGCCCCTCGGCGGCCTGCGCCAGATTGGTCGCGAAGCGTTCCAGCAGGCGGTCCACGATGTCGGCCACCACGGCCGGGCGGCCGAATTGCGAGAGCGGCCCGGTCAGCTTGTAGGCGATCTCGACCGCCACGCGCGAGGAGGCGGCATCCATGGCCTCGGCGGTGAAGCTGATCGCGCCATCCGCCTTGGAGCGGCTGATCGGATCGCCGCCGCTGCCGATGACGCGCCCCGTGCGTTGCGCGGGATTGAACTCGACCTTGGCACGACCTCGGAAGGTTGCCTTCATCGGGCCGATGGCGACGAGAAACGCCCCGAGAACCAGGCCGTCTGCATGCTGTTCCTCGATGCTCGCGCCCGGCAGGCAGCGGGCCACGGTCCCGATGTCCTGAATGGTGGCCCAGAGCCGGTCCACCGGCACGGACACGGGGATTTCGCGATTGAGGACCACCGGATTGTCGAGCGTTTCGGGCAGGGGCGGCAGGCTCGCATCCGCGTGGGTCTTCGAGGGGGTGGCGGGCTTTGCGCGCACACTCGCGGCGGTCCCCGCCTCCTGCGGCGCCAAAGCGGGGCGCGTCACCGGGCGGAACAGCGGCTCCGGCGCGCCCGTATCCAGCACGCTGCGGATGGCGGCGACGATGCCGGCATAGCCGGTGCAGCGGCACAGATTGCCGGCCAGTTCCTCGCGCACGCGGTCGTCGTCGGCATCGGGCAGGCGGGTCACGATGTCGTAGGCCGTGGCCAGGAAGCCGGGCGTGCAATAGCCGCACTGCAAAGCGTGGTGACGGTTGAAGGCGGTGCGCAGCGCGGCCATCACGGGGTCGTCGCCGAAGCCTTCCACCGTGCGCACCTCCGCGCCCGAGCAGGTGGCGGCGAAGGTGATGCAGGAGCGGGTGGGGCGGCCGTCCACCAACATCGTGCAGGCGCCGCACACGCCATGCTCGCAGCCGATATGCGTACCGGTGAGGTTGAGGTTCTCGCGCACGAAATCGGCGAGATGCAGGCGGGGTTCGACGGGCTGGCTGATCCGCGCGCCATTGATCGTCATGGTGACGGTGTTCATCGCCTATCCGTTATGCGTGCTGTGGGCCAAGGCGATGGCGCGCCCGACCGCCGCCACATGAAGCGCCTGCGATTGCGCAGAGAGGCCGGGCGCCGCCTCCGCCACCGCCTCCGCAATGCCCAGCCGTCCGGCCAGCACCGCCTCGGGCTTTTTCAGCAGGGTCGGCGGACGCTCGATCGCGCCGACAAGCACGCGTGGCTCACCATGCTCGGGATCGATCAGAACGGCCGCGCTGGCCATCGCGAACTCGCCGACCTTGCGGCAATATTTCCAATAGGCCCAGCGAGCGTGCCTTCCGCGTTTGCGCACGCGCACATGGGTGATAATCTCGCCCGGCTCCAGAACCGTGGAGAAGGCGCCGGTGAAGAAGCCGGTCACAGGCATTGTGCGCTCGCCGCGTTTCGATTGCAGCACGACGGAGGCATCGAGCGCGGTCAGCACGTTCACCCAGTCGGCGGCCGGGTCCGCGTGAGCGAGGCTGCCCCCGAGCGTGCCGCGGTTGCGCACGGCGCGATAGGCGATGCGCCGCGCGGCGGAGGCGAGCCAGCCGGGCGTCGCATCCGGCACCGCGCCGTCCTCGATCTCGGCATGGGTCACGGCCGCGCCGTAGAGGATGAAGTCGCCCTCGTCCTTCACCTCGCGAAGCGCGGGAATGCGCGAGACATCCACCGCGAGGCCGGGCCGCGCGAGCCGCAGGTTCAGCATGGGGCCGATGGATTGCGTGCCGGAGATGGGCTTGGCCTCATCCCCACCAAGCGCCTCCAGTGCGGACGCCACATCCGCGGCCTGAACGAGATCGAAGGCGGCGGGCTTCACGCCGGCACCGCCAGTTCCGATGCGGCTTTGGCGCGCGCTTCGGCCAAGGCTGCGAGGATACGGCCGGGCGTCAGCGGGACCTCCGTCAGGAACGCGCCGGTGTCCTTGAGCGCGTCGTTCACCGCATTGGTGATGGCGGCCGGCGGGCCGATGGCTCCGCTCTCGCCGATGCCCTTCTGGCCGAAGCGGCTGATCGGCGACGGCGTCTCCATATGGTCGATGCGGATAGGCGGGATCTCGGATGCGCCGGGCAGATGATAATCGGCAAAGGTCGCGGCCATGGGCTGGCCGGCGGAATCGTAGCGCATCTCCTCATACAGCGCGGTGCCGATGCCCTGCGCCGCCCCGCCATGGACCTGTCCGTCCACGACCATCGGGTTCACCATGACACCCGCGTCCTCGACGATGCGGTAGTCCAAAATCTCGACATCGCCGAGTTCGGGATCGACCGCCACCACCACCGCATGGCAGGCATAGGAGAAGGTGCCGGTGTCGCGCACGGTCTTGTAGCCTTGCGTCACCTCCAGCCCCGCCGGGTCGATGTCGGGGGGCAGGTCCTGCGGCCGCAGATACCAGATCTTCGCGACGTCCTTGAGGCTGACGCAGCGCTCGCCGGCCCAGGCCGCGCCGTCGCGCAGCACCACTTCGTCGGGCGAGGCCTGCATGACCGAGGCGGCGATGGCGCGCACGCGTTCCGCCAGCCTGTCGCAGGCGGCCGCCACCGCGCCACCCGCCATGACGATGCAGCGCGAGCCCCAGGTGCCGGTGGAATAGGGCGTCAGCGCCGTGTCGCCATGCACCACCTTCACCCGGCGCGGATCCACGGTCAGCACTTCGTTCGCGACCTGCGCCAGCGTGGTTTCGAGGCTCTGCCCGTGGCTCTGTATGCCGACGCGCACTTCCAGCCCGCCATCCGGCGTCAGACGCACATTCGCCTGTTCGAAGCCGGGCACCATGGGGATGCCCCAGCCGGCGTAGACCGAGGTGCCGTGCGCACCCTGCTCGCAGAACACCGAAAACCCCAGTCCGATCTTGCGCCCGTCCGGCTCGCCCCGCGCCTGCCGTGCCCGGACCGCCGGCAGATCGATCGCCTGCACGGCGCGGTCGAGGCATTCGACGTAATCGCCGCTGTCGAAGATCTTCTTCGTGATGTTGGTGAAGGGCATGGCCTCCGGCGGCACGAGATTGCGGCGTCGGAACTCCGACGGCTCCATGCCGATTTTCCGCGCCAGCTCGTCCAGCATCACTTCCAAGGCGAAGCAGACGCCGGTCCGCGCCACGCCGCGATAAGGCAGGATCGCCGGCTTGTTGGAACACACCGACCAGGTGCGGCAGCGATAGCCGTCGAAGCGGTAAGGCCCCGGCAGGATGCTGGCGACCTGCGCGGCTTCGAGGCAGGCCGAGAACGGGTAGATGGAATAGGCGCCGGAATCGACGATGGCCTCGCACTCCACCGCCAGCAGGCGGCCATCGTTCGAGGCATAGCCGGTGATTTCGTAATGGTGCTCGCGGCAATTGGCGTTGCCGATCAGATGTTCGCGCCGGTCCTCGATCCACCGCACCGGGCGGCGTAGGTGCATGGCCAGCCAGGCGAGGCACACCTCCTCCGCCAGCAGGATGCCTTTGTAGCCGAAGCCGCCACCGACATCCGGCGCCACGACGCGGACCTGCCCCTGGTCGAGGCCAAGGCACTCCGCCAAGCCATTGCGCACGATGTGCGGCATCTGGGTCGAGGTGTAGACGACGATCTGTTCGGCCTGATTGTCCCAATAGGCGACGACGCCGCGTCCCTCCATGGGGGCCATGCTCTGGCGCGACGTGCGCAATGTCCTGTGCACGGACACGTCCGCCCGGGCCTTGGCGGCCTCGAAGTCGGTATCCACGAAGGTTTCCAGGAAGACGTTTTCCGGCCAGTGCTCGTGGATCAGAGGCTGGTCGGCATCCCGCGCCCGGATCATATCGACGACGGCGGGCAGTTCCTCGATGTCGAGCAGAACTCGTTCGGCGATATCCTCGGCTTCCGCCCGCGTGTCAGCCAGACACGCGGCAAGTGGCTCGCCCACATGGCGCACCTTGTCATGGGCAAGGATCGGCTGGATCGAACTGCGGAAACCGGCCAGCCCGGAATCGCCGCGAATTCCCGCCACGCCGGCAAGATCCGCATGGACAAAAACGCGCTCCGCATCGTCCGACGGCTTCGCCACCTCGCGGATGCGCCCATGCGCGACAGGGCTGCGGACGAAAGCCACGTCGAGCATGCCCGGCAAACGGATGTCGCCGATGAATCGGCCACGCCCGGTAAGCAGCCGATCGTCCTCCAGCCTCGGAAGCGACGCTCCGACGCCGCTGGCTGTGGGGCCCTGTTTCTGCATCGCGTCGCCCGTCACCCGCTCGCCGATTTTGGATTGCGAAGCATTGTTCGCTTTATTCCAGAAATCATAGCTATGAGCTTGAAGGCAAACGGACTTCACCTGAAAAGCGAGGATGTCGGATCGTATGTCCGCAATATGTGCAGCATGAGCAGCAAGCAGGCACGAACTGCCCGCTCACTGCGCATGCTGAAGCGTATCCGAAGGCCCGCTGAGCGGATTCTGCTTCAGCTATACTGGGCCAAAATCACGTCCGCACCGACCCCGAAAAGGTCGCCAGGTCCTTTCTGCGCGCAAGGAACCCCGTTATCATCGCTGACGCAACAACCTCCCGCGCGAGTCTGGCCGCCTCGTCACGTGGTCGTCTGGGTGAAGCGATAGCCAGAGCCCGGCAACATCTCGAAACAGTTCGGCCATCCGCATAAACATGTTCCGCTTCATCCATTCGAGCGACCTGCATCTCGGCAAGCGTTTCGGCAATTTCTCGGGCGATCTTCCGGGCCGGCTGCGCGAGGCCCGCTATGCCGTCATCGGGCGGCTTGCGCACCACGCACGCGAGCACGGTGCGACCACGATCCTTCTGGCCGGTGACACGTTCGACACCGAAACGCCGGCGCCGGATGTCCGAAGGCAGGCGCTCGCCGCGATGCGCGATCATGCGCCCATCCAATGGGTGATCCTCCCCGGCAACCACGATTCGCTTCAGGCGGCGGAGCTGTGGGCGACGCTGAAGGCCGAAGTTCCGGAGAATGTCGTGCTGGCGGTCGAAGCCCGGCCGCTCGCACTTGCTCCCGGCGTGGTGCTGCTGCCGGCGCCGTGCACGACCCGCCGCCCCGGGCGGGACCTGACCGAATGGATGCTGAACGCACCGAAGGCTGAAGGGATGATCCGCATCGGCCTTGCCCATGGCGCGATCCGCAGTTTCGCTGAGGAGGGGGGAGCCGCCGACGTGATCGCGCCGGACCGTGCCGCCCGTGCCGGCCTCGATTATCTCGCGCTCGGCGACTGGCATGGCCCCCTTCAGGTCGATCCCCGCACTTTTTATTGCGGCGCACCCGAGCCCGACCGTTTCAAGCACGACCGGCCCGGCGAGGCCTTGCTGGTCAGCATCGCCGGTCCCGCCGCTTTGCCCGAGACACGCACGCTGGAAACGGCGAGCTTTGCCTGGCGCACGCTGCCGCTGCATCTGCTCGACGGTGACGATCCGGTTGCCGCGCTGGACGCTCTGCTGCCGGACATGCGTGATCGTCGCCAGACGCTGGTGCGCGTCGTGGCCACGGGCTGCAGCCGCCTCACGGGGCGGACGGCGCTGGCCGCGGCGGTGGCGCGTGCGGTGCCGGATTTCGCGTTTCTGGAACTGGACGACACCAACCTCGGGGCGGAGTGCGAGGTCGGCGACCTCGACGGTATCGACCGCGCGGGTGCGTTGCGCGAGGCGGCGAACGCGCTCCTCGCCGAGGCGGAGGATGCAAATCGGTCGGCGGCGGAGCGCGCCATCGCGCGGGCCGCACTCGCGCGTCTGTTCTCCTATGCCGAGACGGTGTCGCAATGAAAATCTCGGCCTTGCGTCTGTTCAACGTGAAGCGCTTCGCCGGCCGGGGCGTGGCGATCGAGGGGATCGGCGACGGCGTCAACGTACTGTGCGCCGCGAACGAATTCGGCAAGTCCACGAGCTTCGAGGCGCTGCACGCGCTCTTCTTCCAGCCCCATTCCGGAATGTCCGGCGATGTGAAGAATTTGAGGCCCTACAGCGGCGGGCATCCGCTGGTCGAGGCCGATATCTCGACCGTCGAAGGCGCCTTCCGCATCACCAAACAATATTACGGCGGCCGTTTCGCCCGAATAGCCGACCTCGCGACGGGCAGGATCGTCGCCCAGGCCGACGAGGCCGAGAATTTCATCGCTGATCTCATCAAGGGCGGCACGGCAGGACCGGCGGGCCTGCTCTGGGTGCGTCAGGGGATCACCGGCATCGAGAAACGCAGCCGGACTGAAGAGGAGAGCGACAATCGGGTTCGGGCAAGCCTGCTCGAATCCGTGCAGGGCGAAGTCGAGGCCGTGACCGGCGGGCGGCGCATGGCCGAAATATTGGCGGCTGCGCAGGAGGCGCGTTCAGCGCTCGTGACCGCAACGGGGCGGCCGAAAACCGGCGGGCGCTATGCCCAGGCGATCGAGGCGCGCGACACCCTCGCCGCCGAAGAGCAGCGGCTTGCCCGAGACGTCGCGATCCTGCGTGAGGCCTTGGACAAACGCACCGCCGCCGCCGCGAGGCTCTCCGAGCTCGACCGGCCCGAGGAGCGCCAGCAGCGGCGACAGGCAATCGAGACTGCCCAGTCCGCGTTCGATGCCGCCAAGACCCAAAGCGAGACGCTGAAGACGGCAGAGGCCGAATTGAAGCTCGTGCGCGAGCGCCGGGATGCCGCCCACCGCGATCTCACGGCTTTCCGGAGCGCCATGCGCAAAGCAGGCGAATTGCAGGAGCGCCAGCTGACCGCCGAGCAGGGCCGGGCAGACGCAATCGCCCGGCGGCAGAACACGTTCGACGCGATCGATCGGGCGCGGGCGGATGTCGAGACGGCCGAAGCCGGCGAGCAGGACATGCACAATCTCCTCGCCCGCGTCGAAACGGCCTTGAGAGCACGCGAGGCCGCGGAGCGACTGACGGAGCTAAAGGAGCGTCTGAGCCAGGCGGAAGCAATCCGCCGGGCTCTGGAGGAGGGCGAAGCGGGCTTTGCTCTCCTGAAGATACCCGCCAGCGCGATCGATGAATTGCAGGCGGTCGAACTGGACATCGCAAAGCTGCGCGCGATCGGCGAGGCGGCCCGCCCCTCCGTCATGGTCGCCTATGAGACGGACGCGGCCGTCACGATCGACGGTGTGCCGCTGATCGATGGGCAGGAGCGGGGCTATGACGGACAGGCGCAGCTTTCGATACCGGGTATCGGCCGGATAACGCTTCGCTCGAACCGTCCTCCGCATGACAACGACCGGCTCGTGAAGGCCGAGGAAAAACGGCGGACGCTGCTTGCCTCCTTGGGGATCGACACGCTTTCGGCGGCCCGCGAGCGGCAGGTTCGCGCGCAAGCCATGGAGGCCGAACTGCGCGAATTGCGTGCACGCCTGTCCTTCCTCGCACCGGAGGGGCTGCCGAAGCTCAGGGAAGACATCGCCGCGCGCGACGCGGCGGCCACCGACGCGCTCGAGCTGAAGGAAGACCCCCAACAGGTAAGGATGGCGCTGGCCGAGGCCGCGGAGATACGGACGAACGCCAGAGCGAGGCTTCGTGAAACGGAAGGCCTGCGGGGGAACGTCGAGCAAATCTTCGTCACCGCCGAAACGGCACTGGCCTCGCTGCAGGGAGAGCGTGCCCAGGTGGAAGCGATCCTCGGCCCGCCAGAGGGGCGTGTTGAGCGCGAGCAGGCCTTGTCGGCGCGATGGGAGGAACTGGAGGGGGAACTCACCGCGCTCGGCGAGCGCGTGGAAGCATTGAGGGCTAGGGTGGCCGATCTCGAAACCGCCGAGGCGGTGCTGAAGCGCGCCCGCTCGATCGAAGAGGCCGTCGAGAAGGAGGCCAACATTCTCCGCCAGCAGATCGCGGAGCTGAACGGCCGGATCCGCACCTCGGCCGATGAGGCCGTCGAGGAGAAATGGCGGGAGACCTCCGACGCCCTGTCGGCGGCGCGCGCGCGGGCCGATGCGTTCGAGAACGAGGTCAAGGTTCTACAACGTCTTGTATCCGCGCTTGAGGCCGCGCGATCCGAGGCCCGCGACCTCTATCTGAGGCCGGTCATGGCTGAGCTGAAGCCGTTGCTCGGCCTGCTGTTCGATGATGTCTCGATCGCCTTCGACGACAAGACGCTCCTTCCGCAGACGATCCGGCGCAACGGCCAGGATGAGGATGTCGAGCGCCTGAGCGGCGGCATGCGCGAGCAGCTCTCCGTCCTGACGAGGCTCGCCTTCGCACGGCTGCTGGCGCGCAACGGGCGGCCCGCTCCGGTCATCCTCGACGACGCTCTCGTCTATTCCGACGACGACCGCATCGAGAAGATGTTCGACGCGTTGCACCGGCAATCCAGAGACCAGCAGATCATCGTCTTCTCCTGCCGCCAGCGCGCGTTTCAGAAGCTTGGCGGCAATATCCTGCAAATGAAGGAGTGGGCGCCGGCTTTCTGATTAGGCGCTGACAAGCGGAGGCCGGATTACCTGTCCGAAAAGCGCGTCGGAAGATCTGCTTCCGGCCCGGCGGCCATTACGGCGGTGTAGACGGCCGCTCTCTCTCTACTGCGGGTCCGCGTCCCTCGGAATCGCGATGACGGCCCGTGGCCCTGCCCCAACCTTCAGGCGCCTGACATTCGTGATCCTCGCGGGATCCAACGAGATGATTTCATCTTTCGACCAGTCCACCACCAGCACGCATACGGGCGAGATGAACGTTACGCCCTCCGGGGCCGCGCCGATGCGCGCCGGGGCCTGAACCTCCAGAGAAACGCCATCGATGATGCTGAGCGTGCCGCTCTGTTGATTGGTCACGGCGATGCGGGCGCCATCCGCAGAGACGCTGACTCCGTAGGGCATGAGGCCTGTCTTCAGGCGTTTGATCTCACGCCGTGCCATGGTGTCGATCACCGACACATCGTTGCTTCGGACATTCCCGACATACAGACGCATGCCATCCGGCGAGAGGGCGAGGGCGAAGGGTCCGGTGCCGACCTCGATGGTGCCAACGCGGGTCATGCTTACGATGTCGACCACGCTGACAGAATTGCTTTCGCGATCGGCCACATAGGCCAGCGCGCGGCGGGCATCGAGGGCGATATGGGCGGGTGAGCGTCCCACCTCCGTCCGTGCTGTCTCGCGACCGCTTGTGGTGTCGATGCGGATCAAGGCATTGGCGGCCCAGTCGGTCGACAGCACGCTCCCGCCGTCGGCGGTGACCACGAGGCCGAATGGCTCACCTCCGATCTCGAACGTCATGACCATGTCGGTGGTGAGATCGATGCGGGAGATCTTGCCGAGATCGGGGTGCGAAATCCACAGGCTGCGGCCATCCGGCGACGCCGCCCCGCCTGCGGGTACGCCAGGAACCGCGATCGTGCGCAGCGCGCGCAGTTCGTCCACGGCGACGATGCTGACCGTGCCGGCCTGCTGGGAGATGACGGCCGCGTGTTTCGCATCTTCCGCCCGGCAGGGCCGGGGGGACAGGACAAGGGCAATGGCCAGTGCCGTTACAGCCGGCAGGCATCTGAACCGCGGCCGGTCTCTCACCGGGCCTCGGCCTTTGCCTTCAGACCGCTGAGGCCTTCCTTGACGAAGCCGGTCATGGCGGCAATGGCCGCCTCGTCATTCAGCTCATCCGGGGGGTAATTCCCGGTGTCGCCGCGATAGAAGCGGGCGCTCCAGGCCACCTGGCTGCCCCCGTCCGACGGGGTGATCTCGATGGTCGAGGTGTAGAAGCTGACGGGGATGGCCTCCGCGTTTTCGGTGAGCAGGCGCCAGGAGATGCGGCGTGCCCCGGCATCGCTCTCGTCGAGCCCTTCCGTGACGATGCCCTTGTCCAGCGTCAGCGCGCGCTCGGCGCCAGCGGCATCGCCGCCCTTGGCCTCGACCGTCTTCACCAGAGGATGCCACTCCCCGATGCCGCCGAACGCGCTGACCAGTGCCCACACCTTGTCGGGCGGCGCCGTGATGGTGATGATCTCATCGGCTTTCTGCGGGGTTGGGCCATGAGCCGCGACCGGAGCGGCGGTGAACAGCAAAGCAAGGGCGATAAGCAGGCGTCGGCAGGATGTCATCGAGCTTTTCCCGGTTGAAGATTGATGCGGCTCTGGCGTCGCCCCGATGCGAGCCTGAGGAGAAAGCTGGACGCGTAGAGCGCGCTCAGCGTCAGAAGTGCGAGGACCGCAGGGACGGGCGCCATGTCGATGCGGGTTGGAACGGGTCTCTCGCGGGTGGCCCCGGCAATCGCGGCAACGAGGCTGGCCGGTGAATCGAGACGGGCATAGGCGAGGCCGGTCTGGGCGGCGAGGGCCTGGAGGTGCGGCTCGCGCAGGGAGCTGAGATGCTCGTTGCCCCGCGCCTCTTCGCCGCCCCACGGGGCGTTGCGGGCGTCCCAGCCCTCGCGCAAATGAGCATCGTCGGGTGGCGGCCCGCTGCGGTTCTCCTGCGGCACGTCCATCTCGCCGTAGAAGCCGATCTCGCGCCCGTCATCATTGTATTTCGGGATGGGCACGGGCTCGGCCCCGCCCACGCCGACGATCAGCCCGCGCACCTTGCCGGGCTCGCCATCGAAGGTCGTCAGCCCCCCTCCGGGGAGAGGGGGTGCCTCCTGTCCGTCGGTGAGAAAGATGAGGTCCGCGTCCACCGTCCCGGCCTGGGCAATGCCGGCGTGCACGCCGCGCGCGACGTAGCTGTCGCCCTCCCATGCCATGCGCCAGTCGAGCGTGGCGATGGCGCCGTCGAGCGCGGCGAAGCTTTCGCAGACCTCCACCGGTTCGAACAGGAGGAAGGTCTGGCGTTCGGTGAAGATGCCGAGCCCCAGGCGCGAGCCGCAGGGTAATGCCGCAAGCAGGGCTCGCAGGCCCCTTTTGCCCATGTCCAGACGCGAGGTCGCGCTGCCGCCCACCATGTAGTCGCGCACATTCATGCTGCCCGTGACGTCGATGACGGCCAGCACATCCCGCGCCGGGCGCATCAATTCGATGCGGGGCGCAATTTGCGTGATGAGCAGCGCAACAAGCGCGACGGCGAGGAGCAGTGCCCGCCAGGAACGCGCGAGCCGACGCTGCAGGTCGGGATGGGACGCCCTCATGGCAGCCCCTTGGGCAGGCCGGGCAGGTCCATCCACAGACGCTTGGCCGTCTCCGGCGGCACGTCCTCGCCCGTCGCTTCGATCTGCGGGAAGTCGCGCACGAGGCGCATCGTGATGTCCAGATTGTACTTTGCGTCCCAAAGCCCCGGATCGATGACGAGGGCACGGCGATATCCGTCCTTGGCGAGGCGGACGAGCGGGATTGCGGGATCGATGTCGTTGGACCCGAGATGATCGAGGGCCGCGCGCAGCCGGGCATTGGCCAGATCATAGAGCGCGGCTGCGGCCAAGGCCTTGTCATCACCCTGTGCCAGGCGGGCGGCGATGGGCTGTGCCTCGTCGAGACGCCCTCGGACGGACAGGAAATGCAGCCGCGCGAACAGGGCTTCGGGAGATGCCCGGTCGTCGATCGCGATGTCATGGGCCGCCGCCAGCGCAGCGATGTCGGCATTGGCGCGCCGGTCCGAAAGCCAGCCAACGCCGTTCCAGACCGCAAGGGCGATGCCGGCGATGAGCGCCAGTCCGGTCAGGGCCGGCACGATGCGCCGGATGGCGGAGGGGTTGTGGAGCGCGCCCATTCTCATGCCGCGCGCCTCATCGGTGTGGGCTCGGCGCGTTGCATGGATGCGGCGGGGTTTACGCGGCGAAGCCCACGTTCGGCGAGTTTGGCGGCAAGAAGCCCTGCCACGCACAGGGCCGCGAGGGCGAAGGCAAGACGTGCGAAATCCCGCCTCGGCACCGCTTCCTCGTAGAGGATGGGGCGCGTCTCCTGCCGATCGATCTCGTTGATCGCCCCTTCCACGGCCTGCGGATCCCCGGCTTCGAAGGCGCGGTAAGGAATGCCGAGGCTTTGCAGGAAAAGGT
Organism: Terrihabitans aquatilis; assembly: GCF_052542005.1. Taxonomy (NCBI): domain Bacteria; kingdom Pseudomonadati; phylum Pseudomonadota; class Alphaproteobacteria; order Hyphomicrobiales; genus Terrihabitans; species Terrihabitans aquatilis. Next base: position 160,476 of record NZ_JBOCUO010000002.1, on the reverse strand, counting down.
GGAGATGGCGCTCGGGATTGGCCTGCGGCGTATCTTCGCCGGCGGGGGGCTTCTCGAAAATCCCGGGCGAGCCGCGTGAGCGCAAGAACAGCCAGTAAAGATGCACGGGCGTGCGGACCACCGCGTCGCGCAGGGCGTCCTGCACCCGGCGGTCGATGAGCGCTGCGCCGTCCGACACCAGCACCACGGCGCGCGAGGCCTCGCTGGTGTCGTCCGCGAAGGTGGAGAAAGCAAGCGCGAGGCCGCGGCCGACATCGGTGAAGGCGAGACCGGGACGGTCGATGGCGGCGATGGCCCCTTCGACGGCCTGGTGATGGTCGGTCAGCGGCAACACCGGCATGGGTGAGGTTGAGAAAGCGGCGACGCCGATGCGGTCGTGCGGGCGGCGCTTGACGAAGGCCGTAAGGAGCCGCTTCGCGGCCGCGGACTTGGATTCCTGGTCGCCGCTCGGGGCCCGGTCGGCGAAGCTGTTGTCCATGCTCGACGAGCGATCGAGCAGCAAAACGAGATGCGCACCGGTTCCTTCACGCACCACGATCTGTTCGCGACGATGAAGGCCGGCGAGCCCCAGCACCAGAGCGGAGATTGCGAGCGCGCCCATGATCCGCAGGGCCATGCCCACCAGCCGTGACGGAAGATCGTCCGGGATCAGCGCAACAGACGGCACCAAGCCTCCCTGCAGGGGGCTTGCCACAAACGGTAGCAAAGCGAGCGCCAGGGCAAGGAGGAGAAGCGGGTGATCGAAGCCAAACCCCGCAAGGTGGATTGGGGGAAGGTTCATGCCGCCGCCTGCTCGATTGCGCGCAGGCTGCGGGCAAGTTCGGTGAGGTGCCGGGCGGGCAATTCCTCCTGTGCTGCGGCAAGGTCGGCGGCGAAGAAGGCTCGACGGGAGGCCGCGAAAAGCCGATCGATTTCGGGCTCCGCGGCACGAAAGTCCGGATGCGCCGCGAAGAAGGCTGTGAGGTCTTCTGCAAAAACGCGTTTGCCCGCGGTTTTATCGAAGGCTCGATGCAGCGCGATGAGCGCCGCGTCGTAGTTTGGCGGTTGGTGCGCCAGCACGGTGCGGACCACGCGCCCGGCTGTCAGGAAGGGCCGGTTGCGCCGGGTATGGAACGGCCAGAGCCCGCGTTGCCAGGCGAGACCGGCGCCCGCCAGCGCTGACAGCGCAAGGCCCGTGAGAAACAGCGCCAAGGTGCGCCCTGTCGGGATGGGCCGGGGTGCGATGTCGGGCCGGGGAACCATCACCTCGCCCGAGCCCCCCGTGATCTCGCGCAGGGGGGACGTCACGAACGACCAGGAGGGAATGGTCAGAGCGATCCGCCGCTCCTCTCCGAACGCGGCGACCGGTACGGGCGGAATGGTGAGCCGCTTGGGCTCCAGCGGGGCGTAGAAGGTCTGGTAGGTGAAATCGAGCCGGTAGCGCCGCTCGCCGGCTCTTATGCCCTGATCGGTGAGACGGACGTCTCGCAGGTCGAGCCAGTAATCCACCGGCCGTGGCTGGGGCAGGGATGCCGGATCGAGCGTGAGGCCCTCATCCAGCGTGATGTCGGCGCTGAGTGCGATCGTGTCGCCGATGAGGTGGCCGAATGGGCGCGGCGCATAGAGCGTCACCTCCTGCCCATGGCTCTGCGTGGGGCTCACAGCCATGGGCAGCAGTGCAAGAAGGGCTGGCACCATCCTTTGGAACCGCATCGCTCACCCCGCCATCAGCCGGCGCGTCAGGGTGTCGATGTCGAGCCTGTCCACGAGGTCGAAGCCTCGCAGGCCCCGCCGTGCGAAAGCGTCCTCCAGCCTCTGCCGGCGGGCGCGGGTCTCGTCTTGCCAGCGCTTGCGAAGGGACGGGCGCATGAACACGAGACGCCGCGCCCCGGTTTCCAGATCGTCCAGCTCGATAAGCCCCCAGCGGGGCAAAGCGTCTTCGACGGCGCTGTTGCGCACCACGACCGGGATCACGTCATGGCGCCATAGCCGATCGAGCAGGCCGGCAAGCCGCTCGTGCGGAAACAGGAAGTCCGAGACCAGAAAAACGAGAGATCGACGCCGAGGCAGCCGGTCGGCCGCCTCGAACAATCCCTGTATGCCCGCTCCTCGTGCGGCGGCTCTGGTCAGGATGCGGTGCACCTCCTCCTCAAGGCCCGTACGACGTGAGAACGAGAGGCTGGCATCGGGCCGAATGCGCGCATCGCAGCCGAACAGCGCGAAGCTGTCGCCGCTGCGACGGGCGGACAGGGCGATCAGCGCACCAAGCTCCGCCAAGGCTTCGCGAGGCGCATCGCCGAAGGCCATCGATCCCGAGAGATCGACCAGCATCGCCACCGGCACCGAGCGGCGGGGCGCGAAGGCCCGGACTTTGAGGTCTCCGAAGGGATCGCGCAGCGAGGCGCGCAAATCGATCCGGCGTGGATCGGGATGGCGCAGCAGCGAGACGTGGCGACGGAACTCGCCCTCGGCTCCTTCACCATGGCCCGGATGGGCGCCGGGCAGAATGCCATCCGACCGCCAGCGCAGCCGGTAGGGAATGGGTTGGAGGCGCCGGTCCTGCACATCTGTCCCGGCGATCATGGCGCGGGCATCTGGGCGAACACGCCCGCGATGAGGGCCGCGACGATGCGCTCGCGATCCAGCTCATAAACCGGGTCGATGAAGATGCGGTGCGCCATGACTTCGGGGAACATGTCGCGCAGATCCTCGGGCACCAGGATGTCGCGCCCATCGAGCCAGGCACGAACGCGTGCTGCTCGTGCGAGATAGGACATGCCGCGTGGACTGGCCCCGCCCAGCACGAGCCGGTCCATGTCCACGCCGTTGATCTCGATGCCGTGGTCCCCCGGGTTGCGGATGGCGTCCCACAGCGCCAGCAGATAGGTCTCGAGCGTTGGGCTCGAGCGCACGCCGGTCTGGATGGCACGCGCCACATCCTCCAGCGCATCAGGATCGAGGATGCCGCCTTCAATTTCCGTCAGCAGGACGTCCACATCGTGGAAGCGGGGATCGAACACCAATTGCCGCCTCATCTCCTGTTCGGCGGGCATGCCCACGGCGATCTCCATCAGGAAGCGGTCGCGCGCGGCCGCCGGCAGTTCGAACGTCTCCTCGCGCTCCACGCGGTTGCGGTCGGCGAACACCTGCACATGGGGAAAGCGGTATTCGCGGTTGAAGGCGGAGACGGAGCGTTCCGCCATCAGCCGGAGCAGCAGCGAATGCACCTGCGGGCGGGCCCGGTTGATCTCGTTGAAGAAGAAGATCGCGAGGTCCTCGCCCTGCTTCAGGAGGGGGCCAGGGTCGATGCGCGGCTTTCCGTCCTCGCCGAGATGCGCGTGATAGACGAGATCGCTCGGCATCAGGTCGATCGTGCCCTCGATGCGCTCGAACGCGCCGCCGATTGCGCGGGCCAAAGCGCGCAGAAGGGTGGTCTTGCCGACACCGACATCGCCTTCGAGGAGGACATGACCTCGGGCGAAGGTCGCGATGGTCAGCAGACGTATGACACGGTCCTGGCCGAGCACCACTTTGGCGATCTCGCGCTGAAAAGTTTGAGCGCGGTTCTGCCAGTCCGACAGCATGGAATCCGTGTCGCGAAGGGCGCGCATCGCCGAACCTTTCTGCAGAATTCCAGGTGGGCCTAGGTACCTGCGGGGAAAAAGTGCGGTCGAAGCCGAGCGGATTGCTGCATCGGCCCCGACCGCACCAGTTGCTTGCGCGCGGGACGGGTTTCGTCTGGAGGAAGGCAAACCGACAGAGCGGTGCCGTCCGCGCACAAGGGTTCGCGTAGCTCGATCAGTTGGCGGCCGGGATCTGTTTGACGTCGTAGACGAACTTCCCGGACTTCTTGAAATGCTCGACCCGCTGCGCGTTGCGCTGCTCCATGGCCTTGATCGTTTCTTGCTGCTTGTTCAGCTCGGTCGGATTGTGCTTGGGGTCGTATTTCGAACCGGCGACCTTGTCGGGAAAACCGGGCTTCGGCTCCCAACAATTGCCCGGCTCCTTGCAATTGGTGCCGTCATAGGCAGCCGCGCCCGCCATCATGGCGAGGCTGAGGGCGCCCGCGCCAGCCACGATCCGCGATAATCTCACGCTTCGGTCGATGATGCTCATGGTCGTCTCCTCGTGGTTTCCACCCTTTATTGCCAGCGGTTCAGTCCGCCGGTCCGCCGCATTCGGGGGGCAGGTCCTCTGCCGGCTCGATATGCTTGGCGTTCTGGTCGAAGGGCTTGAACTGGCCGCGCTGCTCGTCGGTCAGCCACACCGCGCCCTTCGGGTCGTCCTTGTAGAGATGGCGTACCCACGACATCGAGAGCAGCATCTCGTTCATGTTGAGGGCGCCGTACATCGGGCCCATCTGGCCCTGGGCGCCGCCGAAGATTGTCTCGAACAGGCCCTGGTCGGTTTCGTTCTTCGGGTAGGTCCAATAGGCGTCGTTCAGGCCGGGGCCGATCTTGCCCTCGCCGTAATGCCCGTGGCAGCCCGAGCACATCGACAGGAAGATCTCGTGCGCCTTGGGCAGGCAGATCTGCTTTTCGTTGTAGATGTTCTCGCCCGTCTGCAGGAAATGCTTCACGGCGTCGGTGTCGCGCCCCTCCTCGGGCGCTTCCGCCAGATCCAGCGGCTGGCCGGTGACGGTGTGGGTCAGCATGATCGCGGCATGCGCGCCCCAGACGAGGCCGCTGACGGTGAGAAGCGCCGCCGCCGTCTTCAGAAATGTCGTTCGCATCGGACCTTCATCGCAATCGGAGGATGGAAGGCCGGGCGGTCGAGCCACCCGGCCGCGCGAGCCGCAATCAGCTGTCGGGCTTCAGGAGCGGTATTCCTTCCTCGGACAGAATCTTCTCAACCTCCGGGCGCGCCTTCTGGAGCGCGGAATCGATCTCGGCGAGCAACGCCGCATCGTCCTTGCGGACACCGATCGCCTGGTCGTATTGCATCCGGATCGGGTCGCCGTTGGGCTGGTCGATGTTGTTGGCGATCAAGGTCATGCGCAGAGGTGTCGACGATTGCTTGACGTAGCGCGCCACTTCGGGCGCAAACGCGATCGCGACATCCGCTTCGCCGCTCGTCACCTCGGTCACCAGCCGGTCGCCGGGCACCTGGACCCATTGATTGCGGCGCGATTTGAAGTTGACCAGCGAATACATGTAGGCCGCATTGTCTTCAAAGCGCCCGATGCGCTTCAGCAAGGTTTCGGCGGGCGAATAGAAGCGCACCGCGAAACGATCCTGCTCCTTGATCTGGGCGTCGTCCCAGCGGCTGGCCGTGATGCCGCGATCCTCCCGCGTCACCATCACATAACCGGTGCGGTAATAGGGTTTGGAGGTCAGCACCCGTTCGTCGCCGACATCGACGCCCATCACGACGTCGCAATTGTTCTTGTCGAGCTGGTCGCGCACCAGATAGATGCCCGGCTTGTCGGTGCGCACGAATGCAGCCTGTCGGCCCATCGCCTCGGCCAGCACCTTGGCGATGCGGTCCTCGAAACCGGATCCGTCCTTCTCTGAAAACGGTGCCTCGACGTCGGAGGCACAGATACGCAGGACATTCGACGTGTCGGGCTTTTCGGAAGCCGGGGCTGCCATGCCGGGGGAGCCGGCGAAAGCGAAGCCGCCCATCACGACCCCGGCGACGGCGAGAGCCAGTCGGCTGACGCCTTTGCGGTTCAACATCTGATTATCTCCCGCTTGCCGGTCGTCGCGCCGGCAAGGAATGTGAGGAGGAACGATCGCCCGACGGCGAGCTTTTGGGGCTCGCCCCGATCAGGGTCCGCATGCGCAGCGGCGGGCGATCGGTTGTGAGCGCGATCAGCCGCCCGTGCGGATGATTTCGGTCGAGTATTCGCCGAGGTTCGGGTCGTCGTACGGACCCTTTCCGTCGAGCGAGAACACCATCAGTCCGCCACCCATCTGGGTGTAGTGCTGCAGGTTCTTGAATGCGCCCACCGAGCCCAGACCGGCGGTCGGGTCGTTGAGGTCGAACACCAGGCCCACGCCCGGCCAGCCGCCGACGCCGTAATAGATGGCGACGTATTGCGTGCCGTTATGGGTGTAGGTCATCGGGTGGCCGATCGCGCCCGACGGCAGCTTGAACTTCCACAGCAGGTCGCCGGTGTCGCTGTCGCGGGCCTTGATGAAGCCGTCGAGCGTTCCGTAGAACATCACGCCGCCGGCGGTGGCGAGCGTGCCGCCCCAGGCCGCGAACCGCTCCATCACTTCCCATTTGTATGTGTTGTTGATGGCGTCATAGGCCTTGACCTGGCCGAGGCCTTCATAAGCCTGCCGGTCGCCCTTGGGGCCGGGATACATCCACAGGGTCGCGCCGACGAAGAACTGGCCGGCCCGGTAGGGCAGCATGAAGGGCTCCCAGTCCATGCAGATGTGGTTGATGCCCATGAAGAAGGACTTGCGTTCCGGATCGTAGGAATCGTGTCCCTGGTTGTGATAGCCCATGGCCGAGGGGCAGATGTCGCGGCCCTTGTGGTCCATGCGCGTGCCGAATTCGGGATCGCGCTGCGGCAGGCCGGTCTTAAGGTCGACCTGCTTCACCCAGTTCACGGTGTCGTCGATCTTGTCGGCCGAGATGAGGTCGCCATTGGTTCGGTCGAGCGTGTAGACGATGCCGTTGCGGTCCGGATGGGTCAGAAGCTTGCGCATCTTCCCTTCCTTGTCCTCCTGCTCCGACAGCATCATCACGTTGACGCCGGCATAATCCCATTCGTCGTGCGGGGTCTTCTGGTACCCGAACTTGGCGTCGCCTGTATCGATGTCGCGGCCCCAGATGGTCATCGTCCATTTGTTGTCGCCCGGACGCATCGTCTCGTTCCAGGGCGCCGGATTTCCCGAGCCGTAGTAGAAGAGGTTCGTGTCCGGATCGAAGGCGTACCAGCCCCAGTTCGTGCCGCCGCCGATCTTCCAGGCCTCGCCTTCCCAGGTGGCCTGGCCGAGACCCTTCTGGCCGTAATGCGGATTGGCGCTGTTGAAGTCGTCGGCGAGGCGGACCTCCTCGTCCGGGCCGGTCGCATAGGCGCGCCATTTCTGCTCGCCGGTCGCGATGTCATAGGAGGTGACGTAGCCGCGGACGCCCAGTTCGGCGCCCGAGGAGCCGATCAGCACGGTGTCCTTCACCACATAAGGGGCGATGGTCAGCGTCGAGCCGACCTTGATGTCGGAATTCTCGAGCTTCCAATATTCCTCGCCGGTTTTGGCGTTGAGGGCAACGACGTGGCCGTCGAGCTGTGTCTTGATGATCAGCGGGCCGACCGTGCCGTTGCCCGGCCAATAAGCGAGGCCGCGGTTGACGACGTCGCAGCAGGCGACCGCGCGGGCCGTCGGGTTCTGCTTGGGCTTGTGCTGCCACAGGATCTTGCCGGGATCTTCGAGCGCGACGGCGAAGGTCGTGTTCGGGAACGGAGAGTGGATGTACATCACGCCGTCGACCACGAGCGGCGTGCCCTCGTGTCCGCTCAGCACGCCGGTCGAGAACGACCACGCAGCCTTCAGCTGCTTGACGTTCTCCTTCGTGATCTGGTTCGCCTCGCTGTAATTGTTGGCGCTGTAGTTCTTGCCGGTCATCGGCCAATTGTCGGTGTTCTTCGACAATTCGACGAGCTTGTCATTGGCAGATGCCGGTGCCATGGCACCGAGGCCGACCGTGGCCACCAAAGCGGTGGCAACGGTGAGCGCTGACACAGAAGAGTGCAGTCGACTCATAGTATTATCCCTCGCGTTTCCTGTCCCAAACCGTTCCGAATCCCGTGTTGGCGTCTGCCGTCATGGGTGCGGACTTCTATGTTTTCTTTTTCCGGGCACCGGACTGCCGCGAGAACTTTTCAGGTCCGCGCGTCAGTCAAGGCCAAGGGGAGATGTTCTTTTGTTTGTCGACATCTCCTTCTGTGCGAAGTTTTGCCGCACATAAGACTTATGTCTCCAGGTAATTAGGCAATTCGAGCCGGGAACTTTTCCCTCGAGGACGGGAAAACATCTCAAAGCTACGCTGTTAGCTCCGCTGAATAATTTTCTGAAAAGCAGGCAGAAAACGGGTGACAACCCCTGCGGGTCAGCGAAGATGGGAGCAATCGCCGATCTGCATCTGCACCCCGTGTCGAGGCTAGCCATAAGAGCGAGATGAGGACCGCCCGCTGTATCAATTTTCGCTTAGCCTTGCCCGTGGCCTTCGTTCTCGCGCTAGCGGGATGTGACGAGGGCGAACCGGGACGAGGGGAGCGTGTGGCTGCTGCCGATCGGCAGGACCTGGCCCGTCGGGATTGGCTTCAACCGACCGACGACACCGCTCCGCAGCTGTGGCTCGCGAGCCGGGAAGCCGGTTCTGATCTTCCACCGAATGCGCCGGCGGTTCTGGCGTGGGGCGTGGTGCTGGATGATGCCGGCCAGAGGTTCGGCGAGGCCCCGCGGATGATCGCCAATCGGGCCGTCCAGTTGCAGGCCATGCTGATCGAAATCGATGTCGCCGAAACTCCGAAAGAGATCATCGACGGCTTTTCCGTGCTGGCCGCCAAAGGCTCGCGCAGCGGCTTCAGCGATATCTGCCAGCATTACTTCAATCTCCGCTCGCAGGGGCTGTCGCGGGAGGCGGCGCTCGCCGCGCTTCGTGTGGAGCAGGCCTATCGGACGAAAGCGCCATGACGGCGTTCGCTCCCATTGCCGGACCACGGCCCTGGCGACCCCGGTCGCTGCGCGCGCAAGTGATGGGCGCGGTGGTCGCGATCAATCTCTGCGCGGCCCTCGTCGCGCTCGTGGTCATCATCGCCAATGCGCGCCGTGCCACGGAGGTCGAGATGCTGGCCTCGATTGCCGTGGCCGAGCGGTTTGTGCAGGAAACGGTTGAGCGCCTGGTGAGCGAGCAGGCCGGCGCCCCCCTGACCCGGCTGCCGCTGCATATCCGTGATCTGCGCCATGTCGATATCCGTATCGAGGATGCTGCCGGCGGCGACATCGATGTGTCGCCCGGTGAAAACGCGGATGAAGCGCACAGCGATGTCGGCATTCCGCCCTGGTTCACCGCTCTCGTCTCGGTGCCTTCACCGGAGCGCATCGTACCTATCGTCGAGAACGGCCGGACTTTGGGGCGGGTGCACGTCACCGGCCAGGCGTCCGACGAAATCGCCGAGGTATGGGAGGATATGTCGGCGCTCGCTCTGCTGGCGGGCGCGGTGAACATCGCCATCCTCGTGGCGCTGTATCTGGTGCTGGGCCGCCTGCTGCGGCCGCTCGATACGTTGTCGAAGGGGCTTCAGCAGCTGGAGGAGGGGCGGTTCGACCATCGCGTTCCCGCGCCCCCGGTCCGGGAGCTCGGTCATCTCGCGGATCGGTTCAACGCGCTCGGCGCGGCGTTGCGCCTTGCGCGCGACGACAATCGTCGGCTCAACGAGCGGCTGATCCAGGTTCAGGACAGTGAGCGACGGCAGATCGCCTCCGATCTGCACGACGAGCTCGGCCCCTGCCTGTTCGGCCTTCGCGCCAATCTGGATTCGGTGGAACGTCTGAGTGCGCGGGCGGATGCCCCGATCGCGGCCAGCTTGGCCGAGCGGCTGACGACGATGGTGGAGATCCTCGACCGCATCCAGGGCCTCAATCGGCGCATGCTGCGCAAGCTGCGGCCCATGGTTCTCGGCCATTTGCCGCTTGCGGCCGTCATTACCGATCTGGTGGCGGATTTCGAAAGCCATTCACCCGATCGCGATGTGCGCCTGACGACGCATGGTTTGGCGGAGCATTACGGGGAAAGCATCGACATCACGCTGTTCCGCTGTGTGCAGGAGGCGGTAACGAACGCTCTGCGCCATGGGGATGCGCGCGCGATCTCCGTCCACCTGCGCCACGATCATGAGACCGACATGCTCGAACTTGCGGTGGAGGACGATGGGGCCGGCATGCCTCCGGAGGCCATTCCCGGCCTCGGCCTGACCGGAATCGAGGAGCGGGTGGGCGCTCTGGGAGGCGAATGGCGGATCGGCGCCGCCGAGCCCCGGGGAACGCGCATCGATATCCGTATTCCGCTGCCGGCTGCCAACCCCGCGTCAGCGGAACGAATGGTGATGACATGACCAGCGTCCTTGTGATCGACGATCATCCCATCGTGCTGCAGGGCTGTCGCCGCCTGCTCGAGGATGCCGGCGTGGAGCGCGTTCTGGAGGCCGGTACGGTGCTGGCGGGCTATCGCTTGTTTCGCCGTGAGCGGCCCGATGTGGTCATCGTCGATCTGTCCTTGCAGGGAAACGGTCTGAGCGGGCTGCTTCTGGTTCGCCGCTTGAGACGGCAGAGCTCGCGCACGCCGATCCTCGTCTTTTCCATGCATGGCGACCCGATCATCGCGAGCCGCGCACTGGAAGCCGGTGCCAATGGCTATGTGCTGAAGGACAGCGCATCCGGCGCGCTGGTCGAGGCCTTCGAGCGGGTGCGCCGAGGCCAGCCCTATATGAGCCATGATCTGGCCATGCAGGTCGCCATGCTGGGCACGTCGAAATCGGCCGTCCTCGCGGACATCACGCCGCGCGAATTACAGACGCTCTCCCTTCTGGCGGAAGGGCGCGGCTATTCTCAGATCGCCGAAGAGCTGGGTATCAGCTACAAGACCGTGGCCAACACCTGCTCGCAGCTCCGCGCCAAACTGGGCGCCAGCACATTGCCCGAATTGGTTCGTTGCGCCATCCAATATGTCGCCACGACACCAGGACGATGAGGCCGTTTTCTTAACTCACCGGCTAGGTCGTGGAAACGGCGGGAATGGCGGAGAGGGCGGGGAGAGCGTGACTAGCGCGGCCGCTTAACTTGCCTTGGTGGCTGACCGCACTTCTCGGCCGTGATGCTGACTAGCATGCGTCTATCAACGCGGAATGATCAAGCGAAGAACAGGGTCTCTTCGGACGTCTTGGACTCCGCTGTGAGTTCGATATTTGTCCTTACAATTCGGACGCCGAGTCGGCTCTCCCATTATCCCTGAATGTCGGTGATCCCGTTCATCGCGCGATCGACTTCGCAAACTTCACCTGCTGCGTCTCCGTGGGCTCGTGGCAATCAAGTGTGCCGGTAGAACGACCTTTTTTGTCGCATCGCGCCACAACGCGACCCTCTCGGCACTGTCTGCGCCGTCGCGATCAAGGTTGAGGTGAGCGGAGGAGGTGGGGGTATTCATGCCGGGCATACTTGAGACCGAAGACCGGGCAAATCATCTCGGGAATAGCGAAAAGGCCGTGCAGGATACCCGATTTGAGAATGGCCGATTGACGGGTTCTTGTCTCGACGTCAAGGTCCTTGCGGGGGAAACGCGTGCGCCTTTCGGCCCGGTTGGAAACCGAGATCGGACGGCGCGCCCGTTTTTATAAAGACGAAGAAGGCATAATCGCCTTCCGCCTGGGGGGCTTATGCGCGGTTTACCTTGCATCTACTATTTCGACATCGTTCACGATTATCCGAAAATCGGTGGTGTCGTGGATGTGTCGGTCACGCTGTTCCGCCTTCTAAAGGCTCGGTACGGCGCGCGCCTGATCTCGGTGCGGGATCGGTTCCCGGTTCGGGAAAGAAGCGATGTCGGCTATTTCGAGCGCGAACAGCGCGCGGCGCTCAGCCTCGCCGAGACGGACCCAAATTCGATCTTCTTCTTCCCGAACTTCTATTCGCCCGTTCCGGCCCGGGAGGGAATGCCACGTCCACGAATCGTGAATGTGGTTCACGATGTGCAATTCGCGCACCTGCCGGAATATTTCGAGGCGGGGACGTTGGAGTGGCTTCATGCGGCATTCGCGGACACCCGCACCAATGCTGACCATGTCGTCTTCATCAGCAATAGTGCCCGCGATGATTATACCGCGCTGTTCGGTGCTCCTCGCCGTGGCACGGTCATCTACAACCCGGTGGCGGCCACAAAGCCCTCCCGTCCGGCATCGACGCCCTACATCCTGACAAGCGCCCATTACGAGCACCATCCCCACAAGAACTTCGCGAATATGGTCTCGGCGTTCGCGGCGGTGCTGGAGGCCCCCAATGCACCGGCGGGGCTCGAGCTTCATCTCACCGGTCACGGCGGCGATCTTTTCGAGGCAGAAATCCGGAGCCGGCTGCCTGCGGCTCTCCAGTCTCGGATTCATCATCATGGCTATGTCAGCCGTAAGCGGCTGGGCGTGCTTCAGCGCGGTGCCAGGGCCTACCTATCGCTGTCGCGTTTCGAGGGGTTCAACCTTCCCGCCGCCGAGGCGGCCGCACGCGGCACGCAATTGATCCTGTCCGACATCCCGGTTCATCGCGAGCTGTTTCCCCACGCTGTCCATGTCGATCTATCCGCGCCCGATATCCATGCGATTGCGAAGGCGCTGAGCCAGCCCGTGCGCGCGTCCTGGGCGCTGGCGAGCGCGTGCCTGCCGGAACGCGTCGCCGGATGTTATGGCGATATCATCGATTCCGCAGGGCGCGATCTCGACGTGTGGACGACGCATTCCATGTCGACAGGTCCGGTCGTCGCGGCGCTTGGGGCGCATAGCAGGCGGAGCACTTTCGCTGGCATCCTCATGGCCGGCACGGCGCTGGTGGGTGGCTCACTGATGAGCATGGTCTTGCTGCCAACGCGCGCGCTCGCGGACGGCGGCGGCGGGGGGCATTATTCGGGCTCTCCTGTTCCGGGGGGAACTGGAACCAATGGAGAGGATGGGGCCGATGCGCTCCTGCTGGGCAGCGGTGGTGGCGGAGGCGGGGCCGGTGGCGGCGATGGAGGTGCGGGCAGCGGTGCCCACCTCGGCGGTCAGGGGGGCAGCCCAGGGCAAGTCGATGGCGCCAATGGGACCACGGTCCAGTTTCAGGCGGGTGAAGGCGGCGGTGGTGGCGGCGGCGGCGCGCACGGATTCGATGGCGATGCCGCCGATCTGCCGGTGGGAGCAATTCGCGGCGGTCGTGGCGGCAATGGTGGAGACGCCTTCTCAAGCGGCAACGGCGGCGGTGGTGGCGCCGGTGGTTACGGAGCGATGGTCCGAGACCCCGGAACCACCACCTCCGGGGCGAACATCACCGGCGGAGATGGCGGTGCGGGTGGCGGCGGATATTACAGCGGCGGCGCTGGTGACGGCGGGACGGGCCTGCAGCTTGTCGATGATGGGATTTCCTTCACCCACACGGGCACCATCCAGGGCGGCGCCGGTGGCGCGCTGGGCATAGGTAACCACTTTGATGTACGAGCGGGTGCCGGGGGAGCGGGCGTACATGCTCTCGGGAACGATGTGCGTTACGTCAGCAATGGCGTTGTTTCTGCTGGCGCCGGCGGTTTCGGCGGAATCAATTGGTCTGGCAGAGGCGACGGGGCCAGCGGGGGAGATGGCGGCATCGGCGCCCTGTTTGAAGGGGACCGTGCTACCGTCAACGTCGATGCGGACATAGAGGGTGGGGACGGGGGCGAGGGCGGCAATATCACCGTGAACTCCGAATTCCGAGGCGGTAATGGGGGCACAGGCGGTGCGGCGCTTCAGTTCCTGGGCCGCGATGTCAGTGTCGAGAACACAGCGACGTTGTCGGGTGGTGCCGGGGGCACGGGTGGCAGCGCCGTGAACTTCAGGGATCCCGACCCCGGCTTCGGCGGTGCGGGCGCCGATGCGGTGCGGTTCCTCGGTACCGCGGCGTCCTTCAGAAATTCGGGCACAGTCGTGGGTGGCGCCGGAGGCCAGCATGGAGATGTCCCCGATCCTTGGACAGAAGTCGACGCCGAGGTAGGCGCAGCGGGCGCTGGCGTTTTCTTCGCCGCGACTGGAATCCTCGAGAACGCCAACGGAGGCGCGATTATCGGCGGCGCGGGCGCGTCCTCGCGCGGCCAGCGCCCGAGTGCGGGAGGATCGGGCGTCATCTTCCAGAGCGGACAGATCACAAATTTCGGCAGGATTGCAGGAGGCGAAGGCGGAGCATCGCTGGCCTATGAAGATTTCGCCGCTGAAGCCGCGGGGGCAGGTGGTACGGCCGTGGAGGTCAACGCCGGCCGCCTGTCCAATTTGGGAACGCTTGCGGGCGGTGCAGGGGGGCTGGGCGGCTTTCAAAGTTTCGCAGCTGCGGGCAATGGGGGCAGCGGTGCCTTGCTGACGGGCGGCGAAGTGCACAACGAAGGAGCCGGCGCGATCATCGGTGGCGCCGGTGGCGACACGACTGACTCGGACATAGGTGAGCGCGCTGGAAATGGCGGCCACGGCATCTTGGCTGAGGGAGGCCTGATCACCAATGCTGGCCAGATCAGAGGTGGGGAGGCCGGTACAAGTTATTACAACATCAGCTTGAACTCCCAGGTGGGCCGTGGCGGTTCGGGCATTCAGGGGCGCGATGTCACGATCGTCAATGAGGGCTCGATCACAGCCGGAAACGGGTCGGATTTCGCTTATTTGTCGAGCTTTCCGGATGCGCCACTACCTCCTCCTCGTCCAGGTGGTGTGGGTGTCGAGGGCGAAAATATCACGCTCGTGAACTCCGGGACGATCAGCGGTGGTTTGAGCGGCGTTTACGCGGGTTCGCCGGGCGACGATCGCACGCGGGCAACGGCCGTCCATTTCACTGCGGGAACAAACCGGCTGGAACTCCGCAGGGGCGCAACCTTCGTCGGCGATGTCCTGGCGGACGGAGGGGCGGACACGCTGGCGCTGGGCGGCGAGGCGGACGATGTCTTCGACCTTGGCTCGGGCTTCTTCGGATTCGAGACGTTTGAGAAGATAGGCACATCTGCCTGGACGATCACCGGCATCGGCGGTGTGGGCGAAGGGCCGGCGACGGTTCGTGCTGGAACACTGATCGTCGATGGATCGCTCTCCAACGAGGTGGAGGTGCTGAATGGCGCTTTCCTCGGCGGCAGTGGCACCGTGGGCGGCCTTGATGCGCACGATGGCTCGACCATCCGGCCGGGCGGCATAGGCAGCATCGGCACGCTGAACGTCACCGGTGATGTGCGCTTCTCGGAAGGCTCGGTCTACGAGGTCCACGCCAATGACGAGGGCGAGGCGGACCGCATCACGGCTGGCGGCAACGCAGAGCTTAAGGGAGGTACGGTGAAGGTGCTGGCGTCGGACGGCCTCTACGATCCGGCGCGGACCTACACGATTCTTTCTGCGCTAAATGGTGTGTCCGGCGAGTTCGGCGGCGTTACGAGCAATCTGGCGTTTCTCGACGCCCGCTTGAGCTACGACGCCACCAATGTGTTTCTGGGCCTGTCGCGCAACGACATCGATTTCTCCGATGCCGCGACGACCCGAAACGGGCGTTCGGTCGCGGATGCGATCCAGAGCCTGGAGAGCGGCAATCCTGTGTTCGACGCCATCCTCGGGCAGGATGTTGCCGGTGCCCGCGCGGCTTATGACCAGCTCTCGGGCGAAGTGCATGCCAGCACCGCCTCGGTGCTGGCGGCCAATGCGCAGGCGGTGCGCAACGCCGTGCTCGATCGCACCCGGGCGCTGGCATCGGCCCCGGCCGATCTGCCGCCTTTGGCCTATGCCGGCGAGGCGGCCGTGCCGACGCCTTACGAGAGCAGGGCAGCGCTCGGCTACAGCGGCTGGGGCCAGGGCTTCGGATCCTGGGGCCACAGTGATGGCGACGGCAATGCGGCGCGACTCGACCGCGATACCGGCGGCTTTGTCTTGGGCGTCGATAGCGGCCGCGACGGCTGGGACATTGGATTGGCCGGCGGCTATCTGAGCACGAGTTTCGACGTCGACGACCGCTTGTCCTCGGGCTCGGTCGACAGCGTATTCGGCGCGCTCTACGGCGCCACCAGCATCAATGCCGTGCGGGTTCGCGGCGGCATCTCGGTGGCGCACAACAGCATCGAGACCGACCGCACCTTCGTGCTGCTGGATGAGCGCCTCTCGGCCGATTACGATGGCTATACCGCGCAGGTGTTCGGCGAGGCCGGCTACCGCTTCGACATGCAGCGCGGCATGGTCGAGCCCTTCGCGGGCCTGGCTCTGGTGCGTCTCCACACCGATGATTTTGCAGAGACGGGCGGCGATGCCGCGCTGGCCGGCGATGAGCAGGACGACGATTTCGGCGTTACCACGCTCGGCGTGCGCGGCGAGGCCCGCCTGTTCGAGAGCCTGCCGATGACGATCAGTGGCCTGTTAGCCTGGCAGCACAGCTTCGGCGATGTCGATCCCGCGCGTCTGCTGGCGTTCCGCTCGGGCGGAACCGACGTCGCGATCTCGGGCATTCCGCTGGATCGCAACGCAGCCCTGATCCAGGCCGGGCTTGGCTATGAGGCAAGCGAGACCGTCTCGCTCAGCCTGAGCTATGAGGGCGCGTTCGGAGAGGATGCCCAGGACCAAGGCGTCAAGGGACGGTTCGATGTTCGGTTCTGAGCGGAGCATCGTTTTCGGCAAAGCCTCAAATGGGGCGAAGGAAGCGTTCATAGGAACGGATTGGAACGGCTCTGTCGTCAATGGCGAGGTTCGGTATCTTCCCACGGACGAACTCAAGCTGCTTTACGTATAGAGTACGACACGATTACTTCGCCCGGTGGACTTCGGAAAAGTGATAGCCGACGGTTTATCATAAGGCAGCTCGCGCATGGGGGGGCTCGATGCCGCTTCGTGCGCGGCATCGAGCCTTCTGTATATTTTGTTTTACTATCGCGGAGCCAGCCTTGTTAGACCCGTGGCCGGCCTTTTTGGGGACCATGCTGGCTGGTCCGCGATGATCTCCTTCTGACACTCACGGCTTTGGCAACGGTGCTTGTGATGGTCCTGCATCTGTGCGGACGCCAAGACCGATGTGCCTCGCGTGCTGAGGTGGTGCCTGCGGTTGCGGGCAAGACCGACATGCATAGGATCTCTGAGTGAAGCGTTCAGCTGCTCGTCGCAGCGAACATCGTAACAACTGCCGTCTTTGTTGTATTGCCGCCACAGCGCCGACAAATGCGCGCCGCGCACCATTGTTGGCTTTGATCTAAGCCGCGCGACATCGCGCAGAAAAATCAAGAACTAATGGGCGTGCCGGGTTGTCACCCGACCAGCAGACATAGAAAGACTCTAAACACCTGTGGTTGCGGCGTTTTTCGCGATCCGCTAGTTGCGCTGGGTCTTGTTGTCGGGGCGCGTAATTGTGTGGGTGGTGTTCCCGTGAGCAAATCAAAGCTCGAAAAACTTCTCGATACTTTTGTGCAGATGCGGCCACGGCTTGAGGCCCTCGCGCGGTCGCGCACGGGTTGCGGGACAACGGCCGAGGACTTGATCCAGGACGCCTGGGTGAAATTGGAGACCGCAAGCATTCAAGTCATGATCGACAACCCGGGCGGATACATCACGCAGGTCGCGAACCGCACGGTGATCGATCACATCCGAAAAGAACGCCGCCGCGGCGAAATCAATCAGGAACTCGCGGATTTGCTGAGCGAGGGCGCGGGGGAAGTATCCGCTGAGCGCACCCTGATCGCCCGCGAGAATCTGAAGGCCGTCGAGGCGGTGCTGGAGACACTCCCAGAGCAGACACGCAAAATGTTCCTGATGAACCGCCTCGAAGGGGTTTCCCATCGCGCGCTGGCCGAACGGTTCGGGATGACGGACAAGGCCGTTTATTATCACATCCGCCGCGTTCTCGAGCGGCTCGCCGAAATTCGGAACTGACCTCAAATCCAGACTTTTAATAACAGGCCGTTTCAGGAAGAACTCGCTTTCGCGCGTCTATTGGGTAGAAGGAATCAAACTGATGCCTCGCCCCTCAGATTCCGTGCCCGAAACCGAAAAACGACACGAGATAGATCGCAGGATCGAACTAGACGCCCGCGATTGGATCGTGCGGTTGACGTCTGGTGATGTCAGCCAGGCGGACCTCGACCGCTTCAAGGCGTGGCGGGACGCGTCTTCCGCTCATAGACACGCTTTCGAACGCGAGCGCACATTCTGGCAAGAGCTGCGCGTGCTCGATGGCGCAGGCCCGGAAGCGCCTGTTCGAGTTGCTCGAATGCGCTCGGGCCCGGCGGTTATGGGGCGCCGCGCCTTCGTCTTGGGAGGAAGCGCGCTCGCGGCTGCTGCCGCAGGGGCGGCGGTTCTTCCGAGCCTCGATCTGTGGCGGCGGGCCGATTACATCACGGCGGCTGGCGAACAGTCGGAAGTCCGGCTTCCGGATGGCTCGACGGCTTGGCTCAATACCGACAGCGCGATTGCCCTCGACTTCCAGCCCGGTCTGCGACTTGTGGAGCTTCTCCGGGGCGAGGTGGAGTTTCAAGTTCGTCCGGAGAGCTCGTCCATATTCCGGGTGTCGGCGTTTGGAGGCAACAGCGACGCGCTTGGAACCACGTTTTCCGTCCAAGCGACGGACTCCCTCACGGTCGTCACCGTAAGCGAAGGAGAGGTGCGCGTGTCGGGACAAGTTGCCCCGGCTGATCTTCCCGAAGCCGTCGCCGACTCTGTGCTAGCCTCGGCGGGAGAGCAGGCCGTCTATGGACGCGGGGAGAAGCCGTCTTCGGCGCACCGCGTCGATATCGATGTGGCCCGTGCTTGGCGCATGGGAAAGATTGTCTTCGAAGCTCGCTCCTTCGCAAGTGCGATCGGCGAGCTCGGCCGATATTTGCCCGAGCACATCGTTATGGCCCCCGGAGTCGACGTCGGTGTCCCGGTCAGCGCTGAATTCCGGACTAGCGAAGTCCTGGCCGCCGTCGAAGCCTTGGCGCGCACGCAGGGGCGCACGGCGCGCCGGATCCCCGGAGTGGTCGTCCTGATCGCATAGTCCGGAAAATATTTCTCAAAAATCTCCGTTGCTGTCTTAGGCGTCGAGCCACCTCACCCGTCAATGATGTGACGGAGCAGTGCCAAGCACGCTTGCTCCTTGGCGGCGAACCTCGCGATGCGCGTTCGCTCGGGAAAAAGGGCTGGGTGAAATGGCGAGCGTGAGAGTTTCAACGAATGTCTTC
The DNA here is from genome assembly GCF_052542005.1 of Terrihabitans aquatilis. Taxonomy (NCBI): domain Bacteria; kingdom Pseudomonadati; phylum Pseudomonadota; class Alphaproteobacteria; order Hyphomicrobiales; genus Terrihabitans; species Terrihabitans aquatilis. Next base: position 141,618 of record NZ_JBOCUO010000002.1, on the reverse strand, counting down.
CGGCATAGCCATTTTCTGAACGCGTTGATGGTAGGAACAGCGCTTTGTTTCGTCGGGTTTCCAGGCGCTCTCCCCGTTCGCACAGCCAAGGCACAAGCTGCGCAGACGAACTTCAACATTCCAAGCCAGTCTCTAGGAGGCGCGTTGCGCGCCTTCTCCGCGCAAGCCGGCGTGCAGATCGCCTATCAGACGTCCGTGGCTGCGGGGACAACAGCGCCCACGATTTACGGAACCTTGACCTCGCAGCAAGCTCTTACCAGTCTTCTTGCCGGGACGGATCTGACCTACTCCTTCACCAATGCTCATACAGTCACGATCATTAACCGAGCATCGACCGCGCCCACCCCGATAGATGGAGATGCCATACAGCTGGAGACAATCGTTGTCTCAGACGGCGGTGGGGCAGCCCTGCCTTATGAGACGCCGGGCGCGGTGGGCTATATTTCGGGCGAGCAGATCGAACAATATCGCGGCACGTCCCCCGCCGACATTCTCAAAGGCGTGCCGGGCTTGATGTCGGGTGCCTCCCGGTCCAGCGGCGGCATCGATCCCAACATTCAGGGTCTGCAAGGCATGGGCCGTGTCGCCGTGACCGTCGATGGCGCCAACAACGCCATGACGATGTATTATGGCTATCAGGGGGTCAATAACCGTTCCTACATCGATCCCGATTTCATCGGAGGCATCAGCGTCGAAAAGGGGCCGAGCACCGGCGCAGGCGGGGCAGGCGCCATCGGAGGCGCCCTGGCTATCAGCACGATCACAGCCGACGACATCATCCCCGAAGGCGCGAACCAGGCTTTCCGCATCAAAGGCGAAATCGGGACGAACACCTCGGATACTCTCCCTGTCGGTACGAGGAGCATGATAAGGGATGTCCGCAACAGCGATTATCTCTGGACGACGACGAATACCGGGACGCCTGCCGCGCCTGTGCGCAACATCGATCGGCCCGCATTTCTAGAGCCGACAGGCGGTGCTGGAAGCGTTGTCTATGCTTCGCGCAGCGAGAATTTCGATCTGGTGCTGGGCGCCGCGCATCGCAAGTATGGCGATTATCATGCCGGTACGCATGGGGATAACGCTCCCCGAAGGTCCGACGTTTGCTCTGGCGCGACAGGCACCACTCTGACGTATTGCAACCGAGGCAGCATTCCCTACGAGCCAGGGTTGACGACCTATCTGGCCGGCGAGCAGGTGCTTAACACGTCTCAGGACATTTTCTCCACCCTAGCCAAGGCAACCATCCGGAAGGACGATCACACGCTGGATCTGATCCAGACGCATTACGATACGATCAACGGTGAGACCTACGCTTTTGGCAGCGTTGTTACTGGACAGGTCTTGACGCAGAACCCGCTCGCGCGAACCGTGCTCGACACTTACGCAACGCGGTACCGCTGGAACCCCGATAGTGATCTCTACGACCTGAAGTGGAACGCCGCGTACACGCACATGAACGTGCAAGCGCCGGACGGTGTCGGCGGCGCATCTTTGACGGATGCGGTGACTGGTATGATCAGCGCCGATCTCAGCAACACATCCCGCTTTACCACGGGGTGGGGTGAATTCGCGTTCAACTACGGCGCCGCGTTGCTGGATGAGTCTACTGGGCCAGGAGAGAAGTCAGACGGTTCGGTGAGAGATGGCGATCGCACCGAGGTTTCGGGATTTATCAACGCCACGTTCAAACCGATCGACTGGCTGCAGCTCGATGGGGGTCTTCGCCACCATCACTTCTGGGTGAAGGACAATTACGATAGCTCCATTATCCAAGCCATAAATAGCAGCGAGGGAGCCTGGGACTACAGTGTCGGCGCATCGGTGACGGCGCTTGACTGGCTCCAGCCTTTCGTCAACTACCGAAATGCTGCGCGCATGCCGTCGCTTTGGGAAAGCGTAACCGGCGGGCTCATCACGATTGATCCGGATCTCGGACCGGAACGGGCCAGCAGCTGGCAGATTGGCGCCAATCTGGTCACGGATAGTCTGCTCCGCGAGGACGACACGTTAAAGCTCAAATTGTCCTATTTCGACAACACCGTGGACGATTATATCTACCGCCGGCTCACAACCACCTATCCGTATCCGCAGTTGCCGAATTATGCCGTTACGCAAATTGATGTAACCAATCTCGATAAAGCTAAATTCTCCGGGCTCGAGCTGTCGGGGCGCTACGCTATAGGAACGTTCAGCGCCGAACTGGCGGCGACATACTACACAGAGTTCGAATTCTGCCGGACGTCGGATACATGCGTTAAAAGCTCGTTGGGCGGCGACTACTCGACTAATAATGTGCCGCCGGAATTTTCTGTCAGCCTGACTTTGAATAAGAAATTCTTCGACGACAGGTTCCTGCTCAGCGGCCGCGCTACATATCACGGCAGGCGTGCTGCCGATGCCGAGGATGCGGTTTCAGGCGCCAATCCGCTTATTGCGATGATCCCATGGGATCCTGTGCTAATTCTTGATGCTAACGCCCAGTATAAAATCACCGAGGACGCCAAGCTTACCCTTAGCGTGGAAAACTTGACGGATGAATATTACGTCGATCCGTTGAGCTTTGTGCTCCTGCCCGCTCCGGGCCGCACCATCAAGGCAGGTTTCACGACAACGCTTAGCGATGCGCCCGGCGGCTCCCTCTTCTTCGGCGGTCTTGATGGCCGGACGCGCGACTGGAGCGGCTTTCACGTCGGCGGCAGTCTGGGGGCCACCGCAGCAAACACCCACATACATGACTACCACCGGACCTCGACTAATCTGAATACTGGAGCGGTCAACGAGCTAGGACCGGCCTTTTTCGATGAGGGCGACGCATCCCATTGGCTGGGTGAAATCCGTGCCGGCTACGATTATCAATTCGACAGCAATTTCGTCCTTGGGTTCAACATCGAGGCAGGCTGGACTGATATCGAGACCGGAACAGGGCCGCGCGTCTCGGCGCCTGGTGTCAACACTCCGAAGACCTCCACGACTTACGAGACCATAGCTTCGGTCAATGTTCGCGGCGGTTTCGCGGCGGGAGATTTTCTCGTCTACGGCAAGGGAGGCATCGCCGCTGCTAATATGCGCAGCCATGTCGATATGAGAGAACACACGGCCGATACCGAAGGTTATGGAGTTGGTTTTGCCGTCGGCGGCGGTCTTGAATATGCGTTGACCGACAACATCAGCGTGTTCGGCGAATACCAGCATATGCGTCTTTGGGGACCCGATGCAGATGGCGGTTTCGTCTCGGGCACTACGTCGTACAATTATGAATACACGAGCCGAAGCAGTGTGGATCATGTGAAGACAGGCGCGAATTTCCGGTTCTAGTGACCAGCCAGGAATACACTTGGCAGATCGTGCAGGACGTCGCGTAGCAAAGCGCAATTCGACGTCCTCTTTGACCTGGCCAGTATGGCCTCGGAATCGACTTTGAGCCCACGGCTCTCGATCAATTCCTCTGTGAACTGCGTGCACTTCTGCCGCATGAGGATGAACGTCAGCCAGGCGAGCGCGCGGACGCTGGGCTGATGGGCTGCATCTGGAAGGTACCTATCGTGGGCATGGTCCGGACTTCCCTTGTCGTCCAGACGTCAGCGCCGAGCTCCACCTCCCAGAAATTCTGCGAGGACGGGTTATCGGCGAACGTCGCCGTCATCCAGTCGTACGCAGGCGTGGCAAACTGGTGAGCCTCAATCTCAAAGAAGCTGGCTACGGGCTGTCGAAGGCCTTCCCATCGCCGCTCTAGCGCCGCCCGCTCTTCCGCGTGTCGAGCTTTTGCAACGCCTGGGTCTTTCGTCCGAAGGCTGATCCTGACTTCAGGTCGACCAACCTGCTGCACCAAATCCTGCGGTACACGTTTGCGCAGCTGTTACACCAGTTTTAGGATGCTTCGTTGGACGTGCCATGGGCAGGGGCATGTGTACCACCCGTGTGTACCCACCAGGCAGCTCCTAAGTTGTTGATTTGCTTGAACCCTAAGCGCGGTCAATGGCTTAGGCAGGTGATGGCGGAGAGGGTGGGATTCGAACCCACGGTACGGTTACCCGCACAACGGTTTTCGAGACCGTCCCAATCGACCACTCTGGCACCTCTCCGCAAGGCAGGCCGTCGATCAGCAGGGCGTCATGTATACGGAGCGCTCGCGCCGCACAAGCCGCTTTTACAGGGTTTCGGTTGACGAAAGGGGGCTCCGCGCGTATGGAACAGCGCTCGAAGCGGCGGGGATCCATGTCCCCGCTTTCTTCGTTTCATCCCGCAGACTGCCAAGAAGACGGCCCTTCGAGGCCGGTTCGAACACGAAAGGAAAAACGATGTTCGCAGTCATCAAGACGGGCGGCAAGCAATATCGCGTTGCCGCCAATGACAAGATCACCATCGGCCGCATCGAGGGCGATGCCGGCTCGAGCGCCGAATTCGGCGAAGTCCTCGCGCTCGGCGGCGACACGCCGTCCTTCGGCGCGCCGTTCGTCGATGGCGCCCGCGTCGTGTACGAGATCGTCGAGCACACGCGTGGCGACAAGGTCATTGCGTTCAAGAAGCGCCGCCGGCAGAATTCGAAGCGCAAGCGTGGCCATCGTCAGGATCTGACGGTGATCCGCATTACGGACATCCTGGCCGCGGGCCAGAAGGCTGGCAGCAAGGCGAAGGCCAAGAAGGCCGCGCCGGCCGCCGCCCCTGAAGAGGCCGCTAAGCCGGCCGCGAACGAGCAGGAGTAAGATCAATGGCTCATAAGAAAGCGGGCGGTTCTTCGCGCAACGGTCGCGATTCCGACGGCCGCCGCCTCGGCGTCAAGAAGTTCGGTGGCGAAGCCGTCATTCCGGGCAACATCATCGTTCGCCAGCGTGGGACCAAGTGGCATCCCGGCGCGAATGTCGGCATGGGCACCGATCACACCCTCTTTGCGCTCGTCGAGGGCAAGGTTGCGTTCGTATCGAAAGCCAACGGTCGAACCTACGTGACCGTGGCCCCGGCCATGGCCGAGGCTGCAGAGTAAAACGGCGGATCATGCGACAATCCGCCGGTGTCCCAGACACCCGGCGGAGCCGCCAGAGCTCCGGTCTTTGAAGGGGAGATGGGACATCCATCTCCCCTTCGTCGCGTCTGGAGCTGGGCACATGCACATCGAAGACAGGATATTCCACCACAGCGAGCACAGTATCCCCAGGACGGGCAGAATCGCGCTGCGCCGTCCGCGCGCCGCCGATGCTCTTGGCATCGTCCGGGTCGCACATGATCGTTCGATCGCCGAGAACGTCGCCAGCATGCCGTTTCCCTATACGGCCGCCGACGCGCAGGCGTGGATCGCCTCCGCCGCGCGAAACGAGTGCGTGGCGTTCGTGGCGCTTGCGGATGACGAGATCGTCGGCGGCGGTGGTTTCGTGCACGGCAATCACGGCGCGCCGGAGCTCGTCTACTGGATCGGCGCGGAACATCGCGGGCAGGGCTACGGAACCGAACTCGTGCGCGCTCTTGTGGATTATGCCTTCGAGGCGATGGGCGCGGAGCGGCTGTGCACCTCCTGCCGGGTGACGAATCCGGCCGGGCGGCGCGTTGTCGAAAAGTGCGGGTTTCAATGGGCCGGCTGCGGGCTGGCAGGTTCGGTCGGCTTCCGGGGCGCGTTCCCGGTTGACCGGTTCCGGCTCGACGCCCGCATCTGGGAGAGCCTCGTCAGCTGGGGCCAATCGCGGACTGGGTCTTGGCCGGGGGCCGATCTATCCGCTAAAGCGGACGCAGGAGCTGTGACGTTATGAAATTTCTCGACCAGGCCAAGGTCTATATCCGCTCCGGCAATGGTGGTGCCGGGGCGGTGTCGTTCCGCCGTGAAAAGTTCATCGAGTTCGGCGGGCCGGACGGCGGCGACGGCGGGCGCGGGGGCTCGGTCTGGGTCGAGTGTGTCACCGGCCTCAACACGCTCATCGATTACCGCTACCAGCAGCATTTCAAGGCCAAGACCGGCGGCCACGGCATGGGTGCCAACCGTACCGGCGCGGGCGGCGCCGATGCCGTGCTGAAGGTGCCGGTGGGCACGCAGATCTTCGACGAGGACGAGGAGACGCTGCTGGCCGATCTCACCGAGCCCGGCCAGCGCATCCTGCTGGCCAAGGGCGGCAATGGCGGTTTCGGCAACGCCTATTTCAAGACGTCCACGAACCAGGCGCCCCGCCGCGCAAATCCGGGGCAGGAGGGCGAGGAGCGCACTATTTATCTGCGCCTCAAGCTCATCGCGGACGCCGGCCTTGTGGGCCTGCCGAATGCCGGCAAATCCACCTTCCTTGCGGCCACGACCGCGGCCAAGCCGAAGATCGCGGATTACCCGTTCACCACCCTGCATCCGGGCCTCGGCGTGGTCCGCTCCGACGACCGCGAATTCGTGCTGGCCGACATTCCCGGCCTCATCGAGGGCGCGCATGAGGGCATCGGCCTGGGTGACCGCTTCCTCGGCCATGTCGAGCGCTGCCGTGTGCTGCTCCATCTCATCGACGGCACGTCGGAGCATGCGGGCGAGGCCTACACCACGGTGCGCCACGAACTCGAAGCCTATGGCGGCGGTCTCGCCGAGAAGCCGGAGATCGTGGCCTTGTCGAAGGCCGATGCGCTCGACGCGGATCTCCGCAAGAAGCAGGTCGCCCGCCTGAAGAAGGCCTGCGGAAAGACGCCGCTTCTGCTGTCCTCGCAATCGCGTGAGGGTGTGCCGGAGGTGTTGCGGTCCCTGCTCGCCGTCATCGACGAGGATCGTGCGGAAGAGGCCGCCTTGTCGGCTCCGGCCGCGGCGGACTGGCAGCCATAACGCCGTGATCGCTCCCAAACTCATCCAGTTCCGCCGCGTCGTCGTCAAGATCGGCTCCGCGCTTCTCGTCGATCAGGCGGAGGGCGCGCTCAAGCAGAACTGGCTGAACAGCCTCGCCGATGATCTCGCGGGGCTGACGCGGCGCGGGGCGGACGTACTCGTCGTCTCGTCAGGATCGATCGCGCTCGGCCGGGCCATCCTCGGCCTGCCCAAGCGCGTGCTGCGGCTCGAGGAAAGTCAGGCGGCCGCGGCTGTCGGCCAGATCGCGCTGGCGCGGGCGTGGTCGGAAGTGCTTGGCCGCCATGGGCTGAGGGCCGGACAGATCCTCGTCACGCTCGGCGATACCGAGGAGCGGGCGCGTTACCTCAACGCCCGCGCCACGATCGGCCGCCTGCTCGATTTCAAGGCCGTTCCCGTCATCAACGAGAACGACACCGTCGCCACGTCCGAGATCCGCTATGGCGACAATGACCGCCTGGCCGCGCGGGTCGCCACCATGGCCAGCGCCGATCTTCTGGTTTTGCTGTCGGATATCGACGGCCTCTACACCGCGCCGCCGGCGCAGGATCCATCCGCCGAGCACATCGCGGTGGTGCCCCGCATTACGCCGTCCATCGAGGCCATGGCGGGCGGGGCGGCGTCGGCTCTGTCTCGAGGCGGCATGCGCACCAAGATCGAGGCCGGCAAGCTCGCCACCGATGCGGGCACCCACATGGTCATCGCGTCCGGCACGATCGATCATCCCCTGCGCGCCATCGAGCAGGGCGCACGCTGCACCTGGTTCCTGTCGGCGGCGAACCCGTCCGCCTCGCGCAAGCGCTGGATCGGCGGCACGTTGGAGCCCAAGGGCGCGCTCTATCTCGACGAGGGCGCAGTGAAGGCCCTCCGCGGCGGCAAGAGCCTGCTCCCCGCGGGCGTCACCCGCGTCGAGGGCAGCTTCCAGCACGGCGATGCGGTGTTCATTCGCGATGCGGACGGCCATGAGATCGGCCGCGGGCTCGTGGCCTATGATGCGGCGGATGCGCTGCGCATTGCGGGCAAGAACAGCGCGGCCATTGCGGAGGTGGTCGGCACGCCGTTCCGCAGCGTCATGGTCCATCGCGACGATCTCGTTCTGCGCGCCTTGGGGTCGTCAGGAGTCGAATAACAAAATCGTAGCAGGTGCCTGTATACACTCCCGCATATTGCAATTGCGGGAGCCTGTCTGAATGACCAAAAGCATGAACCCCAGGGTATTCTGGGGGGCAAGCGCTATCATCGGTGTTTTCCTCCTCATCGGTATTGCCGTGCCGGACGGGGCGGAACATGTCTTTGGCGCCATCCAGTCGTGGATCGTCCAGAGCTTTGGCTGGTTCTACATTCTGGCCGTCGCCGGTTTTCTGTTTTCCGTCCTCATTCTGGCTTTCTCCAGCTTCGGCAAGATCAAGCTCGGGCCCGACGATTCCGTGCCCGATTACAGCTATGCCTCCTGGATCGCGATGCTGTTCGCGGCCGGCATGGGCATCGGCCTGATGTTCTTCGCCGTCGCCGAGCCCATCCAGCATTTCGCCACCCCTCCGGAAGCCGATCCCCGGTCCCTTCTGGCGGCGCGGCAGGCCATGACGTTCACCTTCTTCCATTGGGGTGTTCACGCCTGGGCGGTTTATGCGGTCATCGGGCTCTCGCTCGCCTATTTCAGCTTCCGCTACAATCTGCCCCTGACCATCCGTTCGGGCCTCTATCCGCTGCTGGGCAACCGCATCAATGGCGGGCTCGGGGATGCGGTGGACATTCTGGCCGTCGTCAGCACGGTGTTCGGCATCGCCACGTCGCTCGGGCTCGGCGTCCTGCAGATCGATGCCGGCCTGGGTTATCTTCTCGGCGTGCCCCAGGAAGCCTGGGTGCAGATCATCCTGATCTTCGTCGTCATCGGCATGGCAACGCTTTCGGTCGTGAGCGGGCTCGACCGGGGCATCAAATTCCTGTCCGAGGCCAATCTCGTTCTTGCGCTTCTTCTCATGCTCTTCGTGCTGGTGCTGGGCCCGACGAGCTTCCTTCTGAAGGCGTTCGCCCAGAACATCGGCCAATATCTCGACCAGTTCTTCGCCCGCACCTTCAATCTCTACGCCTATGAGCCGCGCGACTGGATCGCCAACTGGACGCTGTTCTACTGGGCGTGGTGGATCGCATGGTCTCCGTTCGTCGGCATGTTCATCGCGCGCATCTCGCGGGGCCGCACGCTGCGGGAATTCGTGGTCGGCGTGTTGCTCGTGCCTTCGGCCATGACCTTTCTCTGGATGACGGTGTTCGGCAACACCGCCATCTGGCTCGATATGGGCGAGGCCGCCGGCGGCGTGTCGCAGGCGGTGCAGGCCGATATTCCCGTGGCGCTGTTCAAGTTCCTGGAATATCTGCCCTTCAGCACATTCACCTCGTCGCTTGCCGTGCTGCTGGTCGCGGTGTTCTTCGTCACCTCGGCCGATTCCGGGTCGCTCGTGGTCGATACGATTTCGGCCGGCGGCGCCACCGACACGCCGGTCTGGCAGCGTATCTATTGGTGCGCGCTGGAGGGCGTTTCCGCGGCTGCCCTGCTGCTTGCAGGCGGGCTTGCCGCGCTTCAGACCATGACGCTGATCGCGGCGCTGCCGTTCACCGTCATCATGGTGCTGCTGGTGGCCGGCCTGTTCAAGGGCATCAAGGCCGATATCGCGCGCACCACCACGCAGGGCCGAGTGGCGGCGCGGCCCTCGGCCGACCTGCCCTGGCGCAAGAGGCTGGCTCACATCCTTCACGAGCCGACGGCCGCGGAGGTCGCGGCCTTCATCGCCGATGTCGCGAAGCCCGCTCTCAGCGAGGTTGCCGAAGAAATGCGGCGGCGCGGGCAGGAGGTGGATGTCGTCCACGAGGAAGGCCGTCTCTCCCTCACGGTCGTCGCCACCGGCGTCCGTAATTTCGTGTACGGCGTCGAACCCGTCCGCGAACACACCCTGGCTTTGTCGACGGCGGAGCTGATCGGCCCCGAGCGGCGGCGCGCCCAGGCCTGGACCGCGCAGACCTCGTTCTCCGACAACAGCCTCGGCTACGACATCATGGGGCTGACGCGCGAGCAGATCATCGACGACGCGTTGAACCAGTACGAGCAATACCGGGCGCTCATGCAGTCCAACGAATCGGCGTTGTTCATCACCTCGCCGGACCCGGTCTGAGAAGGAATGGCGGCCCTACGGGGCCGTCAAACCCTTCAGCCGGTCGGCATCCTTGGGCGCCGCGCTCTTCTGGTCGTTATCGAAATACACGTAGACGTCGCGTTTTCCCTTGCGCCAATCGGTGATCTTCCCGGACCAATCGGCCAGCGCGTCGTCGGAATAGCTGCCGTGATAGCGTCCCGTCGGGCCGTGGCCGCGCAGATAGACGAAATCGGCCGTCACCTCCCACGGCGCGGGCGCCGCGGCGTGATCGCTGATGCACAGCGCGATGTTGTGATCGGCCAGCAGGGCCATGATCTCGGGCACGTACCACCCGGGATCGCGGAACTCGACGGCGCAGCGATGCTTCCTGGGCAGCTGCGCGAGGAAGCCCGCCAGCCGTTCGGCGTCCAGCTTCATCTGGGGCGGCAGCTGGAACAGAACCGGCCCGAACGTCGCACCCAGCCGCTCCATCCGCCCGAACACGAGGTCGAGGCTCTCGTCGACGTCCTTCAGTCGGCGGAAATGGGTGATGAAGCGCGAGGCCTTCCAGGTGAACACGAAATCCGCCGGCACGGTCTCGCGCCAGGCGTCGATCGCTTTCTCCGTGGGCAGCCGATAGAAGGAATTGTTGATTTCCGTCGTGTCGAAGCGGCTCGCATAGAAGGCGAGCTGGTCCTTCACCTTCACATTCGGCGGGTAGAACGGGCCGAGCCAGCTGCCATAATGCCAGCCGGACGTGCCGATGCGCAGCGACGTCATCGCGTCACCTGGGTGCATCTGTCCGGCGCATGGCCTATATGTCTGTATGTTGTTTGGGTCACTGGTGTTGTCATGGGTCTTGTGAGTGCGGTGAAGCTCAACGCGGTCGCGCCTTCCGGGATTGCCGCCGAGGAAAATATTTCTGACATCATGATGACGATGGGGCGGGACGCACGCGCGGCCGCGCGCCAGCTCGCTCTGCTCGACCGTCCGTCCAAGGACCGCGCTCTGCTCGCCATGGCCGCCGCCGTTCGGGCGCGCACGGCCCAGATCCTCGACGCCAATCGCGAGGACGTCGCGGCCGCCTCGGCGGCCGGCATCGGCTCCGCCTTGATGGACCGCCTCGTGCTCGACGAAAAGCGCCTCGCGGGCATCGTGCAGGGCATCGAGGACGTGGCCGCACTGGCCGATCCGGTCGGCGCCGTCACCGCCACCTGGCAGCGGCCGAACGGGCTGCACTTCGAGCGCGTCGCCACGCCCATCGGCGTCATCGGCATGATCTATGAGAGCCGCCCGGGCGTCACCGCCGATGCGGGGGCGCTGGCGCTCAAATCCGGCAATGCCGTCATCCTGCGCGGCGGCTCGGAAAGCTTCCGCAGCTCGCGCGCCGTCCACGCCGCCCTTCAGGAAGGCCTGGTCGAGGCTGGCCTGCCCGCCGCGGCGATCCAGATGGTGCCGACGCGCGACCGTGCCGCCGTGGGTGAGATGCTGGCCGGGCTCGACGGCAATATCGACGTTCTGGTGCCACGCGGCGGCAAGGGCCTCGTCGCCCGCGTACAGGCGGAAGCGCGCGTGCCCGTCTTCGCCCATCTCGACGCCAACAACCACATCTACGTCCACGCTCCCTGCGATCTCGATCAGGCGCTGACCATCGTGCGCAACGCCAAGCTGCGCCGCACCGGCGTCTGCGGCGCGGTCGAGACCTTGCTGGTGGACCGGGCGCTGGCCGCCACCCACCTTGCCCCGCTGGTCACCATGCTGCTCGATGCGGGTTGCGCGGTGCGTGGCGATGCCGAAACGCAGGCGGTCGATTCTCGCATCACCGCCGCCGGCGAGGAGGACTGGGCCACGGAATTCCTCGACGCCATCATTGCGGTGCGTGTGGTGGAAGGGCTCGACGCGGCGCTCGCCCACATCGAGCGCTACAGCTCGCATCACACCGACGGAATCCTGACGGACGACCCGGCGGCCGCCGAGCGTTTCCTGCGCGAGGTCGATTCCGCCATCGTCGTGCACAACGCCTCCACCCAGTTCGCGGACGGCGGCGAGTTCGGCTTCGGCGCGGAGATCGGCATTGCCACCGGGCGCATGCACGCGCGCGGCCCGGTCGGCCTCGAACAATTGACGAGCTTCAAATATCGTCTGCGGGGCAGCGGCCAGACCCGGCCGTGAGAGGCCTGCCGCCCCATGCAGCCGGCATGCGCATCGGCCTGTATGGCGGCTCCTTCAATCCGCCGCACGCGGCCCATGTCATGGTCAGCCGCCGGGCGCTCCTACGTCTCGGCCTCGATCGCGTCTGGTGGCTCGTCAGCCCCGGAAATCCCCTGAAGGACAATGACGGCCTGCCGCCGGTCGAGACACGGCTCGAACAGGCGCGCGCGCTCATCACCGATCCGCGCATCGTGCCGACCGACGCCGAAAGCCGGCTCGGTACCCGCTACACCATGGACACGCTAAGCGCGCTCCAAGCCCGCTGCCCCGGGGTGCGCTTCGTTTGGATCATGGGCGGTGACAGCTTCGCCGCCTTTCACCTCTGGCGCGACTGGCAGGCCATTGCGGGCACGATGCCTTTCGCCGTCATCGACCGCCCCGGCACCACCCACACCGGGATGCGGAGCAAGGCCGCGCTCCGGTTCGCGGCCGGTCGCATCGACGAGAGCGATGCCGCCCTCCTGCCGCTGTGCGCGCCGCCGGCCTGGGTGTTGCTGCACGGTCCCAGATCGGACCTTTCGTCGTCGCGACTCCGGGGCGATAAAACGCGTGCTTGAACCGGATGTCACACCGTCACTATATTCTGGGTGTGTTCCGGCAGCGGCCGGAGCCGACAGAGAGGAAGAACACTGCACATTTCCACGAACCAGGAGGCGGCTATGAGCCTGCCCCCGATTGGCGCTCAGGTCGCCGCATCGGCCCCCGAGAGCCTCATCGCGTTGATCCAGGCGATTCTCGACGACGCTAAAGCCGAGAACACCGTCACGATCGATCTGACCGGAAAATCGCTCATCGCCGATGCGATGATCGTGAGCGAGGGCCGTTCCGACCGCCACGTCGCCTCGATCGCCGAGCGTGTCATCCAAGGCCTCAAGGAAGCCGGATACGGCCGTTGCCGGGTCGAGGGCCTCCAGATGGCCGATTGGGTGCTGATCGATGCCGGAGACGTCATCCTTCACGTGTTCCGGCCGGAAGTGCGCTCCTTCTACAATCTCGAGAAGATGTGGTCGTCCGACCGTCCGAGCGAGAGCTCCGTCGCCTGAGGCGATGAGCCTATGCGCATTGTCGTCGCGGTTGTCGGGCGTCTGAAGGACGGCCCGGAAAGGGAACTTGTCGGCCGTTATGTGGAGCGCACCGGCGGCATCGGCCGGGGCGTCGCCCTCGGTCCGGTCGATGTGCGCGAATTGCCCGAAAGCCGCGCCCGGCGGCCGGAGGATCGCAAGCGTGACGAGGCGGAGGCGCTCTGCGCCCTGCTGGAGCCGGGCGCTCCCATCGTCGTCCTCGACGAGGGCGGCCTCAATCTGACCAGCGCCGATTTCGCCGCCCGCATCGGCCGCTGGCGCGACGAGGGCGCACCCTGCCTTCATTTCGTCATTGGTGGAGCCGATGGTCTCGCTGCGGAGCTTCGGCAGCGGGCGCAATTGGTGCTCGCCTTCGGGGGCCTCACCTGGCCACACGGCATCGTCCGCGTGCTTCTGGCCGAACAGATCTATCGCGCGGCGACGATTCTGGCGGGCCATCCCTATCATCGCGAATAGGCGCGGCGGGCAGGGTTAAGCAAACGTCAAGGGTTCGGGCGCAGCAAGGTGGGGATGCAGACGATCCGGCACATCGGGCATGGACTGGCGGCGGGCGTGTTGGCGCTCCTCATCGCCGCGTGTCCGCTCGCGGTGTCCGCCCAGCCGCGTGATCCGGAAACGAAGCGGCAGGAGCTCGAGGCGCGCCGCGCCGAGCTCGACCGTGCCCGCCAGAACGAAGAGCGCATCCGCGCCGAGCTTGGCGACATCGCGCAGGAGCGCGAGCGCCTCGCCGAGGAACTCGTCACCACCGCCGCCCGGATCCGTTCGACGGAAGGCGAGATCACGGGCGCCGAGCAGCGGCTGACGGATCTTTCCGCCAGCGAGCGCGACGTTCAGGTCAAGCTCGCCGAAAGCCGTGCCGTGGTGGCTGAGCTGCTGGCCGCGCTGCAGCGCATGGGTCGCCGCCCTCCGCCCGCCATCATCGTCCAGCCCAAGGACGCGCTCACCTCCGTGCGCACCGCCATGCTGCTGGGCAATCTCCTGCCGGAGATTCGGGGCCAGACGCAGGTGTTGGCGCAGGATCTCGCCGAGCTTGAACGGGTGCGCGGCGAGATCGCCGGACAGCGTGACACGCTTGCCACGGCCCATGCCGACCTCCAGGCCTCGCAGCAACGCATCGGCATTCTGATCGAGGCGCGGCAGAAGCGGCAGAGCGAGCAGGAGACGGCGCTCGTCGACGAGCGCCAGAACACGCAGAAATTGAGCCGCGATGTGCGCTCTCTCGAAGAATTGATCGCCCGCATGGAGCGCGAGATCGCCTCCTCCCGCAAGGCTGCGGAGGCGGCGGCCCGCCAGCGCCCGGGCGAGCTCGATGCGCCGCCATCGCGCTCGGAGCTGGCAGCCCTCAACGATCCCGGGCGCATTGCACCGGCTTTTTCGTTCGCTTCGGCCAAGGGGCTCTTGCCCTTGCCGGTGAATGGCCTCACCTTGACCCGGTTCGGTGAAGAGGATGCCTACGGCAGCACGCAGAAGGGCATTTCCATCTCGACCCGGTCGCGCGCGCAGGTCACGGCCCCGTGCGATGGCTGGGTCGTGTATGCGGGACCGTTCAGATCCTATGGACAGGTCTTGATCCTGAACGCCGGCGGTGGATACCATGTCTTGCTTGCCGGCATGCAAACGGTCAACGTGACGCTTGGGCAATTCGTGTTGACCGGAGAGCCGGTGGCCGAAATGGGCGAGGGCGCCAATCAGACGGCTTCGATGATCGGTGGCGGTGCGGCGCAACCGGTTCTCTATGTGGAATTCCGCAAGGACGGACAGTCCATCAATCCTGGCCCCTGGTGGGCCAACAGTTCTGCCGAAAAGGTACGCGGATGATGCGTAAGGTTTCCCTAGTTCTCGTCGGCGCCCTCCTTGGCGCCACCTCGGTCGGAGTGGCCCAGAACCACGGCGTGTTCACCCGGGCCTGGGCGGCGGGGAATGCGGAGACCTACCGCAATCTCAACCTGTTCGGAGACGTGTTCGAGCGCGTGCGCGCCGAATATGTCGAGAAGCCGGAAGATTCCAAGCTTGTGCAGGACGCCATCAACGGCATGCTGTCGGGTCTCGATCCCCATTCCAGCTACATGGACGCCAAGCGCTATCGCGACCGCCAGGTCGACATCCGCGGCGAATTCGGCGGCCTCGGTATCGAGGTCTCGATGGAGAACAACCTCGTCAAGGTCATCAGCCCCATCGACGAGACGCCCGCCTCGCGCGCCGGCATCCTGGCCAACGACATCATCACCCACATTGACGGCCAGCAGATCGAGGGGCTGACGCTGCAGCAGGCCGTCGAGAAGATGCGCGGTCCGGTCAACACCTCGATCACGCTCAAGATCATGCGCAAGGACACCGAGCCGCTCGACGTCAAGCTGACGCGCGACGTGATCCGCATCCGCGTGGTCCGCAGCCGCATGGAAGGCACCGATGTCGGCTATGTCCGCGTCGCGTCCTTCAGCGAGCAGACCAGCGAGAACCTCGAAAAGGCCATCGAGGAGATCAAGAAGAACACGCCCGAGGCCGATCTGAAGGGATATGTGCTCGATCTGCGCAACAATCCGGGCGGCCTTCTCGACCAGTCCATCCGCGTCGTCGACACCTTCCTCAACCGCGGCGAGGTCGTGTCCACGCGCGGCCGCCAGCCGCAGGACATCCAGCGCTATAGCGCCCGCAATGGCGACCTGACGGGCGGCAAGCCGGTCATCGTGCTCGTCAACGGCGGCTCCGCCTCGGCCTCCGAGATCGTGGCCGGCGCCCTGCAGGATCACAAGCGCGCCACGGTGCTGGGCACCCGGTCGTTCGGCAAGGGCTCGGTGCAGAGCCTCGTCGATCTCGGCCCCAACGGTGCGCTCTCGCTCACCACGGCGCGCTATTACACGCCGTGCGGCCGCTCCATTCAGGCCAAGGGCATCGAACCCGACATCATCGTCGAGCCGAAGATCCCCGACGATCTGAAGGGCAAGGACCGTACCCAGGGTGAGGCGGGTCTGCGCGGCCATCTGCTCGGCACCGGCGAACAGCCGCGCCAGGCGGATCCCGTGTCGGAAGGCGAGATCAAGAACGAGGACAAAACCTCGGAAGAGGGCGGTTCCTCGGCCTATGTGCCGCCGGAGGCAAAGGACGACGTGCAGCTCCAGGCCGCGCTCGAGCTCCTGCGCGGCACCCGCTCCGACGAGCACTTCCCGCCCAAGGCCGGCGAACTCTCGGCCGAGTGCTCCCAGATGGCCAAGGCTCCGGCCAAGGCCCAGAAGAAGACGAATTAAGCCTTCTCGTGGCGCCCTTCTTCGCGAAAGGGCGCCACGCACGTCATGGATGACGCGCCGTGGACGATGAATTCCGCACCCCGCTGGGGATGCACCGCCGGCCGCCGCGTCGCTTTCCCCGAATCCTCCCTTATCTCGCTGCCGCGCTTCTGCTCCTGATCGT
This sequence comes from Terrihabitans aquatilis, assembly GCF_052542005.1. Taxonomy (NCBI): domain Bacteria; kingdom Pseudomonadati; phylum Pseudomonadota; class Alphaproteobacteria; order Hyphomicrobiales; genus Terrihabitans; species Terrihabitans aquatilis. The sequence continues at coordinate 124,993 of NZ_JBOCUO010000002.1, read as the reverse complement.
GGGTGCGGTGCTGTGGGCGGCTTTGCTGGGCGATCCCATGGGTGGGGAGCCCCAGGCCGTCGCCACGATCGAGCGCGAGCCTCTTGCCCCGCCGGTTCCAGTCTCTCCAGAACGGGCTGCGCGCTCGGGCCCGCCTGCCGCGCCGGTGCCGATCGACGACGTCATTACCGCGACCGAGCCCGCGTCCGGCCCGCTCATCATCCGGATCCCGCAGAACAATCGCCCCGGCACGGGCTCCGGTGGCGGCACCGATTCCGCGCTCGTCGAAGACACACCCGCCGGCCCCCTGCCGAGGATCGCGCCCGATGGCAGGCGTCCGCTCGATGTCTATGCCCGCCCCGCGCCGCCTTTATCCGGCCGCCCGCGCATCGCGCTCGTCGTCATGCTCGACACCTCCATGGAGGGCGCCCTGGCCCGTGCTATGGCGCTTCCGGAGGATGTCGGCTTCGCTTTGCGGGCGGATGAGGAGAACGTCGAGGCCGGGGCCCGCCTTTTGCGCAATCGCGGCCGTGAGCTCCTGCTCGGGTTGCCGGTTCAGCCTTTCGGCGAGGACGAACTCGGCCCGTTGACCGTCAGCGCCCGGCTTCCTGCCACGGCCAATCTGCAGCGGCTCGCGCACGCCATGGGTCGGTTCAGCGGCTATATCGGCCTCGTCAACGTGTCGGACGGTCCGCTTACCGCCGAACCCGAGGCTTTGCGTCCGCTTCTCGCGGAGGCCGGGCGTCGCGGGCTGGGGCTGGTCGATCCGGGGGCGTCCGCCAATGGCCGCGTGCATGAGACCGGCCGCGCCGTCGGTGCTCCGTCCGTGCGCGCGGAATTCCTCGCCGGAGACGGCGAGCCGGCGGCCGCATGGCTGCAACGGCTGGAGCTTGCCGCGCGCCGCGATGGAAGGGCACTGGGTATGTGGAACACGCCGCCGGCCGATCCGGCGACCATCGCCGAATGGGCCAAAAGCCTGTCGGATCGGGGCTTTGACCTCGTCCCGGTCAGCGCCATGTTGAGGCAGCAAGACCCCTCCTGATTCTCCCGCAAAGGCGCCGGCCATGACCGATCCCAAATCTCTCCCGTATCGCCCCTGCGTGGGCGTCATGCTGGTCAACCGCGAGGGGCTGGCCTTCATCGGGCGGCGCGCGAAGGGCACGGAGACCATTGGCGAGGATCAGGCCTGGCAGATGCCGCAAGGCGGCATCGATGAGGGCGAGGACCCCTACCAGGCCGCCCTGCGCGAGCTTTACGAGGAAACCAATGTCCGCTCGGTCGAGCCCATCGCCGAGACGAAGGATTGGGTGACCTACGATCTCCCGCCGGAGCTCGTTGGCGTCGCCTGGAAAGGGCGCTATCGCGGTCAGCGGCAGAAATGGTTCGCTCTGCGCTTCACCGGTGACGAGAGCGAGATCGACATCGAGCATCCGGCAGGCGGCCACCACAAACCGGAATTCTCGGCCTGGCGCTGGGAGCCGGTCGAGCGCCTGCCCATCCTCATCGTGCCCTTCAAGCGGTCGAGCTATGAGCGGATCGTGGCCGAGCTCGGGCCGGTGGTTGGGGCATGAACGACAAGCCCTACCGCCCGAATGTCGGCGTCGCGCTTTTCAACCGGGACGGCTTGGTCTTCGCCGGCCATCGCTTCGCCTCGTCGGGCCCGGAAACCATTCCCGCCGGATTCGAATGGCAGATGCCGCAGGGCGGCATCGATGAAGGCGAGGACGTGGTCGAGGCGGCGCGGCGCGAATTGTGGGAGGAAACGGGCGTGAAATCCGTCTCCCTCCTCGCCGCCACGGAGGCGTGGTGGAGCTACGATTTCCCACCCTATGCCGGCCCGCTGACGCACAAGCTCGCGCCCTTCCGCGGCCAGCGCCAGCTCTGGGTGGCCTTCCGGCTGGAGGGCGGGCTCGACGAGATCAATGTAGACGTTCCGGAATGTCTCGAGGACCCGGAATTCGACGCCTGGGGCTTCTTCCCCCTCCGCAGCCTGCCGAAGCTCGTCGTGGACTTCCGCCGTCCGGTCTATGACAAAGTGGCGGAGGCCTTCGCCCCGTTCGCGGTGCCCGTCAGCTAGACGGGCCAGCGTCCCAGATTCCAGGCCGAATCCCAGAACATCCATTCCAACTGCGTGGCACGCGTGAAAGCCTCGTGCATGTCCGCGACGATCTGCGGCGAGGCCGATGCGGCCACGCGGTCGGTTGTCGCGATCACGCCGCGCACCGCCTCATGGAATTCCTCGCCGGAATAGGTGTCGATCCACGCCGAATAGGGATTCGGGCTCGCCGCGCGGGTCAGGATGTCGCGGCCGATCTCGGCATAGATCCAGAAGCAGGGAAGCAGCGCGGCCAGCGCCACGGGGTAGGGCTCCGCCCAGGCCGTCGCCTTGAGATAGCTCGTGTAATGATGGCAGGCTGGCGTGAGTTCGGCCGCCGCGAAATCCTCCACGGTCACGCCGAACTGCCGGAAATAATCGGCATGCAGCGCGCGCTCGACGATGATGGCCACCTTCGCCGCTTCGGCGAACTGCACGATGCCGTCCGGATCGTCCGCCTTGGCTGCGGCCACCGCCAATGCGCGGCCGAACGCGATCAGGTAATGGGCATCCTGGACCATGTAATGCCGGAACGACGCTTCCGGCAGCGTTCCCGCTGCGAGCGCCTCGTTGAACGGCATGGTGCGAATGGTTTCATAAAGAGCCGCATTGGCGGCCCACGCATCGGTACTAAACGGCATCAACGACCTGTGCTTGAGCGGCAATCGCCGGTTTGCGCCGGCGGATCAGAAGCGACGGCCCGAAAAACAGGCGGTGCATGCCGGCGATGAGAATGAGGGTCAGGCTGGCGCTGATCACCACGTCGGAGAACCAGTGCCGGCCGAAGGCCACGCGGAGGAAGGCGGTGGCTGCCGTCAACGTTACGGCGGCCCCGATGGCGAAAGGCCGGATCTGAGGCGGTGCGAGGCTGGCGGCGGCGGCCGTCCAGGCCACGGCCGAGACCTCTCCCGACACGAAGGAGCAATTGCCTTCGCACGGACCGCCCGGTTTCCACCACGGCCAGAAATTGGTGGTGCCGCCGAACATGGCGGATTCGGCCGGGCGCGGCCGGCCCCAATTCTCCTTCAACCCGCCATTGACGACGAGGCCGGGAACCACGATCAGCGTGGAAAGGAGAAACAGCGCCTGGCGGGAAGGAAGATGGCGCGCGATGCGCCATTTGAAACGGTGCCCGACCAGGGCCAGCACCGCGACGATCGTGATGGCGTGCGGCAGGTGCATCAGCGACCAGCGCACGCCGCGCACCCAGGCGCTGTCGTCGAGCGGAAAATCGCGCAGGGCGGGATCGTAGAAGAGCGCCGTGATCGACACGTCGAGCGACGCGTTCAAGGCGCACAGCAGGGCCACGAGGAGGCCGATGACGGCGGCTAAGCGTGCGGTAATCGGCATGAACCCCCCGGTTGCCGAAGCAAATCACCCTACCTGCAGTTTGGGAGCATGGAGGGGCGAAATTGCGTCGTCAACGGGGTTCGTGATCGTAAACCGTATCTTAATGGGTGTTCGGTGCGGTACCGGCCACAGCGGTGCCGAGATCGCTGATCCAGGCAATGTGCTCCTCGGCGCGGAGCTTGGCGTCCGCGTCGTGGCTGTGCGCCGCGACGCTGCGCGCGGCCTCGATTTCGGCCGTGAGACGCGCGCCATCCAGCTCTTCCGCTGGAAACGCGTTGTCGGCAAGGATGGTGAGTCCGGTCGGGTTCACTTCCGCGAAGCCGCCGCGCACATAGAGCCGGCGGACGGGGCCGCTTGCCGGCGTCACGGTCACGATGCCGGGACGCAGCAAAGCGATGAGCGGCGCGTGGCCGGCCATCACGGTGAACTCACCTTCCAGGCCCGGGGCGGTCACGCTGTCGACCTGCTCGGACACCAGAAGCCGTTCCGGCGAGACGAGTTCGAAAGGGAAGCTGGCCATGATGATGTCCTCAGAGGCGACGGCGGTCGGCAACGAAGCCGAGGCCGAGCCCGATGATTCCGCCGATCACGGCGAACAGGCCGATATGCTGCCATTGGTCGGAGGTGATGTCTCCGCCGCCGCGCGCCGGCTCGTCGCCCGTGATCTGGATGTTGACGCCCGGAAGGCTGATCTCCGCCGATTGCGGCCGCGTCACATAACCGATCAAGCCGCCGGCCACGAGGCCGATGATCAGAAGAATGACTTTGCCGTTCATGCGGAGATCCTTTTCCCGACTCAGGCCGCTTCGGCCGCGAGCTTCTGGGCCTTCTCGATCGCCTCGTCAATGGAGCCGACCATGTAGAAGGCCGATTCCGGAAGGTGATCGTATTTGCCCTCGACCAGGCCCTTGAAGCTCTTGATCGTGTCTTCGAGCGCCACGAGCTTGCCCGGCGAGCCGGTGAAGATCTCGGCGACGTGGAAGGGCTGCGACAGGAAACGCTCGATCTTGCGGGCGCGCGTCACGGTCAGCTTGTCCTCTTCCGACAGCTCGTCCATGCCCAGGATGGCGATGATGTCCTGAAGCGCCTTGTAGCGCTGCAGGATCTGCTGCACCTGGCGGGCGGTCTGGTAGTGCTCCTCGCCGACGATGGCGGGGCTCAGGATGCGCGAGGTGGAGTCGAGCGGGTCGACCGCCGGGTAGATGCCCTTTTCCGCGATCGAGCGCGACAGAACGGTCGTCGCGTCAAGATGGGCGAAGGAGGCGGCCGGGGCCGGATCGGTCAAATCGTCGGCCGGCACGTAAATGGCCTGCACCGAAGTGATCGAACCCTTGGTCGTGGTGGTGATGCGCTCCTGCAGCGCGCCCATGTCGGTCGCAAGCGTCGGCTGGTAACCCACGGCCGAGGGGATGCGGCCGAGCAGCGCCGACACTTCCGAACCCGCCTGCGTGAAGCGGAAGATGTTGTCGACGAAGAACAGCACGTCCTGACCCTGGTCGCGGAAATGCTCGGCGACGGTCAGGCCGGTCAGTGCCACGCGGGCGCGGGCGCCCGGGGGCTCGTTCATCTGGCCGTAGACGAGGGCGCATTTCGAGCCGGCGGTCGAGCCGTTGTTCTCGTGCGGGTCCTTGTTCACGTTGGACTCGATCATCTCGTGATAGAGATCGTTGCCCTCACGCGTGCGCTCGCCGACGCCGGCGAACACCGAATAGCCGCCGTGCGCCTTGGCGACGTTGTTGATGAGTTCCATGATCAGCACGGTCTTGCCGACGCCCGCGCCGCCGAACAGGCCGATCTTGCCGCCCTTCGAATACGGAGCCAGCAGGTCGACGACCTTGATGCCCGTGACGAGGATTTCCGATTCCGTCGCCTGGTCGGCATAGGACGGGGCCGGCTGATGGATGGCGCGGGTGGTCTCGCCGACCACCGGGCCGAGCTCGTCGACCGGCTCGCCGATGACGTTCATGATGCGGCCAAGCGTGGCGTCGCCGACCGGAACCATGATCGGGCCGCCGGTGTCGGTCACCGGCTGGCCGCGGGTCAGGCCCTCAGTGGTGTCCATGGCGATCGTGCGGACAGTGTTCTCGCCCAGATGCTGCGCAACCTCGAGCACAAGGCGGTTGCCGCCGTTGTTGGTCTCGAGTGCGTTCAGGATCTCCGGCAGCTGACCGTCGAACTGCACGTCGACGACGGCGCCGATAACCTGTGCGATGCGCCCCGTATTGGTGGCCATTCTCGTCTCCTTGGGAATTCGTAAGCCGTCAGACGACGGTCAGCGTCACCGGAACGTTGTTCCGGATCGCCTTGGAATAGGGGCACACCTGATGGGCTTCCTCGACCAGCGCCTCGACGGCGGCCTTGTCGGCGCCGGGGATCGAGACCTTCAGGTCGACGGCAAGCGAGAAGCCGCCATCGGTGTTGAGCGTGACTTCCGCGGTGACGCGGGCGTCCTTCGAATCGATATTGTGCTTCTTGCCGAGGCCGAGCAGGGCCTGGCCGAAGCAGGACGAATAGCCCAGCGCGAACAGCTGCTCGGGGTTGTGACCCTGGCCGTCGCCGCGGATCTCCTTGGGTGCGGCCATGGCCAGCGCCAGCCCGCCGTCGGCCAGGATCGCGCGGCCGTTGCGGCCGCCAGTCGTCGTCGCTACCGTCTTGTAAGCCATGCTCGCCTCCTCACGGACGTGGATCAGAGCGCCTCGGCACCGGAGATGATCTCGATCAGCTCCTTGGTGATCTGCGCCTGACGCGTGCGGTTGTAGTTCATCGTCAGCTTCTTGATCATGTCGCCCGCGTTGCGGGTGGCATTGTCCATGGCGCTCATGCGCGCGCCCTGCTCGGACGCCGCGTTTTCCAGAAGCCCACGGAAGATCTGCACCGCGATGTTACGGGGCAGGAGGTCGGCGAGGATTTCGCTTTCCTCCGGCTCGAACTCGTAGGGCAGGGAGTTTGCCGCGGCATCGTTCGCCGGCAATTGGGCCGGGATGATCTGCAGCGCGGTGGGAACCTGCTGCACGACCGACTGGAAGCGCGAGAAGAACAGGGTGGCGACATCGAACTCGCCGGTTTCGAAACGCTCGATCACGCTCGTGGCGATCGCCTCGGCGTTGACGAAGCCGAGCTGCTTGACGTCGCGCAGATCGACATTGGCCTCGAGACGCTCGCTGAACTGCCGGCGCAGGATGTCCACGCCCTTGCGGCCCACCGGCAGGATCGTGACGTCCTTGCCTTCGGCCAGAAGCCTGTTGGCATGCTCGCGCGCCAGACGGGCGATCGAGGAATTGAAGCCGCCGGCCAGGCCGCGCTCGGCGGTGGCGACGATCAACAGATGCTTCTGCGTCTGGCCGGTGCCCCGCAGCAGGCGCGGCGCGTCCGGAGAATCGGCGAGGCCGCCGGCGAGGTTGGCCAGCACGCGCTCCATGCGTTCCGCATAGGGGCGTGCCGCCTCGGCTGCCATCTGGGCGCGACGCAGCTTCGCCGCGGCGACCATCTGCATCGCCTTGGTGATCTTCTGCGTCGCCTTGACGGAGGCGATCCGGTTGCGGAGATCTTTAAGAGAGGCCATTCCGTGCCGCCTTCAGCCCGCGATCAGGCGAAGTTCTTGGCGAAGGCGTCGACCGCCGCCTTGAGCTTCGTGGTGGTGTCCGCCGACAATTCCTTGGTCGTGCGGATGGTGTCGAGCAGATCGGCGTTCTGGGAACGCAGATGGGTCAGGAGACCCTGCTCGAACGGGCGCACGCGCTCCAGCGGCAGCTTGTCGAGATAGCCGTTGGTACCGGCGTAGATCACGGCAACCTGCTCCTCGACCTTCAGCGGCGAGAACTGCGCCTGCTTCAGAAGCTCGGTAAGGCGGGCGCCGCGGTTGAGGAGGCGCTGCGTCGTGGCGTCGAGGTCGGAGCCGAACTGCGCGAAGGCCGCCATCTCGCGGTACTGCGCGAGCTCGCCCTTGATCTTGCCGGCAACCTGCTTCATCGCCTTGATCTGAGCGGACGAGCCGACGCGCGACACCGAGAGGCCCACGTTCACCGCCGGGCGGATGCCCTGGTAGAACAGGTCTGTCTCGAGGAAGATCTGGCCGTCGGTGATCGAGATCACGTTGGTCGGGATGTAGGCCGAGACGTCGTTGGCCTGCGTCTCGATGACGGGCAGGGCGGTCAGCGAACCGGCGCCGTTCTCGTCGTTCAGCTTGGCCGAACGCTCCAGCAGACGCGAGTGGAGATAGAACACGTCGCCCGGATAGGCTTCGCGGCCCGGCGGGCGGCGCAGCAGAAGCGACATCTGACGGTAGGCCACGGCCTGCTTGGACAGGTCGTCATAGGTGATGAGGGCGTGCAGGCCGTTGTCGCGGAAGAATTCGCCCATGGCGCAGCCGGCGAAGGGCGCCAGGAACTGCATCGGGGCCGGATCGGACGCGGTCGCGGCCACCACGATGGAATAATCCAGCGCGCCGTTTTCCTCGAGCGTCTTCACGAACTGCGCGACCGTCGAGCGCTTCTGGCCGATGGCGACGTAGACGCAGTACAGCTTGGCCTTCTCGTCCGTGCCCTGGTTGATGGGCTTCTGGTTGAGAATGGTGTCGAGGATGACGGCGGTCTTGCCGGTCTGGCGGTCGCCGATGACGAGCTCGCGCTGGCCACGGCCGACGGGGATCAGGGCGTCGATGGCCTTGAGGCCGGTCTGCATCGGCTCGTGCACGGATTTGCGCGGGATGATGCCCGGCGCCTTGACGTCCACGCGGCGGCGCTCGGTGTATTCGATCGGGCCCTTGCCGTCGATCGGGTTGCCGAGCGCGTCGACCACGCGGCCGAGCAGGCCACGGCCGACCGGCACGTCCACGATGGCGCCGGTGCGCTTGACGGTGTCGCCTTCCTTGATGTCTCGGTCGGAGCCGAAGATCACGACGCCGACATTGTCGGTCTCGAGGTTGAGGGCCATGCCCCGGATACCGCCGGGAAATTCGACCATCTCGCCGGCCTGAACCTGGTCGAGGCCGTAGATGCGGGCGATGCCGTCACCCACGGACAGCACCTGGCCAACTTCGGAAACCTCGGCTTCCTGGCCGAAATTCTTGATCTGGTCCTTGAGGATCGCGGAGATCTCAGCGGCGCGGATGTCCATCAGCGCACCTCTTTCATGGCATGTTGGATGGCGGAAAGTTTTGTACGGAGGGAGGCGTCGACCATGCGGCTGCCGAGCTGCACGATGATGCCACCGATAATCTTGGGGTCGACCTTGACGTCGATTTTGACGTCCTTGGACGTCACCTCACGCAGCGCGGCCTGCACGTCCCGCATGCGGGCGTCGGAGAGCGGCTCGGCCACGGTGACCTTGGCGGTCAGCTCGCCCCGCGCCTGGGCGACGAGGGCGCGGAAGCCGCTGATGATGCGCTCGATCGCGAACAGGCGACGATTCTTGGCCACGAGACGGACGAAATTGCCGACGAGGCCCCCGATGCCGGCGCGCTCCAGAACCGCGGAGATCGCGGCGAGCTGGTCCTCGGAGGAAAAGACGGGGCTTTCGACGAGGCGGCGCAGGTCGGCGCTTTCCTTGAGCAGCGCTCCGAACCGGTCGAGATCGGCCAGGACGGCGTCGATCGCGTTTTCGTCTTTGGCAAGCTCGAACAGCGCGGTCGCGTAGCGGCCCGCCATTCCCGTCGGAGTTTGATCGTCTGCTGCCACCGGAAACGGTCTCTCGTCTGGTCTGCTCAAGGGGCGACCGGCGCAAGGGCCTGTCAAATCTTGAGAAATCTCTTGAAGATGGCCGAGAAAGGCCGGTCCGTAAGGGGTTCCCTACAGACCGGGCGTTGACTAACACAGCTGTCACAGCGGTGCAACGCGCCTTGATGCGGCGGAATGGCCACTTTTTGGTCGTATTCAGAGAAAGCTGATCGGATCGACGTCGATATGGACGCCGACGCTGCCGGTCGGGGCAGGGGCGGCCGAAATCCAGGCGCGGATCAGGCCCGAGACATCGGTGCTGCGCTCGGCCCGCACCAGCAGTCGGATGCGGTGGCGGCCGCGCAGAATCGCGATCGGCGCCTCGGCGGGGCCCAGCAGGCGCGCCCCGTTCGCCTCGGGGAAGGCCTGCGCCAGCACGCGGGCGTAAACCTCGGCATCGACCTTGTTGGGCGCCGACACGACGAGGCTCGCCAGCCGCCCGAAAGGCGGCAGCAGGGCGTCGGCGCGGGCGGCGATCTCGGCGGCGTAGAAGGCCGCACCGTCATGCCGTTTCAGCGCCTGCATCACGGGGTGGTCGGGGTCGTGGGTCTGGATGATTCCCTTGCCCGGCCGTTCGCCGCGGCCCGCGCGTCCGGTCACCTGTTCCAGCATCTGGAAGGTGCGTTCCGCGGCACGGGGATCGGAGGTGCCGAGCCCGAGATCGCCGTCCACCACGCCCACCAGCGTCAGATGCGGAAAATTGTGCCCCTTGGTCACCAGCTGCGTGCCGATGACGAGATCCACCTGATGCTCCTCCACTGCCTTCAGCTCGGCGCGGATCTGGTCGGCGCCGGTGATGAGGTCGCTGGAGAGCACGGCCAGTCGCGCCTCGGGAAAGAGCGCGCCGGCCTCGTCGCGGATGCGTTCCACGCCCGGCCCCACGGCCGCCAGCTTGTCGACCGTGCCGCATTTCGGGCAGGCCGGCGGCACCGGCTCGTGGTGGCCGCAATGATGGCACATCAGCTGGCCGCGAAACCGGTGCTCCACGAGCCAGGCCGTGCAGTTCGGGCAGGCGAATCGGTGGCCGCAGGCGCGGCACAGGGTCAGCGGCGCAAATCCCCTCCGGTTGAGGAACAGCAGCGCCTGCTCGCCCCGCCCCAGGGTCTCGCGAACCTCGTTTTCGAGAGCGGGCGCGATCCAGCGGCCGCGCTCGGGCGGATCGGCGCGCAGATCGAGCAGGCCGATCTGCGGCATGGAACGGCCGCCGAATCGCTCCGGCAATATGTGATGGCGGTAGCGCTTCGCCTCCGCGTTGACGCGGCTTTCCAGCGAAGGCGTCGCCGACACCAGCAGAACAGGCGCATGCGCCAGCCGTCCGCGCACCACCGCCATGTCGCGGGCGTGGTAGATCGGCACGTCGTCCTGCTTGAAGCCGGCATCGTGCTCCTCGTCGACGACGATGACGCCGAGATCGCGGAACGGCAGGAACAGGGCCGAGCGCGCGCCGATCACCACCCTCGTCTCGCCGGTCGCGGCGCCGTGCCAGATGCGGGCGCGGCGGCGCGCACCCACGGTCGAATGCCATTCGCCGGGCGCGGCTCCGAATCGGGCGGTCACACGGTCGAGCAGCGCCTTCGTCAGCGCAATCTCCGGCAGCAGGATCAGCGCCTGGCGGCCCGCCCTCAGCGCCTCGGCGACGGCCTCCAGATAGGTCTCGGTCTTGCCGGAGCCCGTCACGCCTTCGAGCAGATGGGTGGAGGCCTCGCGCTCGTGCACCGCTCGCCGCAATTCCGTCGCCAGCTCGCTCTGCCCGGCGCTGAGGCCGGGCGGGGCATGATCGGGATCGAGGCCCGCGCCGACCGGCTCCGGCTCCAGCTCGGCCACGCGCAGCGCGCCATCGGCGACCAGGCCGTCGATCACGCCGGGCGAAACGCCTGCTTCCCGCGCCAGATCGGCCTTGGCGCGCGGCCGTCCGTCGGATGCCACGGCCATCACGCGGGTGCGGGCGTCGGTTGCGCGCGAGGGCGGCTGCCCCGTCGCCATGATGACGCGGCGCACCTTCTCCTCGCCCACGTCCCGCGCGCCGCGCACGGCGATGCGCAGCACCATGCCGCGCGGGGCCAGGGTGTAGCGCGCCACCCAATCCACGAAGTGCATCAGCTCGGCACCCAGCGGCGGCAGATCCAGCACGCCGCGCACGGCCTTCAGCCGCTTCTGCGGCACGTCCGGATCACCCGGCCCCCACACCACACCGCCCACGGCGCGCGGGCCGAGCGGCACCTCCACGAAGGTGCCGGGCTCCAGCGTCAGCCCCTCGGGCACGGAATAGGTGAAGCTGCGGTCGAGTGCGACGGGCAGCAGAACTTCGGCGGTGTTCATTCCGGCTGGTGGCAGACGGCTTCCAGATTGTGGCCGTCGGGGTCCAGGACGAAGGCGGCGTAATAGTTCGCGTGGTAATGGGGGCGGAGGCCGGGTGGCCCGTTGTCCACGCCGCCGGCGGCAAGAGCGGCCTCATGAAAGGCGCGAACGTCCGCACGGTCCGACGCCGTGAAGGCAATATGGATGGCTGGCGCCGTCAGCACGCTCGCGGAGAGCCACAATTCGGGCCGTCCATTGCGGCCCAGACCGCAACCGGTGCTGCCGCCGCCCTTTTCCTCCGCCGTCACCTCCATGGAGATTTCGATGCCGAGGGGTCGCAGGGCCGCGAGATAAAATGCTTTCGACGTGTCATAATTGGCGACAGCAAGTCCTATATGGTCGAAAATCATCCGCTCTTCCCCTGGCAAGAGGCCGCCGCACGTCTGGATAGCCCGCCAATTTGCGAGACATAGACCATGAAATTCTTCGTTGACACCGCCGACATCGCCGAAATCCGCGAACTGGCCGAAACCGGCCTGCTCGACGGCGTCACCACCAACCCGTCGCTCGTGCTGAAGGCCAACCGCCCGTTCCGCGACATCATTGCCGATATCTGCGAAGTGGTGCCCGGCCCGGTTTCGGCGGAAGTGTCCGCGATCGACGAGGAGGGCATGCTGGCCGAAGGCCGTTACCTGGCGAAGATCGCCAAGAACGTGGTCGTCAAGCTGCCGCTGACGCTCGATGGCCTCAAGGCCTGCCGCAAGCTGCGCGACGACGGTACCATGGTCAATGTCACGCTCTGCTTCTCGGCCAATCAGGCGCTGCTCGCCGCCAAGGCCGGCGCCAGCTTCATCTCGCCCTTCGTCGGCCGCCTCGACGACATCAACGTGGACGGCATGCAGCTCATCCGCGACATCCGCCAGATCTATGACAATTACCCGGCGCTGGAGACCGAGATCCTCGCAGCCTCGATCCGCACCGCCAACCACGTCACGGACGCGGCGCTGGCGGGCGCCGACGTCGCCACCATCCCGCCCTCGGTCATCAAGGGCCTCGTCAAGCATCCGCTGACCGACAAGGGCCTCGAAACGTTCGTCGCCGATTGGGCCAAGACCGGCCAGACCGTCCTGCCGAAATAATCATCGGCGCGGCCTTTCCCGCTTAAGGGGAAGGCCGCCTCCTGTCGGAAGGTACGTCATGTACCTTCCCGCACCCATTCGATCACCCGTTTTGCGACCGAGCGCTTGCGGCCGGCAAGAACCGCGATGTTGTCGACATCGAAGACGGCCCCGGACGCTTCGGCAATATCCCTGAGCCAGGACGGAAAGGCGTCGAGCCGGTGAAGCGGCTTCACGCCGGCATCGTTGCGATAGACTTTCTTCGGGCTCTCGGAATATCGGCCGAGCGTCGAATGGGTGAACTCGACCTCCCATTCGAAATCGGGCTCGGAGCGAACGCTTAGCCTCAGATGGGGCGCGAGGTGCGGGCTGCGCTCGCTGCCCTGTTCCGCAACGGAGATGGAAATCGTCCAGTCGAACTCGTCGGCGAGATCGAGGTCGAGCGCCCGGACGAGGGCGGCGGATTCCGTCTTGTCACGGCGGGCTTTTTCGATGGCGGCCAGCTTGCCGACCAGTTCGTGAAACCTGGTCTCCTCGCCGCCCGCCTCGTCCGCCATGGCGCGAACCATGGTGTAGAGAAGAGCGAGATATTCATCCCGACGCGGCAGATCAGGCGCACCCTCGACGAGGCCGCGGAGGAGTTCGGTGCGGGTTTCCGGGTTGAGGAGGATGATCAGAATCATGCCCCACAGCCTCAGATTGACAAGGTCGAACGCCTCTCCCGACCGGCGACGGTCGTGAACGTAATCGAGATGACGCAGCATCTGGAGCAGCCGGGGCGCCTCGCCGATAAAAGGCCGGAACTTGTCCTTCTTGTCGCGCTGGGCCGGAAGCGTCGTGTACTTGCCGACCTGAACAAGCGTCTTCAGCCGAACCTTGAGATCCTTAGCGCTGTCGAGCGCTCCACCGGGGAGTTCGCCCGCGTCGTCGAAGCCGAAGACGTAAAGGCTGTCGAAGCGCGTCTCCATGTGGTTCGGGCGCGATTGGTCGATGCCCGGAAGCAAACGCCGATAGGCGTCGACCAGAAGGGGGATTTCCTTTTCGGGCACCGGCGGAAAGCCGCCTGACCGCTGCATGTAGAAGGCATAGAACGCGGTGCGCTCAGCAGGTTCGAGCGCACCCGGCAGCTTGCCGGCGATCGGCGCAAGCCGGTGGTGGTTCATCGTCCAGAAGCTCGGTTTCGAGCCGCCGGCGTTTTCTTGATCCGCGATGAAAGCGCGCGCGAGTTCGGCGGGATCGGATTGCGTCAAGATGATCTCCTGGGGCGGGGGGTCGAAAGCGGTCGTGCTGGATCGGTAGGAGCATTTCCGTGTTCTTGGTTTACGCCTAATGACATTTTAAGCCGCTCGGCCTCATTCTCTTCGGCATGACCGACGATCTCACCGCCATCCTGCTTCCCGCCGCGCCGGACGTGCAGGCCGCGTTTCGCGATTGGCTCGCCCATCTCGCGCATGAGCGGCGGCTGTCGCCGAAATCGGTCGATGCGTATGGGCGCGACGTGCGCTTTTTCCTCCGTTTCCTGCAGGATCATCTCGGCCAGCCGCCGGCTTTGGCCGATCTCGGCTCGCTTGCCCCGCGCGACATCCGCGCCTTTCTTGCCCGCCGGCGGGGGGAGGGGCTGGCCAGCCGCTCGCTGGTGCGGGCGCTGGCCGCGTCGCGAAACTTCGCCCGTTTTCTGGAACGCTCGGGCCGGGGCTCCGCCGCCGCGCTTACCGCCATTCGCGGGCCCAAGGTTCCGCGCAGCCTGCCGAAACCCATCGCCGCCGAATCGGCCCGCCGCCTCGTCGATCCCGACGTTCGCTCCGAAGCACGTGACCCCTGGATATTGGCGCGCGATGCCGCCGTGCTCGCTCTGCTCTATGGCTGCGGCCTGCGCATCGCCGAAGCGCTTTCCCTCAAGCGTGAGGAAGCGCCCATCGAGGGCCGCCGCGCGGTAACGGTCACCGGCAAGGGGGGCAAGATGCGCACCGTGCCCATCATCCCGGCGGTCGCCAACGCCATCGAGGATTACATCAAGCTCTGCCCGTGGACGCTGAAGCCGAACGGCCCGCTCTTCGTCGGGGCCAAGGGCGGGGCTCTGTCGCCCCGCATCGTGCAGCGCGCCATGCAGGAGCTTCGCGGCGCGCTGGGCCTGCCGGAAACGGCCACCCCGCACGCCTTGCGTCACTCATTTGCAACACACCTGCTGGCACGTGGTGGTGATCTACGGTCGATCCAGGAACTTTTGGGCCACTCAAGCCTTTCTACGACACAGATCTACACCGAAGTGGATGCCGCCCGCCTCATTGCCGTCCATGCCGCGACCCATCCGCGAGCATGACGCGCCCGAGGCCCGGGATCGCCTCGGTCCGAAAAACGGGGCGGACCATGTCGTTGAAGCGCAGTCTCTATCTTGTCGCAGGTTATTTCGTGGCGCTGACCCTGATGGGCGCGCCCTTCGCCCTGATCGAGGGCGGCGCCCCGTCGAGCGCCATGGCGCAGGCGCAGGACTAGGGTTCACGCAGTTTTGTCGACCCGATGTCACAAAGCCGGGCGATAAAGAGAAAGCTGGTCCCCCAACCGGCACAATCTCCAGGATTCGAGACCCTCGAGATTCGAGAAAGGCCCCGCCGCAAGACGGGGCCTTTCTTGTTGGCTCACATGTGCAGAGCGCGTTTTTCGACGGCGAGCGCCGCTTCCTTCACGGCCTCCGACAGGGTCGGATGGGCGTGGCAGGTGCGGGCGATGTCCTCGGACGATGCCCCGAACTCCATCGCCACGGCGGCTTCCGCGATCAGCGTGCCGGCATCGGCGCCGAGGATGTGCACGCCCAGCACGCGGTCGGTCTCTGCGTCGGCCAGCACCTTCACGAAGCCGTCGGTCGTGTTGTTGACCTTGGCGCGGCCGTTCGCGGTGAAGGGGAACTTGCCGACATTGTAGGCGGTGCCCGAGGCCTTCAGCTCGTCCTCGGTCTTGCCGACGGAGGCCAGTTCCGGCGCGGTGTAGACCACGCTTGGGATCACGTCATAGTTCACGTGGCCCGCTTTGCCGGCCAGCAGCTCGGCCAGGGCCACGCCCTCGTCTTCGGCCTTGTGCGCCAGCATCGGGCCTGCGATCACGTCTCCGATGGCATAGATGCCCGCCACCTTCGTCTGGAAATGTGCGTCGGTCTTCACGCGGCCGCGCTCGTCGAGCTCGACGCCCGCTTCCTGAAGGCCGAGGCCCGCCGTGTAGGGCACACGGCCGATGGCCACCAGCACGACATCGGCCTCGAGCGTCTCGGCCTCGCCGCCCGCCGCCGGTTCCACGCTCACCTTCAGCACGTTGCCGGATGTGTCGACGCCCGTCACCTTGGAACCCAGCTTGAAGGCGAAGCCCTGTTTGGACAGCACGCGCTGGAACTGGCTCGCGGTCTCGGTGTCGATGCCGGGCAGGATGCGGTCCAGGAATTCCACCACCTGCACCTCGGCGCCCAGCCGGCTCCAGACCGAGCCGAGCTCGAGGCCGATCACGCCCGCGCCGATCACCAGCAGCTTCTTGGGGACCGACGTCAGCGCCAGCGCGCCGGTGGACGATACGATGCGCTCCTCGTCGATCTCGATGCCGCGCAGCTTCGCCACGTCCGAGCCCGTGGCGATCAGGATGTTCTTCGTTTCTAGCGTCTGCGGTTCGCCGCTCTCCGGCGTCACCAGAACGCGGCCCGCGCCGGGGATCGAGGCGGTGCCGTGGAAGGCGTCGATCTTGTTCTTCTTCAGCAGGAATTCGACACCCTTGGTGTTGCCCTCGACGCCCTTGTCCTTGAAGGCCTGCATGGCGGCGAGGTCGAGTTCCGGCTGGGATACCTTGATGCCCATGCCGGCGAAGGCATGTCCGGCTTCGGCGAACAATTCGGAGGCGTGCAGCAGCGCCTTGGAGGGGATGCAGCCCACGTTCAGGCAGGTGCCGCCATGGGTCGCCCGCTTCTCGACAACGGCCACTTTCAGCCCGAGCTGTGCCGCGCGGATCGCGGCCACATAGCCGCCCGGGCCGGTGCCGATGACGATGAGATCGTAGCTTGCCATTGTCGAAGAACCTTTCAGAGCGTCACCAGGTGAGGGCAACCAGCATCAGCGTCAGCCCGATGGCCGACGCGATCCAGACGAGAGACCGGATATAGGGGATTCCGGCCAGATAGAGGGGGATGTAGGCAATGCGCCCGGCGAACCACAGCCATGCGCCGAACGCGCCGAGCCCACCGGCCTGGCCCGTCACCACCAGCGCCAGCGCCAGCCCGATGAAGGCCGGGTAGGTTTCCTTGTAATTGTTGAGCGCGCGGTCGGCCCGTCCGGCCAGCGCGCCCTTCGGCTTCACATCGCCGTCGCGCGGGCCGGCGTTCCAGGCGGTGCCCAGCTCCTTCGTCGCCAGCAGGCCCTGCAGGGCGGTGTGCACGAACAGGAGGAGGACGCTGAGGGCAAGGACGATGATCTCGTGCGGCATGTCAGCTCCTCGGGGTTCAGGGCGCGCGTTGCAACGCGAGGCGAACGCCCAGCGCGATGAAGATCAGGCCGGTCGCGCGGCTGACCCAATGGCCGAACCGCACGAAGCCCTTCCGGATCGCGGGCGTCGTGAAGAACACGGCCACCAGCGAGAACCACACGATGCATTCGAGCGAGATCAGCAGGCTGTAGATCGCCTGCCCGGACACGGGCCGCTCGTGAGACACGAGGACGGTGAACAGGGAGACGAAGAACAGGGTGGCCTTCGGGTTCAGCAGATTGGTGAGAAAGCCGATGCCGAAGGATCGCGATGTCGGGCGCTCGGGCAGATCCTGCCGGTCCACGATCATTGCCGGATCGGCGGCATCGCCGCTCTTCCGGCCGGCGCGCAGCGACATGATGCCGATGAACAGCAGATAGGCCGCTCCCGCGAACTTGATGATCGTGAACGCCAGGATCGACTGCGACACGATGAGACCCACGCCAAGGACGGTGTACGTGGCGTGGATCAGGATGGCGGATGCGATGCCGAGCGCCGAGAGCACGCCCGCGCGGCGGCCGAACGCGACGCTCTCCCGCACCACGCAGAAGAAATCGGCCCCCGGCACGATCATCGAGATCGTGAAGATGGCCAGCAGCGTGGCAAGTTCGGCGCCGTCGATCGGCATCGCGTCACGTCCTCAGAGATCGAGGACGAGGCGCGCCGGGTCTTCCAGGGCTTCCTTGACGCGGACGAGGAACGTCACCGCGCCCTGACCGTCGACGATGCGATGGTCGTAGGACAGCGCCAGATACATCATCGGGCGGATCACCACCTGGCCGTTCTTGGCCACGGGGCGCTGCTCAATGCGGTGCATGCCCAGAATGCCCGATTGCGGGGCGTTCAGGATCGGCGTCGACATCAGCGAGCCGTAGACGCCGCCATTGGTGATGGTGAACGTGCCGCCCTGCATGTCCTCCATGGAGAGCTGGCCCTCGCGCGCCTTCTTGCCGAGGCCGCCGATGGTCTTCTCGACCTGGGCGATGCTCAGGGTCTCGGCATTGCGCACCACCGGCACGATCAGGCCGCGATCGGTGCCGACGGCCACGCCGATGTTGTAATAGTTCTTGTAGACGAGATCGGTGCCGTCGATCTCGGCGTTGACCTCGGGAATCTCCTTCAGCGCCTGCACGCAGGCCTTCACGAAGAAGCCCATGAAGCCCAGCTTCACGCCGTGCTTCTTCTCGAATACGTCCTTGTACTGGGCGCGCAATTCCATCACCGCGCCCATGTCGACGTCGTTGAACGTCGTCAGCATTGCGGCGGTGTTCTGGGCGTCCTTCAGGCGCTTGGCGATGGTCTGGCGCAGGCGGGTCATCTTCACCCGCTCTTCCTGCGCGCCCTGGTCGGCCGAGGCCGGCGCACGCACCTGCTGTGCCGGAGCGGGAGCGGGAGCGGCTTGCGCCTGCAGCATGTCGCCCTTGGTCACGCGGCCGTCCTTGCCGGTGCCGGACACGCCCGAGGGGTCGATGCCGGTTTCGGTCGCGATACGCCGCACCGAGGGGGCGAGGCCCGCATCGGAGGGGGCGGCCTTCGGCTCGTTCTTCGGAACGGCGCGTTCCTTCGGCTCTTCCTCGGCGGCGTTGATCGGCTGCGCTGTGTCGGTTTTCGCCTGCGGCTTGCCGGTATCGCCGGCCTTGTCCTTCGTGGAGGGCGCGGCCGAGGAGGCCTGCGCACCATTGCCCTCGCCGATGGCGCCGAGCAGGGCACCCACCTCGACCGTCTCGCCTTCCTGCACGCTGATCTCGGAGAGCACGCCGGCGGCCGGTGCCGGCACTTCCACCGTCACCTTGTCGGTTTCGAGCTCGACCAGCGGCTCGTCGGCGCGCACCGCATCACCGGCCTTCTTGAACCATTTGCCGATCGTTGCCTCGGTGACGGATTCACCAAGCGTGGGAACGCGGATCTCGGTTGCCATGTCCTACCTCTTTGCGCGCCCCTCTCGGGCGTCAGCTTTCGTTCAGGCGAACGCCTCGTCCATCATCTGCTTGAGCTGGGCGAGATGCTTCGGCATCTGGCCCACCGCGGTCGAGGCGGCCGGCGGCCGTCCCACATAGCGCGCGCGCCGCTCACCGGGCGCCTTGTTCGAGGCCCAGTTGATGTATTGATCCACGAAGAACCACGCGCCCATATTGCGCGGCTCTTCCTGGCACCACACGATCTCCGCATTGCGGAAGTGCGACAGCTCTTGCGCCAGCGAACGCGCCGGGAACGGATAGAGCTGCTCGATGCGCAGGATGTAGACGTCGTCGATGCCGCGCTTCTCGCGCTCCTCGACGAGGTCGTAATAGACCTTGCCCGAGCACAGGATGATGCGGCGGATCTTGTCCTCGGAGACGAGGCCCGTGCCGCCCATGCGTTCGTCGAGCTCGTCGTGCAGCCAGCGGTGGAAGAAGGTGCCGGGCCCGAACTTGTCGATGCTCGACACCGCCTTCTTGTGCCGCAGCAGGCTCTTCGGCGTCATGATGACGAGCGGCTTGCGGAAATCGCGGTTCAGCTGGCGCCGCAGAACGTGGAAATAGTTCGAGGGCGTCGTGATGTTGCAGACCTGGATGTTGTCCTCGGCGCACATCTGCAGATAGCGCTCCAGGCGGGCCGAGGAATGCTCGGGCCCCTGGCCCTCATAGCCGTGCGGCAGGAGCATCACGAGGCCGGACATGCGCAGCCATTTCTTCTCGCCGGCGGTGATGAACTGGTCGATCACCACCTGCGCGCCGTTGGCGAAGTCGCCGAACTGCGCTTCCCAGAGGGTCAGGGCGTTGGGCTCGGCCAGCGAATAGCCGTATTCGAAGCCGAGCACGGCCTCCTCCGAGAGCATCGAGTTGATGACCTCGTAGCGTGCCTGGCCCTCGCCCAGATGATTGAAGGGCTTGTAGCGGCCGTCGGTCTCCTGATCGGTCAGCACCGAATGGCGCTGCGAGAAGGTGCCGCGCTCCACGTCCTGGCCGGACAGGCGCACGGGGTGGCCCTCCTTGAGGAGCGAGCAGAACGCCAGGGCCTCGCCGGTCGCCCAGTCGATGCCTTCGCCGGTCTCGATCGCCTTGCGGCGCGCATCGAGGAAGCGGCCGATCGTGCGATGGGCCTGGAAGCCCTCCGGCACCTTGGTGATGCTTTCGCCGATGGCGCGGATCTCGTCGATCTCGATGCCGGTCTTGCCGCGCCGCGGATCGTCGATGTCCTTGCCGGCGGGCCTGAGGCCGGCCCAGCGGCCGTCCAGCCAGTCGGCCTTGTTTGGCAGATAGCCGGAGCCGGCCTCGAACTCGGTGTCGAGCCGGGCGCGCCATTCGGCCTTGCGGGCAGCGACCTCGTCCTCGGTGACGACGCCTTCCTCGATCAGTTTCTTCGAGTAGATCTCGAGCGTCGTCGGACGCTGCCGGATGATCTTGTACATCTGCGGCTGCGTGAAGGACGGCTCGTCGCCCTCGTTATGGCCGAAGCGGCGGTAGCAGAACATGTCCACCACCACGGGCTTCTTGAACTTCTGGCGGAACTCGACCGCGATCTTGGCGGCGAAGGTCACGGCTTCCGGATCGTCGCCGTTGACGTGCAGCACCGGCGCCTCGACCATCTTCGCCACGTCGGACGGGTAGGGCGACGAGCGCGAATTGCGCGGGCTCGTGGTGAAGCCGATCTGGTTGTTGATGATGACGTGGATCGAGCCGCCGGTGCGGTGGCCGTTCAGCCCGGACAGGCCGAAGCATTCCGCGATCACGCCCTGGCCGGCGAATGAGGCGTCGCCGTGCAGCAGGAGCGGCAGCACCGCCGTGCGCTCCTTGTCGCCATGCTGGTCCTGCTTGGCGCGAACCTTGCCCAGCACCACCGGATCGACGATCTCGAGGTGCGAGGGGTTCGCGGTCAGCGACAGATGCACGTTGTTGCCGTCGAACTCGCGGTCCGACGACGCACCGAGATGGTATTTCACGTCGCCCGAGCCCTCGACGTCCTCGGGGGCCGAGGAGCCGCCCTTGAACTCGTGGAACAGCGCGCGGTGCGTCTTGCCCATCACCTGCGTCAGCACGTTGAGGCGGCCGCGATGGGCCATGCCCAGCACGATCTCCTTCACGCCCAGATTGCCGCCGCGCTTGATGATCTGCTCGAGCGCGGGGATCAGGCTTTCGCCGCCGTCGAGGCCGAAGCGCTTGGTGCCCGTGTATTTGACGTCGAGGAACTTCTCGAAGCCCTCGGCCTCGATCAGCTTGTTCAGGATCGCGCGCTTGCCCTCGCGGGTGAACTCGATCGACTTGTCCGGCCCCTCGATGCGCTCCTGGATCCAGGCCTTCTCGGCCGGCTCGGAGATGTGCATGAACTCGACGCCCAGCGTCGAGCAATAGGTGCGGCGCAGGATGGCCAGGATCTCGCGAAGCGTCGCGAACTCCATGCCGAGCACGTGGTCGATGAAGATCTTGCGGTCGAGGTCGCCTTCCTCGAAGCCGTAGGTCGCGGGGTCGAGTTCCTCCAGCGAGCCGGAATTGCGCATGCCGAGCGGGTCGAGGTCCGCCGCCAGATGGCCGCGCATGCGATAGGCGCGGATCAGCATCAGGGCGCGCACGCTGTCGCGGGTGGCGCGTTGCGCGGTCTCGGGCGCGATCTCCTGCCCGGCGCTTGCCGCCTTGGCCTGGATCTTGGTGCCGATGGCCTTTTCGACCGCCGGCCAATTGCCGTCCAGCGCCGAGACCAGTTCCCCGTTCAGCGGGCGCGGCCAGTTTTCCTGCTTCCAAGAGGCGCCCTGCGCGCTTTTCTCGATGTTCTGGGGATTGTCGCCGAGGCCGCGGAAGAAGTCCGCCCAGCCGGCGGCCACCGAATTCGGGTCGCGCTGATAATCGGCGTAGAGATCTTCGAGATAGGCGGCGTTGCCACCGTAGAGAAAGGCGCTGTCGAGGAAGTCTTGGTTCGCCTTTTGGCGTGGCATGATGTGTCCCGGCGTCGTGCGTTCACAGCCCGGCCCCACGCCGGACTGCTGAGATGAAACGGCACCCCGCCGGATCGCTCCGGCCCCGTGCCTAAGGTCTGCCAATCACGGACGGGTTTCAACACCCGTCCGGCAATTTTCGTCAGCGATAATGAATGTTTGCGGCGGTCTTGCGTCAGGAGCCGAGGTGCGGCGCGATCTGCTGGCAGGATTCGACCAGTCCGCGCACGGATTCGATGGATTTCTCGAACATGCCGCGCTCGGCGCCGTTCAGCTCCACCTCGACCACGCGCTCCACGCCGTTCGCGCCGATCACCGCCGGCACGCCGACATAGAGCCCGTCGACGCCGTACTGGCCTTCGAGATGGGCCGCGACGGGCAGAACGCGCTTCTTGTCGCGCAGATAGCTCTCGGCCATCGCGATGGCAGAGGAGGCCGGTGCGTAGAAGGCGGAGCCGGTCTTCAGCAGGCCCACGATCTCGCCGCCGCCCTTGCGGGTGCGCTCGACAATGGCGTCCACCTTGGCCTGGCTGGTCCAGCCCATGCGGATCACGTCGGGCAGCGGGATGCCGGCCATCGAGGAATAGCGCACCAGCGGCACCATGTCGTCGCCGTGGCCGCCCAGCACGAAGGCCGAGACGTCTTTCACCGAGACGCCAAGCTCCTCGGCCAGGAAATAGCGGAAGCGCGCCGAATCCAGCACGCCCGCCATGCCCACCACCTTGTTGGCCGGCAGGCCGGAGGCCTTCTGCAGCACCCACACCATGGCGTCGAGCGGGTTGGTGATGCAGATCACGAAGGCGTCGGGGGCGTATTTGCGGATGCCCGCGCCGACCTGCTCCATCACCTTGAGGTTGGTGCCGACCAGATCGTCGCGGCTCATGCCGGGCTTGCGCGGCACGCCGGCGGTGACGATGACGACATCCGCGCCCTCGATGTCCGAATACTGGTTGGTGCCCTTCATGTTGCTGTCGAAGCCCTCGATCGGCGAGGCTTCGACGAGGTCCAGAGCCTTGCCCTGCGGGGTGCCTTCGACGATGTCGAACAGCACGACGTCGCCGAGTTCCTTCATGCCGGTCAGAAGGGCGAGCGTGCCGCCGATCTGTCCGGCGCCGAGCAGTGCGATCTTGTTGCGGGCCATGGAGAGAGCCTCCCTCGAACGGGTGGGAAAGATGGCCCTGAACTAGCCCGGAGCGGGGGGCGGTTCAAGGAGCGTCGACGGCGATTTCGACCCTCTTCTCTGGCATGCCAAATACCCATGCCGCGGAACGCATTTCCGTGAGGCGCGAGGCGGTGCGCTGGAACACCCAGGCCTGCCGTCCTTCCCTCAGCAAACCTTCGGGTTCGGCAGCGGCGGAAGCGATCAGCCGGACCCGCCGCTCATAGGCCTCGTCCACGAAGAGAACGAAGCGGCGGACGGCGTCCTGCGGCTGGGTGTCGAGCGTCGGAATATGGTCGACGAAAATGGTGCCGTAGCGCCCGGTGATGGCCCCGAAATCGGCGGGTCCGCGGGCCACCTTGCACAGCTCGTCGAATGTGAAACGCGCAACCCCGTTATGCGCATTGGGGATGACAACTTCGCGGCCCTGAACCTGCAAGGTCTCGGCTTTTCCCTGTGCGACGCCGGCGCATCGCCGAAACGCCGCATCCATGGCCGAGTCGGCGCGGCCATCGAGCGGCGCATGCCAGCTCTGCGCGATCTCGCCCTTCTCCTGGCGGAAATCGGTGCGCGAAGAGAGTTCCGCCACGTCGAGCCGCTGTTCCAGCAGCGCGATGAAGGGCAGCACCAATTCGCGGTTCAGCCCCCCGGCATAGAGCTTCGACGGCGGCGCGTTCGAGGTCGCCACCACGATGGTGCCGCGCTCGAACAGGCGGCCGAACAGGCGCGACAGCATCATGGCGTCGGCGATGTCGGTGACCTGCATCTCGTCGAAGCACAGAAGCCGGGTCTCGTCCGCCACCGCATCGGCCACCGACAGAATGGGGTCCTCGCCCGCGCCCAGGCCCGCTTTGCGCTTGGCGTGCACGCGCGCATGCATGTCCACCATGAAGGCGTGGAAGTGCGCGCGCGTCTTGCTCGCCACCGGGGCCAGATCGAAGAACAGATCCATCAGCATGGATTTGCCGCGCCCGACCTCGCCCCAGACGTAGATGCCTTTGGCAATGGTCTTCGCGGGCTTGCGGCCGAACAGCCCGGCCAGGAAGCCCTTCGCGGGTGCGGGCTCGGCCAGCTCCTGCAACAGGCGGTCGAACCGTGCGGCAAGCGCGGCCTGCGCCTCGTCGCGCTCGATCTTTCCGGAGGCGACAAGCGCTCCGTATTGCTCGGTCAGTGTCGGCATTGCAGGCCCGATATAGGCCGGCGAGAGGGCAAAGTCTTCCCCATGCTGGAGGTGAAACAATTTTGCTACGCCCCGGAACCAATGACGGCTTCGTGCGTTCCGCAGGGTTGACGTTATTTGTGGCAGGCTCATCCTGTAGGCAATACAGGGGGCCTGGCTGATGCGCCGCTATGTGTTCGTCGCGTTGATTGCGTTGGTTGCGTTTGGTGTGTCGATGTGGACCGGGGAGGCGGATGCCGTCACCATCGGTTCGGACGCCCGTCTCACCCTGGCGGATTTCGCCGCCAAGACCCGCCAGCCTCTGGAAGTCTTCGAGAGCCGCTACGCCGCCACCGGCATGGTGGTCTGCTCCGGCGTCTATTCCACCGCGCAGCTCACCATCCGCAACGACGTCGTCACTACCGCGGCCCATGCCTTCTACGGTCCGGACGGCAATCCGCGCGGCGACCTGTCGTCCTGCGTCTTCACCATCGCTGTCGACGGCGCGGCGCGCGAGATCCCGCTCGTCGTGTCCTCGCTGAAAGTCGGTTCGCGCAATCCTTATGCGGTGTCCCCGGTGTTCGACTGGGCCGTCGTGCGGCTGGCCGCGTCCGTGCCCAATGCCCGGCCCTATGCGCTCGGCCGGCCGGGCGTCGCGGGCATGCCCATCGTTCTGCTCGCCCATCGCCATCGCGGCTGGGTGTACGATGGACGCAAGGCCATCGAGGCTTGCGCCATCCGCGAATCCCATTTCGAGGACCGCGACAGCCCGCGCGAGATCGCCATCGATTGCAGCGCGGGAGAGGGGGCCTCTGGCAGCGCCATCATGACGCCCGGCGCAACGGGTTCGATGGTCGGCATCTATGTCGGCTGGCGCAGCACCCATCCTGAAACGGCGGGGCCCTATTCCGAAACCCACATGAATTTCGGCGTGGCGGTGGAAGGCGCGTTCCGGTCGGCCATCCTCGCCGTGACGAAGGTTCCGGGGCCGACGGACGTTCCGGCCACCACGGCGTCGGTCGCCGGGCTGCGCTAGGACGCTCCTGTCAGCGGCGGTCGGCGAACGACATCGCCGCCATCTGCTCGGCGGGAACGGGCGGCGTCACGCCCAGGAGATCGTTGGCCTGCCGCACATCGGCCTCGTCCACCTTCCCGCGATTGGCGCAGGCCAGCGCGAAGGCCGCCGATTGCGCGTCGCCGCGATGCGCCGCGTTCTTGTAGGCCGACAGGCAAATGAGGGGCGAAACCTGCGGCGCGCGGGCCATGGCGGCATGCGCCGCGCCCACCCGCTCGCCCTGGGCCGGAATTTCCGTCGGCGTGGCGGCCTTCTGCACGGCAACTTCGGCGGCGGCTTCCGCCCGCGCGGTCGCCGCGATCTCCACCACGGCGCTGGTGTCGGCGGTGTCGAGCGAAATCCCCACAAGGCCATTGGTCTGCGCCACGATGGGGCGGGTCAGATCCTCACCGGCGGCCATGCGCAGCAGCACCGCGGCGGTTTCGAGATCGCCATCCTGGGCGCTCGTCTTGTAGGCGGCCAGCAATTCGATGGGCGTCTTCGCGCCGGCGGTTTCCACGAGGCCCGGCGCCAATTGATCGGAATCGACGAGATAGATCTTTGACGGCGGGTCGGTCCGGGCGTTCTTCACCGACACCTTCTTGCCGGCGGCCTTGCCCTTGCCCGTCCTGGCGGCCTTGCGCACCGCCTTGCCCTTGGACTTCGCTTTGGCCTTCGCGGATTTCTTGGCGGGCGCGGCTTCGGCCTGCGACGCCGCGAGGGGATTCATCGACAGCGAGAGGCCGACCGGAGCCGCCGCCAGCACAAATGCCAGCGCGCAGCCGGTCAGAACGGTATGGGTGAGCTTCATCGATTGTTCCCGAACTGTGCGACGGACGGCGGCGTGCCAAGCCAGCGGTCGACATCGTCTTCGGTCGGGAAACTACAGACCAAATCCGGCTAAAAATCGGCAACCCGGAGGCGAGCTCCGGGCGCTTTGCATGTCAGACGTCGCGTTCCTGCATCAGCTTGCGGATCTCGATGATCGCGGCGGCCGGGTTCAGCCCCTTGGGGCAGACATTGGCGCAGTTCATGATGGTGTGGCAGCGATACAGCCGGAACGGGTCTTCCAGCGTGTCGAGCCGCTCGCCCAGGCCCTCGTCGCGGCTGTCGATCATCCAGCGATAGGCCTGCAGCAAGGCGGCCGGGCCGAGATAGCGCTCCCCGTTCCACCAATAGGAGGGGCACGACGTCGTGCAGCACGCACACAGAATGCATTCGTACAGCCCGTTCAGCTTCTCGCGGTCCTCGGGCGTCTGCGTCCATTCCTTGTCGGGCATGGCCGTGTCGGTCTTGAGGTAGGGCTCGATCAGGTTCACCTGCTCGTAGAAGCGGGTCAGATCGGGCACCAGATCCTTTACCACCGGCATGTGCGGCAGCGGGTACACCTTGATGACGCCGCCCACCTCGTCCATGCCCTTGGTGCAGGCGAGCGTGTTGGCGCCGTTGATGTTCATCGAGCACGAGCCGCAAATGCCCTCGCGGCACGAGCGTCGGAAGGTCAGCCCGGGGTCGATCTTGTTCTTGATGTAGTGCAGGCCGTCCAGGATCATCGGGCCGCAATCGTCGCGGTCGACGAAATAGGTGTCGACGTGCGGGTTCAGCCCGTCGTCCGGGTTCCAGCGATAGACGCGGAATTCCGTCAGCCGGGTCGCGCCCTCGGGCTTCGGCCACACCTTGCCTTCGACCAGTCTGGAATTCTTCGGCAGTTTCAGTTCGGCCATGGCCTGAAAGCCCTCCCGGGCGGTCCTCTTTCGAAACTCAGTAAACCCGCTTCTTCGGAGCGATGTACTCGACCTCGTCCGTCAGGGTGTACGAATGCACGGGGCGGTAATCGATCTCGACGGTCCGGGTCTCGGTGTCGGCCGAGGCCAAGGTGTGCTTCATCCAGTTGACGTCGTCGCGGTCGGCGAAGTCCTCGCGGGCGTGGGCGCCGCGGCTTTCCTCGCGGTTCAGCGCGCTCTCCACCGTCACCACGGCCTGTCCGATGAGGTTGTCGAACTCAAGCGTCTCGATGAGGTCGGAGTTCCACACCAGCGAGCGATCGCTCACCTTGATGTCGTCGGCCTTGGCCCACACGCTGTGGATCAGCTCCTGGCCTTCCTTCAGCACTTCGCCGGTGCGGAACACGGCGCAGTTCGATTGCATCACGCGCTGCATGTCGAGGCGCAGCTCGGCGGTCGGCGTGCTGCCGTTGGCGTGGCGCAGCCGGTCGAGCCGGCCCAAAGCCTTGTCGCAGGCATCGCGGGTGAATTCGGGCTGCGGTGCGCCGGGCTTGATGATCTCGGCGCAGCGCTGGCCGGCGGCGCGGCCGAACACGATGAGGTCGGTCAGCGAGTTCGAGCCCAGCCGGTTGGCCCCGTGCACCGACACGCAGGCCGCTTCGCCCAGCGCCATCAGGCCGGGCACCACGTAGTCCGGGTCGCCGTTCTTCTTCAGCACGACCTCGCCGTGATAATTCGTGGGGATGCCGCCCATGTTGTAATGCACGGTCGGCAGGACGGGGATCGGCTCGCGCGTCACGTCCACGCCCGCGAAGATGTGCGCGCTCTCGGAGATGCCGGGCAGGCGCTCGTGCAGCACGGCGGGATCGAGATGCTCCAGATGGAGCATGATGTGATCCTTGTTTTTGCCGACGCCGCGGCCCTCGCGGATTTCGATGGTCATCGCGCGCGAGACCACATCGCGCGAGGCCAGGTCCTTGGCGTGCGGCGCGTAGCGCTCCATGAAGCGCTCGCCTTCGGAATTGGTCAGGTAGCCGCCTTCGCCGCGCGCGCCCTCGGTGATGAGGCAGCCCGCGCCGTAGATGCCGGACGGGTGGAACTGCACGAATTCCATGTCCTGCAGGGGCAGGCCCGCGCGCAGCACCATGCCGCCGCCATCGCCCGTGCAGGTGTGCGCCGAGGTGCAGGAGAAATAGGCGCGGCCATAGCCGCCCGTCGCCAGGATCGTGGTATGGCCCCGGAAGCGGTGGATCGTGCCGTCGTCCATCTTCATGGCGATGACGCCACGGCAGGCGCCCTCGTCGTCCATGATGAGGTCGAGCGCGAAGTATTCGATGAAGAACTCCGACTTGTACTTCACGCACTGGCCGTAGAGCGTGTGCAGGATGGCGTGGCCGGTGCGGTCGGCGGCGGCGCAGGTGCGCTGGGCGGGGCCGCCCTCGCCATATTCCGTCGTCATGCCGCCGAACGGGCGCTGGTAGATGCGGCCCGCTTCGGTGCGCGAGAACGGCACGCCCCAATGCTCCAGCTCGTAGACGGCGGCCGGCGCGTTGCGGCACAGATATTCGATGGCGTCCTGGTCGCCCAGCCAGTCCGAGCCCTTGATGGTGTCGAACATGTGCCAGCGCCATTCGTCGGCCGACATGTTGCCGAGCGCGGCCGACATGCCGCCCTGCGCCGCCACGGTGTGCGAGCGGGTCGGGAACACCTTCGTGATGCAGGCGGTGCGCAGTCCGGCCTGGCTCGCGCCCAGAACGGCCCGCATGCCCGCGCCGCCGGCGCCCACCACCACCACGTCATAGGTGTGGTCGTGGATCTCGTATGCGGGAGCCGTGTTGCCGTTCATAATGTCACTGCCCGAGGCTGAGCTTGAGGAGGAAATAGGCGGCGATCGCCGACAGGCCGTAGGAGAAGAAGATGTTGCCGACGACGGCGATCTTCCGGGTGGCCTTGCCGTGCACGTAATCGTCGATCACGTTCTGCATGCCCACCTGCATGTGCACCGCGTTGCACAGGATGAACAGGAACAGCGGGATGCCGAGCCAGGGCGAGGAGATCGCGCCCGCGACATCGGTGTAATCGGCCCGGCCCAGCAGGACGAAGGCCACGATCAGCACGATGGAGAGCGGCAGAAGGGCGTAGGACGTCACCTTCATGTGCCAGTATTCGCGCGTTCCGCTGCCGGAAGCGCCGTGGCCGCGAACGCGGGCGAGGGTGCTGCGGGCCACCATGGTCAACCCCTCAGATAGATGACGAGCCAGAGAAGGATCGTCAGCGCGACGGACAGCACGAGCGTGGCCTGCGCCCACAGCATCCGCGTCGGCCGGTCGACGCCGCGCCCGGTGTCCCAGACGATGTGGCGCACGCCGCCGATGGCATGATGGATGATGGCCCAGCTCAGCCCGATCAGGACGACGATGCCGATCCACGAGCCATAAAGCCCGGCCACCCGCTCATAGGCCTCGCGCCCCTGCGCCAACGCGCCCAGCCACACGACGAGCAGGATGATGCCGAGATAGGCGATCATTCCGGTGATGCGGTGGGCGATGGACATCGCCATGGTCCAGGTGAACCGGTAGATGTCCAGATGCGGGGAAATCGGCCGTTGTGGAAGGCTTCGGGCGGGGCGGGTATCGGCCAAGGCGTTGCGTTCCTTATCCTGATCGCTCTTGCCGACCAGGTGATCGGCTTTTCCTATCGAATGCACGGCTGCGGCGCAATGCAGCACCCGGGCTTCCGGTTCGCATAGGGGCCATGCATTAGACTAATTTAAGAGCCGCGATCCTGTCTGCCATGGCGATCGTGCGATGCGCCTCTTCCAGATGCAGGCGCTCCACCATGCGGCCGTCAAGCGCGATCACGCCGCGGTCGGCGTTTTCCGGCTTGTCGAACGCCGCGATCACGTTGTGCGCCTCGGCAATGTCCTCGGCGGAGGGGCCGAACAGCCGGTTCGCGGGTTCCACCTGGCCCGGATGGATGATGGTCTTGCCGTCCATGCCCAGGGTCCGGGCCTGGGTGCACTCGGCCTCGAAACCTTCGGCATCGGTGAACTGGTTGTAGACGCCGTCGAGGATGAACAGGCCCTCGGCCCGCGCGGCCAGCACGGCCAGGCTCAGCCACGGCACCACGGCGGCGCGGTCGCCGGTTTCCTTCACGCGCGTCTCGCGGATGATGTCGTTGGTGCCCAGCACCAGTCCCGCCAGCCGGTGTCCCTCGGGCGTGCGCACCGAGGCCGCGATCTGGGCGATGTCCAGAAGCCCGCGCGCCGTCTCCACCATGGCCCACAGCTTGATGCCGTGCGTTTCGGGCCGTCCGCGCAAATGGCGCTCGGCGGCGAAGATCTCGGCCACGCTTTCCACCTTGGTCAGCAGAACCGCGTCCGGGCGCGCCAGCACGGCGGCGCTCATGTCGTCTTCGAAGAATTCGGTGCGGGCGGCGTTCACCCGCATCACCACTTCGCGGTCGCCATAGCCGCCGGTGCGGATCGTCTCGATCACCTGCTGGCGGGCGCGGGGCTTCACTTCGCGCGCCACCGAATCCTCGAGATCGAAGACCACCGCGTCGACCGGCAGCGACCGGGCTTTTTCCTGAGCACGGCCGTTCGAGCCGGGAATGTACAGAACGCTGCGACGGGGACGGGGATTTTGCATGGGCGCGAGACCTAATTCATTTGGCTGCGATCTGCCAAGTACGCCCGATGCATGGCTCATCCGCAACGTTTGCGCTGCAAAAGGGGCTGGACCGAAACGTAGACAGCTTCTAGGACGCGCGTGCGAAGGAGTACAGCATGCTGCCAAAAGGTCTCGTCGACGGATATCGCCTGTGGCGCGATTCCGGGCTTCCGCAGGAGCGGGGGCGGCTCGCCCAATTGGCCGCTCTGGGGCAGGCGCCGCAGGCCTTCATCATCGCCTGCTGCGACAGCCGCATGTCGCCCGAGACGGTGTTTTCCTCGGGGCCCGGCGAATTGTTCGTCATGCGCAACGTGGCGAACGTGGTGCCGCCCTACCAGCCGGACGGCCGCCACCACGGCACCTCCGCGGCCATCGAATTCGCGCTGCTCGGCCTCGCGGTGCCCCACATCGTGGTGCTCGGCCATTCCTATTGCGGCGGCGTGAAGGCCTATCTCAATTCCAGCTTCGACGAGGGCGCGCGGGGCGATTTCATCGGCCATTGGATGGATCTGATCGAGGGCGCGCGGGAAGACGCTCTCGGCCGCGATGCATCGCTGACGGGCCGTGCGCTCGAACTCGCGACCGAGGAGGCGGGCATCCGGGTTTCGATCCGCAATCTGCGCACCTTCCCCGAGATCGCCCGGCGCGAGGCCGAGGGCACCTTGTCCCTGCACGGCGCCCATCTCGACATCGCCAATGGCCAGCTCACGGCCATGGACGACGAAACGGGCGCTTTCGCGCCCGTCATCAACACGTCCATCTTCGGGTGAAAGCGGGCGGCTCAGGCCGCCTTCTTCAGCAATCCGCGATTGATGAGGCATTCGGCGATCTGAACCGCGTTCAGCGCCGCGCCCTTGCGCAGATTGTCCGAGACGATCCACATCGACAGGCCGTTCTCGACCGTGAAATCCTCGCGGATGCGGGAGATGTAGGTGGCGTCCTCGCCGGTCGCCTCGTACGGCGTCACGTAGCCGCCGGCCTCGCGCTTGTCGACGACGAGGCAGCCCGGCGCCTCGCGCAGGATGTCGCGTGCCTCGTCGGCCGAGATCGGGCGCTCGAACTCGATGTTCACCGCTTCCGCATGGCTGACGAACACCGGCACGCGCACGGCCGTGCAGGTCAGCTTGATCTTGGGGTCGAGGATCTTCTTGGTCTCGACCATCACCTTCCACTCTTCCTTGGTGAAGCCGTCGTCCATGAAGACGTCGATGTGGGGAATGACGTTGAAGGCGATCCGCTTGGGAAACTTCTCCGGGGTGGGCTCGTCGTTGACGAAAATGCCCTTGGTCTGGTTCCACAGCTCGTCCATGGCGTCCTTGCCGGCGCCGGAGACGGATTGATAGGTCGAGACCACCACGCGTTTGATCGTCGCCGCGTCGTGCAGCGGCTTCAAGGCCACCACGAGCTGGGCCGTCGAGCAGTTCGGATTGGCGATGATGCCCTTCTTGGTGTAGCCGGCCACCGCGTCGGCGTTCACTTCCGGCACCACCAGCGGCACGTCGGGGTCGTAGCGCCAGGTCGAGGAATTATCGATGACGATCGCGCCCTGGGCTGCGATCTTCGGCGACCATTCCTTCGACACCGCGCCGCCGGCCGACATCAGGCAGATGTCGGTCTTGGAGAAGTCGAAATTCTCGAGGTTCTGGCATTTGAGGGTGCGGTCGCCGAACGACACTTCGGTGCCCTGCGAACGGCGCGAGGCAAGAGCGACGATCTCGTCGACGGGAAAATCCCGCTCGTCGAGAATGTTCATCATTTCGCGGCCCACATTGCCCGTGGCGCCGACGACGGCGATCCGATAGCCCATCAGGGGTTCCTCTTCTGCGCGCCCGGCCTCGCGGACGCGGCTCCATGCATGGCGGATGTGGCACGTGCCCCGTCCGTCATCAAGATGACGCCCGCTATAGGCGAAGACATCGCGAAGTCAACGAAACGCTGACGATTGTGGCCTAATTGCGCTTGTGGAACCTTCCACCGTGCGTGCACATTGCCTTTTCAAGAGATCCGTCGTCCGGAGCAACACCATGCGTATCCTGTCTGCCGCGGCCATCGCCGCCCTCGCTGTCACCGCGCTGGCCGCGCCTGCCTCGGCCCAGGAAGACCGCAATCTCCCGGGCGTGCGCGTCACCATCGGGCCGAGCTTCCTCGATCCGGGCACCGCGCAATCGCCGCGCACCGTGCGCGACTACGAGAAGTCGAACCTCACGGGCAATTCCTTTCTGTCGTCGAATTATTCCGGCGTCGAAGGCTTCCAGCGCTTCCCGTTCCACGATTCGCTCGACCTGCCCGACAATCCGATGATCTACGTCCTGCGCGCCCCGGATCGGGTTCGCTGATCGGCCGATTTTCCCGAGATTGAGAAAAGCCCCCGTCAACCGGGGGCTTTTTTGTTGTGCTATGTCCGGCCGCTCTCGAACGCGGATGAGACCATCATGAACCCCACACGGCGCCTTCTCCTGTGCGGCCTGGCCTGCGTGCCCATGACGAATGCCTTCGCCCGTGAAAGGGATTGGGCCGGCGAGCTGGCGAAGCTCGAAGCAGGGATCGAAGGCCGCCTCGGGATTGCCGTGCTCGACACCGGCACCGGGCGTGCGCTGCACCATCGCCGGAACGAGCGCTTCCCCATGTGCAGCACATCCAAGCTGCTCGCCTGCGCGGCCTTGCTGGAGCGGGTGGATCGCGGCGCCGACCAGATCGATCGCCGCATCCGCTTCGGTCGGGACGATCTCGTGGACTATTCACCACTCACCGAGCCTCACGCCGGCGGGGCGGGCATGACGCTCGACGAACTCTGCCGCGCCGCCATGATCGTCAGCGACAACACGGCCATGAACCTCATCCTCGGCGCGATCGGCGGGCCGCCAGCGGTCACCGCACTGGCCCGCGCTCTGGGCGACGACACGACCCGGCTCGACCGCACCGAGCCCACCCTGAACGAGGCCGTGCCCGGCGATCCGCGCGATACGACCACGCCGGCCGCCATGGCGGCAAACCTCCGCAAGCTCGCGCTCGGCACGCACCTGTCCGAGGCATCGCGCAGGCGTCTGGCCGGCTGGCTCGTCGCCAACGAGACGGGCGATGCGCGGCTGCGGGCGGGTCTTCCGAAGGATTGGCGCGTCGGCGACAAGACCGGCAGCGGCGTCCGTGGAACGACCAACGACGTCGCCATTTTCTGGCCGCCCGTCCGTCCGCCCCTGATCGCGGCGGTCTACCTCACCGAAACGGACGCCCCGCCCCGGAAGCGCGAGGCCGTTCATGCCGCGATCGCCCGGCTGGCGGTGGAATGGTCCCGCACTGCCTGACACAATAAAAAAGCCCCGGCGAACCGGGGCTTTTTCGTCTTGTGAAAGCAGGCCTCAGCCCAGCTCGTGCTCGAGGGCGGCGATGATGGCCTTGCCCATGTCCACGGTGCCGATGCTCTTCTCGCCCGGCGCGGCGATGTCGGCCGTGCGCAGGCCCTGCGACAGCACGCGGGCGATGGCGCGGTCGAGCGCGTCGGCCAGGTCGGCCATGTCCAGCGAATAGCGCAGCGCCATGCCGAAGCTGGCCAGCTGTGCGATCGGATTGGCGAGGCCCTTGCCGGCGATGTCGGGCGCGGAGCCGTGAGCCGGCTCATACATCGCCTTGCGCTTGCCGGTCTGCGGGTCCACCGGGCCGAGCGAGGCCGAGGGCAGCATGCCCAGCGAGCCGGTTAGCATGGAGGCCACGTCCGACAGCACGTCGCCGAACAGATTGTCCATCACAAGCACGTCGAACTGCTTCGGATTGCGCACGAGCTGCATGGCACAATTGTCGGCCAGGATGTGCTCCAGCGTCACGTCGGAATAGTCCTTGGCGTGCAGCGCCGTCACCACCTGGTTCCACAACAGGCCGCTCTTCATCACATTGCGCTTCTCGGCGGAATGGACGCGGTTCTTGCGCAGGCGCGCCAGATCGAAGGCGACGCCGGCGATGCGCTCGATCTCGCTGGTCGTGTAGACCTGCGTGTCCACCGCGCGGCGCTGGCCGTTCTCCAGCGTCACGATCTCCTTCGGCTCGCCGAAATAGGTGCCGCCGGTCAGCTCGCGGATGATGAGGATGTCGAGACCCTCGACCACTTCACGCTTCAGGGACGACGAATCCGCCAGCGCCGGATAGCAGATGGCCGGGCGCAGATTGGCGAACAGATCGAGGTCCTTGCGCAGGCGCAGCAGGCCGGCTTCAGGGCGCTTCTCGAAGGGCACCTTGTCCCATTTCGGTCCGCCCACAGCGCCGAAGATGATGGCGTCGGCCGCATCGGCCTTGACCATGGCCGCGTCGCTGATCGCCTCGCCGTGCGCGTCGAACGCTGCGCCGCCCACCAGATCTTCCTCGATGGCGAAGGAGGCGATGCCGCGCGCCTCGATCCATTTGATGAGCTGCTTGACCTCATCCATGACCTCCACGCCGATGCCGTCGCCGGGAAGAAGAAGGAGCTTGTGCGTGGCCATGTCGATCATTCCTTGCGGTATTTTGTATGCCTGTGGGGCGAGGGCCCTGCCTAATCCCAGCCGGACGCGGTGACAAGCGCCCGGAGGTCCTTATACGCCCGTCAGCTCTTCTTGAGAGCCGTCAGTTCGATCTCGATCAGCATTTCCGGGCGGTAGAGCCCCGACACCACGTAGATGCCGGCGGCCGGGCGGGCCTCGCCGAGATATTCGCCGCACACGGGGAACACCTTTTCGGCATCCGTCTGGCTCGTCACGAAATACTGCACGCGCACCGCATCGGCGAAGCTCGAACCGGCTTCTTCGAGCGTTTTGGCGATGATGGCGAAGGCGTTGCGGGCCTGCTGCACCACGTCCGCCGGGAAGGTCTTGGTCTCCGGGTCCGGCCCGGTCGTGCCGGCCACGAACACCCAATCGCCCTGCACCACGGCGCGGGAATAGCCCGCGATCTTCTCGAATTCGGAGCCGGAGGAGATGAGGCGGCGGGTCATGGAGGCGTCCTTCCTTGTTGCGGTCCGCACATCGCGCAATGCGGCGCGGCACGCAAGCCTTGTTGAGGCGGGGCCGCACCTGATACCCCGTTTTCATGAGCGATCTGCCCGACCATCCCGCCGCGATCAGCCTCGAAGGCCGCTTCGTCCGCCTCGAGCCCCTGTCCGACGAACACATTCCGGACCTGGCCGCCGCGGCGCGCGATCCGCGCATCTGGGGCTATTCGGTGCGCGGCGAGGTCGACGATTATCTCGGCACGGCCCAGCACTGGATGCGCACCGGCGCGGCCGTTCCCTTTGCCGTTCGGCAGAAGTCCGATTGCCGCATCGTGGGCATGACGCGGCTGTTCGACATCGTGACGCCGCACCGCCGGCTGGAGCTGGGCTACACCTGGTACGTGCCGGAGGTCTGGGGCACCGTGGTGAACCCGGAGGCCAAGCGCCTTCTGCTGGGCCATGCCTTCGAGGGCTGGGGCGCCCATCGCGTTGAGTTCAAGATCCACCACGGCAATCTGCGCAGCCAGGCGGCGGTCGCCAAGCTCGGCGCCGTGCGCGAGGGGGTGCTGCGCGCCCACATGATCCTGCCGGACGGCACGCGGCGCGATTCGGTCGTGTTCTCCATCATCGCCGACGAATGGCCGAACGTCCGCGCACGGCTCGACGAGCGGCTGAAGGGCTACAGCCCCGAAAACCAATTGTAGCCCTCGTTCTCCCAATAGCCGCCGTCGTATCGGTCGGTCACCTCGATCGAGACGACGTGCTTGGGGTTCTTGAAGCCCAGTTTGGTCGGCATGCGCAGCTTCATCGGGAAGCCGTAGATGCGGGGCAGGGTCTCGCCCGCGAAGGCGAACGACATCTGCGTCTGCGGGTGCAGCGCGGTCGCCATGTCGATCGAG
This sequence comes from Terrihabitans aquatilis, assembly GCF_052542005.1. Classification (NCBI taxonomy): domain Bacteria; kingdom Pseudomonadati; phylum Pseudomonadota; class Alphaproteobacteria; order Hyphomicrobiales; genus Terrihabitans; species Terrihabitans aquatilis. The sequence goes on along the minus strand of NZ_JBOCUO010000002.1, from coordinate 88,416 downwards.
GTGAAATAGCCGTCAGCGCAGCGCAGCGTGACGTAGGGCGCGCGCAGATCCGCCCCGACGCGCTGCAGGAAATCGGAAAACCGCACCCCCGTCCAGGAGCCGATGGCGCTCCAGCCCTCCACGCAGATGTGGCGGGTGATCTGCGTGAAATGCGGCAGCGCATTCAGCTCGGCCAACGTCCACGGCCGCGCCTCGGCGATCTTGCCGGCAAGCTCCAGCCGCCAGTCGGCGCCGTTCACAACGGGTGCCTGATCGGCGCGATAAAAGCCGTTGAACGGAAAGGGCCGGGTGATCATCTCGGCCGGATATTCCGGTGCCAGCTTGTCCGGGTTGAACAGCAGCGCCTGCACCCTGTCGTTGAAGCGCGACATCGTGCTCAGCACGGTCTCCGCCGACCGGCTGTCGGAGAGGTCGCAGCCCGTCAACATCACCAGCGAGCCGAGGCCTGCCGCGCTCTTCAGAAAGGCCCGCCGCGTCGTGGGGTCGAGGCCGCGTGCAGCGTCGCGGATCAGGTCGTCAGCATCGATGTCGGGACGGCGGGGGCGGCGCATCAGCGGCCTCTTACCATGGAGAGAAGGCTGCGCGGCACGGCCAGCGCCATCGCCACGTGCACGGCGCTGAAGAGGACGACGGCGCTCATCGCCACGAAATGGACGAGCCGCGCCCCCTCATAGCCGCCCATCACGGCGGCGATTTCCTGAAACTGGATCGGCTTCCACACGCACAGGCCGGACACGATCAACGCCAGCATGGCCGCGATCACGCCCACATAGGCCGTCTTCTGCACGGCATTGTAGATTGTCAGGTCCTCGTGGCTCAGCCGCCCGCGCAGGAAATCGGACGTATCGGTCCACACAGCGCGCGGCGTCAGCGGCCAGAACCGGGCGCGGAAGCGGCCCGAGATCAGGCCGAAGGCGAGGTAGATCAGGAGATTGCCCGCGAACAGCCACATCGCGGCGAAGTGCCATTGCAGCGCGCCGCCCAGCCAGCCGCCGAGCGTGACGCCGTCCGGAAAGCGAAAATCGAACAGCGGCGAGGCGTTGTAGATGCGCCAGCCGCTCATCACCATCAGCAGGATGGCGAAGGCGTTGATCCAGTGCGTCAGGCGCACGATCAGCGGATGGATCACGGGGCGTGGCGGGGGGCTCATTCCAGCAATGATAGGCCGGTTGGCGGCTTCTGGAAGCGCACATCTTCGCGACGGCGTTCGGCGCGCTATGGAACAATCAGACGGGATGGCGGGTTGTTATGGCAAGGCAGCGACAGTCTAGCTGCAGAAGAAACAAGAAGAGGAGCCGAACAATGGGCGGAACCACCGACAAGATCAAAGGCATGGCCAATGAGGCCACCGGCAACGTCAAGCAGGGCGTCGGCAACATGACCGGCGACGAAAAGATGAAGGCGGAAGGTAAGGCTCAGGAGCTCAAGGGCGAAGCCCAGCAGGCCTTGGGTGATACCAAGAATGCCGTCAAGGATGCTGCCAACAAGCATCTCTGAGCGAACGCTCGAAACGCCTCGATGCTCAACTGATAATCGACATTGAGTGGCCCCGTTCCTGAGGAACGGGGCCGTTTCGCGTTCAGGCCCAGGGGCGCTCGGCTGCGAGCTTCGTCTCGTAATCGGCGATCTGGGGGGCCTTCACCATGGTCAGGCCGATGCCGTCGAGCCCGTTCAGCATGCAATGCTTTTTGAAGGGGTCGATGTCGAACCGGATCACGCCGCCGTCGGGCCCGCGGATCTCCTGCGCCTCCAGATCCACCGTCAGCCGGGCATTGGCGCCTCGCTCGGCGTCGTCCATCAGCTTTTCCAGCTCTTCCGGCGAGACCTTGATGGGCAGAATGCCGTTCTGGAAGCAATTGTTGTAGAAGATGTCCGCGAACGAAGTCGAGATCACGCAGCGGATGCCGTAATCCAGCAGCGCCCACGGCGCGTGCTCGCGCGAGGAGCCGCAGCCGAAATTCTCGCCCGTCACGAGGATCTCGGCGCCGCGATAGGCCGGCTTGTTCAGCACGAAATCCGGGTTCTCGTTGCCCTGCTGGTCGAAGCGCATCTCGGCGAACAGGCCGGCGCCCAGTCCCGTGCGCTTGATCGTCTTCAGATATTCCTTCGGGATGATCATGTCGGTGTCGATGTTCACCAGCGGCAGGGGCGCCGCGATCCCGGTCAGCGATGTGAAAGGCTGCATATCGTCCTCCGTCGGCGCGTCGGCCGTCTCGTTCCGTGTCGGCCTCAGCGGGCCGCGTCCACCTCGGCCTCGATGGCCTCCATATCCTCGTCGGACAGCCCGATATGGTGTCCGATCTCGTGGATCAGCACATGGGCGACGATGTCGCCCAGCGCTTCCTCGTTCTCCAGCCAATATTCCAGAATGGGCCGCCGGTAGAGAAACACCCGGTTCGGCATCTGCCCCGTCTGCGGCGTCGCGCCGCCCTGGGCGATGCCCACGCCCTGGAACAGGCCAAGCAGGTCGAACTCGCTCTCGATGCCGAGTTCTTCCAGCACGTCCGCCTCGGGAAAATCCTCGACGATGATCGGCACCTCGCCCGACACCCGGCGGAATTCCTCCGGCAGGCGCGCGAAGGCGTCGATCGCCAGCGTCTCGAAATCGCTGAGCGTCGGCGCCGTGCGCGGGGTCCAGTCGAAAGCCGTCATCGGGGCGCTCCCTCGTTCACCATGTGCCGGGAAAAGCCCATGGCGATGCTCGTAAATCTACCTTGGGGATGAAACCGATCCCGCGTTCGGCAGTTAACCTTCCATCCACCGGAAAGGATATCCCGATGAAATTGTTTGCCACGGCCGCCCTCGGCCTCATGCTCGGCGGCCTCGCCATGGTCGCTCCGGCCTCCGCTGTTCCGGCTCCGGTCGCCCAGACCTCGTCGGCGGCAACCGCCACATCCGGCCTCGATCTCGTCCAACATCGCGATTATCGCCGTGACCGTCATCGCGACTGGCGCCGCGATCGCCATCATCGCCGGGCCGACCGCCATGTGCGTCGCCATCGCGAGGTGTGCCGTTACCGCAACGTGCTCCGCCGCGACCATCGTGGCCATCGCGTCACCCGTCGCGTTCTGGTCTGCCGCTAAGAGCGATCAGAGCCCAACGATCAGCGGCCGCCCCACGGGCGGCCGTTTTCGTTTCAGTGACCCCAGTCGCGAATGTCGACGAAGCGCCCGGCCACCGCCGCCGCCGCCGCCATGGCCGGCGAGACGAGGTGCGTGCGGCCCTTATAACCCTGACGTCCCTCGAAATTACGGTTCGAGGTCGAGGCGCAGCGCTCTTCCGGGCGCAGCTTGTCGGGGTTCATGGCCAGGCACATCGAGCAGCCAGGCTCGCGCCAGTCGAAGCCCGCCGCCTTGAAGATCTTGTCCAGACCTTCCGATTCCGCCTGCATCTTCACGAGGCCGGAGCCGGGAACGATCATGGCGTTGACATCGGGGTGCACCGACTTGCCCTCGACCACCTTGGCCACGGCCCGCAGATCCTCGATGCGGCCATTGGTGCAGGAGCCGATAAAGATGCGGTCGAGCTTGATGTCGGTGATCTTCGTGCCGGGCGTCAGGCCCATATATTGCAGCGCGCGCCATTTCGCGGCCCGCACGTTCTCGTCGGCGATCTCGTCGGGGTTCGGCACCAGGCCGGCGACGGAGGTCACGTCCTCGGGGCTCGTGCCCCAGCTCACGATGGGCGGCAGCGAGGCGGCGTCGAGCCGCACCTCGCGGTCGAAATGGGCGCCCTCGTCCGAGACGAGCGTCTCCCAATAGCGCACGGCCGCATCCCAATCGGCGCCCTTGGGCGCGCGGGGGCGATCCTTCAGATAGGCGAAGGTCGCGGCGTCGGGCGCGATCAGGCCCGCGCGTGCGCCGCCCTCGATCGACATGTTGCAGAGCGTCATGCGCCCTTCCATCGACAGCGCGCGAATGGCCTCGCCGGCATATTCGATCACAGAGCCGGTGCCGCCCGCGGTGCCGATCTCGCCGATGATGGCGAGCGTGATGTCCTTGGCGGTCACGCCCTCGGGCAGCGCGCCGTCCACGGTCACACGCATGTTCTTGGCCTTGCGCTGGATCAGCGTCTGGGTGGCCAAGACGTGCTCCACCTCCGAGGTGCCGATGCCGTGCGCCAGCGCGCCGAACGCGCCATGCGTCGAGGTGTGGCTGTCGCCGCACACGATCGTGGTGCCGGGCAGGGTGAAGCCCTGCTCGGGGCCGATGATGTGGACGATGCCCTGCCGGGCGTCGAACTCGTTGTAATATTCGATGCCGAACTCGCGGGTGTTCTCGGCCAGAGCCGCGATCTGGGTGGCGCTCTGCGGGTCCGGGTTCGGCAGGTTGCGGTCCGAGGTCGGCACGTTGTGATCGACCACCGCCAGCGTCTTGTGCGGGGCGTGCACCTTCCGGCCCGCCGTGCGCAGGCCCTCGAAGGCCTGCGGGCTCGTCACTTCGTGGACGAGGTGGCGATCGATGTAGAGCAGGCAGGTGCCGTCGTCCTGCCGTTCGATCACGTGGTCGTCGAAGATCTTGTCGTAGAGTGTGCGCGCCTGGGTCATGGATCGTCTCGTCGTGTCGTTCACGTAGCGTCGGCCGCGCTCCGCAGGGAACGTCGGCAATCTCTCGGCGGCCCGTGGGCCGTCAGCTCAGAGGGAACGCGTAAGGTCTGCCGCGCCGGCGGCAACGAGGCGGCCGAAGAACCGCGCGGGCATGCGCGCATGGTCGTCCAGCGAGGCGAAATCCAGCGTCGAGCGCACGCGCGGAACGATGCCGCGGCATGGGCGCACGCTGTCACAGATCTCGGGACGCGACGGGTTCATGACGCCGCTTATAACATTTCCAAGGCGTCGCGGTAAATAATCTTCGGGGCTCGACGCCCCGTCCTTGGCGCCGGCTCTGGTATATCAAACCACATCACGAGTTTGGGTATTGTCGGCTTTCCGCAAACATGGTCAGCTTCCCGACGGCATCGCCTCATAACGAAAAACGTCCGGGAGGAAACGGCATGTCATTCTACGGTCTCGGGGCCGTTTTGGGTGCGGTCCTGCTCATGTCCGCAGGCGCCGCCGTCGCGCCTCCGCTGCGCGCGCCGCTCCAGTGCGGCAACAGCGAGGATTTCGTGGCGCGTCTGTGCACCGGCGCGAGCTATTCCGATGTGCTGGCCCGCACGCTCGCCCAGCGGGTGCGCTCGGCGGCCTATGATGGCCAGGATGCCGTTCTCGACGCCTTGTTCTCGTCGCCGGTTCCGGGGGTGGACATCTCGCCCGGCCAGCGTCTCGCACGGTGGTGGATGGAGCAGACGGGCCAGGCCGTCATGTCCCGCTATTCCTACCAGTTGCCCCATGTAAAAAACGCGGCCGAAGCCGCGCTTTTGGAACGTCCGGAAATCTGAAGCCTCAGGCCGTGGCGGCCGCGGCCTGCGAACGGTCGGTCTTCTTCTCGGCGATACGGGCCTTCTTGCCGCGCAGCTCGCGCAGGTAATAGAGCTTGGCGCGCCGCACCTTGCCGCGACGCAGCACCTTCAGCGAATCGATGATGGGCGAATAGAGCGGGAACACACGCTCGACGCCTTCGCCGTAGGAGATCTTGCGGACCGTGAAGTTCTCGTTCACGCCGCCGCCGGACTTGGCGATCACCACGCCCTCATAGGCCTGGATGCGCGAGCGCTCGCCTTCGCGAACCTTCACGTTCACCTGGACCGTGTCGCCGGGAGCGAACGAGGGGATCACGCGCTGCGCAGCAACGACGTCCATCTGCTCGCGGTCGAGCTGTTCAATGATGTTGGCGGCCATGACACCTTCTCCGCAGCGCCGCGCCCGAGCAAGCGGGGGCGCTCATGCACCTGAATTCCTGATTGAGCGGCGCTATTACCCGATCTTCGGCGGCTTGTCGACGCCTGATGACAGGCTCGCGACATATTTCGCAAAGAGATCGGGTCGGCGCGCCCGCGTTGCCTTCACCGATTCCAGCTTTCGCCACGCCGAAATGGCGCGATGATCGCCCCAGGTCAACACGTCCGGAACCGCCCGCCCGCGCCATTCGGCCGGTTTCGTGTATTGCGGGTATTCCAGCAGCCCGTTTTCGAAGCTTTCGTCCGACCCGGATTCGTCGTGCCCCATCACGCCGGGCAACAGCCGCACGCAGGCATCGAGCAAAAGCAAAGCGGCCGGTTCTCCGCCGGACAGAACCGCGTCGCCGACGGAAACCTCCTCGATCCCGCATTCCTGGATGAAGCGTTCGTCGACCCCCTCGAATCGGCCGCAGATCACCACCACACCCGGTCCGGCCGCGAGATCGCGCACCAGATCCTGTGAGATCGGCCGCCCGCGCGGCGTCATCAGCACGCATCGGCGCACATCGGCGCATATCGGCGCATCATCGGCGCACGCATCGGCACTCTCCAGCGCCGCCGCCAGCACGTCCGGCCGCAACACCATTCCGGGCCCGCCGCCGAAGGGCGTGTCGTCCACGCTGCGGTGGCGATCCGTGGCGAAATCACGGGGGTTGATGGTGTCGAGCGTCCAGATCCCGTTGTCCCGCGCCCGCCCGGCCAGGCTCATGCCGAGAGCGCCGGGAAACATGTCAGGATAGAGGGTTAGAACCGTCGCGCGCCACGTCATCGCGTCACCTCGGTGTCAAGCCGCTGTCATGCAGCATCGGGCAGGGTGCAGTCGACATGCCGTAGGTAGGGCCGCGATGGAAGACCCATTTCGAAACCAGCTCCGGGAAAACGAACGCGTCCTGTGGCGCGGAACGCCCGATCCGATGGCCTTCGCCCTGACCTTCGATAGCCTGGCGCGGGCCGGTTCGGCGTTGGTCGTCATCACGATGCTGTTGCTGGCACCCCCGTTGAACGTGGCGAATCCAGCGATCGCAGCCATCCTGTCGATCGGCCTCATATCATTGTTATTGCTTGCTTTTTTCACCCTTTTGACGCCGGTGTTGCGTTACGTGGGAGGCCGGGGCACGGCCTACGCCATCACCAGCGATCGCATATTGATGTCGCGCGGTTTCGGCCGCCGTATCATTCCGCTGGAGACGCATCAGATCGAGTGCCTCGAAACGCGGCCACGCAGTTCCAGGCGTGGCGATATCGTGCTGCGCCGTCGCATCGTCCAAGGCGTGGAAGGCTGGCGCACCGCCGAGCACGCCCTTATCGCCGTCGAAGATCACGAGAGCGTCGCACGTCTGATCGCCGACCGGCTTCTCGCCGATCCCGGCGTTCAGCCCGCCTCCTGATCGCTCTCACGCTCGCGCTCTTCCTTGCCCTCATCCAGCCAATCGCCCGGAGGGGCGATCACCACGCGCCCTTGGGGCACATCGACGGAGGGCACAAAGTCGCGTGTGAACGGCAAATAAGCGCTCGGGCGCTTTTCCAGAGCGATTTCAAGAACATCGCCCGCCCCGAAATCGACGATCGCAGCGATCTTGCCGATGGGGGTGCCGTGCTCATCCTCCGCTCGCAGGCCGATCAGGTCGGCCTGGTAGAATTCGTCTTCGTCCTCGTCCACGGCGGGCAGGCGCTCGCGCGGCATGTAGAGGCAGATATTGGTCAAGGCCGCGGCTGCATCGCGGTCGGCCACGCCGTCGACGCGTGCCACCACCATGTCGCCCTGCAGGCGGGCCGTGGTCAGCGTAAAAAATCGTTTGCCGTCCTCGCTCTCCAGAGGGCTGTAGCCCTTCAGAGAGAGCGGGTCGGCGGTGTAGGCCTTGACGCGTATCTCTCCCCGCACGCCATGGGGCGCGCCGAAAACGCCGACAAGGATGCGGGCAGGAGCCATTCGCGCACTCACCTATCCTATTGCCGCGCCGAAGCTTTCCGGCGCGGCAAGGGTTCTCAGGCCTCAGCCGATTCGGCAGGCGTGGCAGCAGCGGCAGCGGCTGCTTCCTCGGCGGCCTTGGCGGCGTCGAGACGCTCCTGCGCCTTCTTGCCCGGCTGACCCTTGTTGGGGTTGTTGCGGGCGTCGCGGGTGGCGATGCCCTTCTCGGCGAAGAAGCGCAGAACACGGTCGGTGGGGGTCGCGCCCTTCTTGATCCATTCCTGGGCCTTCTCGACGTCGAGCGTCACGCGCTCGGCATCCTTGGCCAGCATCGGGTTGTAGGTGCCGACGCGGTCGATGAAGCGGCCATCGCGCGGCGAGCGCGAGTCGGCGACGACGATGCGGTAGAACGGACGCTTCTTGGCGCCACCACGGGACAGACGGATCTTAAGGGACATTTTCTTCTCCTGTTTCTCTGGGCGGGCAGAGCCCTTTCCCAATATCTTCAAGTGCTTGGTTTAAAATCGCTATTTCTTCTTACCGAACCCGGGAAACCCGCCCAGTCCAGGCAGGCCATTGCCGAGGCCGGGTAATCCGCCCGGCGCGCCGGGGAAATTCGGGGGCAGCCCGGGCATGCCTCCGGGCGGCAATTGCGGCATGCCGCCCGGGCCGCCCTTGGCCATTTTCTCCAGCATATCTGGCGTCACGCCCGGCGGCAGACCGCCCGGCATTCCACCGCCCATGCCCGGAATGCCGAGCTTGCCGGCAAGGCCCGCAAGCCCGCCGCCACGGCCGCCCTTGCCCATCATCTTCATCACATCCGCCATCTGGCGGTGCATCTTCAGAAGCTTGTTGACGTCTTCGACCCTGGTGCCGGAGCCGGCCGCGATGCGCTTCTTGCGCGAAGCCTTGAGGATGTCGGGATTGCGCCGCTCGGCCGCGGTCATCGAACCGATGATGGCCGATTGGCGCTTCAGCACTTTGTCGTCGAGATTGGCGTTTTCGAGCTGTGCCTTCATCTTGCCCATGCCCGGCAACAGGCCCATCACGCCCGACATGCCGCCCATGCGCTGCATCTGCATCAGCTGGTCGCGCAGATCGTTGAGGTCGAACTGGCCCTTGCGCAGCCGCTCCGCCGTCTTGGCCGCCTTCTCGGCGTCCATCTGTTCGGCGGCGCGCTCCACAAGCGCAACCACGTCGCCCATGCCCAGGATGCGGCCGGCGATGCGGGAGGGGTCGAACTCTTCCAGCGCGTCCATCTTCTCGCCGACGCCGATCAGTTTGATCGGCTTGCCGGTCACGGCGCGCATGGAGAGCGCCGCGCCGCCGCGGCCGTCGCCATCGACGCGGGTCAGCACGATGCCGGTCACGCCGAGTGCGCCATCGAAGGCGCGTGCGGTGTTCACCGCGTCCTGACCGGTCAGCGCGTCGGCCACGAGGAGAACCTCATGCGGATTGGCGATCCGCTTGACCTCGGCGGCCTCGGCCATCAGGGCCTCGTCCACCGTGGTGCGGCCCGCGGTGTCGAGCATCACGACGTCATAGCCGCCGAGCCGCGCCGCCTGGATCGCGCGCTGGGCGATCTGCACCGCCGACTGACCGGCCACGATCGGCAGCGTCGACACGCCGATCTGCGTGCCCAGCACGGCCAATTGCTCCATCGCCGCCGGGCGGCGGGTGTCGAGCGAGGCCATCAGGACCTTCTTGCGCTCGCGGTCCTGCAGGCGCTTGGCAATCTTGCCGGTCGTCGTCGTCTTGCCAGAGCCCTGGAGGCCGACCATCAGGATCGGCACGGGCGCGGCAGCTGCCAGCGAAATCGATTGGGCGTCGGAACCAAGCGTCGCCACCAATTCGTCGTGGACGATCTTGATGACCATCTGGCCGGGCTTGACCGAGCGCAGCACCTCGGACCCCACCGCGCGCTCACGCACCCGGTCGGTGAAACCGCGCACCACGTCCAGCGCCACGTCCGCTTCCAGCAGCGCCCGCCGCACTTCGCGCATGGCTTCGCCAACGTCGCTCTCCGAGAGAGCGCCGCGTCCGCGCAGCTTGTCGAATATGCCGCCGAGGCGGTCCTGAAGGTTGTCGAACATCCGCTTCCCTTTTCTCGGCACGCGCAACACAAAGTGCGCCCGAGGGCGCATCGCGCTGTCGGGCGTTGACCTCCAGCCTCAAGGGCTGGTCGGTTGCTCACACGTATTTAAGCGTGAGAGAAGTGGTGGCGAATACAGGCGCAGGCCGGCAAAGTCAAGATTTTGGAGGCCTGCTCACCGCGGTCTGACAGGGCGCGGAGCTTCTCGAGGATCGTTGAACACCATAGTGCCGTGGAAGCGGATCGGTGCGTCGAGGCTCGCCGGAACGGGCGGGAACTTCGTGCTGACCACGATATCGATGAAGCCTTTCTCGAGAGCTTGTTTCATTCCGCCAAAAACGCGGACATCTCTGATCGAGCCATTGCGCGTGAGCACGAAAGAGTAGCGTACTTGTCCTCCTGCCCGCGCAACTTTCGGATAGTGGACATTGGCGACGATCGCCGACCGCACGCTGTCTCCATATCGGTCGAGATCTGAGGCGGCGGAGGCCGGAGTCGCAGCCATACCCAGCAGAAGCGCCGAGAGCACTCCTACCTTCGCAATAAACATTTTCATTCAAGTCCCCCGCGTCACACAACCAAAGGGGGAGCAAAAAGGCAATGGTGAAAACAGGTTGAACGCCCCTTGCCTTGCTCGATGTATCAGGGAGTGGCACAACCCCCGCATGATCGATTCAAAGCTCACCGGCCGTCTCGACTTCGCTCATACCACGCCCACCAAGCCGCCCTTCGCGGCCGGGCGCTACAATCTCGGCCTGTTCGAGGAACGGGACGCCCAGATTGTTGTTCCGGAAGGCATCGATCCCACGGTGCCCGTGCCGTTGATGGTGCTGTTCCATGGCGGCGGCGGCAGCGCCGACAAGATCACTCCCATCATGCAGAAGCATGCGGAAGACAACAAATTCCTGCTTCTCGTGCCGCAATCGCTGCTGCCCACCTGGGATATCGTCATCGCCGGCAATGGGCCTGACCGCGAGCGCCTCGATGTCGCCCTGGCCGAGATCGCCTCCCGGTTCACCATCGATCGCGAGCGCGTCGCCTTTGCCGGCCATTCGGACGGCGGCTCCTATTCGCTGTCGAACGGCGTCGCAAACGGCCATTTCGTCACGCATATCCTTGCCATGTCGGCCGGCTTCATGACTCCGCTGGCTCAGGAAGGCACGCCGCACATCTTCATCGCGCATGGCTCGAAGGACACACAGACTCCCGTCGAGACAGCGGGTCGCGATCACGCCACCAAGTTGAAGGCGGCAGGCTATGACGTCACCTACATCGAATATGATGGGCCCCATGCCTCGCAGCCGCCCATCGTGTCCGTTGCCGTCAAGTATTTCCTCAATTATCCGCCACGTGGCTGAGCCAAACGGGGCAGGGGCGCGTTACACCTGACCATGAAGCGTCGCACCCTCCTGAAAGCCGTCGCCGTTCCCGCTCTTCTCGCCGCTGGCGGCGTGGCGTGGGGTCGCAGTTCTGCCGGCGGCAATTCCTATTATTCGGGTCCCGTTTCCGATCATTTCGACGGCGAACGGTTCTTCAATCCCGGCAATCCGCCCGACAAGCCGGCATGGGTAACCGTTCGTGCCGTGTTCCTCACGCCGAAGGCGGAATGGCCGGATCATTATGAAAGCCCGTTTCGTGATGTGCCTCCGCCGCGGGTGGAGGGGGCAGGTCTTCGCCTCACGCTTATCGGCCACGCGTCTTTCCTGCTGCAGGCGGGCGGTCAGAACATCCTGATCGACCCGGTCTTTTCGGAACGCGCCTCTCCCTTCACCTTCATGGGGCCGGAGCGGCACAATCCGCCGGGGATCGCCTTCGACGATCTGCCGAAGATTCATGCGGTTCTTGTTACGCACAATCATTACGACCATCTCGACACCGACACCCTGTCGCGCCTTGCCGCCCGGGACAATCCGCGCGTCCTCACGCCGCTCGGCAACGACACCATCATGCGCAATCATGATCGGGCCATCGCGGCCGAGGCCTACGATTGGGGCGCCCGTGTTGAGCTTGCTCCGGATGTTGCCGTCACCTTCGTGCCGACAGCTCATTGGTCGGCGCGCTGGCTGGGCGACCGGCGAAAGGCGCTGTGGGCCAGCTTCGTCATCCACACGCCGGCAGGGCGGATTTATCATGTGGGAGACACGGCGTTCGCCAACGATGCGAACTTCACGGCCCATGGCCGGGAATATGGGCCGTTCCGGTTGGCCGTCCTGCCGATCGGGGCCTATGAGCCGCGCTGGTTCATGAAGGACGCGCACATGAACCCCGACGAGGCGGTGAAAGCCTTCCAGGCTCTTCGTGCCGAACAGGCGGTTGGTCATCATTGGGGTACGTTTCAGCTGACGGCCGAGCCGGTCGATGCTCCGGAGCGGGCATTGGCCGATGCGCTGGCGGCTGGCGGCATCGGGCGCGAGCGTTTCGTCGCCTTCCGGCCCGGTCAGGTCCTGGAGGTGTAGCGGATGCGCTGCACTTCGCCCTATATGAAGTCATGAGCGCGCTCGCGAACCATCCCTTCGTCAAGATGAATGGCCTTGGCAACGAGATCCTGGTTGTCGACCTGCGCGACGGCACGCCTGCGCCATCGCCGGAAGAAACGCGTGCGATCCACGCCTCGGGCCTGACCTTCGATCAGATCATGACGATCGAGCCCGGCTCTGGTGATGAAGATTTTCGCACGCGCATCCTCAATCAGGACGGCTCGGAATCCGGGGCCTGCGGTAATGGCACGCGCTGCATCGCCTGGCTGGTAATGGAAGAAACCGGGAAAGACCGTCTGCGGATCGGGTCGGCAGGAGGGGCGTTGATCGCCGTCCGGGGTGATGGCCCCCGAAGGATTACCGTCGATATGGGTGCGCCGCGTTTTGGCTGGGCCCAGATTCCGCTGGCCGAGCCGTGCGAGGATACACGCGCCATCGCGGTCGAGGCGGGGCCCCTGCGCACACCGTCGGCTGCGAATGTCGGCAATCCGCACGCCATCTTCTGGGTGTCCGACATCGAAGCCTACGATCTAGCCGTCCTCGGGCCCGAGCTCGAGCGGCACCCGATGTTTCCGGGGCGGGCCAACATCTCGCTGGCGCATGTCACCTCGCGCGATGCTCTGACGCTGAAGGTGTGGGAACGTGGCGCCGGTCTCACCCTGGCGTGCGGCACGGCGGCCTGCGCGGCGGCGGTATCTGCGGCGCGCACCGGCCGCACCGGCCGCCAGGTGTGTGTTACCTTGCCGGGCGGCGAACTCCTGATCCACTGGCGCGAGAGCGACGACCACATCCTGATGACCGGCCCGGTCGAGACCGAGTTCGAGGGTCGGTTCGATCCATCGATCTTTGCGGGCCACGCCGCATGAGCGTGGAAGTCGTCACCTTCGGCTGCCGGCTCAACATGAACGAGTCGGAGGCCATCCGCCGCGCCGCGCTTGAGGCCGGCCGCAACAATCTCATCGTCGTCAACACGTGCGCCGTCACCGCGGAAGCGGGTCGTCAGGCGCGGCAGGCCATCCGCCGCCTGCGCCGGCTCAATCCGGGTTCGGAGATCGTGGTTACGGGCTGCGCCGCCCAGGTCGAACCGCACACCTATGCCGATATGCCCGAGGTTTCGGGCGTCATCGGCAACGGCGAGAAGATGCAGGCCGACACATGGGCCGCGCCTTTCGGGCTCGACAGCAGCGAGCGCATTCGTGTCGACGACATCATGTCCGTGCGCGAGACGGCCCATCACCTCGTCGATGGCTGGCAGGGCCGTCCGCGTGCCTTCGTGCAGGTGCAGAACGGCTGCGATCATCGCTGCACATTCTGCATCATCCCATATGGCCGAGGGCCCTCCCGCTCGGTGCCGATGGGCGTGGTGGTCGATCAGGTGCGCCATATTGTGGCGCGCGGCTGCGGCGAACTGGTCCTGACCGGCGTCGATCTCACCAGCTACGGTGCCGATCTGCCGGGTCGGCCCGCCTTGGGCAAGCTTGTGCGCACCATACTAAAACTCGTGCCCGAGCTGCCGCGCCTGCGCATCTCGTCCATCGACGCGGTTGAGGCCGATGACGATTTGCTGGCCGCGTTCGCCGAGGAGCCTCGCCTCATGCCGCATCTGCATCTGTCGCTTCAGGCAGGCGACGACCTCATCCTCAAGCGTATGAAGCGCCGTCATCTGCGGGCCGACGCCATTGCCTTCTGCAACAATGTCCGGCGCCTGCGGCCGGATATGGTGTTCGGCGCAGATTTCATCACGGGTTTCCCGACCGAGACTGAAGGCCAGTTCCGTCGCACGCTCGATCTCGTGGGCGAATGCGGGCTGACGCATCTCCACGTTTTTCCATTTTCCGCCCGCCCCGGCACGCCGGCGGCGCGCATGCCAGCTGTGGCGACCGAGATTGCGCGCGAACGCGCCGCTCGCCTCCGCATACGCGGAGCCGGGGCCCTGCACCGGCATCTCTCGGGTGAAATCGGCAGGCACCATGTGGTGCTTGCGGAAAATAACCATACCGGGCGCACCGAAGGCTTTGCGCTGGTGAAGCTCGCGCGCCCCACCGAGACCGGACGTCTCGTACCTGTCACCATCGCCGGCCACGACGGCGCACAGCTATTGGCAGCCTGATGAGCGAACCCGAACAGCCCAAACGCGGCTTCCTCTCCCGCCTGCTTGGTATTCCGGTCAAGCCCGAGCCCGATCCGGAACCTCAGGCTGATGAGAGGCTCGGGGGCCTGACGCCGGAACCACCTGCTGTGGTCGCGACGCAACCGGAAGTTCCGCCGGCCCTCGATATTCCAGATCTCGTCGTGCAGCCGCTGCCGCGTTCAACAGACGAGGATGCGGCGGCGACCGAGGAGGAGCTTCCGGATATCGAGCCGGACGCCGCGCCTGTCCCGGAACTGCCCGTTGAAGTGGATGTGTCGGCTGTGCCGGAAGACGCAGCTCTGTCGCCCTTCGTGGCGCCATCGAGCGAGCCTCCGCCCGTCGGCACGCCGGGTCCCGGCTGGTTCACGCGCCTTCGGCAGGGGCTTCAGCGCACGTCCGACCGTCTGGGTACCGGCATCTCGGACCTATTCACCAAATCGCGTTTCGATGCCGGGACGCTGGACGATCTGGAAGACCTGCTGATCCAGGCCGATCTTGGCATGGACACAGCCATTCGCATCACGCAGGAAGTCGGCCGCCAGCGTCACGAGCGCGGCCTTGATGCGCACGGCGTTCGTGGCGTGGTGGCGAGCGAGGTCGAAAAGGCTTTGCAGGCTGTCGCCAAGCCGCTCGTCGTGGATGGAGCCGAAAAGCCTTTCGTCATCCTCATGGTCGGCGTGAACGGTTCCGGCAAGACGACGACGATCGGCAAGCTCACTCAGAAATTCCGGGACGAGGGGCGCAGCGTCTGGCTTGCGGCGGGCGATACGTTCCGCGCGGCGGCTGTCGATCAGTTGCGGGTCTGGGCCGAGCGTACGGGCGTGCCCATCGTCACCAAGGATGTCGGCGCGGATTCGGCTGGTCTCGCCTTCGAAGCCTTGGAAAAGGCGCGTGCCGCGAACGCCGACGTTCTCCTCGTCGACACGGCCGGCCGCCTGCAGAACCGGGCCGAGCTGATGAACGAGCTCGAAAAGGTGATCCGCGTCCTCAAGAAACAGGACGCAACCGCACCGCATGCCGTGCTGCTCGTGCTCGATGCCACCGTGGGCCAGAACGCCCTCAGCCAGGTCGAGGCGTTCCGCAAGACTGCGGGCGTGACCGGCCTCGTCATGACCAAGCTCGATGGCACCGCGCGCGGCGGCATTCTCGTGGCCGTCGCCGAGAAGTTCGGCCTGCCGATCCATTTCATCGGCGTCGGCGAAAGCGTCGGTGATCTCGAGCCCTTCGATCCTCGCGATTTCGCACGCGCTCTGGTGGGGCTCGACAAGTGACCGACATGAACCCTTCGACAACTCCGAAGCACCTCAACCCGCTGTTGAAGCTCGCGCTCGAACTCGGCCCGCTGGCCGTATTCGTCATCGCCAACAATCGCGCCGATCTTTTTTGGGCCACCGGCCTGTTCATGGCTGCGACCGCATTGGCGCTCATCGTGTCCTGGGTGATGATGCGGCGCCTTCCCACCATGCCGCTCGTCACAGGCGTGGTCGTCCTCGTGTTCGGCGGGCTCACGCTCTATCTGCACGACGAGCTCTTCATCAAGCTCAAGCCCACCATCGTCAATCTGCTGTTCGCGGCCGTGCTGCTTGGCGGCCTGGCCTTCGGCAAATCGCTGCTGGCCATCGTGCTCGACACGGCATTTGCTCTGGATGAAGAGGGCTGGCGCAAGCTCACCCTTCGCTGGGGTGTTTTTTTCGTGTTCCTCGCCGTGTTGAACGAGGTCATCTGGCGAAATTTCTCGACGGATTTCTGGGTGGGCTTCAAGTTCTGGGGCGTCTTCCCGCTCACCTTCCTGTTCGCCGCCTGCCAGTTTCCGCTGCTCCAGCGCCATGCCATCCCCGAAAAGGCCGCGCCGGAGCATCTGTGATCAGGCCGTGACGTCGAGGAGGTGCTGCCGCCCTTAGCGGCTGGCCTGTGCCGTGCCCCGTTCGGCCTTCTCGATTTCCGGCAGGATGATGTCGGTCAGCGAGGCCTCGGTCAGCGGACCGATGTGCTTGTAGGCGATACGCCCGTCCTTGCCGACGATGAAGGTCTCCGGCACGCCGTAGACCCCCCAGTCGATCGCGGCACGGCCGGCCTCATCCATGCCGATCGCGGCGAACGGATTGCCGAGATCGTTGAGGAAGCCCCGGGCATTGTCGGGCTTGTCCTTGTAAGCAATACCGACAAGCCGGGCACGGCCCAGCTCCGACAGGCGCATCAGCAGCGGGTGCTCCTGGCGGCAGGGTGCGCACCAGGACGCCCAGACATTGACGATGGTGATGCGGCCATTGCCGAGATCCGCGCGCGACAGGCCGGGAACCGGCTTCCCGCTCGTCTCGGTCAGGCCCTCCAGCGGCGGCAGCGTGAATTCCGGCGCCGGCCGGCCGATCAGGGCCGACGGGATGCGTGAGGGGTCGCCGGAATACAGGCGCACGTAGAACAGCACGCACAGTGCGACGAACAGCGCCAGAGGCAAAATGATAAGCGCGCGCCGCAGTGTCATGGCTGCTCGTCCTGCCGTGCAAGCCGCGCTTCCAGCTTCACCAGTGCCGCCTTTTGCCGGCGGTGCTGGAGAAAGCTCCAGGCGATCAGAGCCAGAAGCGTAACAGCGGTGAAGCCATAGGCCGCGATGATATAGCCGGAATGCTCGTTCATGCGCCGCTCCTTGCCGCCCGCAGCCGCAGGCCGCGCAGGCGGCGGCGTATCAATTCCGTCCGCATCGCCGCCAGATGCAGAGTGATGAACATCAGCGTGAACGCCGCGGCGTTGATCATCAGGGGAATGAGGATGGAGGCATGGATGGTCGACCCGCCGGCGCGGAAGACCGAAGCCGGCTGGTGCAGCGTGTTCCACCAGTCCACCGAGAATTTGATGATGGGAATGTTGACGAAACCAACGAGCGTCAGGATCGCGACAAGACGCGCCGCCCGCGTGGGTTCGTCGAGCGCCGCGCGCAGGGCGATGACGCCCAGATACATCAGGAACAGCACGAGCTCCGACGTCAGGCGCGCGTCCCACACCCAATAGGTGCCCCACATCGGGCGGCCCCACAGCGAGCCGGTGACCAGCGCGATCAGGGTAAAGGCCGCGCCGATCGGGGCCGCCGATTGGGCGGCGACATCGGCCAGCGGATGTCGCCAGACGAGAACCCCGAGGCTTGCCGCCGACATCAGCGACCACGCGAACATCGACAGCCAGGCGGCCGGTACATGGATGAACATGATGCGCACCGTGTCGCCCTGCTGGTAATCGGCCGGCGCCACGAAGAAGGCCTGCCACAGCCCAAGAGCCAGGAGCACGATCGTCAGAAACGCAAGCCACGGCACCACGCGCACGGCGAACGATTGAAAGACCGCAGGATTTGCGAGCGACATCACGGACATCATCCGGGCCGATGTAGCTCCGCCGGTTTTCGGAGGCAATGGCATGGTCACTGCAGTGCTCCTCGCAGGGCCGCGGCGGCGGCGATTGGCGCCAGCACAAGGCTGGCGAGCGTCACACCCATCAACAATGCTAGGGGCGCGAAAGATGGCGTCGCCGAAAGAACATTTTCCGTGGCCGATACGCCGAAGATTAGGGTCGGCACGGTCAGCGGCATGACCAGAACCGGCAGCAGCAATCCGCCCCGCTTCAGGCCCACGGTCAGCGCCGCGCCCATGGCACCCAGAAGGGTCAGGGCGGGCGTACCTATCAGGAGGGTCAGAGAAATCGAGGCGAGCGCCGGCGGCGGCATGTTCAGCAGCAGCCCCAACAAGGGCGCCGCGACCGCGAGCGGCAGGCCCGTTCCCACCCAATGCGCAGCCACCTTGGCCAGAACGATCAGGGAGAGAGGCGTCGGCGCCGCGAACAGAAGATCGAGCGATCCGTCCTCCGCGTCGGCGCCGAACAGGCGGTCGAGGCCGATAAGCGTCGACAGCAGTGCGGCGATCCACAACATGGCCGGCCCGATCCGTGCCAGCAGAACGAGATCGGGGCCGATGGCGAAGGGCGTCACCGCCACCACGCACAGGAAGAAGACAAGAGGCAGGCCGAATCCGCCGCCCGCGCGCACCAGAAGCACGAAATCCCGGCGCATCACCGCCGCAATGCTTGTCATCATGCCGCGTGCCCCAGAACCATGTGCCTGAGGTCCGGCCATCCGAGGTCCGAATGCGTGGCGGCCACCACAAGCCCGCCTTCGGAACGATGCGCGGCAACGAGCGTGGCGAGGCGGGCCAGACCATCGGTGTCGAGTGCGGTCGCCGGTTCATCCAGCAGCCAGATCGGCCTTTGGCAGGCCAGAAGCCGCGCCATGGCCAGGCGACGACGCTGCCCGGCCGAGAGCATGGCGGCCGGAAGATCGGCCGCATGGCCGATGCCGACGGTTTTTAGAGCGCGTTCGGCATCGATGCCGCCTCCGCCCAGGATGCCGATCCAGGCGGCGAGGTTCTCGAGCGAGGTCAGCGCGGATTTCGCACCATCGGCATGGCCCAGAAGATGGATGTGCTCGGCCGGCAAACTTTCCTCGCTCATGCCGCCGAGTTCGATGCGGCCTTTATCGAGAGGCAGGAGATGGGCAAGGGCACGCAGCAAGGTCGACTTTCCCGCGCCGTTGGGGCCTGTCACCACCAGCGCCTCGCCGGGCTCGACCTTGAGGGACACCTCATCCAAAACCAGCCGCTCCCCGCGCTCCACAGCAATGCAGTCCACGATCAAACGCATGGCAGCACCTCATTGGTATGCCACCGCTTTTTCTGGAAGGATTCGAAGGCAGCCCCTATAATCCGCGCGCGAACGGCCGAACCGCCCCAGGCGATGCTCGACGTCCCCGTATTTTCCCGCCGGAATGTCCAGGTTCCGGCCCCATGTCCGGTGAAAGGACCCGCCATCGTGACCACGTCTTCCCTCGACAGTTTCAAGTGCCGCAAGACGCTCACGGCTGGTGATAAATCCTATGTCTATTACAGCTTAGAGGACGCCGAGAAAAACGGCCTCTCCGGAATTTCCCGACTGCCGGTGTCGATGAAGGTTCTTCTGGAGAACCTCCTTCGCTTCGAGGACGGGCGCACCGTCAAGGCCGAAGACATTCGCGCCGTCGCCGAATGGCTGGTGGAGCGCTCCAGCCAGCATGAGATCGCCTTCCGCCCGGCGCGGGTCCTGATGCAGGATTTCACGGGTGTCCCCGCGGTGGTGGATCTCGCCGCGATGCGCGATGCGATGAACGCCCTGGGCGGCGATCCCCGGCGCATCAACCCGCTCATTCCCGTCGATCTGGTCATCGACCATTCCGTCATCGTCGACGAGTTCGGTACGCCGCAGGCCTTCGCCCACAATGTCGAGCTCGAATACCAGCGCAATGGCGAGCGGTACCGTTTCCTGAAATGGGCGCAGCAGAGCTTCGACAATTTCCGCGTCGTACCCCCGGGCACGGGCATCTGCCATCAGGTCAATCTGGAAAACCTCGCCCAGACTGTCTGGACGAAGGATGAGAACGGCGAGACCGTCGCCTATCCTGATACGCTGGTCGGCACCGACAGCCACACCACCATGGTCAACGGCCTATCGGTTCTGGGCTGGGGCGTCGGTGGCATCGAGGCGGAGGCCGCCATGCTCGGCCAGCCGCTCTCCATGGTCATTCCTCAGGTCATCGGCTTCCGCGTCTCGGGCAAGCTGCGCGAGGGCGTCACCGCCACCGACCTCGTCCTCACCGTCACCCAGATGCTGCGCAAGAAGGGTGTCGTCGGCAAGTTCGTCGAGTTCTTCGGCCCTGGCATTGGCAACATGGCGCTGGAAGACCGCGCGACCATCGGCAACATGGCGCCGGAATACGGCGCGACCTGCGGCTTCTTCCCCGTGGATGTCGAGACCCTTCGTTATCTTGCGCAGACCGGCCGCACACCTGACCGCGTCGCCCTGGTCGAGGCCTATATGAAGGCGCAGGGCATGTTCTGGACGCCCGAGACGCCGGATCCGGAATTCACGGATCTGCTCGAACTCGATCTCGACAGCGTCGAGCCCTCGCTCGCCGGTCCGAAGCGTCCTCAGGATCGGGTGCTCCTGTCCGAGACCAAGACGGGCTTCGTCGAGGCGCTGTGCAGCGAGTTCAAGAAGAACGAGGAAGTTGGCGCCCGCTTCCCCGTGGAAGGCGAGGATTATACGATCGGCCACGGGGATGTCGTCATTGCGGCGATCACCTCCTGCACCAACACCTCCAATCCCAGCGTGATGATGGCCGCAGGCCTGCTGGCCCGCAACGCAGTCGCCAAGGGGCTCACTGTCAAACCGTGGGTGAAGACCTCGCTTGCGCCCGGATCGCAGGTCGCCGCCGATTATTTCGAGAAGGCGAACCTGCAGGACGATCTCGACAAGCTCGGCTTCAACGTCGTCGGCTTCGGCTGCACCACCTGCATCGGCAATTCCGGCCCTCTGCCGGAGGTCATCTCGGAAGCCATCAATGCCCATGACGTGGTGGCTGCGGCGGTCCTCTCCGGCAATCGCAATTTCGAAGGCCGTGTGAACCCCGACGTGCGCGCCAATTATCTGGCATCGCCGCCGCTGGTCGTCGCCTATGCGCTGGCCGGCTCGCTGCAGGTCAATCTGG
This sequence comes from Terrihabitans aquatilis, assembly GCF_052542005.1. Taxonomy (NCBI): domain Bacteria; kingdom Pseudomonadati; phylum Pseudomonadota; class Alphaproteobacteria; order Hyphomicrobiales; genus Terrihabitans; species Terrihabitans aquatilis. The sequence goes on along the minus strand of NZ_JBOCUO010000002.1, from coordinate 67,410 downwards.
CGCGCGATCCGCTCGGCACGGGTTCGGACGGCCAGCCGGTCTATCTGCGCGATATCTGGCCGAGCAGCCAGGAGGTGGCCGAGTACATCCGCGAGAACGTGACGAAGGAGATCTTCGCCAGCCGCTACGCGGACGTGTTCAAGGGCGATGAAAACTGGCAGGCCATCGCGGTGTCCAAGGGGCTTACCTTCCCTTGGGACGATGCCTCGACCTATGTGCAGAACCCGCCCTATTTCGAGGGCATCACGTCCACGCCCAAGCCCATCGAGGACATCGACGACGCTCGCATCCTCGGTCTGTTCCTCGATTCCATCACGACCGACCACATTTCTCCGGCCGGTTCGATCAAGCAGGAAAGCCCGGCGGGTCATTATCTGCGCGACCATCAGGTACGGCCACAGGACTTCAACCAGTACGGCACGCGGCGCGGCAACCATCAGGTCATGATGCGTGGCACTTTCGCCAACATCCGCATCAAGAACCAGATGATTCCCGGCATCGAGGGCGGTGTCACCGTTCATGAACCGTCTGGTGAAAAGCTGCCGATCTTCGATGCCGCCATGCGTTACAAGCAGGAGGGCGTGCCCCTCGTCGTTTTCGCGGGCAAGGAATACGGCACCGGCTCCTCGCGCGACTGGGCGGCCAAGGGCACCGTTCTGCTCGGCGTCCGCGCCGTCATCGCCGAAAGCTTCGAGCGTATCCATCGCTCCAACCTCGTCGGCATGGGGGTGGTGCCGCTCGTCTTCGGCGCCGGCACCAGCTGGAAATCGCTTGGCCTAACGGGCGTGGAGACCGTCACGATCCATGGCCTGTCCGAGGGGCTCAAGCCGCGCGACGTGCTGCTGGCCAAGATCACCTTCCCGTCAGGCGAGGTGAAGGAAGTTCCGCTGGTGTGCCGCATCGACACCTATGAAGAGCTGGAATATTTCCGCAACGGTGGCATCCTGCACTACGTGCTGCGTTCGCTCGCGGCCTGATCGTCATCTCCGCCCGCTCCCTCTCGCTCTCGTGACTCACGAGGGCGGGAGAGCGGCCTAGAATGCGCGGACCATGCCGTCATCGACGCTCTCTCTCCCTGCTCTGGTTCTCGCTCTCACGACAGTGTTTGCCGGCACTTCTGCCGTCGCCGAACCTCGGGCCGTCGTGGAATTGTTCACGAGCCAGGGCTGCGCGGCGAGCCCCAAGGCTGACAGCCTCCTTTCGGATCTGCTGAAGCGCGGCGATGTCGCGGTTCTGACCTTCCCCGTGGATTACTGGGATTATCTCGGCTGGAAAGACACGTTCGGCGATCCCGCGCATACCGCGCGCCAGCGGGCCTATGCCCGCGCTCGCAGCGATCGCAAGGTCTACACACCGCAGATCATGGTGAACGGCGTCGTTCCCGCCGTGGGCAGTGACCGGACAGCTGTCGAGAAGGCGATCGACGAGACGCTTGCGGGCGCAGAAGTTCTGCAGATTCCGATTGAGGTCGAAGAGGCCGGCGGGCAGATCGCCGTCGAAATTGGGGATCACCCCGCCAGCCCGGACGCTGAAGTCTGGCTGTTTGCCTTAAGCCGCACCAAGACCGTCGAGATTGCCGGCGGCGAAAATGCACACCGCAAGATCACCTACACGAACGTCGTTAGGCGGATGACGCGCCTCGGCGCTTGGGCCGGAAAGGCCGTGCATTTCATGGTGCCGCATTCCGAAGCCGTGCCGAAGGATGCGGATCATTATGCGGTGTTGGTGCAGCGAGGGTCCGGCAGCATGCCGGGTGCCATTCTCGGCTATTCCGAGCGCTGACAAGGCAAAAAAAAGGGGCCGGCGAACCGGCCCTTCTAGTACCCGCGCAATCTTCGCGGGCTGATCGGTTGGCCCGGCCGCGCAACCGTCAGGGGCTGGGGGGCTGGAAAAAGACGGTCAAACGACCGGGCACCGAGGCAACGATCCGATATTGCTGGCCGGGTACGGCGGCCAAAGGGCCGAACAGCGGCGAAAATAAGAATTCTCTCGCGCCTGAAATAGGGTAAGGCGCGGCTTGCGCATGCGGCGCTGCGGGGTGATCATGACGTTCCGATGAAACCATCCGAGGTGCGTATGGGAGACGTCGAAGCCATAGAAAATCTGCGGGCCCGCCGGTCTAACGGTCCGGCCGGGCCTTCATCACCGACACCGCCCCCAACTGCGGTGGCCTTCAACCGACTTGAACTCCGCGAGATCCTGAATGTCTATGGCCGCCTGGTGGCGGCTGGTGACACGCGCGATTATGCGATCGACATGCTGAAGGAACGGGCGGTGTTTTCGCTGTTCCGCCACATGGGGGAAATGCCGCTTTACCGGATCGAGAAGAACCCCGCTTTGCGCAGCCGGCAGGGCATGTATTCCGTCGTTGCCGCAACAGGTCTGATCCTGAAGCGTGGCAACGAGCTGGATCGGGTTTTGGGTGTGTTGGACCGCAAGGTCCGGCTGGTCGCCGGCTAGCGCCTATTCTTCCTCGACCAGAGCCTCGATCGCACCGATGGCGAGCTCGAGATCTGCGATCTTGCGCAGGGCGTTATCGGAGGGGAGCATATCGGCCTCGGCGGCCTGCAGCAGAAGCGAGCGCTGGGCGTCCATGAGACGGTCCTGAAGCGCTGTGAGCTGGTTCTTGGTCGTGTCGTTCATTGGAATGCCATAACGCGGCGGCGGAGACTTATCCACCCCTTAAGCGAGAAGCGGCCTGCCGAAGCAGGCCGCTTATTCATCAGGCCTGGAGATCTGCCGGGATCTTGCCGCCGTTTTCCGCCAGCTTGGCCATCAGCTGCTTGTGCAGCCAGATGTTCATCGTCGCGCTGTCGTCGGTGTCGCCTGTGTAGTTCAGATCCTGTGCCAGTTCCTTGCGGGCGGCGAGGCTGGAATCGAGATCCAAGGCCTTCATCAGGTCGACGATCGAAGTGCGCCAGTTCAAGGTCTGGCCCTTTTCCTTCACCTTCTGATCGAGGACGGCAGCGACGTCGACATTGCCGCCGGCCGGTGCTGCGGTCGGGCGGGCTGCGGAGCCGGCCGCGCTTCCGGGAGCACCCGCCGCAACGTTCGGCTGTGCGACGCCGCCTGAGGCGCTGGTCGTGGTTCCTGTCGTACCGGTACCTGCACTTGGTGCCGTACCGGGCGCGGGGGCTGCCTCTGCCCGGCCGCCGAAGATCGAGCTCATGATCTTTCCGAGAATGCTCATATCGTCCTCCTGTGGGGATCTGTCATTGATTGCGTGTGGAGCGTTGATCAGGCGAGGCCGCGGGCCGCGGAGACGATCTGCGCATCGAGATGCGCAACGAGATCGGCGGGCAGATCGAGCAGCGCCGCGAGGCGGTCGAGATAAGCCTTTTCCTCCGGCGTGTCGGGATCGCCGATGACTGCCCGGGAGGCGACATAAAGCTCGGATGCCTGCTCTCGCGAGCGCGCAAGGCGGGCGATCGCCGCTGCATCCGCCCGGTTTCCGATGGCATCGAGCAGAAAGCCCTTCTCCTCGGAGCTCAGCCCGAGTTCGCGGATCTGCTCCTGAATGCGGGTGCCTTCCTCACTGTCGAGGTGACCGTCGGCCTTTGCGGCGGAAATCATGGCCTGCACGAGCGCGACGCCCAGTTCGCGACCGTCCTGATCCTTTTCCTCGTCCAGATGGAAGCCGCTGCCAGCCGGAGGCGGCGTGTTGGGCACGCTCGTCTGCTGCGCGGCGGCCTCGGCGCTTTGTTGCTCCTGCCAGTTCTTGTAGGCCTTGTAGGCAAGGGTCCCGAGGATCGCGAGGCCGCCCGTGCGGATCAAGCCGCCGCCATCGCGCAGCTCGCCGCCCGAGCGTCGGTTGCGTCCCGCGAGCAGGATGGACAGAAGTCCGCCACCAGCCGCCAATCCGCCAAGCCCGCCTGGGATGCGCGAGGCGAGATCGCCGAGACCTCCTCCTGCGCCACCAAGGCCTCCCAAGCCACCGAGGCTGCCGAGATCGAAGCCACCGCGCCCCTCGGGCAGGCCGGAATCGGAACGCCCTCCGCCGAAGCCTCCCGGGCGGCCGCCAAGACCATCGCTGAGGCTGCCTAGGTCATTGCTTTCGTTGCCGGGCCGCGGCTGAGAACCACGCGAAAGGCCGCCGCGGCCCGCTTGGCCGCCGAGCATGGTGTCGAGAATGGAGCCGAGATCCATGGGCTGTCTCCTGCTGTTCTATGCAGCGGAGAAAGCCTTTCAGACCCCGTTCGGTTCCGAGGAATGGAGGAAACAGACCTTTGTTCAAGCGTCCCGAGGGAGGCTTCAATAGGGTCATTCGCCCGCCGGCTCGCCCGGCTCGAAATCGGGGAGGGAGCGATCGCCCAGGCCGAGAGGCCGCTGCATGATGGGCGTGTCGATCCACTGCCCAAACTTGCGGCCCACGGATTTCATGGTGCCGACCATCTCGAACCCGGCCCGCTCATGCAGCTTCACCGAGCCGACATTGGCGCTGTCGCCGATGACCGCGATCATCTGCCGGAACCCGTGCACTTCGCATGCCGCGATCAAGGCCGTGAGCAGGGCACGGCCCACGCCTTTGCCTTGCCAGTTCTCGGCGACATAGATCGAATCTTCCACCGTGAAGGCATAAGCGGGCCGTGCGCGGAAAGGGCCCGCATAGGCATAGCCTGCCACCTGGCCATCGATCTCGGCGGTCAGGTAAGGAAAGCCGCCCTCGGTAAGGCCGGTAAAGCGCCGTGTCATCTCCTCCAGACCCGGCACCTCCAGCTCGAAGCTGGCGGTGCCGGTGCGAACTGCGTCGGCATAGATGAGGGCGATGGCGGGCAGGTCGTCGGATTTGGCGGCACGGATCATGGCGCCAGAATGCACACAAAAAAGCCCCGGACAATGCCGGGGCTTTTCGTGATTCTGATCGTCCCTTACTCGCGATTGCCGAGCAGCGAGAGCAGCATCGTGAAGAGGTTGATGAAGTCGAGGTAGAGGGCCAGCGCGCCCATGATCGCCTTGCGGCCCATCATGGTGCTGTCGTCCACCGCGTTGTACATCTCCTTGATGCGCTGGGTGTCGTAGGCGGTGAGGCCCGAGAACACCAGCACGCCCGCCACCGAGATGACGAACTGCATCATCGAGCTCTGCATGAACAGGTTCACGACGCTCGCGATGATCAGGCCGAACAGGCCCATGATCAGGAACGTGCCGAGGCCCGACAAGTCACGCTTCGTGGTGTAACCGTAGAGGCTCAGCGCGCCGAACGAGGCGGCAGTGATGAAGAACACGCGAGCGATCGACGTTCCCGTATAGACGAGGAAGATCGTCGACAGCGACAGGCCCATCAGCGCCGCGAACGACCAGAACGCGATCTGCGCGCCGGATACCGTCATCGTGTGTAGGCGGGCCGACAGGAAGAACACCATGCCGAGCGGTGCCAGCATCACGGCCCATTTCAGCGGACTGACGAACAGCGCATAGCCGATGCCGGTCAGATACACGCCGTCGCGGATTTGAGCAGCAGCGCCGGCCGGGTTGTTCGTAACCGAGGCCATGAAAGCGCCGATCGCGAACAGGCCCGTAATGGCAAGACCGATCGCCATGTAATTGTAAACGGCGCCCATGTAGGACCGCAGGCCCTGGTCGATTACCCCGGCCTCCGTGCGGGCGCGGGTGTCGATCCCGACATTCCCGAAGCGGTCGAAGTTAGCCATAAACGTTCATCCCCTTGGTTACCCCGCATTCGTGGCGCGGGATCTCAGCACGCAATATGGGAAATCGAGGTGCTGTGAACAAGCGTAGTTCTACGGCTCGCGGCGGTTTTCGCCTCACGAGAGCGCGAGTTAGGTGCCTGTGGATTTTCCAGTCCGAGCTGGTAAGGCTCGATGTTGTCGGTGCAGAAAGAACCATTGCGGCAAGGGCCGCTTGCTGACCAAGGGGGAAAGTACGTGGCTCTTTGGGACGACGACAGAAGCGCTTTTCACGATGGCGTCCTCATCGTGGAGTTCACGGCCGACACGGAAGCATTCCTATCGCTCGAACGTGCGATGAGTCCCGATGACCCTGGCGATGATGCCCGGGAAGTGATCATGCTCGGCATGGTGTCGGGTCCGTGGGCGGATCGGGACGAGGCCGTGTCCCGCTGTAAGGAAAGGGCCGAGAGCCTGATGGCGGAGGCGGGATATCTCTAGAGTTCCCGCAGCACCCGAGCCGGCTTGTGGCGCACCAGCCGCCAGGTTCCCGCCAATCCCAGTATGAGCGTCAAAACCAGGGCCAGAGCCGTGACGGACAGGATGCCCGTGGCGTCGAAATGAAAATCGATCCGCATCATCTGCGTCACGATCACCAAAGCGGACAGCGAGCCTGCCACCATTCCGAAGATGGCGCCCGCCGCGCCGATCAACAGATATTCGAGCCCGAAGGCTGTCATGATCGACGCGCGGGTTGCGCCCAGCGTTTTCAGGATCATGGCGTCGTACAGCCGGTAGCTGTGACCGGCCGCAAGCGCGCCCGCGAGAACGAGCACGCTTGCCAGGACCGTCACGCCGCTTGCCGAGCGGATGCCCAGCACGAGCTTGCCCACGACGTCGCCGATCGTGGCCAGGGCATCCTTGACGCGGATCGCGATGATCGAGGGAAACTGCGCCGCCGCGTCGCGCAACAGCGTGCGTTCGATCTCGTCGCCTGCATCCGGCAGCGCCAGCGTCGCAAGGTATTGATACGGCGCCCCGGCAAAGGTGTTGGGCGAGAACACCAGCACGAAATTGATGCCGAGATTCTCCCAGTCGACGGTACGGAAATTGGCGATCTTCGCCGAGATTTCGCGGCCCAGCACATTCACCACAACCTCGTCGCCAAGTTTCAGGCCAAGCTCACGCCCAAGATCGGTTTCGAACGAGACGAGGTTGTCACCGGTGTGGCCGGGTTCCCACCATTGCCCGGACGTGATCTCGGAGCCTTCGGGCAGGGTGTCGGAATGGGTCAGGCCGCGGTCGCCGCGCAGCACCCACTCGGCCTCGCCTGCCGGGTAATTCTCGGTGCTCTGTCCTTTCAGCTGCGTGATGCGACCGCGCAGCATCGGCACCTCGCTGATCTCGGCACCCGGTGCCTTGTCGTTCAGGAAAGTCTTGAAGGCTGACTGTTCGCTGTTGGGAATGTCGATGAAGAAGAAGCTGGGCGCGCGTTCCGGCAGGCTTGCCGTCAGCTGGTTGCGGATCGAGGAATCGATCAGCGTCACCGTCACGAGCAGTGCGATGCCCAAGCCGAGCGAGAGCACGATCGAGGGCGTGAGTGCGCCCGGACGGTGGATGTTGGCAATGGCCAGTCTCAGCGCCGTGTCAGTGGCGCGTGGAACACGGCGGGCCAGGATGATGATGCCGGAGGCGACGAGCCGGAGCAGGCCAAGGATCAATATCGCGGCGGCGACGAAGATCAGAGCGATCTTGCGGTCGAAGGCTGTTGCCACCGTCAGCGCCAGCAGGGCCGCCAATATGGCGCCCGTCAAGACGATGTAGCGGCGGCGGGGCAGGCGGCGCATGCCTTCCGAGAGGTGTTCGCGAAACAGCGCGGAGACCGGCATGTCGTGGGCGCGCCCCAAGGGCCACAATGCGAAGACGAGCGCCACCAGCACTCCGAACAGAGCCGCCAGGACAAGCTGGCCGGGTTCCACGGATGCCGCGAAGGGCAGGGGCAGCAGGGCGGAGAACGCCCATTCCACAGCGAAGGGCAGAAGCGCGCCGGCGATGAGGCCGATGGCGATGCCGATCGATGCGATCATCAGGATCTGCACCAGATAAATCGCGAAGATACGCCCACCCGACGCGCCGAGGCATTTCAGCACCGCGGCCGTCTCGCGCTTCTTCTCGACGAACGCATTGACCGCATTGGCCACGCCCACGCCGCCCACGACAAGTGCCGTCAGCCCGACAAGCGTCAGGAACTGGCTGAACAAGGCGATGTTGTTCGACAGCCGCTCGGACGCATTGTCTCGCGTGCGGGCGCGCCATCCGGCCTGCGGAAAGGCTTCCTTGGCCTCGTCCAGTATGGCCTGCGGCGCGCCGGCCGATGAATCGGCCAATGCCAATCGATAATTCCAGCGCACGAGGCTGCCCGGCACCAAAAGGCCACTCGCGGCCAAGGCCTCGCGTGAGAGCAGGACGCGGGGGCCGAGCCCGATGCCTTCCGAAAGTGCGTCGGGTTCCGAGATCAGCTCCGCCCGCAATTCCACCATTGCGCTGCCGATGCTCAGCCGGCTGCCGATCGGCACGTTGAGGCGCCCGAGAAGGGCCGGGTCGACCACGGCGCCGAATGCGCCATCACGTTCCGCCAGTAGATCGGACAGGGGCCGTTGGGGCTCGGTCCTCACGTCGCCGGCCAGAGGATAGGCGCCGTCGACCGCCTTCATCTCGGCCAATGCCGCATCGCCGTTTTCGCTGCGGGTCATGCTGCGCAGCGTGGCGACGGCCGACACCCGGCCTTTTTGCTCCAGGAAGGAGAGTTCCTCCGAAGTTGCCTCGCGGTGAACGAGTGCAAACGCCGCATCACCACCCAGAATGGCGCGTCCTTCCCGGGACAGGCCGGCGTTCAGGCCCTGCGCCAATGAGCCCACCCCGGCGATCGAGGCGACACCCAGCGCAAGGCAGGCGATGAAGATGCGAAACCCGCTCAAGCCCCCGCGCATCTCGCGCAGCGCAAGCCGAAGCGACAGCAGAAATCCGCTCACGCGCTCACCAATGTTTCGGCCGCTTCGATCATGCCGGAGCGCATCCGCACCACACGGTCGCAGCGCCGCGCCAAGGCGGGGTCGTGGGTCACCAGAACAAGTGTTGCGCCGCGCTCTCGCGTCTTCGTGAAGATCAGATCGGCGATCATCCGTCCGGTCGCCTCGTCGAGGTTGCCGGTGGGTTCGTCAGCCACCAGAACCTCCGCGCCAGGGGCGAGCGCACGGGCCAGCGCAACGCGCTGCTGCTCGCCGCCCGACATCTGTGCCGGGTAATGGCCGGCACGCGCGCTCAGCCCCACCGCCTCCAATTCCGCCCGGGCCCGCGCGAGCGCGTCGTCGACGCCCGCAAGTTCGAGCGGCACGGCGACGTTCTCCAGCGCCGTCATGGTCGGGATGAGGTGAAAGCTCTGGAAGACGACGCCGATGTGGCGGCCGCGAAAGCGGGAGAGCGCATCCTCGTCCTGGGCGGTCAGGTCGGTGCCCAGCACGGATACTTTCCCCGCGTCCGGGCGCTCGAGCCCGGCCAGCACCATCAGCAGCGACGACTTGCCCGAACCGGAGGGGCCTGTAAGCCCCACGCTCCGGCCCCTATCTATGTGCAGCGACACCCCTTTCAGAATGTGGACGCGCCCGGCTCCCCTGCCGAGGCTCAGTTCTACGCCGTCGAGGTCGATCGCCATGCCGTCCGCACATTCCTCTGTTCAGGAGTTCTGCCATATGGAGAAGGTGTCCCCCTCCCGCCAGTCACGATACGGTGGGCGCGCCGTCCGCATTGTCGCAGCGCTCGTCGCGGTTTGTCTTGCCGTCATCACGTTTCCGGAAGCCGCCATGGCGCGCACGCTGAAACTCGTCGCCTTCGGCGACAGCCTCACCGCCGGTTATGGGCTTGCGCCCGCGGAAGCCTTTCCGAATGTGCTTGAGCGATCGCTGAAATCACGGGGCCACGATGTCGTCGTCGCCAACGCCGGTGTGTCGGGCGATACCGTGGCGGCCGGGCTCGCCCGCCTGGACTGGTCGATCCCCGGTGGCACAGACGGCGTCATTCTCGAGCTTGGAGCCAACGACGCCCTGCGCGGTCAGGACCCGGCGGCGACAAAGGCCGGCCTCGTCAAGATTCTCGACCGCCTGAAAGCCCGCAACATCCCCGTTCTCATCGCAGGCATGTACGCCCCACGCAATCTCGGCGCGGCCTATACGGGTGCGTTCGACGCGATCTATCCGGATCTCGCGAAGCAATACGGACATCCACTCTATCCGTTTTTCCTTGATGGCGTGGTGGGCGAGGCGCGTCTCAATCTGCAGGACGGCATCCATCCCACGGCCGAAGGCGTACGCCTCATCGTGGACAGGATCACGCCGAGTGTGGAAGATTTTATCCGCCGGATCGATTCCGGTTCCTGAGATTCGCGCCTCACGGAGTGAACGACATGCCTCGCTTGTTCACCGGGCTCGAAGTGCCGGCGAAGATCGCCGATCGTCTCGCTCTGCTACGCGGCGGGCTTCCCGGCGCCCGCTGGATCGATGTCGAGAATTATCACATCACGCTGCGTTTCCTTGGCGACGTGGACGAGCGCACCGCGCGTGAGGCCAGCCTTGCGCTGGGCAATGGTCATCGTGAGCCGATCCCCGTCACCATCGACGCGCTGGATGCGTTCGGGGGTGTCCGGCCGCGCTCGCTGATCGCAAAGGTCGAGCCCGGCGCGGAATTGCTGGATCTTCAGGCCGAGCAGGAGCGGGTGCTGCGGCGTGTCGGTCTTCCTGCGGAAAGCCGCAAATACACGCCCCATGTCACCCTCGCGCGGCTGCGTGACACTTCTCCCCGCGCCGTGGCCGATTGGCGGGCGATGCGGGGAGGCATGGCCCGCATGACATTCGAGGCGAGCCGCTTCGTGCTGTTTTCCTCGCGCGATTCCACCGGTGGTGGCCCATATCTGGTCGAGCAGACCTATCCGTTCGGATTCGAGATGGACGAGGATGAGCACGATGACGAAGACGGCCTTGCATGGTGACGAGCGCGCGGCGGCGCTCGCTTCCCTGGGCGGTTGGGCGCTCGCCGCTGACGGCACCGCCATCCACCGGCAGTTCACCTTCGCCGATTTCTCCGAAGCATTTGCCTTCATGACGCGGGTGGCATTGGCCGCCGAGACGATGAACCATCACCCGGACTGGGCGAATTCCTACGACAGGGTGGACATATCTCTGTCCAGTCACGACATCGGGGGCTTGAGCGAACGCGATATTCGACTGGCCCGGACGATCGATCGTCTCGCGGATCAAACGGAACGTTCTCCCGCTCATGGAGCTGCCTGAATGACGGATGCTGCCGATCTCGATCTCGAACTTACGGAAAAGGAACGCATCGTCCGCAAGGGCTTCTGGCCGAAGCTGCGTCGTATGGCGGCGAGGCTTCCCTTCGCCGAAGATGCGGTATCCGCCTATTATTGCGCGTTCGACCGCGAGACTCCGACACGCGTACGGCTGATCCTGCTGGGCGCGCTCGTGTATTTCATCGTTCCGTTCGATGCGGTGGCGGATTTCCTTCCCCTGTTCGGGCTCGCGGACGATGCCGGCGTCCTGTCCGCAGCGCTCCTCGCCGTTGGCGCGCACATCAGCGACAGCCATCGCGCGGCAGCGAAATCTGCCCTGGAGAACATGCGGAACGGGCTGCAGGCGTAAGGCCCGGCTGGCCACACTTCACAAATCTTCTCCAAATTTCGCCAATTTTTACCTGTTGTCAGCATTTCCCGGCCCACATTTGGACCGCGAGGGGGGTCGTTCCCCCGCCAGTCCACTCACGCCGGCACGGCCGGCCGAACGCAGGATTGCCCAGGACCATGATCGCCCGCCGCCTCTTTCTGACGCTCCTTCTCATCGCGTTCGCGCCGGACGTGTCCAACGCGCAGACCGGCCAGCAATTGCTCGGCCAGTTCCAGGACTGGAGCGCCTACACCGCAAATTCGGGCAGCAAGGTCTGCTTTGTCATCTCGCAGCCGAAATCGCGCGCTCCGGAAGGCCTGAATCGCGATCCAGCTTACTTCTTCGTGTCGCATCGCCCCGGCGACAGCGTTCGCAACGAGGTCAGCATCCAGGTGGGCTTCCCCACCCGCGCCGGCTCGACGATGGATCTGACGATCGGGTCGAACACGTTCCAGCTGGTCACCCAGAACGAGCGCGGCTGGTCGAACGGGCAGGACGACGCGCGGCTGGTGGAGGCCATGCGTGCCGCCGGTTCCGTCACGGTGAGTTCGACGTCCGGTCGCGGCAACGTGACCACGGACACATATTCGCTTCGCGGCATCTCGGCGGCGCTCGACAAGATCAACGCGGAGTGCCGCTGATCCCGAGCGGTATTTCAACCGCCGAGGGAACCAGTGTTGCTGCAACGGGTTGTGACCCCTGGGACATCCAAAGGGAGCAATCCAAATGCGGAAATCACTTCTTTTCACGACGATGGCGGGCGCTCTTCTTGCGGCCAGTGCGGCTGGTGCTCAGACCGGCAGCAACCCGGCTCCGTCTACCCCTGATTGTGAGGCGGGTTCGGCCGGTTGCGTGAGCAAGGGCCAGAACACCACCACCACAGGTACTCAGCCCGGCTCCACGAACAATACGGGTTCAAGTGACAGCTCGACTGGTACGGGAGCTGGCGCGGGCACAGGCACGAGCGGTGATGGCACCGGATCTGGTGATGGCGGTGGCGCCGGTGGCGGTACCGGCGGTGGTGCTGGCGGCGGTGGGGCTGGCGGCGGTTCCGGTGGTTCCGGCGGCGGCGGCTCGCAGTAATCCATCCACGTCTGAAATACGAAATAGCCCCGTGTAAAACGGGGCTATTTTGTTTATATAGCCGCTATGCTGGCTGTCTCTGAACCTGTCGCGGCGCAAACCGCCGTTTCCATGCCGTCGCTCATTGGGCTGACGCGGGCCGAACTGTCCGATGCCCTCGGCCATGCCGGTGTGCCCGAGCGCGAGCGCCGCATGCGCGTGTCCCAGCTCTGGCACTGGATCTATCATCGTGGCGTGACCGATTTCGCGGCGATGACGAATGTGTCCAAAGGCCTCCGTAGCGTATTGGAACAGGCTTTCACGCTGGAACGGCCGGAGGTCGTCTCCGAGCAGATTTCGGTCGACGGCACCCGCAAATGGTTGATCCGTCTGCCGCCTCAGGGCAATGACCGGCGGCCGCACGAGGTCGAAGCCGTCTATATCCCGGAATCCGATCGCGGCACGCTATGCGTGTCCAGTCAGGTCGGCTGCACGCTGGCCTGTACATTCTGCCACACAGGCACTCAGACCTTGGTGCGCAACCTCACCTCGGCCGAGATCGTGGCGCAGCTCATCGTTGCGCGCGATCGCATCGGCGACTGGCCGGGTATGCCGCGTTCAACAGAAGGTCTTGTTCCGGACGGCGAACGTGCGGTGACGAACATCGTCTTCATGGGCATGGGCGAGCCGCTCTACAATTTCGAAGGCGTCAAGGCCGCCATCGAGGTGATGTCGGACGGCGAGGGTCTGTCGCTGTCGCGCCGTCGCATCACCGTGTCCACCTCGGGCGTCGTGCCGGTCATCGAGAAGCTGGGCGAAGAGGTGGGCTCCATGCTCGCCATCTCGCTGCACGCCACGCACGACGAGCTCCGCAACAAGCTCGTGCCGCTCAACAAGAAGTACCCGATCGCCGAGCTTCTTGAGGCGTGCCGTACGTATCCCGGCGCGTCGAACGCCCGCCGCATCACGTTCGAATATGTGATGCTGAAGGGCATCAACGACAGCAATGCCGAGGCGCGCGAACTCGTGCGACTGTTGAAGGGCATTCCGGCCAAGATCAATCTCATCCCGTTCAACCCATGGCCCGGCACAGGCTATGAATGTTCGGACTGGGATCGGATCGAGGAATTTTCCGAGATCGTGTTCCGAGCGGGCTATGCCTCGCCGGTCCGCACGCCGCGCGGCCGCGATATCCTGGCTGCCTGCGGCCAGCTCAAATCAGCCACCGAGCGCTTGCGGGCAAAGGAGCGCATGGCGGCCGCGGGCATCGCCGCCGAGTGACCATTCTTTCTCGCATCATCCTGATCCCGGTTGGTTATCTGGCGGCGATCTTTGCGGCGATCGCGTTGATCGCCGGCGTCGAATGGGTGCGGGCCTATCCGCCTGTGGCGGGCGATCCCGGCCTTGTCACGATGACGGCGCTGGCGGTCTTCACCGATGCGGTCGTCATGTCGGGCATCATTGGCTACACGGCGCTCGGCCCGGTGCTTGTCGCGGTGGGCCTCGCCGAGATCTTCGCGCTGCGCAGTTTTTTCTATTTCGCCGCCGTCGGTCTCGCGATTGCCGGGGCTTTGTCGCGCATTCTGGGGCCCGCCGATTATCCCGCGCTGCCGGCTGAGCCCGCGCTCATTGCGGCGGCGGGCATTGCCGGCGGCCTCGGATATTGGGTTTCGTCCGGACGCTGGTCGGGAATAAAACGCCCGCGGGAACCCATCGCTTCCTGAACTGGTTTCTGCCATGCTTCCCGGTTAGTGGAAGCACGTTCAGTTCCCGAATGGAGATCGAGCCTGTGGCCAATCCCTTCTTCCGCATCCGCGCGGTCCTTGTCGCCGTCCTGTTCGGCAGCCTCGTCGCCGGTTGCGGCGTCAACACCATTCCCACCCTCGACGAGCGGGTGAACGGGGCGTGGGGCGAGGTGCAGAATCAATATCAGCGGCGCGCCGAATTGATCCCGAACCTCGTTGAAACCGTGAAGGGCTTCGCCGCGCAGGAGCGTGAAACCCTCACCGCCGTGGTCGAGGCGCGCGCCAAGGCGACGTCGATCAACGTCAACACCGACCAGCTGAGCGATCCGGCGGCGGTCGAACGCTTCCAGCAGGCGCAGGATCAGTTGTCCGGTGCACTTGGTCGTCTGTTGGCCGTCACCGAGAACTATCCGGACCTGAAGTCCAATCAGAACTTCCTCGCGCTGCAATCGCAGCTGGAGGGAACGGAAAACCGCATTGCCGTCGCCCGGCGCGATTATATCGGCACGGTCCAGGCCTATAACACCGAGGTCCGCACCTTCCCTGGCCGTCTTTGGGCCTGGATTTACGGCGCCTCGCCGAAAGCCACTTTCACGACATCCGAACAGAATCAGACGGCGCCGCGGGTCCAGTTCTGATCCGATGACCGGGCTCGTTCTTCCCGCGTACGGCCGAACATTGTCGGCGTTGCGGAGCATCGTTCTCGCGGTGCTCCTGCTCGTCGCAACGGCGCTTTGCGGGGGCATGATCGTTCACGCCGATCCGGCCTTTCCCGCATTGAGCGGGCGCGTCGTGGACGAGGCGGAGATCCTCGACATCCAGACCGAAGCGTTGATCGAGGGCAAGCTGGCTGAGCTTGAACGCAAGAGCTCAGATCAGCTCGTCGTCGTCACCCTGCGCTCCCTGCAGGGCTACGACATTGCCGATTACGGGTATCGGCTTGGCCGCCATTGGGGCATCGGGCAAAAAGGCACGAACAACGGCGCGCTCCTTCTCGTTGCGCCCAACGAGCGTAAGGTCCGTATCGAGGTGGGGTATGGCCTCGAAGGTGCGATCACCGACGCAGCCTCCCGTTTCATCATCGAGAATGCGATCCTGCCCCGCTTTCGTGCGAACGATTTCGCCGGCGGCGTGTCGCGCGGTGTGGACGACCTTGTCCAGCTTCTCGAAGGCGACGAGGATTTCAAGCGGCGCATCGAGCAGGCCGCGCAGGGCAGTCGCGCCACGGAGGATAGCGGCGGCATCCCGTTTGTCGTCCTCGTCTTCATCGGTTTCTGGATTCTCACCCTGATGTTCGGTCGCCGGAATGGCCGTGGTCGCCGCCGGCGCGGCACATTGCCCGTCATCCTGCCGTTCCCCGGCAGTTTCGGCGGTGGTGGAGGTGGCGGCTTCGGCGGCGGCTTTGGCGGGGGAGGTGGAGGGTTCAGCGGCGGCGGCGGCTCGTTCGGCGGCGGCGGATCCTCGGGGAGTTGGTGAATGCAGACTGAACCCCTTACCGAGGCCCAGGCTGCCCTTATCCGGACAGCCGTGGAGAAAGCCGAGGCCGGAACGGCCGGCGAAATCTTCGTTGTGGTCGCCGAGCGGGCGGACGAATACCGGCTGGTGCCGGTGTTCTGGGGCACCGTGGCGGCCTTTGTCGCGGTGTGGCCGCTTCACCTGTTCACTGATCTTAATTTTGATCTGGTGCTGGCGCTTCAGCCGCTGGTATTCGCCGTCGTTGCGTTCGCCCTGTCGCACCGCACCATGCGCACACGTCTGGTGCCGCCATGGCTTGCCGACGAGGAGGTGGAGCGCGCCGCGCGTGACCAGTTCCTGGCGCATGGCATCCATCTCACCAAGGACCGCACCGGCGTTCTCATCTACGTGGCTCGCGCCGAGCGGCGTGTCGAGATCATCGCCGATGATGGCATCGCCGCCCGCGTCGACCAGTCCGAATGGGATGAAGTCGCCGAGGAGATCGTGCGCGAGGCGCGGGAAGGCAGGCTGACGGAAGGCCTCATCACCGCCATCCATCATTCCGGCCGCCTTTTGGCCAAGCATTTCTCCCCGGCGCCCGACGATGCCAACGAATTGCCGGACCAGCTGATCCGGATCTAGCTGGCGGACATGCTGCGGACATCCTCTTACGCTACGCACCGACCGAGGAGGACGTGCTTATGTTGACTTCCGATCGCAGAGCCGTGCAGGAGCGCATTCGCGAGGCGGTGCGCCAGCCCGAGCTCGGTAAGACTTCGCCGGATTTCGCGGAAGCGCTCTTCGCCAATACGCCGTCCGCGGACCTAGCCGATCTGAAGGCGCCGGCTCTCGCGGCCCTGACCCATGCCGCATGGGAGCACCTGAGCACCAGCGCGCTGAACCGTCACGATCTCAAGATCGTCAATCCCGATTTTCCCGGCTGCACGGACATCACCGTGGTCGAGATCGTCAATCACGACATGCCTTTCCTGCTGGATTCGGCCATGGCGTGCCTGCTCCAGCGAGGGTTCGAGCCGCGGCTTGTCGCCCATCCTATCTTCGCCGTCGAACGCCGGGCGGATGGCGCGATCAACAGCTTCGAGGTTGCGGAGCCGGGCGATGGCCGCCGTCATGAAAGCCTCATCCATCTGCACATCGCGCGCATCGAGGATGAGACCGCGCGGCAGGACCTGGCCGAGGACCTTGCCCGCACCTTTGACGACATCCGTGCCGCGACGGACGATTTCGCCGTCATGGAGGCGCGTCTGTCCCAGGCGCTGGAGGGTCTTCGCACGCCGGGTACAGGCCTGAAGGAGGCCGACATCGCGGAGGCGGAAGCCTTCCTGCGCTGGATGATGGATGACAACTTCATCTTCATCGGCCTGCGGGAGTTGCCCTTGATCGAGGGGCAGGAGGCGACCGGCGAGGGTTTCGGTATCCTTCGGGACGCGCAGACCTATGTGCTGCGCCGGGGCGGCGCCTTCGTCACCACGACGCCGGAAATCCGTCGCTTCCTGGCCGAGCCGGTGCCGCTTCTGGTCACGAAGGCCAGCGTCCGCTCGCGCATCCATCGTCGCGCCCATCTCGATTATATTGGCGTGAAGCTTTTCGACGCACAGGGCCGCACGGCCGGCGAATTGCGGATGGTCGGCTTGTTCACAGCTACCGCCTACACCCAGCCCGTCGCCTCCATCCCCCTGTTGCGCCGCAAGTTCGAAGCGGCCAGCCAGGCCACGGGCTTCAATCCGGAAAGCCATTCCGGCCGTGCGTTGGCTCAGATCGTGGAAAGCTATCCGCGCGATGAGCTGTTCCAGATCGATGCCGACACGCTTGCGCGCTTTGCCGTCGATATCGTCAGCCTGTATGAGCGCCCGCGCCTGCGTATTCTCGTGCGTCCTGACGCGTTCCATCGTTTCGTTTCGGTCTTCGTGTTCGTCCCGCGTGACAAATACGATTCCGACGTGCGCGCCCGCATCGGCACACGTCTGGCCGAAGCTTTCGAGGGTCGTGTCTCCGCCTTTCACCCGTCCTTCCTGGAAGGCGTGCCGCTGACTCGGGTGCACTACATCATCGGCTGCGACGGCGAGGACGCGCCCGATACGGATCTCGTCGCGCTCGAACAGGCCATCGTTCTCGAGGTCCAGACATGGACCGACCGCCTCAAACTGGCGCTCTCCGAAAATTACGAGGGCCCGGCCGCGCGCGGCCTTGCGGCGCGTTATGCCAATGCTTTCTCCGCTGGCTACCGCGAAGCATTCGCGCCGGGTGATGCGCTCGCGCACATCGCGCGTATGGAAGCGCTGGACGAGCAACGATTCTACGCCATCCAGTTCGTGGAAGAGGGAACACCCGACGACGACCGCGTCGGCCTCGAAATTCTCTCGCTGGGACGTTCCATTCCGCTCAGCGAGCGTATCCCCGTTCTAGCCGCCATGGGCTTTGCGGCCGATGACGAGCGCACATTCGAGATCAATGTCGGGTCCGAGCGGGCCATCTGGCTGCATGATATGCGGCTGCGTCGCGCCAATGGCGGGTCTGTCGATCTCGCCGCCCGGCGCTCGGTGCTGACGGAACTCGGCGAAGCCGTCGCGACCCGTTGCGCCGAAAGCGACCATTACAATGCGCTGGCCCTGGAAGTGGGGCTCGACTGGCGCGAGATCTCTCTCCTGCGCGCCGTCTCCCGTTACCTGCGGCAGGCGGGCATTGCTTTCAGCCACGAATACATGGCGGGCGTCGCGGTGAAGCACGCCGCCATCTCGGCCCGCATCGTCGCTTTGTTCCACGCCCGCTTCTCACCGGACGGTCCGGATGATCGCACCGCCGCCCAGGCGGATGTCCTCGCGGCGATCGAGGACGATCTGGCGAATGTCGAAAGTCTCGACGAGGACCGCATCCTGCGCCGCTTCGTCAATCTCGTGCAGAGCATGGTACGGACCAATTTCTACCAGCGCGAAGCGGACGGCGGCCCGCGTCAGGTCGTCTCCTTCAAGCTGGAGGCCGCAAAGGTCGACGCGCTGCCTGCGCCGCGCCCATTGTTCGAAATATTCGTCTCGTCGCCTCGCGTGGAGGGCGTGCATCTCCGCTTCGGGCGAGTGGCGCGCGGTGGCTTGCGCTGGTCCGATCGGCCTGAGGATTTCCGGACCGAGATCCTCGGTCTGGTCAAGGCACAGCAGGTCAAGAATGCGGTGATCGTGCCGGTCGGGGCAAAGGGCGGCTTTGTGCCCAAACGCCTGCCGCCCGCATCGGACCGCGCGGCCTGGATGGCGGAGGGCACCGAGGCCTACAAGATCTTCATTTCGGCCCTGCTCGACCTGACCGACGACATCGAGGGCGCGGACAATGTGCCCCCCGCCGATACAGTGCGCCACGACGCGGACGATTCCTATCTCGTGGTTGCCGCCGACAAGGGCACGGCCACGTTCTCGGACACGGCGAATGGCCTTGCCATCGCCCGCGGGTTCTGGCTCGGCGATGCCTTCGCATCCGGAGGCTCGGTCGGCTACGATCACAAGAAGATGGGCATTACGGCGCGCGGCGCCTGGGAAGCCGTGAAGCGGCATTTCCGCGAGATGGACATCGATATCCAGTCCACGCCCTTCACGGCGGCTGGCGTGGGCGACATGTCCGGCGACGTGTTCGGCAACGGCATGCTGCTGTCGCGCCAGACCCGGCTCGTCGCCGCGTTTGACCATCGCGACATCTTCCTTGATCCGGATCCCGACCCTGCTCGTTCCTGGGACGAGCGGAAGAGGTTGTTCGATCTGCCGCGCTCCAGTTGGAGGGATTACGATTCCGGCCTGATCTCCGAGGGCGGCGGCGTTTTCCCGCGCGGCGCCAAATCGCTCGATCTGTCGCGACAGGCGCAGGCCCTCCTCGGATTGCCTACCTCCCGCGTTACCCCGCAGCAGGTCATGCAGGCCATTCTGCGGCTGGATGTCGATCTGCTGTTCTTCGGCGGCATCGGCACCTACATCCGCGCCTCTTCGGAAAGCGATTCCGCCGTCGGCGATCGGAGCAATGATCCGATCCGCGTCACGGGCTCCGAGATCCGGGCGAAGGTGGTGGGTGAGGGCGCCAATCTTGGTGCGACGCAGCTCGGCCGGATCGAAGCGGCGCAAACCAATGTCCGCATCAACACCGACGCCATCGACAATTCCGCCGGCGTCAACACTTCCGACTACGAGGTGAACATCAAGATTGGCCTGCAGCCGGCTCTCAACGATGGCCGGCTGGGCGATGACACACGTTCGGCCTTCCTCGCCAGCATGACGGACGAAATTGCCGGCCTCGTTCTCGCGAACAATCACCGCCAGACATTGGCACTCTCCCTGACTGAGCGTCGCGGTGCGGAAGATCTGGGGTTCGAGCGTGTCCTGATGCGCCGTCTGGAGGAGCGTGGCCTGCTCGATCGTGCGGTGGAATATCTGCCGGATGAGGCCGCGCTCGATGCGAGAGCGGCGAACGGCCGTTCTCTCACCCGGCCCGAACTCGCCGTGCTTCTGGCTTACGCCAAGAACGCCCTTTATGCGGATCTGCTAGAGAGCGGCGTGCCGGACGATCCCTATCTCGGCCGTGAGCTCGGGCGTTATTTCCCGGGCCCGATGCGAGAGGGTTATCGCGCCGATATCGATGCCCATCGGCTGCGGCGCGAGATCATCACCACCCGGCTCGCCAACGCCATGATCGATCTTGGGGGGCCCTCGCTTCTGCCGCGCTTGGGCGATGTCGGGGTCGATGAGGGCGCGGCGGCCTTTGCCGCCGTGCGTGACAGCTTCCGGATCGGCGAATTGATGGCCGGGATCGACGCACTTGACGCGAAGATCTCAGGCAGTCTCCAGCTCCAGCTCTATGGTTCGGTCCAGGATCTGCTCCTGTCGCGGATGCCGTGGTTCCTGCGAAATGTCGATCTGAAACAAGGCCTCCAGGACGTCGTGGCGCGTTTCCGCGCCGCGCTGGACGAGGTTCGTGCCGGCCTCGGCGACGTTCTGGGCGAGGAGGCGACAACAAGCTGGCGCGCCCGTGCCGATGAATTCGAGGCGGCCGGTGTTCCCGCAGAACTGGCGTCCTGGCTTGCGGCTCTGCCGGCTCTTGCGCGGGCTCCGGATGCGGTTCTGGTCGCCGAGCGCTCAGGCCTTCAGATCGTGCCCGCTGCACAGAAGCTTTTCGCGACGACCGAGCAGCTCTGTCTCGACGCGCTTCAGCAGGCCGCATCCGCCATCGCCGTCGGCGACCATTACGAGCGTCTGGCCATCGATCGGGCTCTGAGCGAAATCGGGGCCGCTGTGCGCGCCTTGGCGGCACGGCCGTCGGATCACGGCGTCATTCTCCTGCCGGAGGATGCGGCGCAGGTCTCGCGGCAACTGGCAGATATCAGCCGGTCGGGCCTGTCGCTGGCGAAGCTGACGATCGCTGCCGACATGATCTCGGGGCTCGCCAGAAGCTAGGCTGCGCGAACATCTCGCCTGTTCATGCGTTGCTTCTTCGAAAAAGGGAGGAGCGCTCATGGCCGATGTAAACATGGAAGAATCTGCGACCGTCGTCTGGAATGACGACACGCCGATATTGGGCGACATCCATAACGGATCGGGCACTCATCCGCGCCATTTCGAGCACATGGCCGATGCCCTGGATTTCGTCTACGCGGAGATTCCGGATCGTCATCGTCCGTCGGTGCGTATCAACACCTCCGGCCACGTCTACCATTATGAGGATATCGAGCGCATTCACGAGGCTCGCGCCCGTGGCGAGCGGATCAGGCGCCCGGAATACGACTAACCCCGTGCGGTGATATCAGCGGGCGATTTCGACCACATGTCCGGCCGTGACAGCGGCTGAGACGATCTGATGCGCCGCATCGACGCGATGGGGAATCTGAGGATTAGCCGACACGGAGCCGGTGTCGGGAGCGA
Source organism: Terrihabitans aquatilis (assembly GCF_052542005.1). Classification (NCBI taxonomy): domain Bacteria; kingdom Pseudomonadati; phylum Pseudomonadota; class Alphaproteobacteria; order Hyphomicrobiales; genus Terrihabitans; species Terrihabitans aquatilis. The sequence continues at coordinate 45,883 of NZ_JBOCUO010000002.1, read as the reverse complement.
ACGGGGTGAGGGCGAGGCCCAGAAGAAGAGCGCACATCAAGCTACGCGGCAAACGCGAACTAATGATCTGCATCGAACCCCCGACAAATCGACGCGGAAAAACCGGCCGCAGCGACGTTTTCTTAACGGTACGCTTTCCGGTTGTCACGCGCCCCGCGTCGGTTTCTTCCCTCTAGTGTCGAAAATGCCGCACGCCGGTGAACACCATTGCGAGACCCCGCGCATCGGCCGCTTCGATAACCTCTTGATCGCGCACGGATCCGCCCGGCTGGATGGCGGCGACGGCGCCTGCGTCGGCTGCGGCGATCAATCCGTCGGCAAACGGGAAAAAAGCATCAGAGGCGACGACGCTGTCCCTCAAAGGTGATTCGCCGAGGCCTGACGCCGCGGCGATTTCAGTGGCTTTGCGCACTGCCACCTGGGAGGCGTCAACCCGGCTCATCTGGCCCGCGCCGATCCCGATCGTGGCGTTCTTCTTCGCATAAACGATCGCGTTCGACTTCACGTGCTTGACCACACGATAGGCAAACAGCAGATCGTCCAATTCGCGGTCGGTCGGCTTGCGGCGTGTCACCACGCGCAGATCGGCATCGTCGACGACGGAATCGTCGCGGCTCTGCATCAGGAGCCCGCCGGCCACGCTCTTCACCGTCAGCCCTCCAACGCGCGGATCGGGCAGGCCTCCCGTCAGGAGAAGGCGCAGATTCTTCTTTGCGCCGATGATCTCGATGGCCTCGTCGGTCGCATCGGGAGCGATGATCACTTCCGTGAAGATCTTCACCATTTCGGCTGCGGCTGCCGCGTCCAGCGTGCCATTGACGGCGATGATGCCGCCGAAGGCCGAGACGGGGTCGCTCGCGAGTGCCCGGCGATAAGCGTCGGCCAGATCCGCGCCTTCGGCAACGCCGCACGGATTGGCATGCTTGACGATGGCGCACGCCGCCGTCCGTGCGGGGTCGAACTCCGCCACCAGCTCGAAGGCGGCGTCGGTGTCGTTGATGTTGTTGTAGGACAATTCCTTGCCCTGTAATTGGCGGGCACCAACCACTCCGGGCCGTGCATCCTGGGAGGTCCACAGGCTCGCGGTCTGGTGCGGGTTCTCGCCGTAGCGCAGCACCTGTTTCAGGCTGCCGGACAGCGCGCCGAACGCGAGCGAACTTTCACCGACGTGGCGCGACATATAGCCGGCGATGGCGGCGTCGTAGGCTGAGGTCCGGGCGAACGCCTTTGCCGCCAGCGCTTCACGAAGCTTCAGGGACGTGGCGCCGTCATGGGCGTCCATCGCATTCAGCACGCGCACGTAATCGGCCGGGTCCACCACAACCGTTACGTCGGCATGGTTTTTCGCCGCGCCGCGGATCATGGCCGGACCCCCGACATCGATGTTCTCGACCATATCGTCGTGGTCGGCGCCGCGCGCCAGCGCCTGCTCGAACGGATAGAGATTGACGACCAGAAGATCGATCGGAGCAATGCCGTGTGCCTCGGCGGCGGCGTCATGCTCGGCATTGCCGCGAATGGCCAGAAGGCCGCCATGCACCGCCGGATGCAGCGTCTTCACGCGGCCGTCCATCATTTCGGGAAAACCCGTCAGGTCGGACACGTCCCGCACCGGCAATCCAGCATCCTTCAGCGCGCGAGCCGTGCCGCCGGTCGACACCAGATCCACATGGCGCTCATGCAGAGCGCGGGCGAACTCGATCACTCCGCTCTTGCCGGAAACGGAAATGAGCGCGCGGCGAATGGGGCGATAGGCCATATCGGATCTTCCTCGGGAGAGGGCTAGGCGCTTAGCACGAGGGTCCCCTTGGCGAAACCCTCAGCTCAGGCCCAGGGCCGCCGGTGCCACTTCGCTGCCCGTCTGGGTGAACGACCAGGAAACCCGCATTCCGGCCTGACGTCCCAGCGAAACCGATATCTGCTCTGAGGGAACGGGGCCGTCGGGACCGGCGAAGAACACGCTTTCCTCGATGTCAGCCAGGTGGTCGTCGCACGAAAACAGCCAGACATCGCCCGAGGGCGGCACCAGCAGCACGGCCCGGCCTTCATTCAGTCGTGTCGCGCGGACGCCCGGGTGGAGGTGAAAGCGCAGCACGGCTTCCGCGCTGCCGGCGCGTACCGGGCGCAGCACATCGAGGCCTTCGAGTTGCCTTCCATCGGCCTGCAGGCGCAGAATGCGCTCATGGACGAAGCCGAACCGTGCGGCATAGCCGTCATGGCTTGCACGGAGCACGCGCGCATCGCTGCGGTCCTCGCGGGCCACGATCACCGAACGCGGCCCCTCGCGCAGCAGCGAGCCGGCAAGCCCGGCGATCCAGCCCTTCAGAAAGCGGCTCGACGAGGCGTCTGCAATCGTCAGCGTGGAATGGGCGGCGGTGCGGCGTGCCGCACGGCGCATGTTCTCGACGCCACGTGCCGGTGCACCGCAATTGACGACGATGCGGTCGCGCTGCGCGGAAAACTCGAACGACAACGTACCGGCATGCGCCGTCCGGCTCAGCTCCATGGGCGGCGGCATGCCGGTGTCGGCGATCACCATCGTCCCCGGCGCCTCCAGGCGCTGATAACCGGAGAAGGAGGCGTTGAGCACGGGATTGCCATGAGCATCGTCACGCGCCAGCACCGCATCCAGACGTTGCTGTGCAGTCGGTCCCATGCCGTTGAACAGAGCCAGCGCTCCTCCGGGGTGACGGAAGAAGCGCAGCATCGGCAGCATTCGGTCGAGCGCGGGCATAAGCTCGCGAGGCGGTTCCAATGCACGTTCGTTGAAGGCGGTCAGCAGCGGCAGCAGGTTTTCCGCCCAGGCCAGCAGGTCAGCCGGGTTGCGCGTCGCGGGTCCACCATCGGGCAGAACGAGGCGGGGCAATTCGGTGTTGAGATGCGTCGTGCCGATGCGCAGGGCGCGTGCCTGATCGGGCAGAGCGAGGCCGGCCGCGGTCAGCGCGATTGCGGGATAAAGCCGCGCAAGGCCAGCAGGCAACCGCAGCAGATCGCGCCGCAGATTGGCCGTCTGTCGACCCAGAATACGCAGGAGCGTGCGGCGAAACCCCTCTTCCGCTCCATCGAGCAGGAATCCGGCATGGGTCAGCAATCGGATCAGTCGGCATGCCGCGATATCCGGCTGGCGCGCGGTGCGGTTAAGCCGGCTGTTCGCCGCCCATTCCTCAACGAGAGTTCGGGCATAAGCGCGCGACAGGGCGTTTTCCGTCGCGGCGAGGTCCGCGAGCCACGCAAAACCTTGCAGATGGCGCGCCCATTCGCTGGAGGGCGGCGTGTGCGCGAAGATAGAAATTCCGCCGGCCTCCACGCGATAGCCGGCAAATTCGAAGACGCCGCCATAGAGCTCGACGCCGCGCGCCGCGTCGCCGGATGCGACGGATGCCGGCACTGGCCTGATGTCGGATGGCATCGCCAGAGGCGGCGTCAGGCGCAGAAGGCGTCGCGGGCTGAGGCGTGCAAGCCCCTGCGCGCCCACCAATGCCGCCAGCCGGAACAGGGTCCGGGCACCGTCCGCTATGGCGTCAATCGCCAAGAAGCCTGCTCCTGATTCGTTCGAAGGGCATCACGATAGAAGCAGGGCTTCGAAATGGCCATTTCCGGCGAGGATTTCAGATCCTGGCCCGCAGCCGGGCGGCGAAGAAGCCGTCGATCCCGGCCAGACGCGCATCTTCGTGGGGAAGGTGCACCGGCAGGGTGCGCAATTCTCCCTGCGTGTTCAGCATCTCGGTTCGCCCGCTGATCTCGTCAGCCGTGACGGGCACGCGTTCAAGGCTGTCGTTTCGCTCCAGCAGCGCCGCGATCTGCTGCTCGCCTTCTTCAGGCTCGAGCGAACACGTCGAATAGACCAGAACGCCGCCGGGCTTCAGCAGACGTGCGGCCCTATCGAGAAGGCGCGCCTGCAACGCGGCCAGCTTGTCGATGTCGTCGCCGCTCTTCAGCCACGCCACGTCGGGGTGGCGGCGGATCGTGCCGGTGGCCGAGCACGGCGCGTCCAGCAAGATGGCGTCGAAAGGCTCATCCTCGAAGGCGGTGGCATCGGCTGTGATTGTCCGCGCCGACAGGCCGAGCCTCTTCAAATTCTCGCTGAGGCGGCGCAGGCGTGGTGCCGAACGATCGACAGCTGTCACGTCCGCGCCTGCGGCTGCCAGCTGAGCGGTCTTGCCGCCGGGTGCGGCACAGAGATCGGCCACGCGCATGCCCGCCGAGGGCTTCAGCAACCTTGCCGGCAAGGCGGCCGCGGCATCTTGCACCCACCATTCACCGGCCGCGAAACCGTCCAGTTCGGTGACGGGTCCATGCGGCACCAGCCGTATCGAGCCGGTCGGCAACAGGATACCGCCGAGCCGTTCGGCCCAGCCCTCGGCATCGTTCTTGATGGTGATGTCGAGCGCCGGCTCCGTCCGCTCGACTGCGGCAATCGCCCCGGCCTGGCCTACGCCCCAAACCTCACCCCAGCGCGCCATCAGCCAGTCGGGAAGATCGCTGTCGGCGGCGTTCATCTTCGCCAGCAGGGCCTCACGCTCACGCGCAACATTGCGCAGCACGCCGTTCACCAGCGGGGCAAAGGGCCGGGCCGCGCGGTCGGCATGGGCCTGCTCTACCGCCAGATCGACCGCGGAATGGTCGGGCACCTCCATGAGCAGGATCTGGGCCGCACCGGTTAGCAGGATGCTTTCCAGCGCCCCACGCGGATCGAGGGGCTTGCGCAGAAAGCCGGCAAGCGCCCGCCGCAGCGAGCCGAGCCGCCTCAGGCTCGCCCCAGCAATGGCGCGGGCCAGCGCCCGGTCGCGCGCGTCGAGGTCGGCCATCGGACCGCGCGGATCGTCGAGCGCCTCATCGAGAGGGCGGCCGCGCTGCAAGACGCCATGGAGAAGCTGGGTGGCGGCGCGGCGTGCCGCGAGGCCTTGGGTATGGGAAGGGTTCATCGGCCCCTTATGACCTGTGTCGCGGCGGAAATCAGCCCCACGGTCCGCGCCGCGCTCCACCGCCGCCCCACGGGCCGCCATTGCCACTGCGTGCAACGGACGGGGAAGGTTGTGCTCTGCCGAAACCCGCGCCCGTGGACGTGCCCATCTGCGCCGCCAATTGCTGCAGTGCCGCGATGCGGTTGCCGGTGTCGGGATGGGTCGAGAACAGATTGTCCATCCGCGCGCCGGAGAGCGGATTGATGATGAACATGTGCGCGGTGGCCGGGTTGTGCTCGGCTTCCACGTTCTCCACGCGATGGGCGGCGCCCGCGATCTTGCCGAGCGCAGAGGCAAGCCAGATCGGCTGGCCGCAGATTTCGGCGCCCAGCTTGTCGGCCTCATACTCGCGCGATCGCGAAATCGCCATCTGCACGATCATCGCACCGATTGGCGCCAGGATCATGATGGCGATCGTGCCGATCATGCCGAAGCCGCCATTGTTGTTGTCGCGGTTGCCGCCGAACAGAAAGGCGAAGTTCGCCAGCATGCCGATGGCACCCGCGAGGGTGGCCGTTACGGTCATGGTCAGCGTGTCGTAATTCTTCACATGCGCGAGCTCATGCGCCATCACGCCGGCCACTTCCTCGCGGGTCAGCGAATTCAGCAGGCCGGTCGTTGCCGCAACGGCGGCGTTCTGCGGATTGCGGCCGGTAGCGAAGGCGTTCGGCTGCGGATTTTCAATGATATAGACACGCGGCATGGGCAGTTCGGCGCGGCGGGCCAGTTCCTGCACCATGCCGTAATATTCGGGCGCGCTGCGGGCATCGACTTCGCGTGCGCCATACATGCCGAGCACCATCGAGCCGGAATTCCAATAGCTGAAGGCGTTCATGGCCAGCGCCACGGCAAAGGCGATCATCATGCCGCCAGAGCCGCCGATCACGTAGCCCACCGCCATGAAAAGAGCCGTCATGCCGGCAAGCAGTATGGCGGTTCTCATATGGTTCATCGGGGTCTCCAAAGCTGGCGCGTGACGTGCGCCACGTTCGAGATATATGTTGGAAAAGAAGGGTTCGACCGCAAGGAGCACGGCCATGGCTGATCCTGCCGACAACGACAATGTGCGGGCGCCGCAGCCGCGCGTCCTGACCCCCGAAGCCGAGCGTGCCTTGGCCGAGGCTGAAGCCCGCCGTGCGGCGTCCGAATCGGCATCGTCCCAGACCCGCGAGATCAGCGGCCGCAAAGGCTTGGAGCCGGTGCGCTATGGCGATTGGGAAGTGAAGGGTCTGGCCACCGATTTCTGACCACGCCGCTCGCGCGATTTTCGGGTTTGCCTGCCGCGTCGGCGTCATCTATCCTTTTGCCATCGTCCATTCGAGCAGGGGAGGGCACATGACCACGTCACGTCGATCGCCCATCCCCGTTGCAGGTCGCGGCTAGGCTTCTGCCGCCGGACCACTAGCCGCTGTTGCGGCTTCATATCTCCTGTTCTTTCGGCGCAGCCGGCCCCGGCCTTGGCGCGCCCCTTTTGATGGACCGGCTTTGGCCGGATTGAACCATGACCCGATCCCGCTCCCGGCGATCGGACGCCATCGCGTCCGTTCTTGCCTTCACCTTCCGTCACTGGCGCCGTCAGCCCGGCCTGCTCGGGCTCATCGCCGGCACGATGATCGCCGCAACCCTCGCCGACATCGTCATACCGGTTTTTGCGGGTCGCCTCGTCGATGCCATGACGAACGATGCCAATGATCGCGACGCGGCACTTCAGGCAGCGCTGTGGGCGTTCGCGGGTATGGCCGTGCTCGGCTTCGCCATGCTCGTGCTGCGCCAGATCGCCTGGGGCGGCATCATTCCCTTCACGCTCCGCATCATCTCCGACGTGGGGCAGGACGCCTTCCAGCGCGTCCAGCGCTTTTCGTCGGACTGGCACGCCAACAGTTTTGCCGGATCCACCGTGCGCAAAATCACGCGCGGCATGTGGGCGCTCGACGTGCTGCACGATACGATCCTGCTGGCACTGCTGCCCTCGCTCATCGTTCTCCTCGGCACCATGGTCTTGCTGGGTGCGCACTGGCCGATCATGGGGCTGGCCATGGGCGTCGGCAGCATTGCCTATGTCGGTCTTACCTTTGTGCTCGCCACGCGCTTCATCGCGCCGGCCGCGCGTTTGTCCAATCAATGGGACACGCGCATGGGCGGTACGCTTGCCGACGCGATGAGCTGCAATTCGGTCGTGAAATCGTTCGGTGCAGAAGACCGCGAGGATGCCCGGTTCGGTGCGGTCGTCGCCAAATGGCGGCGGCGGACGCGGCGCACCTGGGGCCGCCACAACATCGCGGCCGGCCTGCAGATTCTCGTCCTGCAGCTGCTGCGTCTCTCCATCACGGCGGTGGCCATCTGGCTTTGGTGGCAGGGCCGCGCCAGTCCGGGGGATGTCACCTACGTGCTCACCACCTATTTCGTGGTGCACGGCTATCTGCGCGACATCGGCATGCACATCAATCAGTTCCAGCGCTCGGTCAACGAGATGGAGGAACTCGTCGCTTTGCACGATGAGGCTTTGGGCGTGGAAGACGCGCCGGCCGCCGCGCTGATCCGCATCGCGCGCGGAGAAATCCGGTTCGAGCACGTCGCCTTTCATTATGGCGCCCACACCACGCCGCTCTATCGCGACATGGATGTCACCATCCATGCCGGCGAGCGGGTAGGCCTCGTCGGCCATTCCGGATCGGGCAAGACCAGTTTCGTCAAACTCATCCAGCGGCTCTACGACGTCACGGGCGGTCGCATCCTCATCGACGGGCAGGATATTGCGCAGGTCACGCAGATTTCGCTGCGTCGGCAGATTGCCATCGTCCAGCAGGAACCCATCCTGTTCCATCGTACCCTGGCCGAGAACATCGCCTATGCCCGGCCCGGCGCCTCCATGGCCGAGATCGAGAACGCAGCGCGTCTGGCCAATGCGGAAGGCTTCATCGCGCGCCTGCCGAAGGGCTATCAGACGCTCGTCGGAGAGCGGGGCGTCAAGCTTTCGGGTGGCGAGCGCCAGCGCATCGCCCTCGCCCGTGCATTTCTGGCCGATGCGCCGATCCTCATCCTCGACGAGGCCACGTCGAGCCTGGATTCCGAGTCCGAGGTGCTGATCCAGCAGGCGACCGAGCGATTGATGCAGGGCCGCACGGCGATCATCATCGCCCATCGTCTGTCTACCGTGCGCACGCTCGATCGAATCCTCGTGTTCGCGGATGGCGAAATCGTCGAGCAGGGCCGGCACGAGGAACTGGTGCAGAAGCCGGGCGGCCATTACCGTCGGCTGTTCGAGACGCAGGCCGGCACGGCGGCACTTTGAACAGGAGCGGCGCGTGGCATCTGCGACTGGGGTGAACGCGGCCGATCACGGCTTGATGCCTGACCGTCCGTCAGATCAGACCACCGCCTTGCAGAGAGCTGTCGACGCCGCGCAGCAAACGGCATTGCCGCTCTTCATCCCGAAGGGTGTCTACCGTGTCGGCACCGTCCGCATCACGGCCCCGCTCGCGGTCCAGGCGGCGCCCGGCGGTGCGGTGCTGACGGCCGCCCGTACCAGCCCGATGCTTGACATTGCGCCGGATGGCGACGGTCGGATCGGTCCCGTTCACCTCCATGGTCTCGTCATCGACGGGGAACACCGCCCCTTCTCTGACGGGGAGGAACCCGCGCTTATCCGCGCCCGGGACGTCGAGGATCTTATCGTCGAGAACGTCACGCTCAGAAATTCGTCCTCGTCCGGCCTTTATCTCGAGCGCTGTTCGGCACGCATCCGGGACAATTCCATCGAGAACGTCGCCGAAAGCGGCATCTTCACCCAGGATTGCGCCGGCCTCGTCATCCGCGACAATCGTATCCGCCGATGCGGCAACAATGGCGTCCGTTTGTTCCGCAGCCGGATCGGTGAGGAGAACGCCCTCATCACCGGCAACATCGTGGAGCACATTTCGGCAGGGCGCGGCGGCACCGGTCCCTACGGCAATGCCATCCTCGTCTTCCGTGGCAATCGCGTCACCGTGCGCGACAACAAGATCGCCGGTTGCGCCTTCTCGGCAGTGCGGCTCAACGCCTCCAGCGGCTCGCACATAATTGCCAATTCCTGTCGGGATTGTCGCGAAACCGCAATCTGGGTGGAGGCCCCGGGGCCGGAGCCCTATGAGGGAGGCATCGTCTCCGCCAACATAGTCGATGGCTGCGGTTCCGGCATCGCGGTGGTCAACATCAACAATGGCGGCCGCCGCGTGGTCATAAGCGACAATCAGATAACCAAGGCAGGTCCCAACACCATTTCAGGCGATGGCATCACCTACAGCACCTGGGGGCGTGGCATCAGCGCCGAGGCCGATGTGCTGGTTTCGGGCAACATGATTGAAAACGCGAGCGATTGGGGCATCTTCCTGTTTCCCGTCAATTTCGGCGCCTTGTCATCGATGAAACTCGTCGCGCAGGCCCAGAACAATGTGCTCAAGCACTGCGCCGGCGGCATCGGCTTCCACAAGGACGATGCCGAGTTCGGCCGTCTGCTGATCGGCGGCAACAGCGTGTACGGCTATGCCTCGAACGCCAAATTCGGCGCCATCGTGCCGGTCTCCTATGACGGTTCCACGGGCGAGGTCACGCGCCAGTCCGGCGCGTCCGACATCGGCAATGCGACGGAGAGCGGTTTCCCGAACGTGATGCTGTTCCAGAACCATGTCTTCAACTGAGGGGCAGGCCGCGCCTGCGCCTGTGCCTCGCCCCTCGCGGTTTGCGCGCCTTTTGCCGCGTGTCCTGCTGGGTCTTTGCGCAATTGCCCTCGCCACATTCGTTGCGGTGGAGCGCTATGCGCCGCTCGATCCGTCCGCCCAACCTCATCTCTTTACCGGCCTGCAATTGGCGCTCATGCGTGCCATGCCGGAGCGCTGTCCGGCGGCCCTCGCGCGTGCCGAGGGCATCAGCTTCACGCCCGCCCCGCGGCCCATGGAGAACGGCTGCGGCTATCCCGACGGTGTGCGCCTGCGCAGCACGAGGGTGGATTACGGCGGGCCGGTGCTGCTGGCGTGCCCGGCCGCCATCGCTCTCGTGATGTGGGAACGCCAGGTGGTTCAGCCGCAGGCGCGGCGCATCTTCGGCAAGCCCGTGGCCCGCGTGCAGACCTTCGGCACCTATTCCTGCCGCAACATCTACGGCCGGCAGAACGCGCGACGCAGCCAGCATGCCCGCGCCAACGCCATCGACATCGCCGGTTTCACGCTGGCGGGTGGAGAAGCGATCAGTGTCCGCCGAGACTGGACGGAAAGCGAAAAGAAGTCGGAATTCCTGCGTGCGGTTCGGCAGGGCGCTTGCGGCCCGTTCGGCACGGTGCTCTCACCGGATTACAACGCCGCCCACGCCGATCATTTTCATCTCGACATGGCAAATTGGCGGGTCTGCCGTTAGCGAGCCTTAAAGAGAAGCATGGGCTTTCGCACCCCACACCTTCTGCAGCTTGGCCTCACGTCCGCAGCCGATGAGGTACGATTTGTAATGCGCCGGATTGGTCCGGGCGAAATCCTGGTGCTCGGGTCCGGCCGGCGTGAAGGTCGATGCGGGTTGGATCTGGGTCGCGACGTCCGTCTTCAGCTCCGTCGCCACCTCGGCCTTCGATGCCTCCGCCTGTCGGCGCTCTTCCGCGCCGCCGACAAAGATCGCGGTGCGGTACTGCTCGCCGAAATCGCAGAATTGGCCGTTCGGACTGGTCGGATCGATGTCGTGCCAGAAGATGTCGAGGAGTTTGCCGTAGCTGATCTTGGCGGGATCGTATGTCACCTGCACGGCTTCGAGGTGCCCGGTGCCACCGTGTACCACCTCCTTATAGGTGGGGTTTTTCGTCGTGCCTCCCATGAAGCCAGATACGGCCGAAACCACGCCCGGCTTTCCATCGAAGGCCTTTTCGATCGACCAGAAACAGCCGCCGGCGAAAGTGGCGGTCCTCGTTTCCTGTGCGAAGGCGGGGGCGGCAATGCACGCCGCGGCGAGAGCAAAAGCGAGGCTGGCGGAACGGTAAGGAAGAAACGGCATGACGCTGTGTCCGGGTTGCGCCTTGAAGATAGGTGCAACCCCCGTCCACGGACATGCCGTCCTCTCTCAACTCGGCGTGATGCCCAGCCTTACTTCACCGTGTCGCGATGGTGCCGGTTCTCCACGAGATCGTGCACCACCGAGGGGTCGGCCAGCGTGGAGATGTCGCCCAGATTGCCGAAATCGTCCTCGGCGATTTTGCGCAGGATGCGGCGCATGATCTTGCCGGATCGGGTCTTCGGCAGGCCGGGCGCGAACTGGATCACGTCGGGCGTGGCGATCGGGCCGATCTCGTGCCGCACCCATTTCACCAATTCCTTGCGCAGGTCTTCGCCGCCATCCTCGCCGGCCATCAGGGTCACATAGGCATAGATGCCCTGGCCCTTGATCGTGTGCGGATAGCCCACGACAGCCGCTTCCGAGACTTTGGGATGCGCCACCAGCGCGCTCTCGATCTCGGCGGTGCCGAGGCGATGACCGGAAATGTTCAGCACGTCATCCACGCGGCCGGTGATCCAGTAATAGCCGTCGTCGTCGCGCCGGGCACCGTCCCCGGTGAAGTATTTGCCCTTGTAGGCCGAAAAATAGGTGTCCATGAAGCGCTGGTGGTCGCCATAGACCGTCCGCATCTGGCCCGGCCAGCTGTCGGTGATGACGAGGATGCCCTCGCAGGCCCCCTCCAGCACCTTGCCCTCGCCGTCGACGATTTCGGGCCGCACGCCGAAGAAGGGTTTGGTGGCCGAGCCGGGCTTCAGATGGGTGGCGCCGGGCAGGGGCGTGATCATGTGGCCGCCGGTCTCGGTCTGCCACCAGGTGTCGATCACGGGGCAGCGGCTGTCACCCACCACCTCGTAATACCAGTCCCAGACGTCCGGATTGATCGGCTCGCCCACCGTGGCCAGCAGCCTGAGGCTCTTGCGCGAGGTTTTCGTCACATGCTCGTCGCCCGCGCCCATCAGCGAGCGGATGGCCGTCGGGGCAGTGTAGAAGATGTTGACGGCGTGCTTGTCCACCACTTCCCAGCAGCGCGCCGGGCTCGGAAAGGTCGGCACGCCTTCGAACATCAGGGTGGTCGCGCCGTTGGCCAGCGGCCCGTAGATCACATAGGAATGGCCTGTCACCCAGCCGATGTCGGCGGTACACCAATAGATGTCGCCATCGTGGTAATCGAACGAGGTTCGGTGGGTGTAGCTGGCATAGACCAGATAGCCGCCCGTCGTGTGCAGCACCCCCTTCGGCGTGCCGGTCGAGCCGGACGTGTAGAGGATGAACAGCGGATCCTCCGCGCCCATCTCCTCGGGCGGGCATTCGGCGGAAACCCGGGCTGCCGCCTCGTCGTACCAGATGTCGCGGCCGTCCTTCATCGCCACGTCGCCGCCGGTGTGCCGCACCACGATCACGCGGCTCACATTCGGGCACCGCTCCAGCGCCTCATCGACATTGGCCTTGAGCGGGATCTTGCGGCCACCCCGCACGCCTTCATCGGCGGTCAGCACGAAATTTGAATCGCAATCGACGATGCGGTTGGCGATCGAATCCGGCGAGAAGCCGCCGAACACCACCGAATGCACGGCCCCGATCCGGGCGCAGGCCAGCATCGCGTAGGCCGCCTCGGGGATCGTCGCCATATAGATGGTCACGCGGTCACCGCTCTTGACGCCGTTGGCCTTCAGCACATTGGCGAAGCGGCAGACCTCCTCATAAAGCTCGCGATAGGTGATCTTGCGAACATTTCCGTTCGGATCGTCCGGTTCGAAGATGATGGCGATCTGGTCGGCACGGGTTGCGAGATGGCGGTCGATGCAATTGGCCGCCACGTTCAGCGTGCCGTCCTCGTACCATTTGATGGACACGGCATTCGGCGCGAACGAGGTGTTCTTCACCCGTGTGAAGGGCTTGATCCAGTCGATCCTGCGGCCGATCTCGCCCCAATAATCGTCCGGATCGCTGATCGAGCGCGCATATTGCGCCTCGTATTCCTGTTCATCCACCCAAGCCCGCTCGGCGGCCTCGCCCGTCACCGGATGGAGTTCAGACATGGTTCTCTCCCAACATGGCCCGGTACGATCCGGATCTCTTTCCGTGCCCATTATGAGGACAGGCCGTGTTGAGGCAAGGAAGCGTGCGGGCTGAATTCGTAATAATACGGGATGAAGAGAGCGCCATGGCGAAGCATTCGAGCCGGGCGGAAACAGAAATGCCCAGGACCGCGAAGGCACGCGCGCCTCTTGCGCGATGCGGCGCCGTTCCGGACCTGGGCAGATCGTGAAGTTCCCGAACCAGACAGGCCGCTTGATGCGGCCGGAGGGCGGATCGGTCGGAGTACATCCGTCCGTCCCAATCCCCTCGCCGCGATCCTTGGACCGCCGGGCGACGCCTCACCGTCTGGCTGGGTTAATGCTGATATGGTGAACGGTTGCCGGCTTACAAGGGCCGCCGCTCAGAAACCTCCGACCGCGCCCATGTCGCAGACGATCCGCCATTCCTCCTCGGTCACCGGCTGCACCGAAAGCCGCATCGAGGTGACCAGCGACATTTTGGAAAGCTCCGGCGTTGCTTTCACGACGGCAAGCGTCACCGGCTTCGGCACTTCGGTTAGCGCCCTTATGTCCACGCACTCCCATGTTCCGGTCATATCCGTGGAATCCGGATGTGCCTTGGCGCACACCTCGACAATACCGACCACATCCTTCGTGGCATTGGAATGATAGAAGAAGCCGCGGTCTCCGATCTCCATCGAGCGCATATGGTTGCGGGCCAGATAATTCCGCACCCCGTCCCATTCCTGCCCCGCTGCGCCCTTGGCTTTCAGGTCCTCGAAGGAAAAGACATCTGGTTCGGATTTGAACAGCCAGTATCGCATCATTCCTCTGCCTTCAGCGGACGCGCCAGAAGAGCTTCCATGGCCTCATCCACCGTGATTGCGCGTTCGAGTACGTCGCGCACGGCCAATGCGATGGGCAATTCCACGCCGTTTCGCTGACCGAGCGCAACGAGCGCCTGCGCGGTGAACGTGCCCTCGGCAAGCTTGTCCGGTGGATTCTCGCCGCGCCCGATGGCAAGGCCGTAGCTGAAATTTCGGGATTGCTCGGAGGTTGCCGTCAACACGAGGTCGCCCAGCCCGGACAAGCCCATCAATGTTTCCGGGCGGGCGTCGATCGCCGCTCCCAGCCGCCGCAATTCTGCGAAGCCGCGCGCGATCAGGGCCGCGCCCGCGCTTGCGCCAAGGCCTCGCCCCGCCGCGATGCCTGCGCCGATGGCCAGCACGTTTTTTGCCGCCCCGCCGATCTCGACGCCTCGGACATCGTCGGACCGGTAGAGCCTGAGACCCGCCGAGGCGAGGCTCGCGGATAGGTCTGCGGCCAGCCACTCGTCATCGGCGGCCAAGGTCACGGCCGTCGGCAGGCCTCGCGCCACATCGGCCGCGAAGCTCGGTCCTGACAGAACGGCGACGGGATGATTGGGGAGCGCCTCCCGCAACACGTCCGACATGAAGGCCAAGGTGCCGCGTTCGATGCCCTTCGCGCAGGAAATGACGGGGATACCCACCTTCAGATGGCGCTCGACAGTGCCTGCGGCCGCGCGCATGGCTTGCGACGGCACCACCATCAGCACGGCGTCCGCATCGCTCAGATCCTCGACATCTCCCGTCGGCGTCACTGCCGGTTCGAGGGAGACGCCCGGCAGATAACGCTCGTTGGAGCGTGCCTCGATCAAATGATCGGCCTGTTCGCGGTTGGCTTCCCACAGCACCACATCCCGCCCGGCCCGGGCTGCCGCGTTGGCAAGCGCCGTGCCCCAGGCGCCGCCGCCCACCACGCCAATGGTCGCAAAATCGGTCATGCACGTGCTCCCGGCAGGGCCGAAGCCGCATCGAGCGGCCAGCGTGCGCGCGGTGCGAAATCCAGCGGGTCGGTCAGTCCCAGTGCGAGCCGTTCCGCTCCCGCCCAGGCGATCATGGCGCCATTGTCGCCGCAGAGGTCGAGCGGCGGGGCGACCAGGGGAATACGGAACTGGTCGGCCACGTGGAGCAGATTGCGGCGCATGGCGGAATTGGCCGCCACGCCTCCGGCGACGACCAGAGCGTTCGGCTGGCCGTATTCGCCGATGAAGATCTGGGTGGCCAGGCGCACCCGGTCCACCACCATGTCGATCACCGCCTTCTGGAACGACGCGCAAAGATCGCACACATCGCGTTCGGTCAGCGGTGCGATGCGTTCGGCCTCGACCCGCACGGCCGTCTTCAGACCGGCCAGGGAGAAATTGGGCTCCGGGCGCCCCACCATCGGGCGAGGGAATGCGAAGCGCGCCGGATCACCGCGAAGCGCCGCATGTTCGACCTCGGGTCCGCCGGGATAATCGAGCCCCAGCAGCTTTGCCACCTTGTCGAAGGCCTCACCGATGGCATCGTCGATCGTGGTGCCCAGCCGCTTGTACTGACCGACGCCGCGCACGGCGAGCAGCTGCGTGTGTCCGCCCGAAACGAGCAGCAGCAGATAGGGAAAACGCACGCCGTCCGTCATCCGCGCCGTCAAGGCGTGTCCTTCCAGATGGTTCACGGCCAGGAAGGGCTTTCCGCTGGCGAAGGCGAGGGCCTTGGCTGTGGTCAGGCCGACGATGACGCCGCCGATCAATCCGGGGCCGGCGGCAGCCGCGATGCCGTCGATGTCCGACATCGTCAGTTCGGCCCCGTCGAGCGATTGCTGAATGATTCGGTCCAGCGCATCGACATGAGCGCGCGACGCGATTTCGGGAACGACGCCGCCATATGCGGCATGCTTTTTCACCTGCGACAGAACGACGTTGGACAAGGTGCGCCCGCGGCCCTCTTCATACTCGACGATGGCAGAGGCGGTCTCGTCGCAGGTGGTCTCGATGCCGAGAACGCGCATGGCATGATCCAGAGAAAGGGTGCGGCAAGGGTTCAGGAATGCCGCGCCACCCTATAATCTGTAGTCCCGCATCACAACGCTTTAGCGGATCCTCATGAGCACACCCTTCCTTCGTCTCGGTACGCGCGGCAGTCCGCTGGCCCTGTGGCAAGCCCGAGCCACCCAGCGTGCATTGGCCGAGGCGCACGGCGTCGCGTCCGATGACATCGAGATCGTGGTCGTCCGCACCACCGGAGATCAGGTCCGGGATCGCCCGCTGGCGGATGTTGGCGGCAAGGGGCTGTTCACGAAGGAGATCGAGGAAGCGCTGTTCGACAGGCGAATCGATCTCGCCGTCCATTCCGCCAAGGATGTGCCGACCTTCCTGCCGGACGGTCTGGTTCTGGCGGCCTGTCTTCCGCGCGCCGACGTCCGTGACGCCTTGATCGCGCCGCAGCACGGTACGATCGATGCGCTTCCCGAAGGGGCCGTGGTCGGAACGGCCTCGGTGCGGCGTGGCGCCATGCTCAAGCATTTGCGGCCCGACATCCAGACGGTGCTGCTGCGCGGCAATGTCGAGACGAGGCTCCGCAAAGTGGAAAGCGGCGAGATGCACGCCACCCTGCTGGCCCTGGCTGGACTGACCCGGCTCGGGCTCGAAGCCCACGCCACCGAAATCCTTGAGCCCGAGCGCTTCCTGCCGGCATCGGGGCAGGGCACGGTGGCCATCGAGATCAGGGCGGATGACGGAAGGACCGCGGAATTGCTGGCCGCCATCGATCACGGGCCGACCCATTTTTCGCTTCTCGCGGAGCGCGGTTTTCTGGCGGCTCTCGATGGATCGTGCCGCACGCCCATCGGCGGCCATGCGGCCATCGAGGACGATCATCTCGATCTGAGAGGTCTCGTCATCGAGCCGGAGGGCCGGGCGTCCTGGACGGTCCGCCGCGAAGGATCGGCGTCGGATGCGGAAAAGATCGGCCGCGACGCCGGGGAATATCTGCTGGCCCAGGTGCCCCCCGGCATCATCGTCAGCGAAAGGGTGTGAGATGCGGCTGCTCGTGACCCGGCCGGAACGGCCAGCCGTGCGCACGGCCGAGCGCCTTCGCGCCATGGGCCACGAGCCGGTGTGCGAGCCCTTGCTGAGCCTTCGTTTCGCACCGCCCGCGCGGCTGCTCGGCGCAATGGTGCCCGACGGCGTCATCCTCACCAGCGCCAATGCCGCGCGGGCCATCGCCTCGCATCAGGATCTGGCCCGGCTGGTGCCTCTGAAACTGTGGACGGTGGGAGAACGCACCAGTCGGGCCGCCCGCGAACTCGGTTTTGGGAACCTGCAATCGGAGGCGCCCGATCTTGTCCGTCTGGCGGGGCTCCTTTTGAAGACCGCGCCCGCCCTGAACCTCCTGCATATCGCAGGCGAGGACCGGGCAGGTGATCTGGGAGCAATGATCGCCGG
The DNA here is from genome assembly GCF_052542005.1 of Terrihabitans aquatilis. NCBI lineage: Bacteria > Pseudomonadati > Pseudomonadota > Alphaproteobacteria > Hyphomicrobiales > Terrihabitans > Terrihabitans aquatilis. The sequence goes on along the minus strand of NZ_JBOCUO010000002.1, from coordinate 28,583 downwards.
CGCAGGCCACGAGGTGGAGACCCTCGTCGTCTACAAGGCCGATCAAGAAGATGCGATCTCGGCGGAAACCAAGCGCGCGCTCGAGGCCGGCGAGATCGACGCCGTTCTGCATTATTCGGGCCGCACGGCCGCCGCTTATCTCCGGCTCACGGAGCCTTTCCTGGCGGCCGATCGGGCGCCGCCCTCTCACATCTGTCTCTCGGAGGCCGTGGCCGCACCGCTCCGAAAGCGCGGAGCCGATGTCCATGTTGCAACGGATCCGGATGAAAACGCATTGATGGCGTGTCTTCAGGGCGTGGCGGCGGCTCGCCAAGCGGCTGATGCCACGCTAGATAATCTCCGGGCTTCCACAACGAGGAATAGTATGTCCGATCCTGACACGCCACGCCCGGACAATGCCGACGAGCCTCGCCGCGCGAAAAAGCCCCGGCCGGCTGTTCTCGATCTCAAGGCAACCGAGATCGATGCGCCGAAAACGGGCCCTCTGGAAGTTGCGACGCCAGGCATCGATACGCCGCCCGAAGAGAATGCGGCCCTTGAGCCGGCCGCCAGCGTCGACGATCCGAAGGACATCGAAGCCATCCCGCCTGTGGAGAGCGGCGCCCCGGACGCATCTGGCGCTTCCGAGAGTCCCGCGGCCTCTCAGGCCGAATCCCAGCCGGAGCCGGAGCCCTTACCGGCTTCCGAGCCCGCCGCTGTGGAGGTTCCCGCATCGGACGCGGAACCCCGGACCTCGCTCGGCTCCCTGATTGGTGCGGGCGTTGCCGGCGCGGCCATTGCCATCGTGGCGTTTCTGCTGCTGGTGACATCCGAACTCATTCCGCTCACCAGCGCCGACAATCCGGCGCTCGGCAGCCGCATCGCCGCGGTTGAGAATGAAGTGCGGACCCTTGCCGCCCGTCCCCAGCAGGATGGTGATGGTGCTCGGCTCGATGAACTCGCGGCGAACCTGCAATCACTGCGCGCGCAGGTCGAAGCCTTGCCGGTTGCCGCTCCGGCCGCTCCCGAAAATGCCGCTCCGCAGGAAGATGGGCGGGTCGCAGCCTTGCAGCAGCAGCTGGCGGATCTGTCGAGCCGTCTCCAGGCTCTGGCGGATGCGCCCGCTCAGCCCGATCGCTCGGAGGCCGCCATCGCCGGCCTCGTCGGTCGCGTGGACCAGCTCGCGGCCCGTGTCGAAGCACCGCGCGAGCCCGATCCGGCAATCGCCCAAGCCAACGATCAGGCCCAGCAAGCCGCCAATCAGGCGCAGCAGGCCGTCCAGCAGGCGGGTGAAGCGGCCAATGTAGCGAAGGAAGCCGGAGATCGCGCCGCGCAGGCGTCCGAAGGCGCTACGCGTGCGATTGCCGAGGCCAAACGTCTGTCGGTTCTTGCATCGATTGCGTCCCTCGAGAACGCCATCATGCGGGGCGCGCCTTATGCGGGCGCCCTCCAGAACGCGCGTGAGCGTCTGCCCGAGAGCGTGGTCGCCACCCTTCAGGTCAATGCCGAAGGTGGCCTGCCCACTCTGGATGTTCTGGGCGCCGCGCTGAATGGGGCTCTGGAAGCTGCGCCTCGTCCGCAGGTGGCCCCCGGCGGCGGCTTTGTCGATCGCTTCGTCGAGGGTGCCCGTGGCCTTGTCCGGGTGCGGCCGGCGGACGGCTCGGCTCAGGAGGTGCAGGGCGACGACGCCTGGGCGGTGCGCACGCGCGTCCAGTCCCGCCTCGAACGGCGGGCTTATGCGGAAGCCCTGCAGGAATGGGATGCGCTGGATCAGGCGGCGAAGGACGCCACGCAGCGACAGGCGGAGGATCTTCGCCGCCGTCTCGCCGTGGATCAGGCACTGGATTCCGTTCGTTCCGAGGCCCTTCGAGCTGCGGAGACTGAGCAATGATCCGCATTCTCGCATTTCTCGTCGTCATCGCGCTGGCGACGCTTGGCGCGAGCTGGCTGATCGACCGGCCGGGCGCGATCACCATCGTGTGGCAGGGCATGCGGATCGACACGAGCGTTCCCGTAGCCGTGCTGGCCGTGGTGGTTCTGACCATCGCTCTCTTGCTGCTCTGGTGGTTTTTTCGAACGATTTTCCAAATCCCGGAATCGATTTCCGATTTCATGCGCGGCCGCCGCCGCAAGCGTGGCCTGAGCGCGGTGGCGCACGGGCTCGTCGCTATTGGCGTGGGCGACGGCCGGGCGGCGCGCCGCTCCGCGACGGAAGCTCGCCGTCTCATCGGTGACGAACCTCTGACGCTTCTTCTCCGTGCCCAGGCGGCCCAATTGTCGGGGGACCGCGCGGAGGCCGAAAATGCGTTCCGCTCCATGCTTGAGCGCGAAGAAACACGCTCCCTCGGCTATCGCGGCCTTTTCGTGGAAGCGCGCCGGCGTGGTGACGATCAGGACGCGCTCCAGGCGGCCCGGCACGCAGCCGAGGCCGATCCCCGTGTGCCGTGGGCGGGGCCGGCCTTGCTGGAGATGCAAAGCGCAGCCGGCGACTGGGACGGCGCGCTTCAAACCGTCGAGAGGAACGTTTCGGCGAAGACGACCGAACGCTCCATTGGCCGTCGGCAGCGCGCGGTTCTGCTGACTGCCAAGGCGATCGATCTGACGGATCTCAACCCGGAGGAGGCGCGCTCCTATGCCGTGGATGCGGTGAGCATCGCACCCGACCTCGTCCCGGCCGCCGCGCTCGCCGGTCGCTTGCTCGCAGAGGCCGGCGATTATCGAAAAGCCACGCGGATCGTCGAAAAGACCTGGAAGGCCCAGCCGCATCCCGATCTCGCCGAAGTCTATCTTCACATTCGGCCAGGAGATGCCGCTCTCGACCGCCTCAATCGCGCTCAGACACTTCATGATCGTGCGGCCGGCAATGTCGAAGGCAGCCTTGTCCTTGCTCGTGCCGCCTTGGACGCCCGGGAATTCGCGCTCGCCCGGCGTACCCTCCAGCCTCTTGTGGATGCGGGAGCGACCCGGCGCGTATGCCTGCTGATGGCGGAGCTCGACAAGGCCGAATTCCAGGACCGTGGGCGCGCTCGCGCATGGTTGGCACGCGCCCTCGTGGCCGCTCCGGATCCGGCCTGGATCGCGGATGGTGCGGTTTCCCAGGAATGGCAGCCCGTCTCGCCGGCCGGAAGGCTGGATGCCTATGTCTGGGAGGTGCCGGTCGAGCGTCTGTCGGCGGCCGACAGCCGGCTGATCGAACAGGAAATCGCCGAAGAGCAGGCCAGCGCAGACGACGAGCCTGTTCCGGAGGTTATGGCGGAAAGCGTGCCACCTCTGCAGGAAGCCGAGCCGGCATCGTCTGCTCAGCCTGTCGTTGCCGTCGAGCCGCCTTTGGAAGAACCCGCGCCGTCCCTTCCTCGGGCGCCAGCGGAGAAAACCAAACCGCCGTCTCGCGTGCCTCCTCAGGAAATCGTGCTCCCGCTCGGTCATGCACCCGACGATCCGGGCCCGGACACGGACGACGATCTGGATCGCCGGATCACGACGCGTGTCGGGCCCTGATTAATTGAAGCAAACGCTTGCCTTCTGCCCCGCTATTGGCTAGGAGGCGAGGGCGCTGCAGGGCGAAAATCGCCGCAATAGCTCAGCTGGTAGAGCACCTCATTCGTAATGAGGGGGTCGGGGGTTCGAATCCCTCTTGCGGCACCATTTCCACGCTTGCTCATGCGTGTTCCACCAAATGGACTGGTCCGGATCTCGGCACCTCGGTGTTATTTGTCCCACCAGATGAGCGTGCTTCGCGTTCTGAGCAAAAACCGAACGCCTCCGTTCTCCGCGATCAGGAAGCGTCGGATATTTCTTTGAAGATTGTACGCGAAGGATGCGTCGGGCAGCATCCAGCGGAAATCGCCCGCTGCCGCGTCCTCGTCCGGATACCACCGGGTGAAACCGTCAGGGATGTGCAGCACGTTCGGATCAAGGCCGCATTCGCACATTTCATTGAACAGGCGCACGAAGCCCGCCTGCGTGACGGGCTCTTCCTCAAGGATCGGTGCAATACCCTCCAGCAGCGCGCTGTGCAGCGCCCGTGTGCTCGGTCCTGAGAAAAGCATGAGGCAGACGCGTTCGTTCGCCGCGGCGTCCAGTTTCATCAAATCGTGCGGGCCGTTGAAGCGGGCTGCGACGACCACGTCGTGGCGTGGCAGATCGCGACCCACGCGGACCTTGTCCCAATCCGCGGCGACGACTTTGAGATTTGTATATTCCGCGTCCCATGCGTCACGCGTGAGCCGCGCGAGAAGACGGCTTGATCGGTCGAGAGCTGTGACACGCGCGGCGCGCCTCGCCATCGGCATGGCAAGACGGCCCGATCCTGCGCCGAGATCGAGCACGGTCTGGTCCGGGCGCAGGCCCAGCGCCTCGACCTGCGCGTTCGTGAAGGCCTCTCCCCAGGCTTGAGAGCCGATCGTATGTGTCGGACCAGTCCTCATGGGGCGCCGCCTGGGCGAGGGACATCTTGCGGCCTTTACGATGGATGGATGCGACGGACGAGGCCGCCGCATCTCGGATCGTTCAGAAGGTCAGCCGGGCATTCAGGAAGAAATTGCGCCCAGCCTCCGGGAAACCGTACTGCACGGAATATTCGTGGTCGAGGATGTTCCGGACACCCGCACCTGCCGTGAAATTATCGTTCACGCGGTATTCCGCGGAAAAATTGGCCAGCGCGTAACCGCCGGTCTCATAAAAGAGCCTCTCGAAGCGATCGCTCGAAAATCGAGAGGAATACATCTCCACGCTCGGTACCAGCGTAAAGCTGTCGAACGCCTCCCAGCGGGCGTAAAGGAAGCCGGAATGGCGCGGCGTCCCCACGGCCTCGATATTCGGGAATTCGGGTGAATTGATCTCGCGGTCGAGCAGCACGTAATGGCCGCCGAAAGTGAGATTGTCGCGCGCCTGCCATTCCGCCTTCAGCTCGATGCCCTTGTATGCGCCATCGCCGACATTCTGGTTCTGGGCGAATTGCTGTTCCCCGTCCGGATCATTCGGATCGATCACCGTCACGTTGACGCCTTGGATGACGTTGCGCACATCGCTGTAAAACACTGTGGCCCCGAGCTTCACGCCCTCATAGACCGTGTCCGACCAGCCGATCTCGTAATTCGTCGCGCGTTCCGCCTCCAGGTTGGAATTCGGCAAAGCCTCGCCGAAACGGGTGCTGAAGCGTTCCCACAGAGTTGGGAAGCGGGTGCGGTCGGAGACGCTGGCGTGCACCTCGCCCGTATCGCTGAGGCGATAGATGGCCGCCGCCTGCCAACTGAACGCGCCATCGCTCGTGTACGGATATTCGGAGACGATCCCGTCCTCGTAATCCTCGGCGCGCGTCAGATCGCGGTAGTCGTAGCTGATGCCCGCCACCAGATCGAGCCGGTCGGTGGCTCGGAAGGTGTTCTCCAGCGCAAACGACCAGGTGTCCTCTTCCTGCTCCGTCAGCGGGTCGAACGCCGCCGTTGCAAGGCCCGGCTGGTTGATGTTGCGCTTCTCGTGGTTGTCCCGGCGGAAATGCACCGCGCCCTTCAGCGTGTCGCGGGGGTGCAGATCAATGCCGGCCTCGACGCTGCCGCCATAGCTGGTCTCGTCGTAATAGCTGTCGAAAGATCGTCCCGTGGTGCGCGTCGTGAATGTTGAATCGTCGAACGCTGCCAGATGGTTGTCGAGCGTGTTGTAGAACACCTTGGTGTCGATATAGGCGGTCTCGCCCACTTCTGTGTGGGAGAGGAAGTAGATGTTCTGCACATCCCATTTCGGCCAGCGCCAATTGCGCTGATAGCTCGTGCCGGGCGGCTGGTTGGTGATGCCGCGCACAGGTTCGAACACGTTGTAGGGCGCCTGCTTCTCGCCTTCCTGCCGGGTGAAGCTCAGCACATATTCGTCGGTGTCGTTCGGCGTGTAGCCGGCCTTCAGGTTCACGCGCCAGTCCTCGGCTTCCGCGAAATCGCGGCGTCCGCCATCTTCCACCACGCCGGTGCCCACCGGCACGGCATCGTAATCGCGCGGCAGGAAGAATCCGTCGGTGCCGTGATAGGCGGCATTGCCCTGCACATAGATTTGGTCCTGGCGGCTGCCCAGGGAGAGGAAGCCGGTGCGGCCGGCAAGATCGCCGGTGTTGCCGAGGTCGATGCCGGTGCGCACCTCGCCCTCGAATTCGCGTGTCGGCTTGCGGGTCACGAGATTGATCGCGCCGCCCATGCCGCCGGGGCCGTTCAGCACCGACACATAGCCCTTCTGCACCTGTATTTCGGCAAGGTCGGGCGTAATGAAGCGGCCCAGATCGAGCCGGTTGTCGTACGGCAGATAGACGCGGATGCCGTCGATCGAGAGCGGCACCTGGAACAGGTCGAACCCGCGTACGAAGGCGATCTTCTCGTTGCGGCTGCCGCCAAAGCCCTCGACATAGACGCCCGGCACGATGGCGAGCGCGTCGTCCAGCGTGTTGCGATTGGTGGTATAGATGGTCTCGGCCGTCACCTTGTCCTGCGAGATCGCCTGTCCGGCCGTGCCGCCGCCGTTTCTGTCCTCGCCATCGACCACGATGGTGGCGAGAGGAATTTCGATCTGGCCGAGTTCCAGGGCCGCCGGAGCCGACCTGCGCGCACCGGCCGCCGTTGCGGCCTCGGGAGCCGTGCTTTGCGCAAGCGCCGGTCCCATTCCGACAAGAAGAGCCAACACCGAGCACGCGGTCGTATTCTGAAGATAACGCACGTTTTCCCCCACGCCTGCCCCCGCAAGCGAACGCGGGCCGCGCAGCACCCTTGCTGCAAATCTCGACATCGCAATATTTTTTCGGATATAACGAGTCGCAGCCGGCTGCAACGGATCTGCTTGGGGCTGATCTAGATCGCTCGCTACGTGTGATAATTTATATACGATAGAATATAGCGATCGACGCTGAGTTCGGACGTTGAACCATGTTGGCGGGCATAAGCACGGTGCATCCTTCTTCGTCACTGCTCGCAGTCGATGAAGCCCGGGCGCGGATCATCTGGGATCTGCCGGTCACGGCCAGCGAGCGCGTGCCGTTGGAGGAGGCCTTGGGGCGGATCGCGGCGCAGTGTCGTGGTGCACTCGCGCAATCGCCGCCTTTCGCCGTGTCCGCCATGGATGGTTATGCCGTCCGCGCTGCGGATGTCCCGCGTGGCGATACCATTCTGCGGCTTGCTGGCGAGGTCCGCGCCGGCATGACGATGCCCGGTGCTCTCGAAGAGGGGGCATGCCTGCGCATCTTCACGGGCGCGGCTGTACCTGGAGGCGCCGACAGCATCATCATCCAGGAAAATGCGGATCAGGAGGGGGCGCTCGTCCATTTCCGGACCGCGGCCATCCCGGGCGAGCACATCCGTCGGGCCGGCGGAAACCTCAAGGTGAGCCAGCTCTGCGTGGCGGCCGGCCGGCGCGCCGCCGGTGGACGTCGGCGGATTGGTTCCGGTTCTCCGCTTCGATGTGCTGGCAGGGTTCTGATATGGCTGTGCTGTGTGTCCCGGAATGCGGGCAGGCGGAGCAGGGCCCATGTCGCGTTTACAGATCAGGCTGTACTTCGATGACGGAAGCTGGATGGGTCCGGGCAAGGCGGCTCTTCTCGAGGCCATTGCGGAGCATGGTTCCATCTCGGCGGCAGGGCGCGCCATGAACATGTCCTACAAGCGGGCCTGGGATCTCGTCGCCGAAATGAATCGCATTTTTGGCGCGCCGGTTGCCCTCGGACATCTCGGCGGACGCAGCGGTGGTGGGGCCGAGCTGACGCCGCTCGGGCGTGATGTACTCGCACACTTTCGGGCCATGGAATTGGCAGCCGCAAAAGCGGCCAGCCTTCACATGCAAAGCCTGGAGCAGATGCGCCGTACACCAAACGACACTCATCCAGAAAAAGGAGAAGCATGATGAAGTTGAGCGCACGCAACGTTCTGGAAGGCACGGTCGTCGAGGTCGTGAAGGGCCAGACCACCGCGCATGTTCGGATCGACCTCGGGGGCGGAAAGATCGTTACCTCGTCGATCACCAATGAAGCCGTGGACGATCTCGGCCTGAAGGCCGGCGACACGGCCAGCGCCATTATCAAGGCCTCCGACGTCATGATCGGCAAATAACATGCGCACTCTCGTCGCCGCCGCGCTTGCCCTTCTGTTCGCCGGCGCGGCGGCGACGTGGGCACGCGATATCGAGGATGCGACCGGCCGCCGGTTCACCTTGCCCGACAAGGTGGAGCGGGTGTTTGCGGCAGGGCCGCCCGCGGGCCTTGTCATCTATTCCATGGCTCCGGGCAGCCTTCTCGGCTGGACCCGCGCGCTGTCCGCGGAGCAGCTGCGGATGCTGCCGAAAGATGCCGCGAAACCATCGACCGGCCGGCTGACCGGGCGCGGCGGCGAAGCGAATTTCGAGGCGGTACTGCGTCTCGATCCCGAAATCATCATCGATCTCGGCTCCACCGACCAGACCTATGTGTCGCTGGCCGAGCGCGTCCAGCAGACGACGGGCGTGCCGCATTTGCTCTTCGACGGGCGGCTAATGGCCTTGCCGGCGACGTATCGTCTACTCGCAGCGGCGCTTGGAGCCCCGGCGGCCGACGAGCAGGCGCAATGGATCGAGACGCGGCTCGACAAGATCCGCGATGCGCTCGCCGGCCTGGCCGAGGGTGATCGCCCGCGCGTCTATCTTGCCCGCGGCCCCGAAGGGCTGGAGAGCGGCCGGCCTGGCTCTATCACCGGCGAGATCATCGAGATCGCGGGCGGGCGCAACGCCGTGCCGCTGGGCGGAGGCGGGCTCGTCACGATCTCCCTGGAACAGCTGCTGAGCTGGAATCCGGACATCATCGTCGCGCTCGACCCTTCGTTTTACGAAGCCGCTCGGAACGATCCCCTGTGGCAGCAGGTGCGGGCGGTGCGCGAGGGCCGGATCGTTCTTTCCCCGCAGGAGCCCTTTCCCTGGGTTGATTATCCCCCAAGCGTGAACCGCGCGCTCGGTGCCGTCTGGATGGCTGCTCTCCTCCATCCCCAGCGGATGCACACGAACATCCGTTCCGAGGCAGAGGACTTCTACCGCCTGTTCTACCATCGCACACCGACGTCGGATGAGCTTGATCGGCTGCTGGCGCACGCCGTCTTTCGATGAGCGCGCGGGCGTTCTGGAGCTACGGTCTCCCTGTTCTCCTGCTCATGATTGCCGGCGCGTTCGCGTTCGGCGCTTATCCGGTCTCGGGCGTGGATCTCGGCCATTGGCTTGCCTGGCGGCTGGGCATCTCCGACCAGCCGACGGGTGCCGTGGTGGCGGTCGTCGAGAACATCCGGGGGCCGCGCATCCTCGCCGCACTGCTGATCGGTGCGTCGCTGGCGACGGCCGGCGCAGCCTATCAAAGCCTGTTCCGTAATCCGCTCGTCTCACCGGACCTGCTCGGTGTCTCGTCGGGAGCGGCGCTCGGGGCCGTGCTTGGCATTTTCCTGGGCCTGCCCATTCTCGGCATCCAGCTTGCCTCGTTCGGGGGCGGGCTCGTCGCGGTGGTCGCCGTCTATCTCATGGCCTTGACCATGCATCGGCACGATTCTGTGCTTGTGCTGATCCTTACCGGCATAGTTATCGGCACATTGTTCGGTGCGGCCCTGTCCATGCTGAAAGTGCTGGCTGACCCCTACAATCAGCTGCCGGCCATCACCTTCTGGCTGCTGGGCAGCCTGTCCGGGGTGCGCTCCCACGAAGCGTTGATCCTCCTCCCCGTCGTATTGATGGCGCTCGTCCCGCTGCTCCTGCTGCGCTGGCGTATCGATGTGATGACCCTCGGAGACGAGGAGGCCCGGGCGCTGGGCATCGATACGCGCCGCACACGTCTTGTGGTGATCGTCTGCGCCACGCTTCTCACCGCCGCATCGGTCTCCATCAGCGGCATCATCGGATGGGTCGGCCTCGTCATACCCCATCTGGCGCGGCTCACCCTCGGCCCCGCTTTCGCTCGACTGGGCCCTGCGTCGGCCCTCTTCGGCGCCGTTTTCCTGTTGCTGGTGGACACGATCGCGCGCAGCGCGGCGGATGTCGAAATCCCTCTTGGCGTACTGACGGCCCTGGTCGGCGCACCGATCTTCATCGCCATCCTTGCCGCATCCTCGCGACAACAGGCAGCCGGATGAGCACACCACTCTTACAAATCGAAAACCTATCCTTCGGCCCCGCAGGGCGGACGTTGGCAAAAGGTGTGAATGTTCGACTCGAAGCAGGAGAGGTTTTGGCTCTGCTCGGCCCAAATGGGGCAGGCAAGACCACATTCCTCAAGACCCTGTTGCATCTCCAGCCGCCTCCGGTGGGCCGGGTTAGCGTGTACGGTGAGGACATTGCCAATTGGTCGCCAGCCCGTCGTGCCATGAGCCTCGCTTATGTGCCGCAGAGCAGCGGCGGACAATTCGCTTTTTCCGTTCTTGACACGGTGCTGATGGGTCGCACAGCCCGCCGCTCCATGCTTGAAGGTCCTACTAGCGCCGACCATGATGCGGCTTATGCGGCGCTGAATGATCTCGGAATATCTCACCTTGCAGGGCGCAGGTTTACGGGGATCAGCGGCGGCGAACGGCAGCTTGTTCTTATCGCACGTGCACTTGCGCAAGAAGCGCGCATTCTTGTGTTGGATGAGCCGACTGCAAGCCTCGATTTTGCTAATCAAGAGCGCGTGTTGGCGGTTTTGTCCTGGTTGGCCAAACGGAATTTTGCGGTGCTGTTTTCAACGCACCATCCTGATCAGGCTTTCTCTGTGGCCCATAACGTTCTGCTCCTTAGTCGATGTGGAGAAATCCTCCAGGGTCCGGCACTCGAAACAATGACGGAAAGTAATCTTACCCGTCTCTACGGAACCGCAGTCGTCATCAAAATATTTTGCGGTAAAGTTGTCTGTTTTACTAATGATTATGAGAAGCACTCAATCTACGATTGATGCGCCGTTTCATCAGATCTTTGAGTCGGCGAGACTTTGTAGAGGCGCCCGGTGATTGGCCCGCCCACCTGATTTCATTGGCCGCGTGCGCACGCCTTGCGGCGAGCGCAGCCAGTGCCCCGTCGCCCACTCGAAGATGGCCCTGCGTGTTTTGGAAACTGAGGAGTCTTCGCGTGTTGTGCTGACCGGGCTGAAATCGGGAGATCTATTCCAGATTTGTATTGGATGAATCTGGCCCGGCGCGACCTCGTTCCAAAATCCCGATTATGAAGGCAATCTGCGTGGCATCTTCGCCGTCCGCTCAACGGTGCGGCCAATTCAATCGCGGTAAGCGTCACCATCAATTCGGGATATCGATCATGTAGAGGGCATTGTTAAGGTTGGATCTCTGGCTGCGTGGACCGAATACCATGACGGGATCTGAAGCCCGGCCATCGTCCTCAATTGCGTGATCTCGTGCGGAGAGCTTCGTCAGCCGATACGAGTATCGTTGCTGCTCATATTTGAGGACCGATCCGTGCGGTTCCGCTTGCTTCCCGCAATGGTTGAAGTTCTACTCTGATTCATGCCTCGATCGATGGTTCGAGGCGAAGGCCGAATAGCCGTCAGAGCTTGGTCTTATTGAGGGAACAGGAGGCAACGCCATGCTGAACCGCCGTAAATTTATTCGAGCCGCCGCGCTGGGTGCAGGAAGCACCGCCTTGGCTGCACCGGCCATTGCGCAGACGACGCCGAAGATCCAGTGGCGTTGTACGTCATCGTTTCCAAAATCGCTCGATACCATTTATGGCGGCGCGGCGGACCTCGCGACCTTCGTCCGAGAGGCCAGCGACGGAAATTTCGATATTCAGGTCTTCGCCGCAGGCGAAATCGTGCCAGGGCTTCAAGCGGCTGACGCTGTGATCAACGGCACTGTTCAGATGTGTCACACTGCCGCCTACTATTACGTCGGCAAGGATCCCACATGGGCACTCGGCGCCGCAGTTCCATTCGGCTTGAATGCTCGCGCAATGCAGGCTTGGCTGCATTATGGTAACGGCATTAATCTTTTGAATGAATATTTCGAGCCGCAGGGACTACATTATCTGCCCGGGGGTAACACCGGTACTCAGATGGGCGGCTGGTTTCGCCGCGAGATCCGATCAGTTCAGGACTTGAGCGGACTGAAAATGCGTATCGCCGGTCTTGCGGGCGAAGTCATGGGCAAGCTTGGTGTCGTGCCGCAGCAGGTTGCCGGGGGCGACATTTATCCGTCTCTCGAGCGCGGTACGATCGATGCTGCTGAATGGATCGGTCCTTATGACGATGAAAAACTAGGTTTTGTCAAAGTTGCCCCGTTTTACTATTATCCAGGCTGGTGGGAAGGCAGCCTGGAACTGAACTTTTTCGTGAACAAGCAGCAGTTCGATGCTCTTCCGAAGACATATCAGAGCTTGCTCGGCACGGCGGCGCGTGCGGCAACTGTAGAGATGTTGGCAGAGTACGATTATAAGAATCCTGCAGCTCTTAATCGGCTACTGGCTTCGGGGGCGCAATTAAGGCCTTACCCTCAAGACGTCATGGCGGCCTCATTCAAGGCAGCTCAAGAAGTCTATGCTGATATCACAAGCAAGAATGCAGCCTTCAAAAAGATTTACGACTCGATGGTGTCGTTCCGCGCCGATGCTTTCCTGTATCAACAGGTTGCCGAGTATACGTTTGATACTTTCATGATGCTGCGGCAGCGCGAGGGTGCACTCAAGCCCTCCGGAGGGTGACGGTCTCGGACGTAATGGCTTCCGCGTAGATGAAGCGGCCTAGCCGCTTCATTCTTGAAGGAGTGCGCTTCTTTGACATCGCTTCTTGCAGTTTCGCGTGGAATTGACTGGCTGACCGCTTTGATAGGTCGCGCCGTGTCGTGGCTTATTCTTCTGGTCGTTCTGGTCAGCGCTGGAAATGCCGTTGTCCGCAAGGCATTCAATATCTCATCAAATGGCTGGCTGGAAATTCAGTGGTATCTCTTCGGTGCAATTTTCATGCTGGCTGCTGCATGGTCCCTGCAGAAAAATGAACACATCCGAGTGGATATTGTCTCAGGAAATCTTCAGCGTAGGACGAGGGATTGGATAGACCTGATCGGTCACATATTTATGTTGTTGCCTTTTACGGCTTTGATGATTTGGCTTCTTGTTCCCTATGTAAAAAACTCGTTTGTAAGCGGAGAGCATTCACCAAATGCTGGCGGCCTTCTTTTATGGCCGGCGAAATCGCTGCTTCTTTTTGGATTTATTCTTCTATTCGCCCAAGGAATTTCCGAATTGATCAAGCGGGCCGCAATCCTGTTCTGGAAAGTCGAGGATACAACTCCCCTGCATCACGTATCCTCAGTTGAAGATGAAATTGCCAAGTTCATTCCTGAAGATGAAAACTCAGTAGTTGCGAAGCCGGGGGTGCGGTCATGATTGAGTTCATCGCCCACAATCTGGCGCCGATCATGTTCGTGTCGCTCGTGATATTCCTGCTTCTTGGATATCCCGTCGCGTTCGCTCTTGCCGCAAATGGCCTGCTTTTCTTCGTCATCGGTGTGGAGCTCGCCCCGATTTCGTCGGGTGAAATCAACCTGTTCTGGCCTCTTTTGGGGGCGCTGCCGGATCGCTTTTTCGGTGGCATCATGGCGAACGATACTCTGCTCGCTATCCCATTCTTTACATTCATGGGACTAATTCTCGAACGGTCGGGAATGGCGGAGGATCTTCTCGACACAATCGGACAACTCTTTGGACCGTTGCGAGGTGGACTCGCTTATGCGGTCATATTTGTCGGTGCCCTTCTGGCGGCCACGACAGGGGTAGTGGCTGCATCCGTTATTGCCATGGGCCTGATCTCACTTCCGATCATGTTACGTTACGGCTATGATCGACGTCTTGCATCTGGGGTGATCGCGGCCTCCGGAACTCTAGCCCAGATCATTCCCCCTTCTCTTGTTCTGATCGTTCTGGCAGATCAATTGGGACGATCGGTCGGCGATATGTATGCTGGGGCCATTATCCCAGGCTTGGTTCTGACCGGTCTGTATGTCACTTACGTATTCATCGTTTCGATGATCTGGCCCAATGCGGCGCCGGCGCTGCCACCTGAAGCGCGGACCCTTGGAAAGGGTGTTACTTCGCTCATCATTGCGCTGGCCGCAGCGGTGGGAATTGCTTTTATCTGCGATCGATTTTTACTTCCGATCGTACCGGAATCCGCAAGCGTGTGGGCGGCAACCATCGCAACGATCCTTCTTTACCTCGTCGCGGCGTTGAACAAGCGTTTCAATTGGTCGCTGCTGTCTTATCTTGCGCAGCAGGTCATCATTGTGATGATCCCACCCTTGGCGCTGATCTTTCTTGTTCTCGGAACCATTTTTCTGGGAATTGCTACCCCGACGGAGGGTGGAGCCATGGGGGCCGTGGGCGCGATCGTTTTGGCGTGGGCAAACCGTCGCCTTTCAATACCCCTGCTCATTCAGGCAATGGAATCGACGACGAAGCTGTCGGCATTTGTACTTTTTATTCTTATCGGCGCTCGAGTTTTCTCACTCACCTTCTATGGAGTGAACGGGCATTTGTGGGTAGAAGAACTTCTGACAAGTGTTCCCGGAGGAGAAACGGGATTTCTCATTGCCGTCAATGCGCTCGTCTTTTTCCTTGCATTCTTTTTGGACTTCTTCGAGCTGGCATTTATTATTGTTCCGTTGCTGGGTCCGATCGCAGACAAGCTCGGCATTGACCTGATTTGGTTCGGTGTTTTGCTAGGTATTAATATGCAGACGTCCTTCATGCATCCGCCGTTTGGATTTTCGCTGTTCTATCTGCGCTCGGTTGCGCCGCGAGGTACTTTTATCGACAAGGTCACAGGGCGGCAGACAAGAGGCGTGACCACCGCTGAAATCTACTGGGGAGCGATCCCCTTTGTTTGCATCCAACTGATAATGGTGGCGCTGACCATTCTGTTTCCTCAAATGGTCATGCATTACAAGTCGGCGCCACGGTCTGCTCCCGCGGTGCAGACGGGACCGCAGGGCAATGAACTCGGTTTGCCTCCTCTTGGGCTTCCCGATCAGCAGGCTCCGCAGAACAACCCGTTGGGATTGCCGCCTTTGGGACTCCCGTCGCTTGGTCAGCCTGCGTCCGGGGCGGGGCAGGGGGGTGATACCGGTAATATTCCAGCGCCTTCTTTTGTGCTTCCGCCGCCGCAATTCGAAGCTCCCCATGCGTCCCCACAACAGCCTGGCGCCCCTGGGGAGACGCCGCCACCGGCAACGCCTCAATAAAAATGCCGATTAATGGAAATCACGGGATTTGGGGATGATCCTTTCCTGGCGTGGATGGGTAGATGTGCGTGGATGCTGAGGGTGAAGGATTTCATCCGCTCTGGTGAGCTGGAAATGCGCGTGCCGGTGAGCTGCAAGATCCTGCAGATCCTTGCTGCGATCGATCAGTCTCTGTGAGACGAGATGGACGACGCCTTCCTCACTGCGTTGCACTCGGCCATGAATTTCGATCAGCCGGGAGCCCATGACCTCGCGGCGAAACTGTTGAAAGAGACTTGCCCATACCACGATGTTCGTGATGCCGGTTTCGTCCTCGATTGTCATGAAGATGACGTTGCCATTTCCTGGACGTTGGCGCACCAGTACGATACCGGCAGTCTTTACCCAAGAATTATGGCGTGCCGCATCGACCGATTTACAGGTGAGAATGTTTTCGGAATGGAACCTCTCCCTTAGAAACTGAAGCGGATGAGCTTTCAACGATAGCCGCGTCATCTGGTAGTCCGTGACCACATGCTCAACAAGCGGCATTGTTGGAAGACTCATATTAGGTTCTTCTACAAGTTCGTTAGTACCCGCCGCAGCGAACAGAGGCAGTGTTTCTGCGTCAGGCATACGCTTGAGGTCCCAGAGCGCCTTGCGGCGGTCTAGGCCGATCGAACGGCAAGCATCGGCATCTGCCAGCAACTCCATTCCTGGGCGGGGGAGTTCCGCGCGCCGTGCTAGTTCTTCAAGACTTGTAAAGCCGCCGCTACGACGGGAGGTAAGCTGGTTTGCCCATTCTTTGCGAAAACCATCGATCTGTCGTAGACCCAGGCGTAGTGCAGGCATTTTGTCTTGCTGCTTTTCTAGAACGTTATCCCAAAAGCTTGCATTGATATCGATAGGCCGGACCTCGACACCGTGTTCGCGTGCATCGCGGACTAATTGCGCCGGAGCATAGAAACCCATGGGCTGAGAGTTCAAGATGGCGCAAGTGAAGACCGCCGGGTGATGGCATTTGATCCAAGCCGAGACATAGACCAGATGGGCAAAAGCAGCCGCATGGCTTTCCGGAAAACCATAGGTGCCGAAGCCTTCGATCTGTGAAAAACAGCGCTCGGCGAATGCGCGCTCATATCCTCGGCTAGTCATTCCGTTGATCATTTTTTCCTTGAAGGTATGGATCGTTCCGACATGTCGGAATGTGGCCATGGCGCGCCGCAATCCATTGGCCTCCTCCGGGCTGAAACCTGCGGCCACAATGGCCAGCCGCATTGCCTGCTCTTGAAAAAGAGGCACTCCGAGTGTTTTGCCGAGGACGGTTTTGAGCTCGTCTGGTGGGTGAGGGGGCGCAGGAGATGGGTAACTCTCCGCTTCTTTTTTAGCGCGCCGTCTCAGATAGGGGTGAACCATGTCTCCCTGAATTGGACCGGGCCGCACGATCGCAACTTCTATGACGAGGTCATAGAAGT
This sequence comes from Terrihabitans aquatilis, assembly GCF_052542005.1. Taxonomy (NCBI): domain Bacteria; kingdom Pseudomonadati; phylum Pseudomonadota; class Alphaproteobacteria; order Hyphomicrobiales; genus Terrihabitans; species Terrihabitans aquatilis. Next base: position 11,956 of record NZ_JBOCUO010000002.1, on the reverse strand, counting down.
CCTTGGGTTTCATGCGCGGGAGCATATTAATTTGGGCCCGACTTTCCACTTGGAACACGCCGATGGAATCGCCCTTGCCCAGCATGTCGTAAACAGCTTCGTCGCCTGCCCCAATCGACGACAGATTGTGGTGAATGCCTTGCGCCTGCAGTAAAGCAAATGCTTTCTTGATGCAGCTCAGCATACCCAAAGCAAGCACATCGACCTTGAGAAGGCCGAGAACATCAATGTCGTCCTTGTCCCACTCGATGAAAGTGCGGTCGGGCATGGCCGCGTTGCCGATGGGGACTATTTCGTCCAGCCGCCCTCTGGTCAGGATAAAGCCACCAACATGCTGAGATAAATGACGCGGGAAGCCTATCAATTGATTGGCAAATCTCACGGCACGCGCGATTTCGGGATTTTTGGGGAGGAGGCCGGAATCGCGAACCTGATCTTCCGGAAGATTGTCGCCCCAGCTTCCCCAAACGGTAGCAGCCAAGGACGAGGTAACATCCTCTGTCAAACCTAAAACCTTGCCGACCTCACGGATGGCGCTGCGTGGTCGATAAGTAATAATAGTGGCTGCAATGGATGCACGATGGCGACCATAGCGGCGATAGATGTATTGAATGACTTCTTCCCGTCGCTCATGCTCGAAATCGACGTCGATATCGGGCGGTTCTTTGCGTTCCTTCGATAAGAATCGGGCAAAGAGGACATCAATTTCCTCAGGATCGACATTGGTTATGCCGAGAATAAAGCAAACAGCGGAATTTGCCGCAGATCCTCTTCCTTGGCACAGAATACCGCGATCATCGGCGAAACGAACAATATCATGAATGGTAAGAAAATAGCGCGCGTAGTCTTGCTCCGCGATAAACGCCAATTCTTGTTTGACCAATCGCTCGGTCTTGATTGGTATTCCTTCAGGATATCGCAGCCAGGCGCGCTGCCAGGTCAATTCTTCCAGATGCTGCTGTGCGGTCTTGCCGGGCGGCACGGGCTCATCTGGATAGTCCGGGCCTATTTGCTCGAGTGAGAAGTTCATTCGCGCTCTCAGGTGCTGACTTTCCTCGATTGCTTCCGGCGCGTCGCGGAACAGACGAGCCATTTCCTTAGTATCTTTCAAATGCCTCTCGGCATTGACCTCAAGCATTCGGCCAGCGTTTTCGATTTTCAGCCCTTCTCTTATGCAGGTCATGATGTCCTGCAAAGGCCGCCTGGAAGAGACGTGATAGAGCGGATTATTGGTGGCCAGCAGAGGTAATCGATATTCCTCGGCTATATTTTTCAGAACTGCGAGGCGGCGCTGATCCCGGCCGGTCCTTTGCATAACAGCTGCAATCCATAAAGCTCCGGACGCGGCTTCGGCGAGTTGAGGAAGAACTGGCGTAAGTTCTTTAGTGTTTATTTCCGGAACGACAATGAGGAGAAGATGACGTGTGTCGGCCAACAGATCGCCGAGTCGTAGACGGCACTGACCTTTTTCTCCACGAAGATTACCTTGAGTGAGAAGGCGGCACAGCCTTGCCCAGCCGACGCGATTCTCAGGATAAACGACGATGTCAGGAGTGCCGTCCTCGAAAGCAAGACGGCTCCCGACTAAGAGCTTGAAAGGCAATTCTTGGCCAGGATGTTCGGTAACATAGGCAGACGCCGCGCCCTGGACTGGAACATAGGCCCTTACAACACCCGCAACCGTGTTGCGATCGGCAAGACCTAGGCCATTCAGACCAAGTTCAGCCGCGCGGTTGACCATTTCATGCGGATGGGAAGCTCCTCGCAGGAATGAAAAATTGGAGGTAGCAACGAGTTCGGCGAAGTTCACGCGAACAGCCCATGGATATACCAGCCTGGAGGTGACGTTTCGGCTCCATAAAAACCTTCACGATAGAGCCAGAAGCGATGACCTTCGCGATCTTCGACCCGAAAATAATCGCGTGTGGAAAAAGCCCCGTCCGTTTTCCACCATTCAGGGGCAATGCGCTCTGGTCCTTCGGCCCTGGCGATTACATGCAGGAAACGTCGCCAACGAAAACGACGGGGTGCCCCATCCGGTATTTCCGCCACAACCTGCACGGGTTCGGGCGTTTCGAAGAGATAAAGAGGCCGCAAAGGTGGCTCTTCGGCTAAGGGGTTTGGCCAGTCACTTTTCCTGGCGGGTATTGATAGGCCTGAAAGTGCTTTCGCCTGCCATTCAGGGACGTGGCTGTCCATAGAAGCAAAACGGAGAACTTTTTGAGGAGAGAACCTGGCACCTAACCTATCCAGCAATTCCACAATATGCTCAGCCGGTGCCTCATCTCTATCCAGACTGGGTTGAACCGCTAAACACTGTTCCACGATCAAGGCCGCGAGGCGGATCATGTCAAAACCGAATCCGGGATCTAGAGGATCGGCCAAGGTGTCCAATCGCTCAAAGAAGAGATGGGCCAAATGAGACGGTGAGCAGGAGGCTTGGCTGGTGGCAACGCGGATGTGACGTACAATGCCATCCGCCCGAAAGAAGCTTGCTTCAAATAATCGGCCACCTTCGCCCCGTTCTTCGAGCATGGGCTGAAGATCGACTGCAAGCTTATGAATGGTGGCGAGAATGTCTTTGGACCGACCTATGGGTTCGGCAAAGCGATGCTCCGAGGTGAAATTCGGGAGGGAACTTCGTGGTGAAATGGGGGTATCAATTTCACCCAATGTCCGGGCAAGACGATCAAGCAGAGCAGAGCCAAAACGTGCCGCGAGGGGTGCCCGTGGACGATCGGCAAGGTCGGCAATCGTTTTCAAACCCGCTCGTGCCAGAGCCGTAATAGTGTGAGCATCGAGGTTAAGGGCCGACAAAGGCAACGGCCTTACGGCTTCTGCTTCCTCGCCTGATGAAACAATGATGTTGGGGGAGAAGCGTGCCAAGGCATGGGCGGCATCCGGCGTTCCAGCGATCGCTATTCTTGCAACAAAACCTGCGTGAAATAGACACTTCTTTATATCCATGAGGACGTTAGTCTCTCCCCCAAGAAGATGGGCGCAGCCGGTGATATCGAGTGTAAGACCATCCGGTTGCCAGATGCCGACCAAAGGAGTGTAACGATCACACCAGGCGGCAAGCTGATTCAGAGCCTCGGCATCCGCGGCGATATCTTCATCAATGATCAGAAGATCTGGTACCCGTGCTCTGGCGTCCGCCAATGTCAGACCCGAGTGCAATCCAAAGCTTAGTGCCTTGCGGTCCAAATGGGTGATGCGCAAGGCATTCTTCACGCGCGCAAGTACGATAAGCGGCCGCTCATCCAGCGCGTTGCAACATTTCCTGTGCTGTCGACGCGCGCGATCGCTGGCGAGAAAGGGTAGCCACAGGGCGAGATAGCGCCGGTTGTCGGAAAGACGACAGATCACGGTCCCATTCCACAATCCATGCATCAGGAGGAAAGCCTGCCCGATGCCGAAGCAGGTTCAGTTCGATGATGGGATATCCAGGTGCTTCGGCCTCAAGGGGAATGGAGGGAAGAGCACGTGCCTGCCAGCGGGTGAGGGCGGCGCTGGGTTCGGGTTGGGCTGATATTCGGAGGAGGAATGTGCTGATGGATGTGCGAGTGGCTGCGCTTGTGAGGCGCCGTGTCGCCGTCAGATCGAACGCGGCCGCCTGCCCCCAGGGCTCCAGGATGACGGCGCCCAGTGCCGCGCATTTCAGGGCTTCATGGCCCGCGCGCAGAACGGAAATCGCATCCTTCACCTTGACCAGGATGATGCGGGAAGGGTTCATTCCCCATTCCATCAGGCCCGAAGGATAGACCTCTCCCAGCTCGCGGGCATTCATCTCCTGCCGCACCCAGACAATGGTGCTGTCGGGTTTGGTGGCGCGCAGGACCATGGCCAGGGTGATGCCGGTCGCGGCATATCCCTCAAGCGTGTTGGAGGCAAAGATCTCATGTACCGCCCCACAGGGAAGGCCGCCGCCGAGGGCTTCATCCAGCTCGGGGATTCCGAAGGTAAAACGCGCCCGGTCTCCCAGATCCATCCTTTCCGAGGACTGAATCTGGGCAAGGTCCCGCCGAAGCTGTGCAAGGGTTTCCTGCTTGCTCATGAATGAGTGTGTTCCCTGTTTGTTCTAGAAAAGAACGCCCAGGTTCGAGAGTCAAGCGGGATTCTGAAGGAAGAAAAAATCCCAGATAAAACAGGGCTGTAAGGCTGGATGAAAGAGAGGCCGCATAAGCGGCCTCCCCAAAAGAGTCACGAGTTTTCGCGTCAGGCGCTTTCCTTGACACGAACCTTGGATGCGATAGGGCCGGTGTCGCCGAGATCCTCCACATAATGGACCTCGTCCCCCCGGCGCAGATTATCGAAATCGCCGGTCAGCAGGCTGTTGCGGTGGAAATAGAGCAATCCGCCTTCAGCGGTCAGAAGGAAGCCGTGATCCTTCTCCGGCGCAAGCTCCGCAACCTGTCCGAGATATTGGTTCGAGCCATCGTGGTGTGGCGATTTGGTGCGCCCCTTCAATTGCTCCTTGAAATCGAGAAGCTGGCGCTCTGCGATGCGGAACGCTTCATTGATGGCGTTTCGCATGTCCGGATCCTGGAACTTCTGCTGCAGATGCTCCGGTTCATGGCTGACCACGATGTCCTTGCGGCCGGGAAGACCCACTTCGATGCGCACCACGGGCGGAATCGAGTTCGTGGCGTTGGTCGCACGTCGCTCCACCCGCACGCGGCAGGTGATGATCCGCTCGAACAATTTCTCGAGTTTGGCGACCTTCTCGCGGATGGCCTCTTCCACCCATTCGGAACTCTGGATGTTGTGGAAGGTGATCTCGACAGGAATCTGCACGCTTTCCTCCTTCTGCCTAGCCAGACAAAACGTGCCGGAACCCGGATCGTTTCCGCAACAGGGAATTCTACGCAAAAGCCCGCCGGAACATCCGGCGGGCTCTCTCAAGCGGTAATTTGGCTGCGGCTTATTGCTTGGCGTTGAGCAATGGTGTGATGCGCCGCACCGTGACGCGGCGATTTTCCGCGTTCGCGCTCTCGGTATCGACCTTCAGATATTGCTCTCCGTAGCCCTGGGTCACGAGGTTCTCCGCCGGGATCCGGAAATCCTGGCTGAGGATCGCAGCAACCTCTTCGGCGCGGCGGTCCGACAAGGACAGGTTGTCGATGTCGCTGCCCACCGCATCGGTGTGCCCCTCGATCATGAAGACCTCGCTCGGATCACGATCGATGACCGCGCGGATGGCCTTGGCGAGTTCCTCGAGACGCCGGCTTTGGTCCGCAGGCACGGTCCATTGGCCGAATGCGAACTGGATCGTGTTCACATCGACGCTGCGGACGCGCTCGCGCAGGCGAACATTCTGGCGAACCTCATCGAGCGAATAGGGACGCTCGATCCGCGTGACGGGAGGCGCCCGAAAGGTTTCCTCCAGATCCTCGTAGCTGGCATCGCCGTATTCGACGACATATTCGTCGTCCGGAAGATCGACCTCCACGGGAGGAAGATCGAGATAGATGTTCGGGCCACGGGGACGGCGCGTGTTGTCGATGATGACGACCTCGCGTCCACCCTCCCGGCGATAGCGCCGCAGCAGACGGCCCTCATCGTCGTTGATGGTCACGATCTCGATCCCGCCCGGGCGACGGATCACGGTCTCGACCTCGCCACGGCGGCGCTCGACGCGGATGTCCTCATCGCGATATCCGCGGCGAAGGCGCTCCGTCTCGTCGTGACGGATGATGGTGCGGCCATTTTCGCGGATGATGGTCCGATCGTCACCCTCGCGGATGATCAGACGATCGCCCTGACGCTCCTCACGACGGCCGAACCGCTCATCGAGGCGCCGGTCGCGACGGTCATCGTCACGGCTCTCGCGGCGTTCCGGATCCGAACGGCGGAAATCACCGCCGCCCTGGCGGGCGTCGCCGCCACGGAATTCTTCGTTGGCGCGCCGGTCACGGCCCTCATCATCGCGGCGGTCTCCGCGATCGCGGCGATCATCCGAGCCACGCCGGTCATCGCGCTCGCCCTCACGACCTTCGCGGCCGCGACGGTCATCTCCCGGACGGCCGGTTTCGCCTGCAGCGGGTGCGGGAACAGGGGTTGGAGCCGCGCCTGGTGCCGGAGGTGCCGATGGATTGAGGGGGCGCTCGGCCGGGGGTGCATCGCGGCGATTACGTTCTTCGGCTCGCTTTTCCTTGGTCTCCTGGAGCTGACGCTTCATCTCTTCATTGCGCTCCTCCCGAGACCGGGGAGCCTGTCGCTGATTGTCCGGGGCGCGTTCGGGAGCAGCGGTCGGGGCGGGGGCTGCCGGAGCCGCTGCCGGCGTCTCACCACGCGCGGGCGCCTCGCTGCGTGGTTCCGCGGCCGGAGTTTCCGCACGAGGGCGAGGTTCGTTACCGGTGGCGCGTTCCGGGCGCGGGGCACGCTCCTGAGCGGGCTCGGCGCGTTCTGGCCTTGCTTCACGTTCCGGACGTGCCTGCTCGGGGCGTGCCTCACGCTCAGGGCGTGCTCCCCGTTCGGGACGCGGTTCGGTCCGCTCGGCGCGGGGTGCGCGTTCCGTGGCGCCTTCGCCGCGCTCGGGGCGCTCAGCACGTTCAGGGCGTTCTGCGCGTTCCGGACGTTCGGCTCGCTCGGGCCGGGGTTCGGCTCGTTCGGCGCGCGGCGCACGCTCGGGCCGCTCACGCGGCGCTTCGCTCTCGGAACCGGATTCCCGGCCTGCGCCCCGCCCGCGTGGTGCCTCTCCTTGCGGAAGCTCATCCGGTGCGGCCTGGGCCATCTGCACGGACGGTGGTGCGTCAAGCGCATGTGCGGAAAAAGCGAGGAGGCCGCCGGAAATCATCGTACCGGCAAGCAAAGCGTAGCGCATGTTTTTCATCATTGGACCTTCGTAGATAACCGAAGACGACGTTCTCGTATAATTGCGCTGTTTGTGTCGTTTTATTGTTCTTAACTGCGCAATATTTCTGAACGAACGTTCATCTAACGATTAGTGAGAAGCCGAACATGGCTGGGCGCCACTTAAGCGGTTGAGAACGTGGTTCGGTTCCTTCCGAAGCATAAAAAAAGGGGCGTTGCCGCCCCTTTTAGTCAGATAAGAGCTGATCAATTCAGCCCGGCGATCTTTGCCCGCTGCTTCACCAGCGCCAGCACCACATCGATCGTCGGCGTCGGTACATCCAGCATGCGGCCCATTTCCTGAACCACCGTGACCAGAGGCTCGATCTCCATGGGACGGTCACGCTCGAGATCCTGGAGCATGGACGTCTTGTGTGCGCCGACGGCGCCCGCGCCGTTGATGCGGCGCTCCACATCGACCCGGAAATGCACGCCCTGACGGGTGGCGATCTCCTGGGCCTCGAGCATCATCGACTTGGCGATGGCGCGCGTGGCCGGATCGGACGCGATGATGTCCAGCGTGGCATGGGTGAGCGCGCTGATGGGATTGAAGCAGAGATTGCCCCACAGCTTCAGCCACAGCTCGTCGCGGATGTTCTCCATGACAGGCGCCCGCAGGCCGCCCGCGCCCATGATTTCGGACAGCTGCTCGACGCGCTTGGTGCGCTCGCCGGACGGCTCGCCGATGGGGAATTTGTCACCATAGACGTGCTGGATGACGCCCGGCTCGATCACCTCGGTGGCGGGATAGACGATGCAGCCGATCGCACGCTCGGGCCGCAGGGCCTGCCATTGCTGCGCGCCGGGATCGATGCTCTCCAGCGTACGGCCTTCAAGCGCGCCGCCGAACTTGTAGAAGTACCAATAGGGTACCCCGTTCACCGCCGTCACGATGCTGGTGTCGTTTCCGAGCAGAGGCTGCATGGAATCGACCACGTTCGGGACGGAATGGGCCTTCAACGCGATGATGACGTAATCCTGGGGGCCGAGCTCTTTGGGGTCGTCGGTGCAATTCAGATGCTCGACCCGCTCTTCTCCATCGATCAGGAGTTTGAGCCCGTTCTTCTTCATGGCTTCCAGATGGGCACCACGCGCTACGAGGCTGACCTCAGCGCCGGCACGTGCCAGCTGAACGCCCATATAGCCGCCGATGGCTCCAGCACCGTAGACGCAGATCTTCATGGATCCCTCCTCTTGGCATTCCCCTCTCGACCAGACCAATCAAGCCTGGCCGTTTTTATAAGCGGGGCGTTCGAGACGTCCCGCCATGTTGGTGAAGCAGGGCACAGCCTGCTTTCGAGACCAGCTTAGCCGATTTCGTGTCCTGAGAGCAGTTCGATGGCCTTGATGAGGGCCGAATGGTCGAGTGCCGCTCCGCCATTGGCGGCGAGGCCGTTCATCAGCTGGGCGGCGTTGGCCGTGTTCGGCAGGGCGACGCCCAGGCTGCGCGCGCCGTTGAGGGCCAGGTTCAGGTCCTTCTGGTGCAGCTCGATGCGGAAGCCCGGATTGAAGGTGCGCTTGACCATGCGCTCGCCATGGACTTCCAGGATGCGCGAATTGGCGAAACCGCCCATCAGCGCTTCACGGACCTTCGCGGCGTCGGCACCCGCCTTGGATGCGAAGACGAGTGCTTCGGCCACGGCCTGGATGTTGAGCGCGACGATGATCTGGTTGGCGACCTTGGTGGTCTGTCCATCGCCATTGCCGCCGACGAGCGTGATGTTCTTGCCCATCAGGTCGAACAGCGGCTTGACCTCGTCGAACACCGCCTGATCGCCGCCGCACATGATGGTGAGGGAAGCGGCCTTGGCGCCGACCTCGCCGCCGGACACCGGGGCATCGATGTACTTGCCGCCGAGCTCTTCGATCTTCTGGGCGAACTTCTTGGTCTCGATCGGCGAGATCGACGACATGTCGACCACGATCTTGCCGGTCGCGAAGCCCTCGGCCACGCCGTTCTTGCCGAACAGCACGGATTCCACGTGCGGCGTGTCGGGCACCATGGTGAAGATGATGTCCGCAGCCTGGGCCACGGCCGCGGCGCTGTCCGCCTTCTTGCCGCCCTGGGCGACGAGATCCTCGGGCACGCCCTCGATCGTGTAGAGATGGACCGTGTGGCCGGCCGCGATCAGGTGGCCCGCCATCGGCTTGCCCATGATGCCGAGCCCGATAAAGCCGAGTGTCTTAGCCATGTATTTCCCCGTTGATTTTTCAAACAGATGCCGGACGAACCGGTCTTACTTCGGCAGCCAGGTCAGGCCGGATACGGTGTCGCTCTTCGGCTTGTACTCGCCGCCGATCCAGCCATCGTAACCGATCTCGTCGATAAACTTGAACAGGAATGGGTAATTGATCTCGCCGGTACCCGGCTCGTTGCGGCCGGGATTGTCGGCCAGCTGCATGTGCGCGATGCGCGGCAGGTTGGCCTTGATGGTGGTGGCGAGATCACCTTCCATGATCTGCATGTGATAGATGTCGTACTGGAAGAAGAGGTTGTCGGAGCCGACCTCGTCGATGATCTCGAAGGCCTGCTTGCTGTTGGTCAGGAAGAAGCCCGGGATATCGCGGGTGTTGCAGGCCTCGATCAAGAGCCTGATGCCGGCGTCCTTCAGGCGGGGCGCGGCGTATTTCAGGTTCTCGACGAAAACGCGGCGGGCATCCGCGGGATCGACGCCCTTCGGGATGCCGGACAGGATGTTGACCTGCTTGCAGCCCAGCGCCGTCGCGTAGGTGATGGCCTTGTCAACGCCGGCGCGGAACTCGTCCTGCCGGTCGGGCAGGGTGGCGATGCCGCGCTCGCCGTTCGCCCAATCGCCAGCCGGGAGATTGTGGAGAACCTGGGTCAGGCCGTTGGCCTTCAGGCGCTCCGCAAGCTCTTCCGGCTGGAAGTCGTAGGGGAACAGATATTCGACGCCCTTGAAACCAGCCTTCGCGGCCGCCTCGAAGCGGTCGAGGAAGGGAAGCTCGTTGAAGAGCATGGTCAGGTTCGCGGCGAATTTCGGCACAGGCCTTCTCCGTGTTCAGTCAGACGTGTCGGATGAGAAACCGGCCGATTACTCGGCCGGAACGCTCTCGGGCTCAACGTCGAGGATTTCCTCGAACTCGTTGATGTTGTCGATCTCGGTGCCCATCGCGATGTTGGTGACGCGCTCGAGAATGAACTCGACCACAACCGGCACCTGATGCTCGTCCATGAGTTCCTTGGCGCGCGCGAAGGCGTCCTGGAACTCATTCGGCGATTTCACCCGGATGGCCTTGCAGCCCAGCCCTTCGGCAACCGCCACGTGGTCGACGCCGTAGCCGGCCTGCGAGCCGTCCGCCTCGTCGAAATTGACGTTCTCGAAGGCGAGGGACACCTCGAAGTCCATCTGGAAGCCGCGCTGAGCCTGACGGATGAGGCCCAGATAGGAATTGTTCACGACCACATGCAGATAGGGCAGCTTGTGCTGCGCACCGGCCGCCAGTTCCTCGATCATGAACTGGAAGTCGTAATCGCCCGACAGCGCCACGATGTTGGCGTCGGGGCGGGCTGCGCGCACACCGAGCGCAGCAGGAAGCGTCCAGCCGAGCGGGCCGGCCTGACCACAATTGATCCAGTTGCGCGGCTTGTAGACGCGCAGGAATTGCGCACCTGCGATCTGCGACAGGCCGATCGTCGTGACATAGGTGGTGTCGCGGCCGAAGGCGGCGTTCATCTCTTCATAGACGCGCTGCGGCTTCAGCGGCACGTTGTCGAAGTGGGATTTGCGCTGCATGCGGCGCTTGCGGTCCAGGCATTCGGCCGCCCAGGCGCTGCGATCCTTCAGGGCACCGGAGGCCTTCAATTCGCGCGCCGCCTCGACGAGAAGCTCGAGAGCCGCGCCGGCATCCGACACGATGCCGAGATCCGGACCGAACACGCGTCCGATCTGGGTGGGCTCGATGTCGATGTGCACGAATTTGCGGCCGGCTGTGTAGACTTCCACCGAGCCGGTGTGGCGATTGGCCCAGCGATTGCCGATGCCGAACACGAAATCGGACGCCAACAGGCTGGCATTTCCATAGCGATGGCTGGTCTGAAGGCCGCACATGCCGGCCATCAGGTCGTGATCGTCGGGGATCGTGCCCCATCCCATCAGGGTCGGGATGACCGGGATGCCCGTGATCTCCGCGAATTCGGTGAGAAGGTCGGAGGCGTCGGCATTGATGACGCCGCCGCCGGAGACGATCAGCGGACGCTCGGCTTCATTGAGGAGAGCCAGCGCCTTGTCGATCTGCTTGCGGGACGCCTTCGGCTTGTAGACGGCGAGAGGCTCGTAGGTGTCCTCGTCGAACTCGATCTCCGCGACCTGCACGTCGATCGGCAGATCGATCAGGACCGGGCCCGGACGACCCGAGCGCATCAGATGGAAAGCCTGCTGGAACACCATCGGCACGAGGGCGGCCTCCCGCACCGTCACCGAGAACTTGGTGAGCGGCTTCGAGATCGACTCGATGTCGACAGCCTGGAAATCCTCCTTGTAGAGGCGCGCCCGGGGAGCTTGGCCGGTGATGCAGAGAATCGGAATGGAATCGGCCTGGGCCGAGTAGAGGCCGGTGATCATGTCGGTGCCGGCGGGGCCGGACGTGCCGATGCAGACGCCGATATTGCCGGCCACGGCGCGGGTGTAGCCCTCGGCCATGTGGGAGGCGGCCTCGACGTGACGGGCGAGGACGTGGCGGATCGAGCCGCGCGCCTTCATCGCCGAATAGAATGGATTGATGGCCGCGCCCGGCACACCGAAGGCGCATGTCACGCCCTCTTTCTCCAAAACCCGGACGGCGGCATCGACCGCACGCATCTTGGCCATGTCAGTTTCCCCTCTAAACCTGTTTTGGGTGCTGTCGGGCAGCGGACCGGTTTTGATAACGGGCCGTGCCACACTCAGCAAAAGGTCGCAAGACGAAAGTCGGGTGAAAGCCGCCTCAAGCGATTCTCTCAGCCCCTGTTCCGCCCCGGTATTTAAGTTCGCTTCGAATGACTTTCCATCTAAGCGACTGATTTATATTCTTAAATACCGTATACCACGAAAATGTTATCGATGCCAGCGCCAAGTGTTAGAAACTCTGCTAGGAAGCTGCT